>JBDSAA010000079.1:0-193304 GCA_039922375.1 Ferruginibacter sp.
GTATGTATTGTATGTACAATTGCCAAAAGAATCCGCAGACAAAATTCCCCTGGCGCTTCAAAGGCACCTGATCAATAATTTTAAAAACGCCACTGAACTGGGTGCTGAAGTCATCAGGAAAAGAGGATACAATATTGCTTCAGCAATCATTGAAACATCCATTGAAAAAAATATTACCACACTCTGCATGGGGAAGCCTCACTTAAATATTTTCCAGGTAATTTTAAAAACCGGTGTATTCAATCAATTAATAAAAGCCTTATCTAAAAACAATGTTGATATTGTAATCTTTTCCTAATGTCACTAAGCGTAAAAAATAAGATCTGGTTAGGCACTTTATTTCTTTTCCTGTTATTGTTGATAATCGGTGGAGTAAGTATTTATTATATGGCAAAAATAAAGGCTGAAGGCAAAAATATTTTAAATGAGAACTATGAAAGCCTGTCGTATGGACATACAATGCAGCAACAGCTAAATACTTTCGAAATAGATTATGAAGGTGCACTCAGGCAGTTTGAAAAAGCACTGCAACAGCAGGAAATGAATGTGACAGAACCAGGTGAGTTGCAGCCAACAAAATCGTTGCGGCTATATTTTGATCAGTTTAAAAAAGGCGACACGACGGGTAAGAATATTAAAAACATGCGAGCCGAACTCCAATCGATCCTCAACTTACATATGCAGGCTATCCAGGGAAAAAATTCGAAAGCAGAAAGAATTGCGGAAGATGCTTTCACGTTGATCATAGCTATTGCAGTGATCGTGTTTATTATCTCCTTTACATTTATTTTGAATTTCCCTTCTATAGTTACCAGGCCAATTAACCATTTAAGCAGTGCAATAAAGGAGATAAGCAACAAGAATTATAAACACCGCGTTCATATCGATAACAAGGATGAATTTGGAATGTTGGCGAATGCCTTCAATGAGATGGCAGAGCGCCTGGAATATTTTGAGAGTAGTAACCTCAATAAATTATTGTTTGAAAAAAGACGGGCTGAAGCAGTGATCAATAGTTTAAAGGACGCAAGTATCGGAATTGATGATTCAGGGCAGGTGCTTTTTGCGAATCCGCAGGCACTGCAATTATTGGGACTTAAAAAAGAAGATATAATCAGCTTGCAGGTAAAAGACCTGAAGGTAAGAAATGAACTTTTTCGTTTCCTGCTTGAGAATGAGAGTACATCTCCATTTAAAATTGTAATTGATAACCGGGAAAATTACTTTGTAAAAGAAATGATTGAGGTGGAACAATGGGAGGTGAAGAACAAAGTAATTGTATTGAAAAATATAACATCCTATAAGGAACTGGATGAAGCAAAAACGAACTTCATTGCAACAATTTCGCACGAGTTAAAAACACCATTAGCATCCTCCGACCTAAGTTTAAAATTGCTGGATGATGAGCGGATAGGTAAACTTAGCAACGAGCAAAAGGAACTGATTGTAAGCCTTAAACAGGATAACCTGAGGATGCTGAAAATCCTCAGTGAATTATTGAATATGTCGCAGGTAGAGGCGGGGCGGATACAATTAAATCTAAAGCTGATTTCTCCAAAGGAGATCATTGAAAATGCCATGCAAACGGTAGCAACGGCGGCGAAAGAAAAAATGATATTACTAAAAAATATTTCAGGTGATAACTTGCCAATGATTGAAGCTGATGAAGATAAAACCACCTGGGTAATAAACAACTTTCTTTCCAATGCAATAAAGTATTCTTATAATGATAGCACAATAGAACTATCAGCCAATGTAGTAAATGGAAAAATTGTATTCCTGGTAAAGGATTTCGGTCCCGGTATTGCGACAGAGTACTTGCCCCGGCTTTTTGAAAGATACTTCCAGGTCCCTGGTTCTAAAGAAAAAGGCTCGGGGTTAGGCCTGGCGATATCCAGGGAAATTATTGAAGCACAGAAAGGTAGTATATGGGTAGAAAGTGAAATTGGCAGAGGCTCCACGTTTTACTTTCACTTGCCAATAAAAAAATAACCTGGTTTGTAACAAAGCCCATTTAGTGATCACTCAAAAAGTTATCGTATTATTTATTTGTAATCTTCTTATAAATATTTCAGCAGCGCTCTGTTCCCTACAAATAAATTAATTTTCGAGTTGATGAGCAGTTGAGTTATTTTTTTTGAATGTTCATCATAATTACCTTACTTTGTTTTTCAAAGTGCTTTTATGAGTGAACATCAACAATCCCTGGAAGAGCTCCAACATATCAAGCGAATGATGGAACGCAGCAGCCGTTTTATTAGTTTAAGCGGCTTCAGTGGTATTGCCGCAGGGTTATGTGCCCTTGCCGGCGCATGGTTTGCCAATACAAAAATTAATTGTTGGGTAAAAGGTGATTGCACGATTAATGGGTTAATTGACCGCGGCGGTGTTCAGCTATTGAACGACTTGCTATGGATAGCCACGTTGACCTTTATCGCCGCTTTTATTTCTGCTTTCTTTTTTACCTGGTTGCGCAGCAAAAAAAATGCAATACCCATGTGGGGCAGCGCCACGGTCCGCCTATTTTGGAATACTACTATACCGCTTTTTGTTGGAGGCATATTTCTCATCAGGTTGATGCAGTTGGGAGAGTTTGAACTCATTGCCCCGGGTTGTTTAATATTCTACGGGTTGGCCCTTGTGAATGCAAGTAAATACACGTTGGGCGAAGTTCGTTATCTTGGCTACGGCCAACTGGCATTGGGTATTATGAATTTATGGTACATAGGATTTGGACTATATTTTTGGGCGATGGGTTTCGGAATTCTGCATATCATATACGGAGTATTAATGTGGTACAAATATGAAAGGAATAATTAGCAGAAGCACATTGGCACATTAGCAAATTAGTATATTAGCACATTATCATGAATCCGATCAGGGACTTAAATAAAATTTTTGACAGCCGTATCCGCCTGGGTATCATGAGCGCATTGATGGTGAATGCTGAGGTAAACTTTAATGAATTGAAAGAATTACTCGACATAACAGATGGCAACCTGGCAAGCCATTTAAAAACTTTGGAGGAAGCGGGAATGATCAAAGTGCAGAAAGGATTTATCGGGCGAAAAACGAATACCACCTACACAGCAACAAAAGCGGGTGAAAAAGCTTTTAAAGCTCATTTAGCTGCCCTGGAAGAAATGATCAAATCAACTAAGTAATTTTTTTTGCACCTATACTTTGAAATACAAAGTGCTTTTATATGATGTTCTTTAAATCGATATTTATTAGCTTCACCGTATGGGTTCTAACAGCACTGCTGAATGCCTTACTCATGGGCAGCGTGCTGTTTTTCTTGTCAGACGAATTTAAATATTTCCCATCAGCATTCGGATTCACCCTTTTTTTTACACTGATCTTTTCCATGCCTGCCGTATTTGTGTTGTGGATAGTGCTGCTTGCAAACTGGGATGAGCAAACACTGTTTCGCTCCCTCCTTAAAACAGGTTTTATAGTTTCAATATTATCATCAGTGGTAGCCTATTTTCTCCCGTTTGGTGTAATTAAAAGCGAAAGGCCGTTGCTATCTCTGTGCATTGTGATCGCTGCAATCTCCTCCATCATGATGCATCACTCTATGATATCATCCATCAACAAAAATAAAACTACACACAGCCATGCATAAACTAATTGTACAGATCCGGTCTTATTTACTGGTGTTTTTAACCCATAATATGGCTTTGCCAATTTTAAAAATGATCCGTTCACCAGAAAAATTTCCTTACACAAAAGAAGATCTACACCAGTTGCCCGCTGGTACACTAGGTAAACAACTTGTTACAATGCTCGATAGCAAACAACTTAAGCTGCTACCCTATTATGCCAAGCATGATATCAAGCACATACTGCTGGAATATGATACCACCGATGAAGGGGAGGTTTGTTTGCAGTGCTTCATGCTTGGTAACCGGCACTTGTCTTTTCCTGTTATAGCTACCGTATTATATGGAGCGATTACTATGCCCGACCACTGGAAAAACTTCCGGCATGCATATCATCGTGGCGCACAAAGTATAGCGATCAATAATTGGAAATGGTTTAGTCTCCTGGATCAGCCTGTCAGCTTACTCATCAACAAAATAAATCAGCATGAGGTGGCGAGCTAACGCATCGGTACTGCTTCCACTTTCCTAAAACAAAATAAGAATCAACTAAAATATATGAAACCATCTTTAAAGATCACATTAGTTACAGCAGGCGCTGTATTGTTCAATATTATTTTCTGGCACGAGAAGCTGGCACTTAATTCGCTTTTTTTCGATGTCTTTATTCTTTGGTCCGTCTTTAATCTGTACCCATCGGCCTTTCGTTTACCCGTTATGAAATGGCTGCTGGCAGCACACCTGATCACGCTGGCAGCAGTCCTCTTTCATAATACTGTTTTAAGCAAAATTGCTTTTTGTTCCACCTTATTGTTAGTGGTCGTTTTTACTCAATACATCCATCGCTCTGTATGGTATGCAGCCGGTTCGGCCCTTATGAATTACGTACTTGCGCCCGGTTCTATTTTTGCCAACCTGAAATTACTCCGACACAATAAACTCAATTTCTCTGGTGTACGAAGATCAATCAGGTTCCTTATCATTCCCATATTATTATTGTGCGCTTTTTTCTTTATCTATTCTTTAGCCAACTCCGTATTCAAGGAAATGGTCAATGATACTTCCCTTGCAATTGAAAAATATTTTAGCCGCTTTTTTGATTGGTTTAGCTGGCAGCGTTTCGGGTTTTTAATGCTTGGTCTTTTTATCACCGGTGGCCTATTATTAAAGAGCAGCATTAACTGGTTTTCTGACGCCGAAGCAAAGAAAAGCGATTGGTTAACCAGGAAGAAGAATGACCTGTTGGCATGGAGGAAAACTGGTTGGTTTGATATGCTCACTTTATTAATGGGTAAGGTAGCTGGTGGTATAATGGCGCTTCGAAATGAAAACAGAACCGGCACTATCAGTCTTGTATTATTAAACGTTCTCCTGCTCGGCATTAATATCATCGACATTGTTTACGTGTGGTTCGGAAGTAAGTACAACAACGATATCAACTTCAGCGAATATGTGCATGAAGGCACTGGCCTGCTGATATTCTCCATTTTATTGGCTATGATGTTGCTGTTGTTTTTCTTTCGGGGAAACCTCAATTTTTACAAGCGAAACAAATGGCTTCGATACGGGGCATACGCCTGGCTACTGCAAAATTCATTACTCGTAATATCTGTTTTACTGCGTGACTATTATTATATCGCTCATGATGGACTTGCATATAAACGCATCGGCGTATTGATATTTCTTACGTTGGTGCTGGCGGGATTGATCACCGTGTTCATAAAAATCTATCAACGTAAAACGGCGTACTACTTATTAAGAGTAAATGCGTGGATTGCTATCATCATGCTGGTTTTCTGTTCCTGTATTCATTGGGATGAAACAATAGCCCGCTACAATTTGGCGAAGAAAGAAACGATTGCGCTGGACGTAAAATTCCTGCTCACGCTTTCAGATAAAACCTTGCCATTACTTCAGCAAAACATCCAGGTGTTACAGCACCCAATAGCGATACCCGGTGGCGAAGGCGAGTCTCTTTACCGTTCTTCTTACACACCGCTTGAATTTTTTGAAAAACGTAAGAAGGAATTTTTAGAACAACAAGAAGAGTATTCATGGCTTTCCTGGAATGCAGCAGATGAGTTTGTCAGCAAGCAGTTGAAACAACCGGTGGTTACATCATCCGCTTCAAAATAAATTCAATTAAATTTCAAGAATAACAAGAAACACTTTGTAGTAAACGATTCTAAGGCACTTTTCTTTGCAGGGGGTTTGCGTGAGATGTAATTATTTAATCATTCAAAACTACAAACAATGGAACAAGCATGGTTTAAAAAAGCAGGATGGGCATACCTGCCTATACATCCGATGGGTTATTTAGTAACCTTTTTTGCAATCCTATTTATGGCGCCGGTAACAATAGCGGTAGTACGAAATGGTCATTCAGTATCCGACGATTTGTATAATCTTTTTGTATTTGCAACCTGTACCGGTTTCTGGTGGAAATGGATCGCAGAAAAAACAAGCATTTAAATAGTAGCCCAAAAAATTTGAATACTATTGCAACCTCAATCATTTCTATGAAAGTATTCAGATCTTTTTACTATGCCTGGAGCGGTATCCGTTATTGCTTTACTACGCAGCTCAATTTCCGGATACACCTGTTGATAATGTTGTTGGTAATCATTGCCGGTTTTTTATTCAACATCAGTGCAACCGAGTGGCTTTTTATTGTTCTTTGCTGCATGCTGGTACTAATGCTTGAGATGATCAATACGGCGCTTGAGTATTTATGTGATGTCATCACAACAGAATTTAACCCTGTCATCAAAGTTGTAAAAGATGTAACTGCTGGTGCTGTACTCGTAAGTGCTGTCGGCAGTATAGTTACCGGTACGGTCATTTTTTTACCCAAAATAATTTCTTTTTTAAAATGAAAAACATAAATAGTTTACCTGCTTTTCAAAAATTACTTGTTCTGTTTATTGCATTTATAATTGGTATGATGGTTTGCCGGATTTGCTATTCTGCCAGCCTGCGTTATATTTTTCTTCTTTGGAATTTATTCCTGGGCTGGATACCTTTTCAGATCAGTCTGTACCTTTCAAAAAACAAGGTGGCTAAATGGAAAAATTGGTTATGCCTATTCGGCTGGCTGCTATTTTTCCCCAATGCGTTGTACATCATTACCGACTTTGTACACCTCGGCGCAAAAACGAACGTACCTGTTTGGTACGATGCAGTGTTGTTATTTACCTGTGCCATAACAGGACTAATGATGGCCTTTGCTTCCCTGTACAAAGTGGAAATATTTTTGACCAAAAGAATAGGCAAAAGCATCGCAAATAAGCTCGTCATAATCGCACTATTCCTTGGCTCTTTCGGAGTGTATCTTGGGAGGTTCCTTCGCTGGAATAGCTGGGATATTATTTCAAATCCAATTGAGCTTTTTAGTGAGATAGGGGTAAGATTTTTGTCTCCGCTGGAGCACTACCGTACCTGGGCAATTACCTTGTTACTTACAGCTTTGTTTAGCCTCATATATTTCGGAATAAAAAAAATGCCTGCTTATACCCATTCTGTAAAAGCACAATAAGGCAAACGATTTCCCGTTGAGTTACCAGCAACCACGATAACGATGTTATCAGGTTACCATCATTTTAAATCAGCATAATCTATTTTTTAAAGCAAGTAATATTGCTCACTTTTGCAGAGCAATAAATCAATATTTCACCACATTACCTTTAAAGGAATGGTTATAAACTTATCGTTTACGTGACAGGTGTATTCAAATCCAATAATCCTTATAATACTTTCCTGCTATTGGTGTATGGCTTCCTCCTCAAGTTGCCGATATTCATCAACTCCGAAATTCCCACTCCAAAACTCACCGACGGTTTTCTTTTTAAAGCTTTACTGGTGCAGCTTTCTGGTATAGGAAAAAGTCTGCCGGTTATTTACCCGTTTATTACTTTTTTATTATTATTTACACAAGCAATTAACTTCAACAGGCTGGTAAATGATCAGCGTCTCATGCAAAAGGCAAATTACCTTACGGCAATGGCTTACCTGCTCATCACGTCACTATTTGCAGAATGGAATGTGCTTTCAGCAGCGCTGATCATTAATAGTTTATTGATTTGGGTGTGGGCCCGCATGAGCCGGCTGCATAATGATCAGCATGCAAAGACATCGCTGTTCAATATCGGTATTGCCATCGGCATCTCCACCTTTTTTTACTTTCCCTCAATTGCATTTGCGGCCCTCATTGTTTTTGGCCTGTTAGTCACAAGGGCTTTTAAAATCTCAGAATGGGTGGTTGCTTTGCTGGGTATCATCGCTCCATATTATTTTTTGCTGGCCTACGTTTTTCTAACCGATAAATGGCAGGGGTACCATTTTCCCGGCGTAGCAATCACATTGCCACGTTTTTTCGAGTCAAGGTGGGCGCTCGCAGCTATCACCCTCATTTTATTCGTGGTCATTACAGGCTTATTGTATGTGCAGCGAAATTTTCGAAGGCAGTTGGTCCATGCCCGCAAAAGCTGGAACCTGATATTTTTATACCTCATAATCGCATTGTTCATCCCATTCATCAATGATTCTGGCTCATTTGTTTATTGGATCCTGAGCGCTGTTCCAATTGCGGTCATTATGGGCGCCGGGTTTTTGTATCCCACCAAAAAATGGTTTCCATTGATCGTCCATTGGACCATGGTCGCATTTGTGATCGCCTTTAGTTACTTCGGCAGATAATTAAAAACGGAGTTGTACTTTTGTGCTTCTTATTTTTTGTCCGGGCAGCAGTACTTTTGGCGGCATCGTTGCGTCGCACTCTTGTACAGTTGCACTGGTGGCATCATTAACCATTATTAATAATCACAAATAGTAATATGAAATTTGGAGTTGTTGTTTTTCCAGGCAGTAATTGCGACAGGGATGTGATCGAAGCCTTGCGTAGCGAACTCAACCAGGAAGTAATTGAGCTTTGGCACAAGGATAAAGACCTCGGTAAGTTTACCACAGATGACTGTATAATACTGCCCGGCGGTTTCAGTTATGGAGATTACCTGCGCTGCGGAGCCATTGCAAAATTTAGCCCCATGATGCAAAGCGTAGTTGAATTTGCAAACAGCGGCGGAAAAGTTTTAGGCATTTGCAACGGCTTCCAAATATTATGCGAAACTGGCTTGCTGCCAGGTGTCTTATTGCGCAACAGCCATCAACAATTTGTATGTAAAAATGTTTATATCAGGGAAGCTGCATCAGAAGGTGGCTGTGGTTTAAAGGTGCCTGTTGCTCACGGAGAAGGAAGATACTTCGCAGATACCGATACCCTGGAACAGTTGGAAATGCATCGCCAGGTCATTTATCGTTATTGCGATGCAGATGGCAACGTTACGCAGGCAAGCAATCCAAATGGCGCCATGCATAATATCGCCGGCATCTGCAACAAGCAACGAAATGTATTTGGAATGATGCCGCACCCTGAAAGAGCCTGTAGTAACATATTAGGCAACGAAGATGGCAGAAAGGTTTTTGCGCATCTGTTTCAGCTAAACTAATGTTAAATGAACCGCAGGTTATAGCGCCTACAAAGCTTTAGGCCCCGTGTTTGTAACTTCGCAGTAAATATTTATTTAAAATGAAGAAATTAATTGTTGTGGTTGTACTCCTGTTATTTGTTAGTGGATTAAGCGCCCAGCAAAAGATATCATGGGCATATACTGCTAAAAGTTTGGGTAGTAACAAATACGAGGTTCACATAACAGCAACACCTCCCGTTGGCTGGCATATTTATTCGCAGCTTACACCCGATGGCGGACCGATACCAACAACTTTTACATTTAACAAAAATGCGCTGATCGGGTTGCAGGGTAAAGTAAACGAAAAGGGAAAAGTGATCACTTACTTTGACAAAAATTTCAAAGTGGATGTAAAATATTTTGAGGGCAAAGCAGATTTTGTGCAGGTGGTTACTGTTAAGGGTAAAATCAAAACAAACATAAGCGGAGAAGTGGAATCAATGATTTGTAACGACCGTACCTGTATGCCTCCGACCACCGAAAAATTTAGTATTGCTTTGAATTAAACTGCTACTTTTAATGATGATAAAATTCAGGCTGCTTTTTATTATATCCTTATCTTTTTTTTCTCTTAAGTTAGCTGCACAGGTTTCGCAACCTGTGCAGTTTAGTTTTGAGAAAGAGACAAAGGGCAATGGAGAATTCGTTCTCAAAATAAAAGCCATTCCTGCTGCCGGTGTCCAACTATTCTCCAAGCAGAAAATATCAGATGATCTTGCAATAAACACCAGCATTGATTTTGACTCAGCTATTGTAAAATATCTCCGGGATAGTACGATTGAAACAGGTTCCATTAAAGCTGCACCGGATGCCGCATTCAACAATGCCACTATTAAATTTTATACCGACTCGGTTATATGGCGGCAAAAAATAAAGCTTGCCGAAAGCGATAGTATCCGTGTAAAAGGCAGGATCAATTATTATTATAGGAAAGGCGAAAGCGTTGAATCAGGCGAGGAACCCATATCCATGCAATTTCAATATAAAAAAAAGGCGGCTGGTGAATTAGTAGCTAACAGTTCCGGAAGCCTGCAATCAAAATCACTATGGGCATTATTAGCAGCGGGAATTTTGGCCGGCTTGATCGGTTTCTTAACGCCATGTGTTTATGCGCTGGTACCAATTACTATCAGCTTTTTTACCAAGCGCAGCAAAACCAAGGCCCAGGGAAAGAGAAATGCGCTGGTTTATTCTATCTCCATCATTCTTATTTACACGCTTGTGGGTGCACTTGTTGCCACCATACTTCCTAAAAATGCGTTGAATAACCTGTCGACTAACTGGATATTCAATATGTTCCTATTCCTGCTCTTTATCATTTTTGGAGCTTCTTTTTTGGGTGCTTTCGAAATCAATCTTCCCTCTTCGTGGTCGAATAAAATCGATAGTAAAGCGGGCGCCAATAGTTATACAGGTATATTCTTTATGGCGTTAACGCTGGTAATTGTGTCCTTTAGCTGCACGGGTAACTTCGTAGCATCCTTATTGGGATTGTCAACAGCGGCAGGCAAAATAGCACCCATCATTGGGATGTTCGGTTTCGGGTTTGGCCTGGCGCTTCCATTTGCAATCTTTGCTTTTTTCCCCTCTTTGCTTAATTCGCTGGGTAAAAGTGGCGGCTGGCAAAATGCTTTGAAAGTAGTGCTTGGCTTTTTGGAACTCGCCCTCGCCCTTAAATTTTTAAGTAATGCTGACCTTGATAAAGGTTGGCGCATATTAGACAGGGAAGTATTTATCGTTTTATGGATCGTGATCTTTGTTTTATTGGGTTTTTACCTGTTAGGCAAACTCAAATTTAAGCATGACAGTGAGGGTCGCAAAAATGATTTCGGTCTTGAGTTCGTGTCTGTACCAAGGTTGTTCCTGGCCATTTTATCACTATCGTTTGCCATGTACCTGGTGCCTGGCCTTTGGGGTGCGCCACTTAAAGCAGTTTCTGCCTTTGTACCACCAATGGGTACACAAGATTTTAATGCGGTAGTCAATTCGGGTGGGCAAAGAACAGCATCGATCGACAGCAGGGCATTGCCTCCAAATAAATATGTGGCAGAGCTGAAAAAATATGAGCCAGGCGCAGCAATCAATAACAACCTTGTAATTTATTATGATTATGATGAAGCACTGGCTGCGTCGAAGGCGCTCGATAGGCCGGTGATGATTGATTTCACAGGTATCCAGTGCGTTAATTGCCGGGAGTTTGAGTCTAAAATATGGATCGATAAAGAAGTGGGCCGGCGTATGAATAATGATTTTGTGGTAGCATCTTTATTTACGGATTACAATATGGAACTACCCGATGAAGAAAAACATTTTTCTACACTATTAAATGCAAAAATTGAAACCGTAGGCGACAAGTATGAGGATCTCCAACAACAATTGATCAAGGCATCTGGACAGCCCAATTATGTTTTCGTGGATGGTAGCGGTAAGCTTTTGATCGATGGTGGTTACGGGTATGATGCCACTAAAGGTGCAGAGGAATTTATTGATCACCTCAAAAAAGTGAATGAGCTTTATAAGAGCCGCAATGAATAACTTATACAAGCTAATCCGCTTAAGCGGAACTATTATGATACCAATAAAAAACCCTCCATTTAGGAGGGCTTTTTATTAAAGAGGTTGCGAAATAATCTACACATTATTTCGAAGGAGGTACAATAATTCTATAATGCTATTTGTTTTTCAGTCATCAACCGGCGCATATTGATGAGGCCGTAACGCATACGTCCTAATGCAGTATTGATGCTGCATTTTGTAAGTTCTGCAATTTCTTTAAAGCTTAGGTCTGCATAGTGGCGTAAAATGATCACTTCACGTTGGTCTTGCGGAAGCATATCGATCATTTTTCTAACACGCTCATGACTTTGCATTTGTATCATGCGGTTTTCGGCGCTTGGTTCTGAGAAATTCAACACTTCAAAGATGTCGCGGTCATCACTTGTTTTAATGCTTGGGCTGCGTTTCACCTTTCTAAAATGATCTACACACATGTTGTGCGCAATACGTAAAGCCCATGGTAAAAATTTTCCTTCATCTGTATAACGGCCGCCCTTAAGCGTATCGATTATGCGGATAAATACATCCTGAAAAAGATCTTCAGCCATGTACTTGTCTTTAACAAGTAAATAAATGGAAGTGTAAATTCTGTCCTTGTAACGGTTTACTAAGGTTTCGAGAGCGTTGGTGTTGCCTTCTACGTACAGGTGCACCAACTGTTGGTCGGTTAAGTTAATAAGGGATTTCATAAACTTCTACAGTTTTTGTTGGTTTAGGACTTTTGTTTGGTAACCAATAAATGAGAATTTAGCGTAGAAGTCTAGTGTAGATAGGCGTTCGGCTTTTCACTTTTACTGGATATTGGACTGTGAAAATATGATTATTATTTAAAATGCCAAATTTATTTTAACTTTTTTTTTGGCTCCCTTAACGAATTAAATATATAACATCTTAATTACGTAAAGTATTCGATAGTGGTTTTTGGGAAGATTTTCACATTTATTTATGTAGGCAAATAACCGGTTACTTTTGCAAAAGAAAATAATGGCAACGAAAATAATAAGTCAGAAAAAGAGCACAATTCCCTCAACTCAAACAGATGGAATCTACATAAAAGGCGCAAGGGTTCATAACCTGAAAGATGTAACAGTCACTATCCCACGAAACAAGCTGGTCGTGGTTACCGGGGTGTCCGGGTCCGGTAAATCTTCCTTAACTATTGATACATTATTTGCAGAAGGGCAGCGTCGTTACGCGGAAAGTTTAAGCAGCTATGCACGCCAGTTTATGCAACGAATGAATAAGCCGGATGTAGATTTTATCAAAGGGCTTTGTCCTGCAATTGCGATAGAGCAAAAAGTGATCACCCGTACACCCCGCAGTACTGTCGGTAGCATGACGGAGATTTATGATTATCTACGTCTTTTATTTGCCCGTGCTGGTAAAACCATTTCGCCGGTTAGCGGCAGGGAGGTTAAAAAGGACGATGTTGGAGATGTGATAAAAAAAATTGAAGGTTTGGATAAGGGAGATAAGGTATTGGTACTTGTACCCTTCCGGCAACATGCAAACCGGAACGTAAAAGAAGAGCTGAACATATTGGTGCAAAAAGGGTTTACCAGGCTATATATAAACAAGGAGATCGTTCGCATAGAGGAATTGCTCGAACTTGATAAGCCCGGTATTAAGACGAAAGACGCTACTTTTCTATTAGTTGACAGGCTGGTTGTAAAAGACTTTGATGAAGACGATCGCCATCGCATGAGCGATTCTATTGGTACTGCATTTTACGAAGGAGAGGGAGAGATACTGATCGAGATCAACAACAATCTCCTGGTTCCGTTCAGCAATAAATTTGAACTGGATGGCATTCAGTTTGAGGAACCTGTTCCAAATTTATTTTCATTCAATAATCCGTTTGGTGCATGTCCGGTGTGCGAAGGTTTTAGCCTTGTGCTTGGCATTGATCCCGACCTGGTAATTCCGAATAAACAGTTGAGTGTGTATGAAGGAGCGGTTGCTCCCTGGAAAGGTGAGAAGTTAGGTTTGTGGAGAGAAAATTTCATCAGGGCTGCCCGGAGTTCTAATTTCCCGGTTCATAAACCGATCATTGATCTTACTGACGAGCAGCTCCAGGTACTTTGGGAAGGTAACGGGCATGTTAATGGCATTAATGATTTTTTTAAAGAAGTAGAACAAAACTTATACAAGGTTCAATACCGTGTTTTACTAAGTCGTTATCGAGGCAGAACAATTTGCCACGAGTGTAAAGGATATCGGCTCCGCAAAGAAGCGTTGTATATAAAAGTGGGCGATAAACATATAGGCGAATTATGTGCATTGCCGGTAAAAGATCTGAAAACCTGGTTTGACCAATTGTTATTAAGCGAATATGACCAGCAGGTAGCAAAAAGAATTTTGATCGAAATACATCATCGGATAAAAACCCTGATGGATGTGGGGTTGGGATATCTTACCTTAAATCGTCTTGCTAATTCTTTAAGTGGAGGCGAAAGCCAGAGAATACAACTTACGAGAAGCCTTGGCAGTAATCTTACTAACTCATTGTATATTCTTGATGAGCCATCAATAGGACTCCACAGCCGGGATACCGTCCGGCTTATAAGTGTTTTAAAAGAACTAAGAGACCTTGGTAATTCTGTTGTTGTTGTTGAGCATGATGAGATGATGATGAGGGAAGCAGATCATATCATTGACATGGGGCCGCTGGCCAGTCACCTGGGCGGAGAAGTAGTAGCAGCGGGTAACTTTGACGAATTGATTAAGGACGAAAACAGTCTTACCGGTAAGTATTTGAAAGGCACATTAAAGATAGAGCCGCCGCGAAACATTCGCAAGTGGAATCAAAGTATTACTGTGCAGGGCGCCCGCCAAAACAATTTGAAGAATATTAATGTAGAATTTCCCCTGAATGTTTTTTGTGTGGTAAGCGGTGTAAGTGGAAGCGGAAAAACAACGCTTATAAAACAAATTCTTTACCCTGCACTTCAAAAATTGAAGGGAGAGATTGTTGAAAAAGCAGGGATGCATAAAGCAATCACCGGCAATGTCGATTCTATTGCGCAGATAGAAATGGTAGATCAGAACCCTATTGGAAAATCATCCCGAAGTAACCCGGTCACCTACATCAAAGCCTATGATGAGATCAGGGACCTTTTCAGTAAGCAGCCACTTAGTAAAATGAGGGGCTTTCAACCAAAACATTTTTCATTTAACGTAGATGGGGGCCGATGTGATGCATGCAAAGGAGAGGGGGAACAAATTGTAGAAATGCAGTTCCTGGCTGATGTTCATCTTACTTGTGAAGTATGCGGCGGCAAACGGTTTAAAGAAGAAGTATTGGAAATAACTTATAAGGATAAGAATATTTATGATGTGCTCGAAATGAGTGTAGATGATGCCATCTTATTCTTCAGTGCGGCGGCCGATAAAAAAGATGGAGCAGAAGAAGTAGCCAAAAGAATACAGCCGCTAAGTAATGTGGGACTTGGGTATGTAAAGCTTGGTCAGTCGAGCAATACTTTATCCGGCGGCGAAGCCCAACGGGTAAAGCTGGCATCTTTCCTCGGTAAGGGTAAATCGCAGGGTAACATTCTTTTTATATTCGATGAGCCTACAACAGGGCTACACTTTCACGACATAAAAAAATTGCTGGCTTCTTTCAATGCTTTAATCGAGCAGGGGCACACTATATTGGTGATAGAACATAACACAGATGTAATTAAAAGTGCTGTCTGGGTAATAGACCTCGGCCCCGAAGCAGGAGATGCAGGAGGTAATCTTGTATTTGCTGGTAAGCCAATGGATTTGAAAAAATGTGCGGAAAGTTACACCGGCAAATTTCTTTAAAGCTTCATTCTTCAATCTTCAAAAAAAGCGATGGCAGACATTATAAAAACTCCCTAATGATTAGAGCATCTTTTATATTTTTTCTAACTTTCATTTCAACATTGTCTTTTGGACAAAATTTATATACAGAAAAGTTTGACAACTGTAAGCTGAGTAGTTTTTGCCTTGATTGCGGCGCACCAAAAGCAGAAATGTCACAAACTTTCAATGACGAACTTTTAAGGAATTTAGATTCTAAAAGTTTAAAAAAAATAAACGGCGACATTGAAATTCAAATATTAATTGATTCTTTAGGGAAACCTTGCCTATTAAGTGCAACTAATCAGACCAATGTTAAATTAAATAAACTAAATCTTCAAAAAGCTGTAAACAATAGTTCATTTTGGAAACCGGCAATAAGTGAAAAGATAGCTACACAATCATCAGTTTCATTGCTTTTAACCTTCGACAAAGGGAATTTGTTAGTCAAAAGAAGAATTTTTGATTTTACACATAATACAAATCAAAAATCAGTTGGAACACCAGAAGTAAAAGGGACTAATCCAAAAAGCTTATCTGAAACTTGGACTGTTTTCACACAACAAAATTCGGAATTGCCTTGGGATATGACAAGAGCCGTTGTAAAAGATTTAGATAATAATATTTGGATTGGTACAGACAACGGAATTGTAAAGATTGAGGATAACAAATGGGTGCATTTTAATTCAAACAATACTATTATCAGTTCAGCACTGTATAATAAAAATGAGACGCAATCCGTAAGAGATATTGAAGTTGATAAAAAAAATAACAAATGGTTTATTATTGGTTGGGACGTTTACAAATATGACAATGAAAAATGGACGAAATACGACTCTACAAATTCACCAATAAATTGGGCAAGGACAATATTCGTTGACAATTCAAACAATGTATGGTTTACATCTTGGGATGGAATTGCAAAATTTGATGGTAAAACGTGGGCTGTATTTAATGCAAAAACTTCAGCATTACCAACAGACAAAGTTTTGAGTGCTTTTGTTGATAGTAAAGACCGACAATGGATAGGAACTTTTGAAGGAAACGTAATGATTGAGAACCAAAAGACGAAAATGTTAAATGACAAAAACTCCCCTTTATCTAAAGCTTCAATTACACAAATGTATGAAGACAAAAAGGGCAACTTGTGGTTTGACCTTTATAATTATAATAGCAGTTGGACAGAATCAGGTATTTACATTTTAAAGATTGACGGAAGTTGGGACAGGATAATTTCCAAAACACCAAAAATGTTTTCAGAAAACAGTATTAATTATTTTCTTCTTGACGAAGACAAAAATAATCTTTGGCTGACTTTAAATAACGTTGGAATATTGAAATATGATTTAACAAAAAAAACCTGGGAGATTTATACAAATGAAAACTCAAATGTTCCGAGTGTTAACATAGAAAAAATTACGAAAGACAAAAGTGGGGCAATTTGGGCTGCAACGTTTGCCGGCGTCATTAAACTTGACACAAAATAACGTATGTCAACATTGGTATTGCCAATAGTTGCGCTCAACGTTGTAACAATCAGCAGCGGTAATTCTATTGTGATTCAATTCGGGGCTTGATGAACAAAGCCAACTTATACTTCTCAAGGGATAAATTAGTGACCTTATAAATTCGTTCAATAAAGATAAAATGTATAAGTGTGCGACGCCAATGAAGCTAAATAGTAGTACTTCTGCCTGGCTCATAAAAAAAATCAACTCACGATTTTGCCTCTTGTGCAGTATAGTTCTTATTATTTATCTTAATCAAAAAGTCAAGTAGCGGTTCCAGCGGACGAATTTCAAATTCCCAACCATCGGCAATGTCTGCCCGATTTATAAAGCCGTTCTAACGCAGCCGGTCGCTGTCCTTGATTAGTTTATCATCTTTGTTAATTCCCCTTACAGCAAAAATTAAAGAGAGGATTATTAATAGGTGAATGGCAGCAGTGATAGAATAAGTGCCTTGCGCAAATTTTGATACTTCCCGGTAATACAGGTAAACTAATACAAGGTCTAATACGATCGACAGGATAGACAATCGCAATTGGACTTTCCTTTTTTTGTACAGGAAAATAGTAAAAAGTGTAATAATTCCTAAAACGATCGTGGTGATCATTATGAGCGGCGTGTCAGTTCCTTTCAATTGATGATACTGGTTATCGGCCATGTACGTTCCACTGAAAAAAGAAAGCTTTAAAGTTAAAAAGACGAGGATAGATGCTAATAAAAGCCAAACAGATTGTATACGTTGTATCATAAAACCTATTTTAAGTATTAACTCAATTCAGGATATAAACTAAACTGGCTCATAAAATCATTTACCTGCCTGCGCACTCCCTTAATTACCTGTTCATCATCCGCATTCATCAGCACATTATCGATCATGTTTACTACAAACTGCATGTGATCTTCTTTCATGCCACGGGTAGTAATCGCTGGTGTGCCAACCCTTATACCTGACGTCACGAATGCACTTTTATCATCGAAAGGTACCATGTTTTTATTCAGCGTAATATCAGCCTGCACCAGCGCCTGTTCTGCTTTTTTACCACTGATATTTTTATTTCGCAGGTCTATCAGCATCAAATGATTATCTGTACCGTTGCTGATCAATTGGTATCCTTTGTCAACAAAAGCCTTCGCCATTGCTTGTGCATTCTTCACTACCTGTTGCGCATAAACGGTAAATTCATCTGTAAGTATTTCACCAAAAGCTATTGCCTTTGCTGCAATAATATGTTGCAATGGCCCGCCTTGTATCCCGGGGAAAACAGCCATGTCAAGCAGGTTGCTCATCATACGGGTGTTGCCCTTTACATCTTTTAATCCAAAAGGGTTTTCAAAATCCTTCTTCATTAAAATTATTCCTCCTCTTGGCCCACGCAGCGTTTTATGTGTGGTAGATGTTACAAAATGACATTGCTCAAAAGGTGAATCCAACAATCCTTTGGCGATCAAACCGGCAGGATGTGCCATATCGCATTGTACAAAAGCTCCCACTTCGTCTGCAACTTTTCTTATCCTTGCATAATCCCATTCACGGCTATAAGCTGAAGCGCCGCAAAAGATCAGCTTAGGCCGATGCTCTCTTGCTTTTTCTTCCAGCGTATCATAATCAATAAGGCCTGTTTCTTTAACTACTCCATAAAAATGTGCTTCGTACAATTTACCTGAATAATTTACGGGGGAGCCATGTGTAAGATGGCCTCCCATGCTAAGATCAAGTCCTAATATTTTATCGCCGGGTTGAAGCACCGCCAAAGTAACGGCGGCATTGGCTTGTGCGCCACTGTGGGGCTGCACGTTGGCATATTCACAATTAAATATCTGCTTGATACGGTCAATTGCCAGTTGCTCGGTCTGGTCCACAAATTCACAGCCGGCATAATATCTTTTTCCCGGATAACCTTCTGCGTATTTGTTGGTCATTACACAGCCGGAAGCCTCCATCACTTGTAATGATGTAAAATTTTCTGAAGCGATCAACTCAAGGCCATGACGCTGACGCTCTAACTCTTTCTTAATAATATCAAAAACCAATGTATCTCTTTGCATGTATCTTTATTGAGGTGCAAATATACAAACGGGCAGTTACTTAACAGAATCATTGCGAATAAATAGCAGCTTACATGATGTATGTTTTATGTAAAATGAACTACTTTCACACAGTGTTTTAAAAGAACACCATTTCATTATAAACAAAACATTCGCTAAAATGCGGATTAAGTTTTAAATATGAAGGCCATTATTCCAGTAGCAGGCGCAGGCACAAAGCTGCGTCCACACACATATACACAGCCAAAGGCCCTAATTCCTTTAGCAGGCAAAACAATCTTAAGCATCATTATCGATCAACTCCATGAGGCTGGAATCACCGATTTTATTTTTATTGTTGGCTACCTCGGTGAGAAGATACAGGACTATGTAAAAGCGAATTATACGCAGCTTACCTGCCATTTTGTTTACCAGAATGAACGTTATGGAACGGGCCACGCTATTGATCTTGCAAAGGAAATTGTAGGAGAAGAGGAAGTAATAATTGTATTAGGCGATACTATTGCCGAATACGATGTAAAAGCAATGATAGATTCCACTTATTCAATGCTCGCAGTGAAAAGAGTGGATGATCCCAGGAATTTTGGTGTAGCGGATATAGATGAACACGGCTTTATTAGTCGTGTGGTAGAAAAACCTGCCATTCCAAAAAGCAATATGGCGTTGGTGGGTATTTACAAGATCATCGAATCGCATGACTTGTTTATCTGCCTGAAAAAAATAATCGAAAAAGGACATCCTACCGGTGGCGAACTGAGTTTAACGGATGCCCTGGAATGTATGATACAAGGGGGCGCTAAGATTAGATCCGTAAAGGTGCAGACCTGGTACGACTGCGGTAAGAAGGAGACATTGCTTAAATCCAACGCTACGCTTCTTAAAAAATTCGGCGGCAAAGTAGCGGGTATGGAAAGATTTGAAAACACCATCATTATACCGCCTGTAAGTATCGCCGAAGGATGCGATATAAAAAATTCCGTGATAGGTCCCAATGTTACTATTGGTGAGCATACCATTCTTAATTATACCATCGTAAAGGAATCCATCATCGGTTCTTTCTCGAAGCTTTATGATGTGGTGCTGGATGATTCCTTAATAGGAAGCGATACCGGTATTAAGGGGGAAACAAGATCGCTCAACATCGGCGATAATACGGATATTGATCTCGGCTAACTGCAATACACACCTCTCAATTTTATATAAAACAATTTACTAAGCGGCTCTACGAATGGGTTCTTTTTCTAACCGGGTTACCGAACTTTTTGATATTGATTATCCTATCATCCAGGCTGGTATGGTATGGGCAAGCGGCTGGAAACTGGCGAGCGCTGTAAGCAACGCAGGCGGCCTTGGCTTAATTGGTAGCGGAAGCATGTATCCTAAAGTGTTAGAGGAGCACATTGTTAAATGTAAATCCGCCACAGAAAAACCATTTGGCGTAAATGTCCCGCTTTTGTACCCAGGTATTGAAAAACATATCCAGGTAATAATAGATCAAAAAGTGCCGATCGTTTTTACATCGGCAGGCAATCCCAAAACCTGGACAGGGATACTAAAACAACATGGCATCAAGGTGGTACATGTAGTCAGCAGTAGCAAATTCGCTGTGAAGGCACAGGTTGCCGGTTGTGATGCAGTGGTAGCAGAAGGCTTTGAAGCAGGTGGTCACAATGGGAGAGAGGAAACCACAACCATGGTGCTCGTACCTGCTGTTTGCAATTCGGTTTCTATTCCCGTAATAGCAGCGGGAGGTATTGCTACAGGCAGGCAAATGCTTGCGGCAATGATCCTCGGCGCATCGGGAGCACAACTTGGGAGCAGGTTTGTGGCGAGCGCTGAAGCTTCTTCCCATCAAAAGTTTAAAGAAGTAGTTCTGAATGCAAATGAGGGAGATACGATATTATCGATGAAGCAACTAACGCCGGTCAGGTTGATAAAGAATAAATTTTTTAATGAAATTCACCAGGCAGAACAAAATGGTGCATCGCAGGAAGAATTAATAAATCTATTGGGGAAAGGAAGGGCTAAAAAGGGAATGTTTGAGGGTGACCTCGACGAAGGAGAATTGGAAATAGGACAGGTGAGCGCTCTTATAAAAACCATTCAACCGGCTGCAGAGATTGTAACGGAGGTATGGAAAGAATTCATGTCGGCGCTTGAACAGCCTTTAATAAAATAATATAGTGTTTAATTCGTTCTGCAACTAACGCTAAATCAACCAACGGCCTGATGCTAAGAATTTTCAAGCTGATTGCGACCAGGATCGCAATGCTTTTGTTTCTAATATCCTTTATTTCAATCTCCTCCAATGGCCAGAATCCTGTGTCCAGTCAGCAGCAGATCAATGAAATATTGCCGAATGGTATCGACCCCACACAGATGACAAAATCTGGTTTTGACAGCTACTTTAAGGATAACAATCAAGCCAAAACAAGCGGACAGGATAAGAACAAAGAGAACCCCGAAATTGCCCGCCGCCTTCAACATAAATCATTAGACCAGGATAGCACGCAGCGTGACAATGTAAGAAAGGAAGCTTATAGCCAGGATCAAACCTACGGCGCTAATATTTTCAAGAATGTAGCAATGAACGATGTGTCGGAGCTATCTACTCCGCCATTAGATTACCCTATCGGTGTGGGTGATCATATTGTGGTTTCGCTTTGGGGTGGCGGTGAATACCAGGAGGATTATGTGGTTGCAAGAGACGGTGCTATTTTTCCAGCAAGTCTTGGCAAAATAACTGTACAGGGATTAACTTTTGAAGTGGCCCGCTCTTTAATTTATTCAAGATTCAGAAGCAGGGTTCCGGCGGGAACAAATATCCAGGTCACACTTGGTCAGCCCCGAACGATTAATGTGAATGTGGGTGGGAATGTTGAAAATCCAGGTCCGGTGATCGTCTCAGCTTTTTCAAATGCATTCAATGTGATTGGTCTCGCCGGCGGAATTACTGAGTTTGGTAACCTTCGGGAGATACAGGTAAAAAGAGATGGCCGTACCATTGAAACCGTTGACGTTTATAAATATTTAACCTCGGGTGAACTTGGAAAGAAGATCTACCTACAGAATAACGATTTTGTTTTAGTTACGAATGCTGAAAAAAAGGTGTTAGCAACCGGCCAGTTCAAAAGGCCGATGTATTACCAGTTGAAAAATACCGAAGGGATAAAAGCATTAATAAATTTTGCCGGAGGCCTTACCGCTGATGCGTTTTCGTCAGGAGTAAAAGTGATCCGTTCCGAAAACGAAAAGCAGGTGATACGGGATGTGAACGCAACAGCAATCATCAAATTACCTGACCAGGATTTCCTGTTAATTGATGGTGACATTGTTAGGGCTGACCTGATTAAACCAGGCATCGTCAATAAGTTGGAATTAAGAGGCGCTGTAACATATCCCGGTCTTTATGAGTTAAGAAAAAATGATCGCTTGTTTGATGTAATAAACCGTGCCGGTGGTATTACTAAAAACACTTACCTGCCCCGTGCTTACATCTTCAGAGGCGCCGGTGATTCAACCAATATAAAATCGGATAAGCTGGAAGTAAACCTTACCGATATTGAAAAAGATAATTCAGGAAGCATCAATAATGTTCCTTTACAAGCGAACGATATCATTCAGTTATTTTCAAACAGCGAATTTGGCGAGCAGCAAACGATCTCTATTTTTGGCGAAGTTCGCAAAGAAGGGGAAGTGAAAAAGTATGGTGGAATGACCCTGCAAGACCTGCTTTATTTATCTGGTGGGTTGAAGCCTTCCGCAGAATATGGGCGCCTTGAAATATCCAGTATCGTGGACATTGATTCTGCTCAGCAAGGTTTAAAGCCTACCCGTACAATTGTAAGATCATACGCAATACAGGGTAATCTCGAAATGGATACCGCTGCTGCAAAAATATTGCTGCGCCCATACGACCAGGTTTTTGTTAGAAAAAATCCCTCATTCGAATTACAGCAAAATGTACAGATACTTGGCCTGGTAAACTACGAAGGTTTTTATCCCCGCCTGAACAAGGACGAGCGCTTATCATCTTACATAGAAAGGGCAGGAGGAATAAGAGAGAACGCAAATATGAATGGGGCAATTTTATACCGTCACAAAACAGCGATGGCAAGAGAAAGGCTACAAATTAAGCCACAGACGGATTCTACCGGAAGGCTGATCGTGGGGAACAATTTGAATGGAGATGAACCAGTGAGCATCGATCTATATAAAGCCATGCAGTTTAAAAATTCCAAACATGATATTGTGCTCCAGGATAAGGATGTAATTTTTATACCTGAAATAAATCCTTTTGTAACAGTGCAGGGCAAGGTGCAATCTCCGCTAAAAATAACTTTTGATAAAGAGCATACAAATCTATCCTGGTATATTGATAAGGCAGGTGGATTTGGTATAAGACCATGGCGAAAGAGAATTTACGTGACCTATGCAAATGGAAAAAGCAGGCGTACAAAAAATCTATTTTTTGCTCATTTTTATCCAAAGATCGAAGAAGGCTGTACGGTTACCATACCAGAAAGACCAGAAGGAAAAGAACTGACAAGTGCGCTTACTCAAGGGCTGGTTACTGCCATACCAATACTGATAACTTATATAATTTTAAAACGCTAACAGCGCCGCGATTGAATACCAGGGAACTCATAATCGGAATCTTAAAACGGCTTGAAAGATATAAGCTGCTCATAATCGCCATCGGTATTTTATGCGGTGGTCTAATGTTTTTTTATGCCAAAAAACAAAGACCCGTTTATACAGCAAAGGCAACTATTTTCCCACTTACCAATACTTCAGAGAATTCACTCTCATCCAATACGCTAAGTGGGATATTGGGCCTCGGTGATGCTCCAAAAAGTTTCAGCAACGAAGCCGCCATCAACATCATTGAACTGACATTAAGCAGGTTTGTAAGGGAATCTGTTGCCTCTGAAAAATTACCTGCATTTGCCAATAAAACAGTAACTGAAATACTGGTAAATGATTTCAATAGCAACAAGCCATTCCTAGCGGATGATATCAAATTGCCAGCGGATAGTTTGGCATTGGCGATACTCGGGGCTGAAATGTTGAAGCCAAATATTGTTGGCAAAATGAACAAGAATGGTGTGCTCGAATTATATTTTAGCCACACCAATAAAAACCTTATTTCACCCATTTCCTATGTGCTAATTGATAAGCTGTCACAATTTTACATAGACCTTAAAATTAAAAAGGCAAAAGCCGATTATGAGTTTACGGTAAAAAAAATTGACTCTATAGAAGATATCATCAGCGGTGTTGATAGAAAGGCGATACGGATGCAGAATACAACCTTGTTTGCGCCTGATAAATTGGAATATGATATTCCAAGAGAAAGGATCAACTCAGATAAACAGCGCTATGTAAGGCAAAGAGATATTTCACTTAATAACCAGGAAGAAGCCCTTTGGCGATTGCAAAAATCAACTCCTATTATTTCTGTGTTGGATAAACCCACCGAACCATTCGCCGTTTCAAAAATATCTGCTGTGATGTATTGTATTGTGGGTTTAATTACCGGATGTTTTTTCGCAGTTTTTATTGCTGTGGCACCGTTACTTACACGCTATGCCAGGAGCGAAATTCGTGACAGCCTCTTAGGAGCGAAGTCGCATGCTGCTGTAAGATTATGATTTGCGAAATGCCCATTTGAACATTTCTTTCCACGAAGCTTTTTTTCCATACATCAATATGCCCGTACGGTAGATCTTTCCTGCAAGCCAGGTGGTAAATAAGAAACCAATAATGAGCAACGTCATTGAAGTAGCTAATTGATACCAAGGAACGCCGCTTGGCACACGACCCATCATTACAATGGGTGATGTAAAAGGGATCATGCTCGCCCATAACATTACTTTACTATCCGGGGTATTTATGTTTGTAGATAATATGATAAAGCCGAATATTATCGGCATCATAATAGGAAGCATCAATGATTGCGCTTCCTGCGGATCTTCGTTGATTACACTGCCAACAGCCGCAAAGAATGAAGCATAAAAAAGATATCCTCCCAAAAAATAAAACAGGAAACAACCGACGATCAACGGCCAGTTAATATTGCTGATATCTTTTTGCAAATCCCACATTTTCATCGCCATCTGAGAATTGCCACTCATGCCTCCAGGCATTGATTTATTGGCTTCACCCGCTTGTTGTATCATTTCCATTGGGATAAAAGCGGAGAGTACGCTGAATAAGATTATCATTAGTATCATCCACAATAATAGTTGAGTGATGCCTACTGCCGCGATTCCCAAAATCTTTCCCATCATCAATTGAAATGGCTTCACACTGCTTACCATTACTTCAGCGATCCTGTTGGTTTTTTCTTCCATTACGCCCCTCATCACCATTGCACCAAAAATGAACATGGTGATGTATATTAAAAGGCCACTTCCAAAGCCGACAATATAATTAATACCAGCATTTACCTTTTCTGATTTTCCCTCTTCTGAAATGATCCTGTTGTCAATGCCAAACTTGCCGATCGATTCTTTATTGATACTATCAAGTGTTTCCTTGCGAATGCCTTTTTTTAATAACTGGCTTTTTTCGAATGCCTGGTTAAGCCTTGTTTCAATTAATTGTTTTGCATCAATGCCCAATTGCTTTTTCGAATGAACCGTAAATTTGTTTGCAGAAGAATCATTATTTAGATCAAGCACACCATCAAATCCTCTGTTGCTAAAATTGTTGCTATCTACACCATTTGTAAAATCAAAGGACATCTTAGAAGAATCGCTTTTCAGATTTATTTTAAATAATCCCGGATCATTTACAACAGCGATCCTTTTCATTTTTTCTTTTGATGACATGGCAAAAAATGCGCTGCCAAAAAAGAATAATATCATTACAATGGGTAGCAAGAATGTAGACAATAAAAATGTTTTATTGCGAACCCTTGTTATATATTCTCTTTTAAAAATTAGGAAGATCTTATCCATATAGCTGGTTGTACTGATTTTTAATAACTGTTTGTATCGCTTAATTCAATTCCTGGAATTGCCTTGCCTCAGGAGTACCTTCTACCAGCTTAATAAATATTTCATTCAGTGATGGCAACACCTCATTAAACGAACGAATGGCAATATCCTGGTGTATGAAATGTTTCAGCACATCATTGGTGCTGCTGTCATGTTGCAATTTAATAAGCAATTCCTGGGGCTGATGTTTGATCACTTCAAAAATATAAGTCATAAGGTTTTCAGGCGCCGTGGTTGCGCCAAGCCGGTATATATTTTCCTTGAACCTGTTTTTTATTTCAGACACGGTGCCATCTAAAATTTTCTTTCCTTTATTCACCAGCACAATATGATCACATATTTCTTCAACCTGCTCCATTCTATGTGTGCTAAAAATAATGGTGCTTCCTTTTTTTGCCAGGTTAAATATTTCATCCTTAATTAAGTTGGCATTTACCGGATCAAGACCACTAAAAGGCTCATCCAGAATTATAAGCTTTGGCTCATGTAATACCGTTGTTACGAATTGCAATTTCTGACTCATTCCTTTGCTCAGATCTTCTACTTTTTTATTCCACCAGCTTTGCATTTCAAATTTCTCGAACCACTCTTTTATATTTTGAACTGCATCTGCTTTCTTCATGCCTTTTAATTGTGCCAGGTAAACCGCCTGCTCACCGATCTTCATCTTTTTATACAATCCTCTTTCTTCCGGCATATATCCAATGTAGGCCACATCATTGATAGGATCATATTTTTTTCCATTGAAAATGATCTCACCACTATCGGGGTAGAATATGCCGGTGATCATACGCAACAAAGTTGTTTTGCCAGCGCCATTAGGTCCGAGCAGACCAAAGATGCTTTCCTTTCCAATGTTGAAGCTAATATCATCTACCGCTTTTTGTGTGGCGAAATATTTTTTCAGGTTATGTAGTTCTAAAATATTCATCAGTATTTGATTGTAATGTAAGATTAGTAAAAATATTCAATGGGCAAAGAAGGAGGGACATTTATAAAATGAGAGCCGGCGGTTTTTTTGTTTAATACGTCTGCAATCCGTTTTGATAGCCGAATGAAATGACTATAATATATTCAGAACGACTGCTATTTGCCTGGCAATTTTTTCCCCATCCATTGCTGCACTTACAATTCCTCCGGCGTATCCGGCACCCTCTCCACAAGGATATAAATTTTTTATCTGCGGATGCATCAGTGAATCATTATCTCTTGGTATTCGTACCGGCGAAGAGGTCCGGCTTTCTGTAGCGACTACAACGGCTTCATTGGTAAAATAGCCTTTCATCTTTTTCCCAAATTCCCTAAAACCTTTTGAGAGGGATTCGTAAATAAAAGTTGGTAATACTTCGCTGAGTGTAGTAGTCTGCAAGCCAGGTTGATAAGAGCAGGCAGGCAGGGAGCCCGAATGCACGTTGTTGGAAAAGTCAACCATTCGTTGCGCAGGCGCTTTTAAATTTCCTCCACCGGCAGTATAGCAATTGGCTTCCACCATTTGTTGGAAGTGCATTAGCTGCAAGCTATCGTCAGCTTCATTGTTATGCTGGTTCTTGTATTTTTTCAATTCTCTTTTAGCATCGGCAAGTTCAACCTGTACCACAATACCACTGTTTGCATAAGGGTTGTTTCTTTTGGAAGGGCTCCACCCATTTACAACTACTTCATTTGGCGAAGTAGCGGCAGGAGCAATGATACCACCGGGACACATGCAAAAAGAAAAAACGCCTCGCCCATTTACCTGGTGTACTAAATTATAAGTGGCTGGCGGAAGGTATTCACCACGGCTGGCACAATGATATTGCACCGTATCGATCAGGCTTTGGGGATGTTCAACTCTTACACCCAATGCAAATGATTTAGGTTCAATAAGAATTTTTTTGCGATTCAATAGTTCAAATATATCTCTCGCAGAGTGACCTGTGGCAAGTATCACTGCATCAGCTATAAAAGTATCACCGTCCATTGTTGAAACCCCTTTTATGGTTCCATTATCTATAATAAGATCAGTCACTTTTTTATTGAATAAAAATTCTGCACCGCATTCTACCAAACCAATGCGCATTGAAGTAATAATGTGGGGCAGTTTATTGGTGCCAATATGCGGATGAGATTCATACAAAATCTTTTCTTCTGCGCCAAAATGCACAAACAGGTTTAGTATCCTATCGATATCTCCTCTTTTGTTACTGCGGGTGTATAATTTCCCATCGCTGTAGGTACCTGCTCCGCCTTCACCAAAACAGTAATTACTGTCAGGGTTTACAATCCCTTCTTTATTAAGTATTGCAAGGTCTCGTCTTCTTGCACGCACATCTTTGCCGCGTTCCAGGAGGATAGGTTTAATACCCAATTCAGCTAATTGCAACGCTGCAAACAGCCCCGCAGGTCCGGCGCCAATTATGATCACTGATCTTGCTGCATTACTTACATCTTTAAAACTAAATTCCTGTACAGATCTCTGATGAAAGGGTTCATTAATAAATGCGTTCAGCGTAAGATTGACCCAAATGATTTTACCCCGGGCATCGATGGATTGTTTTTGAATTTGAAAACCTGAAACAGCCGATAATTTTTCGCCTGTTGTTTTGGAGATCAGCATTTTTATACCTGACTCATCAGCCGCTTCGTGAGGAAGCAGCTTGAGAGAAATTTTTTGTTGCATAAATATAAACGTTAGGTATCGATCCTAAAAGTTCGTATTGTAATTCGTGGTTGTTCTTTTTTAGAAAGGAAGATCGTCTATGGCATCAGGCGAACTTGCAGAAAATGTATCTAATGGCTCCATGTATTCAGTGTCTGTAACTCCTTTATCCGAACCGGACTGAAGAGTTTGTTCTATCCTCCACGCATCTAAATTAGTAAAGTAACTAACCTTACCTTCCTTTTCCCATTTAGTGCCCTTTATGTTGAAATGTACTTTTATTTCATCACCGATATTAACCCTGTCAACTATAGTTGTTTTATCCTGTACACATTGGAACTTAACATAATTAGTAATGATCCTGCCGCCTATGTCTTCTGTTTTTTCAACAGCAAATTCCCTTGTTTTGAAGGTTGCAGATTTTTGTACCGCATCAAATTTTGCAACTAATTTGCCAGTTAATTCGTAGCTCATTTTTTACATTTTAGGATGCGAAAGTAAACTTATTTGGTGATAAAAATATTTAAGTATTCTTTTCACTTTGTTTAGAAAAAATAGCTATCTTCCTTTACATAAATTCTACATCTTCTGATGAGTTACTTCTCCTTTTTTAGACTTTTATTCACCCTCCTTTTTTTTGTTACAGCCGTTAACGCTGCATTACAGCGCACTGCTCTTCGATGTTCCATTTATTGCGTCCCCCCGATGTTATTTTTAGAATCACAGCTTATGTCATTGCTACAACATAATGGTACTTTAAATAAACAAATGAATAAATTTATTACTGTAGCTGGGGCAGACCATTAAGCGAGAGCAATAGATTCACGCCTGGCATGTGTTGAAGTTGTTATAGTTGCATTTGCTAAGCAGGCGTGAGAATAAGTAGTTCTGTTTTTTCGTGAAGAAGAAATAGGATAAAAAGGGATTAACAGCGCTGTAATAATGAGCCAGTCTGCATCTGTTTTAAAGGAAAAAATTTGAAAATAAAAAAGAAAAAAAAGAATTTTTTGAGAAGTATCATACTGTAGTTCTAAGAGAAAAAACAAGGGAATAAAAAATATTTTTTTTCAACAATTTATTCGATATTCGCTGTCTTTCTCAAAACATTTTTGATTCAATCTTTACGAGAGTTTCGCTAAAAATTCAGAGAATATTATTTACTCAATATATAAATTGCTTTAGGTATAATGGACAAAGTTTTTGATAAAGTGTGGACTAACTGTTTAGAGATAATCAAAGACATTGTAGAATGGCAACATTATAAAACATGGTTCGAACCAATTAAGCCGGTTTCATTAAAAGATAAAGTATTAACGATACAGGTGCCGAGCCAGTTTTTTTTTGAATACCTTGAAGAGCATTATATAAGTTTATTGGCAAAAACTTTAAAAAGAGAATTAGGAAAGGAAGCACGGTTAGAATATAGAATAATGGTGGATAGCGGTAATAGTAAAAATCAACCATTAACAATGGATGTTCCTGGGCATGGTTTTAAATCTTACTCAAACAATGAAATGGATTTCCCCTTAGTCATAAATAATCCTGTTAAGAATCCATTCGTGATACCTGGTCTTAAAAAGATGCAGATAGATCCGCAATTAAATCATGCATATATATTTGACAGTTTTATTGAAGGAGATTGTAACAGGGTGGCGAGACGAGCCGGCAAAACTGTTGCAGAAAAGCCTGGCACTACTTCATTCAATCCTTTAGTAATTTATGGTGGCGTTGGATTAGGTAAAACACATCTTGCCCAGGCAATCGGTAACGAGGTAAAACGCATTCATAATAATAAGGTTGTATTGTATGTAAGCTCGGAAAAATTCATCAACCAATTTATAGATCATGGTCGTAATGGCGCTATTAACGACTTTATTCATTTTTACCAATTAATAGATGTATTGATCATTGATGATGTTCAGTTTTTTAATCGTGCCGAAAAGTCTCAGGATGCTTTCTTTTCCATTTTCAATCATTTACATCAAAGCGGCAAACAATTAATCTTAACGAGTGATAAGCCACCTAAAGATTTGGAAGGCGTTCAGGAACGTTTGCTAAGCCGCTTTAGGTGGGGGCTTAGTGCGGATCTCCAGGTACCGGATTATGATACAAAAATTGAGATACTCGAGAAGAAGATGAAGACCGATGGATTGGAGATGCCTAAAGAAGTAGTAAAATATATTGCCTATAATATCAATAGTAACATACGTGAACTGGAAGGTGCATTGATATCATTATTGGCACAATCTTCGCTAAACAAGAGGGAAATTGACCTGGAATTGGCAAAAAAAGTACTAAGAAATTTTGTAAAGTCTTCCAGCAAGGAGATCACAATCGATGCCATACAAAAAATGGTATGCGATTACTTTGATGTGCCTTATGATAAACTGTTACAAAAGACCCGCAAAAGAGAAATTGTGCAAGCCCGCCAGATAACAATGTTTCTTTCCAAAGCATTTACTAAGAATTCCCTCAAAACAATCGGTGAACATTTTGGAGGCAGGGATCACACCACAGTAATACACAGTTGCCAAACTGTAAAGGACCTGATGGACACAGATACTTTATTCAAAGAAAGTGTTATTGAGTTACAGCAGAAGGTTCAACTCGCTGCTATGTGATTTATTGAAAAATATTATAGTATATCTACTATCGTATAATTACCTTTCTGAAACTTTTATTTACCATTATTTTTCCAGCAGTTATTATCTTCGGACACTTCATTATGAAAATTCGTGTTTAACGCTGCTATTATTTTTCTAATTTCTAATTATTTTTTCTTCAGAAATATTTATACATATTCTCTATTTTGTTTTGGGTATTCGGTTGTTGAATTGTATTTTTGCAACCCCTTAATAAACTAAGGGGCAGGTTAGGAGAGATGCCTGAGTGGCCGAAAGGAACGGTTTGCTAAATCGTCGTACGGGTAACACTGTACCGTGGGTTCGAATCCCACTCTCTCCGCAAAAGATCTTTATTAGTTTATTAACCATTCCCAGTGGCGTCGTTTTTTCGGAAGTGATATCAAATGGTAAATATTTGTTTAGTTCGGGATGTAGCGTAGCCCGGTATCGCGCCTGGTTTGGGACCAGGAGGTCGCAGGTTCGAATCCTGCCATCCCGACGAAGCCTTGTTGAATTTCAACAAGGCTTTTTTGTTTAATCAAAGTAATTAACAAATAAATTGAGACACACATATAAAATTGCAAAAACCCGCAAATAATTTTGTGGAATGCGGGAATACTTAAAAATTAATCGCTAATCATTTTTTGTTTTTCAGAATTACCTTTATATTTGTCTTCTCGAAACTCTAATTGTATAAAGATCAGGTTGAGGTTTATTTTTTGCTTCTTACTTAAAAATGCAAGTATCTTAGTACAGAACCATCAATCCATTATCATCTGCCGAAATTCCTCTGAACGAATTGTCCATCATGTTCCTTTGCTATTTCTGATTTAGTACTTACGTATTAACAATAAAGGTTAATGTCAATTATTGAGAAGTATTATATTGGTAAGAGTTTTGTATAAAAAATGTGGGTTTTAATAATGCCTGGCATTAAAGGATATTGTTAGAAATTCAAACTTCGTTATCATTCTTTTTAAATCGAAACTATATGAGTAATTCAATAAAACATTGGTACGCTTTATTCACTAAGCCTAACTGTGAGAAAAAAGTAGCAAATTTATTGTCCAGGAAAAATATTCAGAATTATTGCCCGATGAAACGTGAATGCAATGGCGGAAAAAAAGCGGTGTTAGAGCCTTTATTTACTTCTTATGTTTTTATTAAAGTTTCTGATGCAGATTTAGTTAATTTTCGCCTCACGGATAATATTATAAATTTCGTTTATTGGCTTGGTAAACCAGCAGTAATACGTGAAGAAGAGATTGAAACTATAGAACGGTTTCTAAATGAATTCTCTAATTTAAAAGTTGAAAAAATCCCTTTTGATGTAAATGGTAACAAAACAAGGGTGATCGAACAGACATGGGCTGATAATGTCATCTCAAATAAAGCGTCTATTAAAAACAGCCTGGTAAAGGTAGTTTTACCGTCTCTCGGATATATGATAATGGCAGAATTAAACAAATTTGAAATTGAAGTAATGACATCTTCTCAACCATTTTATACTTTTGACAAATACCAGTATGTAAAAGCAGTTCAAACCTCAGATTATAATTTTTTTAATAAGGCAACTTAATATTTACCTGAGTTGTGTATGAGCAATCCTCCTAACTATACTTAATTCACAATATTAGGTATAGTTATTTTTGTATATAAAGTTCAGCACCTCTAATCCGATAATAAATAAAAATACCTGTATTTATTTTTAAACAATGTTAATTCCCTTTTTGCGTTTATCAATAATCATGTTTAAAGCATATTAGAAAATAACTAGCAAATATGTCGGGCATTGAAAAAAATATTATTACTTGCAGTTTATTAAATTGATTTTATCTGTTTTATAAGTAAACCTCAAATCAACGTATGCTACCCATCAAAAAAAAAATGCAGGCCTATTTCCACTATTGCATAATAATTAGCTGCAGCTGTTTATTATTCTCTTGTAACACTGGAAAACAAATAACCAAGGGAGACTTTCTTTATTTTCAACGCGGACTGGATAGCATGAGATATATCCAATTTAAAGAACCTATTATTCAAAACAATGATTTATTGAGCATACAGGTCATTAGTACCAGCTTAAACCAAGAGCAAACTTTACCATTTAATCTTCCTACCTCTACAGCCGGTGGCAATGGTGGCTACCTTGTAAGTATGTCAGGAAATGTAGATATGCCAGTTATTGGAAGTGTGAAAGCAGCAGGTCTTACCCAGGTACAATTACAAAAGGCGATCCTGGAAAAATTATTACCGTATGTAAAAGATCCATCCGTTATAATTCATTTTCTACAATTTAAGGTAAATGTTTTAGGCGAAGTGAATTCTCCAGGAACAAAAAAATTCGATGCAGATCGCGTCACAATAATTGATGCTGTGAGTGCGGCTGGAGACCTTACTGACAAAGGAAAAAGAGAGGATATATCTATTATAAGAGAAGAAGGCAATATGAGAAGAATGTATAAAGTTGATCTTAGAAGTGGAAGTTTGTTTCAATCGCCAGCTTACTTATTACAGTCGAATGATATTTTATATGTAGGAGCGAGTGATCAAAAATTCAGAGAGTTAAAAGATGCTGGATCGGCTAATACCCAAAAAGGCCTAGCGATATTAGGCACGCTTATAGGGCTATTTACCAGTATTATTTTTGCAATAAATGTTTTTAAATAAGTATAATGGAAAATATGGATAATGAACTATTTGGCGAGTCAACAAGTACAGGTAAAAGAAGTGATAATACGTTTAAGGATCAACTAAAAAAGTACTTTTCCTATTGGCCTGTTTTTATCCTTTCCCTGGGTATTTTTATCGGCGGTGCCATGTTGTACCTACGTAAAGCAACTCCTAAATATGTAGCCAGTGCACTTATTTTAGTTAAAGGTGAAAAAAAAGGTACTGGTCCTTCGGAAGATTTAATTAGCAGCGCATTAGTTGCCAGCAGAAGTAGCAATATGGAGAACGAGTTGCAGTTGATGCGTTCAAGTGGTCTTATGGAACGTGTTGTATTAGAAAATCAGTTTAATATATCTTATTTCTTGTTGGGTAGGATAAAGACTACGGAGCTGTATTTAGATGCTCCATTTCGTTTGATCGTGCAAAAAATTGCTGATAGTTCAAAAGGTTTTGCCATAATCGTGAAAAATTTAACCAACAGCGGCGTTCAAATTGAATATGGCAATTCCAATAAGAAGCCTGCCAATTTGAACTGGAACACTCCTTATACAATTAATGGACACCAGTTTGTATTAGCACCTCGAGGTAAAGATGTTAAGGGCAGCGGAGAATATATGGTAATCTGGAACCCGATTAAGCAAGCTGCAAATGAAATCGCAAGCAAAATTTCCGTGGATTGGCTTGATAAGAAAACTACCATAATCAAGTTAGGTATTTTGATAGAAAATCTTGAAAGGGGAAAAGACATTGTAAATGCGCTGGCAAAAGAATATGACAGAACAGACTTGGAAGAAAAGACGATTGCGTCAAGAAATACCATTCGCTTTATAGATGACAGGCTTGACATAATATCAAGCGAACTTAGTGGGGTGGAAGGCACACTTGAAAGCTACCAAGGGCGTAATCAAATTATTAATGTCGAAAGCCAATCGGGGCAAGCATTTTCCAATTCAAATGATGTTTCAAAAGAAATATTGGATATCAATATCCAAAAGGGCGTTGTACAACAAATACAGGGATATTTTAATAATCCTGATAACCCTGGTAAGTTGGTACCTTCCAGTTTAGGTATTGATGATCCCACGCTAGGAACGCTTATTTCTAAATACAATGAGCTTGAATTGAATAAGCAACGACAAAAACCACTTCTTTCCAATAATAGCATCGTTCTGAAAGATATTGACAACCAAATCAATGACGTAAAGGGGAGTGTTCTAGAAAACTTACAGAACATTAGTAAAAATCTCAATCTACAGCAAAGTAGCCTTCAACAAAAAAATAATCAGTATAAACAATTTCTTTCTTCTTTACCACGTAAAGAAAGGGTGATGCAGGAGATAAAGCGAAAACAGAGCATCACGGAAGGTCTTTATTTATATCTGTTGCAAAAAAGAGAGGAAGCTTCAATCTCTGCAGGTGCCGCAAACGTTAGCGTATATAAACAAATAGATAAAGCCAGTGGGTATGGGCCTGTGGAACCAAATTCACGCAATATCCTGATGGTTTCAGTATTGCTGGGGTTTTTAATGCCAGTCGGGCTAATCTTGTTGATTGATCAGCTAAACGACAAAATAACAAGTAGAAATGATGTAACAAACAAATTAGCAATTCCTATTTTGGGTGAATTAATTCATATCCCTAAACGTAGGCTTAGCGGTATATTAATAATGAATCGCGATTTGGTTGGAGAGCAATTTCGTCTAATAAGAACCAATATAGCGTTGGCAGAAAAAGAAAACCATAACCAGGTAATACTTATTACGTCTTCCAATACCGGCGAAGGCAAATCTATGATATGTTTAAACCTTGCAGCAGTTTTAGCGGTGCCGGGCAAAAAAGTGGCTTTACTTGAATTTGATATGAGGAAGCCAGGGATAACAAAAAATCTCGGGCTTAATAAGGGCAAAGGATTATCTGATTATTTAAACGGCCAAACTATTGATCTTTCTGAAATATATCACGTGTCAGAAGATATCCCGACATTACACATATACCCTGCGGGGCCTATCCCCACAAACCCCGCTGATTTATTGATAAACGAAAATGTATCTCCCTTATTCGAGGTTTTAAGACGCAGATATGATTATATAATCATTGACACTGCACCGGTAGGGTTAGTAACTGATGCTTTCATCTTAAATAAATACAGTGATAAAACAATTTATATAATCCGTCAGCGATATTCTTTAAAAAAGCAGCTTGATTTCATTAACGATATTTTCGTGAATAACAGACTTAAGAATATGGGACTTGTGATCAATGATGTTAAAACCGGAGGAAGATATGGTAGCGGTTATGGGTATGGCGAAAATTATAATTATGTATATGGCCGGGAAACAAATAAAAAATGGTGGAAGCAAATCATTCCATTTTCACGAAGAGCATAACTCTGAAATTTAAGCTTAATGATTGCCACACTACAAAAGTAATGTCGGGTAAAGCCAATAACGCTGTAAATTGTAGCTTTAATATTCATATGGCTTTTACTTAAAGGCCAAGTCTTTTTGCTATATACGTTGAGTATTTTTTATAATGGTACGATAGTTTAGCAGTAAATCATTGTGTTGACGTAATGTAAATTTTAACAAGTCGTACGCATACAAGATAAAATATATTTTAATCACCCTTAACCTCTTAGCATACATTTAATAGTGTTATGTGACTAAGAAGGGCGAAGCCATTTTCTTTTTTGAAACCTTAATTTAAAAGTCAAGTAACCTACAATTCTTATTTTCGATTGAACTCCGACTTTATCACTAAAGTTGTGTATTTAAATTATTACATTTTCGAAGATGATGAAATGCTATCATGAAAAGTATTGTTAATGTAATAAACGGGATTGCTTATAACGAGAGAGCCTTGAATTGGGTTAAGCTAATTACAATTACTGGTTCTGCACAATTAGTGGTACAATTTATTGGCCTTATTAGTGGAATCGCTGTAATCCGGCTACTGCCAACTCATGAATATGGATTATATACTTTGGCAAATACAATGCTTGGCACCATGATTATTTTGGCTGATGGTGGGATATCTTATGGTGTGATGGCGCAGGGGGGAAAGGTATGGCAAGATAAAGTAAAACTTGGAGTGGTGCTTGCCACAGGGATGCAGCTTAGAAAGCTTTTTGCTGTCGTCAGTTTAATAATTGCGGTACCGTGTCTATTATACCTGCTTCGGCATCACAATGCAAGTTGGATGATGTCTCTTCTGGTGGTGATATCACTTGTTCCTGCTTTTTTTACTTCCTTGTCTGGTACACTTCTTCAAATACCCCCCCAGTTAAATCAGGATATTGGCCCGTTACAAAAAAATAGTGTTATTTCTAACCTCCTCCGACTTGTATTGACATTTATTACGCTTTTTGCTTTTCCATGGGCTTTCGTGGCAGTATTAGCAGCGGGGCTATCTCAACTTTGGGCAAACATAAAACTAAAAAAAATAGCTTCCGGTTATGCTGATTGGTTGCAAGTACCGGATCCGAAAATAAAGAAGGAAATTCTTTCGTTCGTTGTTCGGATATTACCGGGTTCTATATATTATTGTATTTCCGGGCAAATTACCATTTGGCTTATTTCTATTTTCGGAAATACTTCGGCGGTAGCTGAGATTGGAGCGTTAGGTCGTTTGGCCATGACGCTTAGTATTTTTTCTACCATTTTAAGCACCCTTGTATTACCACGTTTTGCCCGGCTTTCTGATAATAAAAAAAACATATTTAAGAAGTTTGCGCAAATCCAATTCGCTTTGTGGACATTGGGTGGCTTGATAATTGGCTTAGCATACCTTTTCCCCAACCAAATTTTATGGGTTTTAGGAAAGGAATACGGAAATTTAAAAACTGAACTTGTTTTAACTATTACTGGAAGTTGTCTGGGTCTTATTGCAGGGTCCTCTTTTGCCCTTGCTACAAGTAGAGGATGGGCAATTAATCCATTGATATCAATACCTTTAACTATTGCCGCTATTGCGTTGGGTATAATGTTAATGGATATTTCTACTTTAATTGGGATTTTAAAATTTAATTTGTTTGTCTATTTTGTAGAGATAATGATGTATTATGTGTATTGCGCCATTAAAATATCGAACTTGAAACCAGCCGGTATTGATGATGCTGATAATCGGAATTCCAGCAATTAGAATAATTGTGATCTTTTAAATAATAAAACCCCTTTTTTATTTTTATGACATCTGCTATTTGTACGTTATTTGAAGGGCATTATCATTATGGAATAGCTGCGTTGACAAATTCCTTATATAAAGAGGGTTATAGGGGATCTATTTATGCCGGTTATAGAGGACCTCTTCCAAGATGGGCGGATCTGGCAGAGGAAGACCCATCTCTAAAGTGGAAGAATGGAAAGACACTAAGAGTCGCAGATGGACTTCAACTCCATTTTTTGCCTCTTGAAACTGATTATCATCTTACCAATTACAAACCAGATTTTATGCTCGAACTTTGGAACGGCCCTGCAAGCCCGGCCCAAAGAATGTTTTATTTTGATCCAGATATTGTTATTGTTTGTTCGTGGTTAATATTTGAAGAGTGGGTATCATGTGGGGTTGCTTTAAGCGAGGATGTAAATTCTCCTTTATCCAAACATCATCCGAGGCGGGTTGCATGGAGACAATATTTTGGGGAAAAGGGAATACCTCTTAATTTTAAAGAGAACATCTATGTCAACGGAGGGTTTGTAGGGGTAAATTTGGAAAACAAAAGTTTTCTTGAACTTTGGAAAAAAATACAAATTACAATGGCGCCCTTAATTGGCGGTTTGAATAGTTCTATTTTCGGAAACTTTAATTTGCTAGAGGCGGCTGGAGGTCCTTTTATGCCTTTTTATAAAACCGATCAGGATGCTTTAAATGCTTCAATTGAAGCCGGGAGCCACCCGGTAAGCTTTATGGGCAAAGAAGGGATGGGATTTGAAAATGGGTTTGTTTTGATGCACCACGCTCTTGGCACGCCCAAACCATGGAAATGGAAACCATATCGTCAATCATTGGGAGGGTGGCCACCCAGAAAGGTTGATTTAGAATATTGGAAGGTGGCGGGCGGTCCAATAAAGGCGACCCCTGTAAATGTAGTTCGGTGGCGTAGAGTTGCTATGAAAATAACCACGGCGATTGGTCGGTTTTACAAAAAAAATTAGATGGTGTTAGATAACAGAAATACTCTCTTTACACAATATGAATGCAAAGCGTAAAATACATAAAAATTATTTTCCTTTGTGGCTCGCTAGAAACCGGACGGGATGGCGTAGGTGATTACACCCGAATTCTTGCCTGTGAATTGATAAAAAAAGGGCATAATGCTGGCATAATAGCATTAAATGATTCGTATTTAAGCGAAGAATTAAACACTGTACTGAATTTTGATACAATTGATTTACCAGTGCTTCGGCTTCCTGCCCAATGGCCTTCAACTAAGCGTTTTCAAAGAGCGGGTTTATGGATGGAAGCGTTCAATCCTGACTGGATTAGCCTTCAATTTGTTCCTTTTGCTTTTCATTCCAAAGGGCTGGCTTTAAGAATGGCGAAACAACTCTTAAAGCTCGGTAATGGACGACATTGGCATATTATGGTTCATGAATTATGGGTTGGGATGGATGAAAAGGCACCCCGGAAATTCATTTATCTTGGTTGGCTCCAAAGGCAATTAATCAAATACTTATTCTTTAAATTAAGGCCGGTAGTTATTCATACGCAAGCCAATCTTTATCTAAAACTGCTCGATAAAATAGGTATTAAAGCGCAGTATCTGCCCTTATTTGGAAATATTTCGTTAACGCCAGTGTCTACGGGAGAAAATTACTTACCCACTGGCAATCTGCCTTCTCTAAAATCACTGGTATTATTTGGAGGTATACATTTCGGGGCACCGGTAAGCCAATTGGTAAAAGATTTAGCTGCCTACAGTAAAGAAAATAATGTACAGGTTTCGCTCACTATAATTGGTCGTTGTGGTGCTGAACAAGACCGGTGGGTAGCTGAATGGAAATCTGCGGGTCTGTTTGTACAAGTGTTGGGAGAGCAAGAATCAGAAAGGGTTTCAGCGGAACTAAATAAGGCCAACGTGGGTATAGCTACTACACCTGCAGCACTAATCGATAAAAGCGGTTCTGTAGCCGCAATGATCGAGCATGGCCTACCTGTTCTTTGTGTTTCAAAAGAATGGAAACCGCGGGGCATTAATCACTTTAAGTTGCCACCTGGGGTTATGGTATACAAACAAGGAAACCCTCAAACTATTTTTTCTATAAAAAAAATGCCGGGAAATCCTACTCATATCTCAACAATAACTGATCAATTTGTGAATAATCTTTTGTCTGTTTAGTATGGCAAGTTTCAGCTACTTATGGACCAATCGGGTAAAGTTTCCAATAGGTTCTTATAATTTTTTTAGAACCTGGGGCAAACGCCTATTTTCCTTTCAAGAACTTTTACTTAGAAATCGTCGGAGAAATAAACTGGTTAAAAATGGAGCTGTAATACATGAAACGGCAGAAATTGGCGAAATAAGCATCGCCGGCGGCGTAAGCTTTTTATCTATCGGGCGGGAGAGCTTTTTAGGTAAGGTGACATTAAATATCCATGACGAAATTAGAATTGGTTGTAGAGTATGTATCAACGACGGTGTAGAAATTTTAACAGCGTCTCATGATGTGGCCGATCCGGCCTGGAAGGAAGTCAAAGGAAAAATTATCATTGAAGATTATGCATGGATAGGAACAGGTGCTATGATATTGCCGGGTGTAACGATAGGACGCGGTGCCGTGGTAGGGGCAAGGGCGGTGGTGAGTAAATCAGTTCATCCGGACACCATTGTTGTTGGAAATCCGGCCAAACCAATTAATCGCACCCGGGGAAAAGATTTGCAGTATAATCCTTGTGAATTTCTTGCGGCCAACCGGGCATGGTTGGTTGGGTAAATAAACTCTCATGAAATTAATTATATATCATCCACAGGGTAATGAAAACGTTAGAGCCACTGCAATAGGATTTGCAGAAGCCGGTCTGCTCTCAGAATTTCACACATCCATCGCCTGTTTTCCTGGTACAATACTTTATTCAATTGGCGGAATCGGTGCTCTTAAAGAAATCCGTAGAAGGAAGCTAAATATATTACTGAAACCTTTTACCCGCACATCGCCTGCTATCGAATTGGGGAGGCTTATTTCTTTGAAATCGGGCTTTCGAAAACTTGTTAAGCAAGAAACAGGTGCTTTTTCTGTAGAAGCCACAGCCCGTGTACTTGATAAAAAAGTAGCTTCCGGCTTAAGGGCTGCAAAAAGTCATGGCGTAAATGCGGTGTACACATTCGAAGATTGCGCTTTACATTCATTTACAGAAGCTAAAAGGTTAGGCCTTTATTGTTTTTATGATTTACCTACTGGCTACTGGAGGGCAAAATCCAGAATTTTGGAAGAAGAAAAAAAGCGTTTACCCGAATGGGAAAATACGATAACCGGATTGTTTGATTCACCGGCTAAGCTAGATCAAAAAGATCAGGAAATAAAAATGGCCGATCGGATATTCGTAGCGAGCCAGTTCACGGCGTCTACTTTAAAAGATTACCCTGGTGTGCTACCTCCGGTTCAAGTGGTTCCGTATGGTTTCCCCACTGTTGGAAAGAGTCGTGATTATGATACCAATAAGCAAGGAGCTATAAAATTATTATTTGTAGGCAGCCTTTCTCAACAAAAAGGTATTGCCCATCTTTTTAAAGCTGTAAATGTGTTAGGAGATGCCGTCAGTTTGACTTTGGTAGGGCATAAGGCGCACGCCGATTGCGGCGTTCTGAACAATGAATTATCTAAGCATCGGTGGATACCGAGCCTGCCACATCATGAAATTTTGCAAATAATGCGTGAACATGATGTGCTGGTTTTTCCTTCCTTATTTGATGGATTTGGGATGGTTATCACCGAAGCTATGTCCCAGGGAACTCCGGTGATCGCATCTTATAATTCGGCAGGTCCTGATCTTATTGAACATGGCAAAAACGGCTGGTTGGTAGAGACAGGTTCTGCAATAGCTCTTTTAGAGGTAATTGAAAATTTAGTGAAGCATCCTGAACTAATCGGAAAGGCCGGAATAGGAGCGATGGAAACTGCACGCATGAGACCTTGGTCCATATTTCAGCAAGAACTTTCTGATGCAATAAAACAACATTCCTATTCTTTGAATGAAATTGTTAAAGTCTAAAATCAATCATTTTTTACAATCGTAGGTGCGATGCTAATGTATTAGTTCGTTTAGATAAAAATGGATATTTCTAATAATAAACCGCCAGTAATAGATGTCCCAAAGGTAAAAAGCAAAAGCCTTTTGGGCACGAATGCCCGCACGGCCAGGCCCGACCCTAACCATAAGTTGAAAGTATTAATTTGGGTATATTTTTTTCTTTGGATTTTTGACGGGGCTTTACGCAAATGGTTCCTTCCAGCCTTGTCAATGCCATTGTTATTAGTTCGGGACCCAATAGTTTTATGGCTTTTAATCCTGGCTTTTAAAAGAGAACTGCTAAAACTAAATTTTTATCTTACCGGAATGTTGATTCTAGGTGTAATAAGTTTTATAGCTGCTGTAACAGTAGGGCATGGCGACACTTCGGTAGCTAGTTACGGCGCTCGTACAATGCTGCTTTACTTCCCAATGATATTTGTTATCGGCCGTATTTTTAGTTTGGAGGACGTCATTAAAATGGGTAGAATGTTGTTGATAATTGCTATACCTATGACGTTGCTTTTGGTGCTTCAATTTTATAGTCCTCAGTCTGCATGGGTAAATAGAGGCGTGGGAGGAGATGAGGGTGGCGCAGGCTTTGGAGGTGCGTTGGATTATTTTCGTCCGCCTGGTACTTTTTCCTTTACTAATGGAACTACCTGTTTTTATAGTTTGCTAGCACCATTTCTAATATATTTTTGGTTACATCAACAAAAGGTAAACCGCCTTATTTTGCTCGCCGCTAGCGGTGCTTTAATCATTGCTATTCCAATTTCCTTAAGCCGTGGATTACTTTTGCAGGTAGCTGTATCACTTATTTTTCTGATGATAGCCACGATGCGCCAGCCAAAACATGTGGGCAAGGTGTTTCTGGCTATTATTGTAATTGTATTAACCATTGCCGTATTTAACAAGGCTAGCTTTTTCCAAAGAGCTACCGAGGCATTTACCAGCCGGTTTGAAGATGCTAATGAAGCCGAAGGGGGTCTGGCAGAAGGAGTATTGGGTGATCGGTTTCTGGGAGCTTTAATAAAGGCAGTTACGGGTTCTGCCGATCAATCTGTATTTGGCGTTGGAGTGGGGAGTGGAACATCTCTGGGAGCAAAAATCCTGAATGATGACAGGGTATTAATGATGGCCGATTTTGAATGGATGCGGGAGATAGGAGAACTCGGCTTAATGGGATTGTTAGTTATCGGTTTAAGAGTGGGGCTTGCGTTGAAAATTGCTTTATATAGTTATAGGAAAATGATGAAGAGCGAAATTATGCCGTGGTTGTTAATGAGCGTAGGAATTTTAATTGTGACACAGGGTCAATGGCATCAGCCAACCGCTTTGGGATTTTTCTCCTTAATTGGTGGCTTGTGGGTGGCTTCTCTCAAAAGCGCACCTTTAATGCCTAAGGTTAAAGGTCAAAAAAAGGGTTAAGCTCAAATAATCAATTCAGTTTTCTAAACCCATCTTTTTTAAATTAATGAGATGGTGAATTTTATTACTACAATTTTAATTGTGCGCACAAAAAAGTACGAGTATTCATTATAGATGAGGATTATTTTAATTGGTAACTATCCGCCCGATAGTCAGGATAGTATGAGGCTTTTTTCTTTGATGTTGCAAAACGGCTTTGTGAAAGCGGGAATTGATTCAGAAATTTGGTTGCCAAAAGTTTTTTTCGGAAGATTTTCAAAGGTCACCAATAAAGGCTTAGGAAAATGGCTAGGATATTTAGATAAGTGGGTCTTCTATCCTGTCATTTTAAAGATGAAACTTTCGGATAAACAATACAATAATCCTAATGTAAGGTTTCATATTTGCGATCATTCAAATTCCCCTTACCTGGCATATCTGCCAACGGAAAAAAGTGGATTGACATGTCATGATGTGTTGGCTATCCGGGGTGCATTTGGGTTCGAAGATGCCTATTGTAAAACATCGGGGCTTGGATTGCTATTGCAAAAATGGATTTTAAAAAACATATTAAAGGTTGATAGGTTGGCGGCTGTATCAGGGTTAACCCTTCATCAATTAAATGAGTTAAATAATGGCTTAGAGAATAAAACAAAAGACTGGCGGGTAATTCACAATTCGTTTAATGAAAGCTTTATACCCCTGCCTGCTCATGTTGCCCAACTGAAAATAGCAGAAATGGGCTTATCCCGGGATGTGCCATTTTTATTGCATCTAGGCTCTTCGCTGGAAAGAAAAAACAGGAAACTTTTAGTGGATATGCTTGTTGAGCTGGGGGAGGCGTGGAAGGGGATCGTTTGTTTTGCAGGGGATGCAATTGATCCTGACTTAGGGGGCTACATACAAAAGCTTGGATTACAAAACAGGGTAGTTTCAATTATTAAACCCAGCCACGAAAATGTTGTCGCCTTATATTCGGCTTGTGAGGCTTTTATTTTCCCTTCATTTTCCGAAGGGTTTGGTTGGCCCCTTATAGAGGCACAGGCTTGCGGGGCACCAGTGATAGCAAGTAATATAGAACCCATGCCCGAAGTAAGTGGAGGAGCAGCATTACACGAAAGCCCCTATAAAGCTGCTGATTTTGCAAAAGCATTTTTATCCCTTGATAAGATTTCGGTAAGAGAGCAATTAATTGCGGAAGGTTTCGAAAATTGCAAAAGATTCTCATCAGAAAAAATGATCGGTGAATACCTGTCTTTATATAATTTTCAGAAACAAGTGACGTAATGATATTAAAATTAATAAGTGTAATACTTCCGTGGCGCTTAAAGAGGTTTGTTTTAAATCGATATTTTAATTTTGAGATTCATCCGACAGCAAGAATAGGAATGGCCTGGGTATTTCCACATAAATTGAAAATGGGTGCCCGCACAAGGATAGATCATTTTACTGTTGCTATTCATCTCGACACGATTGAATTGGGGGAAGATTCCACTATTGGAAGAGGAAACTGGATAACCGGTTTTACTACAAAGATGAAATCGCTTCATTTTAACCACCAACCAGAGCGCAAAGCGGAGTTGATTATTGGCGTTTCATCCAGCATTACAAAAAATCACCACATAGATTGTACGAACACAATAAAAATTGGAAATTTTTCAACTATTGCCGGATATCAATCCCAACTGCTGACACATTCAATAAATATATTAGAAAGCAGGCAGGATAGTGCACCCATTAATATAGGAGATTATACATTTGTAGGAACGAATGTCATTGTATTAGGAGGAGCTTCTCTCCCTGCTTATTCGGTTTTAGGTGCGAAGTCTTTATTAAATAAAGTTTTTTCGGAAGAGTTTACACTTTACGGAGGTGTGCCTGCTAAAGCTTTGGGGATGATTGACAAAAATGCAAAGTATTTTTTTCGAACTGAGGGTTTTGTTAATTGAATTACATCACTGTAATGTTGAAATGATAGCAGTGTTGAAACCGGTCCTCTGACACATCATTCATTTGATATTTTCGTTGTTTTCATCTTCTTAACGCGAATTTGCGTACGCTGTGGTTCCGAAATTCCCCCTTCACATTTAATGAACATATTACATATCATACCTAGTATGCACCCAGATTCGGGTGGCACCAGTCAAGGAATTCGAAACATAATACCTGAGTTAGAAAAGTTAGGTTTACACAATGAAGTGGTGTGTTTGGATGACCCATCTAACCAGTCAAATGTAAAAGACCCTTTTCTGATTATTGCCCTTGGACCCGCAAAAGGCCCCTGGCAATACAACGCAAAACTTATTCCCTGGCTGGTAGATAATCTGGACCGTTTTGATATAATAATTATTAATGCACTATGGCTTTATCATGGATATGCATTTAGGAAGGCTCTAAATCAATATAAAAAACTACACGAAGATCAAAAGAATTTAAAATGTCCGAAGTTTTTTGTAATGCCACATGGAATGTTAGATCCTTATTTTCAAAAGGATTCAGAAAGAAAAATTAAAGCAATCAGAAACTGGATTTATTGGAAATTAATAGAAAGTAAATTGGTAAACAGTGCCGATGGCGTGCTTTTTACTTGCCAATCTGAACTGCAATTGGCTCGTGAACCCTTTCGGCCATATAATCCCAAAAGAGAAATAAATATTGGGTATGGAACTGAATTGCCTCCGTCGTATCACGAAGATATGAAAGCCGCCTTTTTGGAAAAATGTCCCCAGGTTAAGGATCAACCCTTTATCCTGTTTTTAAGCAGGATACATGAAAAAAAGGGGGTTGATTTGCTTATTGAAGCGTATTCGACGTTATTAAATGAGCCGGGAGCTTTTCCTAAATTAATAATCGCTGGCCCCGGCCTTGATAGTGAGTATGGAAAAAAAATGATGAAATTAGTTTCCGTTTCAAAAACATTGAAGGATACTGTTTTTTTTCCGGGCATGCTTGCCGGCCAAGCCAAATGGGGAGCTTTTTACTTATGTGAGGCCTTTATTTTGCCAAGCCACCAGGAAAATTTTGGAATAGCGGTAGTGGAAGCGTTAGCTTGTGGTAAGCCCGTATTGATTTCTAACCAGGTAAATATTTGGCATGAAATTGTCGAAAATAATGCCGGAATGGTGGAGGAGGATACTGTTAGCGGGGTAGAAAAATTATTGAGGCGTTGGCACCATTTACCGTTGGATGAAAAAAAAGCTATAAAAGAGCGGGCTTATAGTTGTTTTCTAAATAATTTTTCTATTCACCTTAGTGCAAAGAAGTTTAAGGAGTTGGTTATACAGGAAAGTAATAGTTGAGATGTTTAAATTAAAAAGAAAGTAATATTAATAAATATTTGTGTGTTTATGGATAAGGATGTTAATTATGTCGGAACTACTTTTTCTCTTCAAAACCGGATCGGAAGAGTATTATGGGCGTTTGTTTCCGGCCTTTTTTTTCAACTTTCACCCAAACCCTTTTTTGAATGGCGTTCTTTTTTATTAAGATGCTTTGGAGCTAAAGTTGGTAAAGCTGTTCATATTTATCCAAACGCTAAAATCTGGGCGCCTTGGAACCTGGAAATTAACGATGCTTCAGCAGTTGCCAGCGGGGCTATACTTTATACACAAGGAAAGATAATCATAGGCCGAAACGTGGTAATCTCCCAAGGGAGCCATCTTTGTGCAGGAACCCATGATTATAATTTGCCGGAATTCCCTTTGATCACAATGCCAATCATTGTCCAAGATTTTGCCTGGATAGCCGCTGAGGCTTTTGTTCATCCGGGAGTAATTATCGGGAAGGGTAGTGTAGTTGGTGCAAGATCTGTTGTTACAAAAGATACCCCTGAATGGATGGTATGTGCAGGCCACCCATGTAAACCAATTGGTAAAAGAAACGATATATCAATAGTTAACAAACAAACTTTAAACGTTAGCAAATGAAAGTTTTATTTTTTCAACAAATGCGAGGGCCATATAATAGTGTCCAAATTCTATTTGATATTATAAGGCAAAAGTTGCCTGAATTCATTGAGCAAAAGGAATTGTATTTCACCTATGATGGGTTATCAGGAGTTGATAAAATAAAGAACATTTTTTCAGTATCTACCAAAGAGAAAGGCGACATCAATCATAATGTTGGGGAAATAACCTACGCGGCTTTGTTTATGGAGAAACGTAAAACTATTCTCACTATTCATGATATATATCGACTTTATACTTCAAACGGGATAAAGAAGGTAATTTATAAATGGGTATGGTTAAAGTTGCCTATTGCAAAGTCGCAGGTGGTAACTGCTGTTTCTCATGCAACAAGAGACGAGATATTGAAACACGTAAAGTGTTCCCCTTCAAAAGTTCGAGTTATATATAATTGTATTTCTCCAAAATTCACTCCGGTGCCATCAGTTTTCAATAAAGAAAAGCCTGTATTGTTGCAAATTGGGATTTGGCCAAATAAAAATCTTGAACGTGTGATAGAGGCGCTTGAGGGCATCTCATGTACACTGAATATTGTTGGAAAACCGCCGGATCATATTATGGAACTGCTTAAAAAGCACAACATAGATTTTACTTGCAAATTCGGTCTTAGTCAGTCCGAACTTATTCAACAGTACATTGATTGTGATGTTGTCGTATTTGCGTCAATATATGAAGGATTTGGCGTCCCAATTATTGAAGGAAATGCTGTAGAAAGGGTCGTGGTAACTGGCAATTGTTCTGCTATGAAAGAAGTGGCAGCAGATGCTGCCTGCCTTGTAGATCCGTTTGATGTACAGTCTATAAGGGAGGGAATAAAAAAAGTAATAGAAGATGACCAGTACCGGGAACAATTGATAGCTGCAGGCCGTGTAAATAAAATGAGGTTTGATGCGAAGGTAATCGCAGATCAATACGCTGAACTGTACCAGGAAGTGTATTCAAAAAATAATTAAATAGAAATGATATTTGTTTCGGTTCAAAATAGATATTCACTTTTCCTTTCCGTATAATATTATAAATCATGAAGTGAAACTATATTTTCACTTTATCCTTTCATTACATCACCCATAATTTTTTAGTGAAATGTCTGTTCTTGATTTAACCATTGCTATACCTGTTAGGAATGAGGGACGAAATCTTCCAGGTTGCCTGGCTGCAATTGGCAACAATCTGGCGAAGCAAATAGTTATTATTGATTCAGGAAGCACTGACCGAACACAGCAAATTGCGAAAGACTTTGGGGCAGATGTGGTGAATTTTAAATGGGATGGGAAGTTCCCTAAAAAAAGAAATTGGTTTCTGAGAAGTTATCCACTTACCACTAAATGGGTATTATTTATTGACGCAGACGAATATCTCACCGAAAGTTTTAAAAATGAACTTCGAGAGTGCTTGCTCAGCGATGATAAATTAGGTTATTGGTTAAGCTATACTATTTATTTTCTGGGTAAGCAATTGAAAGGTGGATATCCACTACGCAAACTTGCGTTGTTTCAAGTAGGTGCTGGCGAATATGAGCGTATCGATGAAGATGAATGGAGCAAATTGGATATGGAAGTTCATGAACACCCTATTTTGAATGGAGAGATCGGAGTAATTCGTAGCAAGATTGACCACCAGGATTTTCGCGGAGTGTCGCACTATGTAATTAAGCACAATGAATATGCTTCCTGGGAAGCAGGTAGATTTTTAAAAATGTCAGGCGATCCTGAAATTGCTTCAAAATGGACATGGAAGCAACGATTAAAATACCGCTTGATGGGAAGTGTACTAATAGGACCCGCTTATTTCTGCGGCAGCTTTTTTTTGCTGGGTGGTTTCAGGGATGGCGCACGTGGCTGGGCTTTTGCTGTTTTAAAAATGTCCTATTTTACACAGGTTTATTGTAAAATCCGTGAAACAAAAGAACTTTTAAATTAACTCAATGTCCACTTGTATCTGTTTAGTATGAAAACTCCTATGTTTCAATTGTTAAGAAAAGGATCAGTGAATGAATAAAAGAGTATTACTTATTGGAGGGAATTATTCTCCGGAACTTACAGGGATTGGAAAATATAATGGCGAAATGATAGAGATGCTGGCAAGCAAAGGATATCATTGCACTGTAGTAACTTCTTTTCCATATTATCCACACTGGCAGGTACAACAGCCTTATACTGAATCTTCGCGTTGGTTTAAAAAAGAAGTTAAGGAACCAAATGGTCAAATGGGAAGAGCAATAGTAATATTCAGGTGCCCTCATTATATCCCTAATAAGCCTACCGGATTAAAAAGAATGATATCTGATTTGTCTTTCTGTACAGCAGCTTTTGTAAAAATTATCCAACTGCTTTTCAAAAAAAAGTATGACTATATATTGGTAGTGGCTCCACCGTTTCAATTGGGATTGTTAGGCATTCTATACAAAAAAATAAAAGGGGGAAAGCTTTTTTACCATATCCAGGATTTACAGATTGATGCTGCAAGAGATTTTAATTTAATCAAATCGAAATTTATTATTGCCATCCTTTTGAAGATAGAAAAATATATTTTGAAAAAGGCGGATGTAGTAAGCAGCATCTCCGACGGGATGATAAAAAAAATACAGGATAAATTTAAACGTGAAGTAGTATTTTTTCCTAATTGGGTGGACACCAACTTATTTTTTCCCTTGCCGGAAAAAGGAGCACTTAGAAAACAATTTAACTTTCAGGCAACTGATAAAATTGTACTTTATTCTGGTGCCATTGGAGAAAAGCAAGGGCTGGAGGCTATCTTGGAATCCGCACAAGTTTTGGACGATCAGCCAGATCTAAAGTTTGTCATTTGTGGGTCTGGGCCTTATAAAAAAAAGCTGGAGGAAATAGCAGTGCATAAAAACCTGAAGAATGTTTATTTTTTACCGTTACAACCAATCGAAAAACTAAACCTGTTTTTGAACATGGCGGATATTCACCTGGTGCTTCAAAAAGCTAATGCAACAGATTTGGTAATGCCTTCAAAACTAACGGCGATATTATCTGTTGGTGGTTTAGCTATTATTACAGCAAGTGAAGGTTGCAGTTTGCATGATGTAGTTTCGTTGCATAAAATGGGTATATTGATTGAGCCGGAGCATTCAGCTAGTTTAACATTGGCTATTAGTGAATCAGTGAAAAATAATAATCGTTCCATTCATGAAAATGCCCGCTCATATGCACAGAAATATTTGTCTATAAATGAAATATTTAGAGCATACACTGGTCACATGAATAATTAATTTCGGCATTAAGTTTAGCTAAGAAAATATTTTTAAGAAGGCAAAGCTTATTGCCAATAACGGGTACTATTTAAGCACAAGCAATTTATTTTTTGATAAAAAATCTTGTTCCACAATTATACACTTTCTCTGAATGAACATTACATATACCAACCTTTTTAGGTTTTTCTTTGCCTTAATTGATTTTCTTGGAATTAATATAATCCATTTAACATTATTGTTAAATTTAAACAGAGTACACGGAATTAATTCCGCGAAGTATACCATACTTTTTATAGTTAGCAACATTGCCTGGATGGCTTGTGCTTATATAACGGGCCTTTATATAAATGATCAATTTTTTAATTTCGAAAAATTTGCAAAACGTACTGTTCAGGCTTTTGCCTTATTTATTTCTTCAATATTATTATTCATATTTCTTTACAATTACAATTTCAGCCGGCTCTTCGTATCCCTCAATATCATGGGTATGGGTATTGTTTTACTTGCAAGCAGGATAATATTCATTTGGGCGGTAGAATATTTTGGAAAACAAGAAAGGTTTAATAAAAAGATAGTATTGCTGGGGTACAATGATCTTTCCAAGCAATTAGTAAATTATTTTTCTACTAATATCAAATCTGTTTCAATAGAAGGCTATTTTGAAGACTACCATAATGTTAATGAACTGTCGGTGTTTCCAATACTCGGCAACAGGGATGAATGTGTTTCTTACGCTATATCGCATAATGTAAAAGAAATTTATTCTACTATTTCTCCTGAGAAGCATTCATATGTATATGAACTGGCACAAACAGCAGAAAAGAATATGATCAGGTTCAAATTCGTCCCCGATTTTAGGATGTTTGTTAATCGAAACATTCACGTGGATATTGTTGAAAGCATTCCTATTTTATCCTTTAGGTCAGAACCACTCGAAGACATAGTGGCAAGTTCTAAGAAAAGGATCTTTGATGTATTGTTTAGTCTTTTTGTTGTGGGGGTTTTGCTTTCATGGTTAGTACCATTATTAGCAATTCTTATTAAGTTAAATTCGAAAGGCCCGGTATTTTTTGTTCAGTTGAGGTCAGGAAAAGACAACAAACAATTCAAGTGTTTTAAATTCAGAACATTAAAGATTAATAAAGATGCCGATTCCAAACAGGTTACAAGGGATGATCAACGCTTTACAAACCTGGGGAAATTCCTCAGAAAAACAAGCCTTGATGAATTACCACAATTTTTAAATGTATTGCTGGGTGATATGTCTGTTGTAGGGCCCCGCCCTCATATGCTTAAACATACTGAAGATTATAGCCGATTGTTAGATGAATATATGATCCGGCATTTTGTAAAACCGGGCGTTACGGGTTGGGCACAGGTAAATGGCTTTAGGGGCGAAATAAAAGAACAACAACAACTGCGAAAAAGAATTGAGTACGATATCTGGTATCTTGAAAACTGGAGCCTTTGGCTGGATTTGCGTATTATTTTTCTTACTTTATATGTTACCCTTAAAGGAGACAAAAATGCTTTTTAAACATCTTTAATATCTGCGATTTACAAAAACTCCAACAACAGATCTTTATCGGAAATTATTGTGTTTTAAATCCCACAGCAACTGCCAATGATTTTTAAACTCTCACACTATCAAATAATCTTTGCCTTAAGCAATTTCAACAAAGATCTTCTTATTTTCCACGTACGCTTTATTTTATCAACCGTTATTCCACCGTATTCTTTTTTCCATGCTGCGTTATTAAAAGGCTCCCATACTTTATTCCCCTTATGTAAATTTTTGGCAAAAAAATCCCAGGGCTTTGGAGATCCTACAAAATGAATAATAGAATGGTCAGCATCTACAGGCTTTTCACTGCCGGGGTACCAGGGGTTGTTGTAAACCGGTAAAAGACGAGCAAAGTTTCCTTCGCAAACTGCATTCAATAAAGTTTGATCAACAGAAAGCAGTTCATTTGGATATTTCTCTGCTAAACGCTTCCATTTCGCTTCTACGTTTTCTTCCCTCCACTTTTTTAAATTCAGCAATAATATACCTGCATTGAAATACGCCTGGTCAGGTGCACATTTCAACTTATCAATAAAAAAGTTTTTCTCTAAAGCTGAAGAAACAGGAGAGCCATATACTGCAGCCAATGCAGCGCCATCGAAGTCAAATTCTTTTAACGTCAATACATCCGTTAAAATAATGAGGTCTGAATCTAAATATAAAGCAGTATCATTCTGTACATAATCGGGGATCAATAATCTCCCATAAGTTGTCCAGTCGCCATGCAATGACCTAAGATGCCCGAAGATTGCTTTTGCATCAAAATCAACGTATTTTACAGTCCCCTTAAAGCCTTCTATTTCTAATAACTGATTGATATTTGCTTTGTCTTTATCTCCAAATTCTGAACAGAAAAACCAAAACTGCAATTCTTCAGAACGATTGCAATTCCTGATAAGTGAGCTAAGGGTAGCACCTAAACCTTCCAGTCCAAGGGGGTTCACACTGAAAACTACGTCCATATGAATGTTGTGCCATCATTTTTCCAACTATGGCTAACGTTGTTGCCTACTCTTTCAATTTGCAGTTTTCGGCATCCCTGGTGAACAAATAACTCCTGCCAACTCTATCTTTTTTACTGAGTAAAAAAACATATTAATGCCACAATACAAATATATATGTTCAATAATTTCTTGTATCGAAAAATTATGTGCAAAGTATTAAAATTCAGTGTGGATATTCCAGCACTGCCGAATGTTATTATATAATTAGTCCTGTTAATTCAGCTTTCAAATATTGCCCTGTGAAGCTCTCTGATACTTTTACAAGTTTCTCCGGCACACCTTCAAAAATAACACGCCCCCCATCATCTCCCCCTTCCGGACCGATGTCAATAATGTGATCGGCCACTTTTATCACATCCATATTGTGCTCTATTACCAATACGGTATTCCCTCTTTCAACCAATTTATTTAACACTTCAAGCAAATGCTGGATATCCTGGAAATGCAGGCCGGTAGTGGGTTCATCCAAAATATAAAAAGTCTTGCCGGTGTCTTTTTTTCCAAGTTCCGTAGATAATTTTACACGTTGCGCTTCTCCGCCACTGAGCGTTACTGCACTTTGTCCAAGTGTGATATAGCCTAGTCCTACTTCCTTCAAAACTTTTATTTTGCGATAGATAAAGGGCACAGCCTGGAAAAATTCTACGGCATCATCTACCGTCATATCCAATACATCACTGATGGATTTTCCCTTGTACCGTATCTCCAACGTTTCCCGGTTGTATCTTTTTCCATTGCATTTCTCACAATGCACATATACATCCGGTAAAAAATTCATTTCTATCACCCGCATGCCTCCTCCTTCGCAAACATTACACCTTCCGCTTTTCACATTAAAAGAAAACCGCCCGGCATTGTAGCCCCGTATTTTGGCTTCTGGTACAGCAGAAAATAATGTCCTGATATCGGTAAAAAAACCACAGTAAGTAGCAGGGTTACTTCGTGGCGTTCTCCCAATAGGCGACTGGTCTATTTCTATTACTTTGTCTATATTTTCCAGGCCTTTAATGGATTTATATTCCAGCGGATTCATTTTTGAATCGTAACAATGCTTGCTTAGTAATGGGTAAAGCGTTTCATTGATAAGCGTAGACTTTCCGCTACCACTTACGCCTGTGATCAAAATCAATTTACCCAACGGCAATTTTACTTCCACATTTTTCAAGTTGTTTCCCTTGGCTCCTTTCAATTCTAAAAAATTCCCGTTGCCTTCCCGTCTTTTTTTCGGTACTTCAATTGATTTTTTACCGCTTAAATATAAGGCAGTATCCGACCCGGAAGCCAATACCTGCCGGGGTGTTCCCATCGCCACTATTTCGCCACCATGTTTTCCCGCCTTGGGGCCAATATCCACCAGGTAATCCGCCGCCAGCATAATGTCTTTATCATGCTCCACCACTAAAATGCTGTTTCCGATATCCCTTAAATTTTGAAGGGCTCCGATTAACCGTTGATTATCTCTTTGATGCAAACCAATACTGGGCTCATCCAGGATATAAGTAATGCCTTGCAATTGTGACCCGATCTGGGTGGCAAGTCTGATGCGTTGTGATTCACCACCACTAAGGCTTTTGGAAGAGCGGTTGAGTGTGAGATAGGTTAATCCAACATCCAGAAGAAACTGTAACCTTTCTCTTATTTCTTTCAACACATCTTTTGCGATTGCATTTTGCTTGGTGTTTAACCTTTTCTCAACAGTTGCAAACCATATTGCCAGTTTATCAAGGTTAAGCGAGCTCAGTTCTGCAATATTTTTTTCATCTACTTTAAACCAAAGGCTTTCTTTCTTTAAACGGCTGCCATTGCATGTTGGACAAGGTTTTAATTCCATAAACTTTTCTACCCATTCCCGCATTGCCTCGGTGGTGCCGCTGCCGGCAAACCAACGTTTAAGCATAGGAATAATACCTTCAAAGGTTTGGGTTTCACCAGCCGAATTTGACCCGGCTTCTTCCTGCACAAAACCTGATTCTGCCAGGTCAAAATCATCGCTTTCATTGGTGAGCGTACCTTCCGGGCTTCCGTATAATAAAGTATTAAGCGCACCGGGTGTCAAGGTACTTATTGGCTTATCCAAACTTATCTTATTCTTTTTCGCAATTGCCTCTACGTTCTTGTACATGTATGCTTCTCGCTCTTCACCCAACGGAGCAATACCACCTTCCTTAATGGATAATTTCCTATCTGGCAATACCGAATCCATGCTGATGGTATATACATTTCCCAAGCCTTTGCAGGTAGGGCATGCTCCATAAGGACTATTGAAAGAAAAGGCATTTGGGGAAGGTTCTTCGTAACTGATGCCTGTGTCGATGCACATTAATTGCTTGCTATACTGAACCACTTTATTGTCATCATTGATCAATAAAAACATAAGGTCTTTACCAACCTGCAATGTTTTTTGTACACTCTGGCTCACCCTCACTTTCATATCATCTGTAACAGCTAGCCTGTCCACCACCACCTCTATATCATGAATTTTATACCGGTCCAATTGCATTTTGGGAACGAGGTCTTTTACTTCACCATCGATACGCACTTTTAGGTAGCCCTTTTTCCGGATATCCTCAAACAATTCCCTGTAATGCCCTTTGCGTCCACGTACCAGGGGAGCAAGCAGGCTAATCTTCTTATTTTTAAATTTGGAAAAAATATTTGACACAATTTCTTCTTCACTAAACTTCACCATTTTTTTGCCCGTATTGTAGCTATATGCTTCACCAATTCTTGCATATAACAGGCGCAGAAAATCATAGATTTCTGTAATGGTGCCAACTGTACTGCGGGGATTTTTATTAGTAGTTTTTTGTTCAATTGAAATCACCGGGGAAAGCCCTGTGATCTTATCTACATCCGGCCGTTCCATATCCCCCAAAAACTGGCGGGCATAAGCACTAAAGCTTTCCATATACCTGCGCTGTCCTTCATTGTAAATAGTATCAAATGCCAGGGACGATTTCCCACTGCCGCTCACCCCTGTAAATACCACCAATTGATTCTTTGGGATCTTTATATCAATGTCTTTTAAGTTATGCTCTCTTGCCCCAAATACTTCAATAAAATCAGTATAAATTTTTTCTTCGGGGGCAGATTTTTTCTCTTTTACCATGTATAATTTCTTACTGTAAAGGTACAAAACAAAATGGGCGTGATTTAGTTGACGGTTCTGGTCAATAACCTATTATCCCAGCTCAGGTATTTCATGGGATCATTCTTGCGTCGCCCTCGTGTACTGAAACCATTGGGCATCTTTAATTGCGATATAAAATCGGCTGATTTACCCAGCTCAACCGCTGATGGGTTTTTAACCGCCATCCGGGCTGGGTTACAGTTAGCTGCGAAAGCATAGCCGCGATAACAAACGAAACATATTCCCACAATCCAGCGGCGGCTTTCGGCCCGCTCGGCGCTGGGTTGTGGGTACTTCTTTATCTATTGCGAGGTATATAAAAACAAGCCTTGACTTTAATTGAATTTTTTAAAAACGCTTGTTGCTATATGTCCGCCAAAACCAAAAGTATTGCTCATCGCATAATCTACTTTTTTGTGAAAGGCTGTGCCCAGCGTAAGGTTATATTTTCCTGAAAATTCGGGTTCAACTTCTTTGGTATTGATGGTGGGAGGAATAATCCCTTCCCGGATGGCGTTGATGCAGGCAATTGCTTCTATAGCGCCGGCGGCACCCAGCAAATGCCCGGTCATCGATTTGGTGGCGCTGATATTTAATGCTGTGTTCGTTCCAAAAACCCTGCTCACCGCTTTTAATTCACTGATATCACCCATGGGCGTGGAAGTGGCATGTACATTTAAATAATCAATCTCTTCCGGCTGAATACCTGCCTCATTTATAGCTTCCAGCATTCCCAGGTAAGCACCTTCACCTTCGGGGTGAGTGCCGGTTAAATGGTATGCATCAGCTGTCATTCCACCACCTGCTATTTCTGCAAGAATAGGTGCATTTCTCTTCATTGCATGTTCATAACTTTCCAGTATCAATGCTCCGGCGCCTTCGCCCATTACAAACCCATCCCTACTCACATCAAATGGCCTGGATGCAGTGGCTGGTTCATCGTTGCGGGTAGAGAGCGCCCTTGATGCATTGAATCCGCCAATGGCTGTTTCATTTACGGGAGCCTCTGATCCGCCGGTAATGATCATATCAGCCTTCCCCCAACGGATATGATTAAACGAATCGATGATGGCCGTATTCGAAGTAGCGCATGCCGAAACTGTTGTAAAGTTCACGCCACGCAAGCCGTATTTAATCGATATTATGCCGGAGGCAATATCCACGATCATCTTTGGAATAAAGAATGGATTGAACCTGGGCGTGCCATCACCTTTTGCAAACTCCATCACCTGGTCCTGGAATGTTTGTATGCCGCCATTGCCACTGCCCCATATTACACCAATCCGGTTGCGGTTAAGGGTTTCAAAACTAATACCTGCATTTTTCACAGCTTCTTCTACAGCTATTAATGCATATTGCGTGTATGGGTCATATCTTCTTGCTTCACTTTTTTCAATAAAATTGTACACATCAAAATTCTTTAATTCGCATGCGAATTTTGTCTTGAATTTACTGCAATCAAATTTTGTAATGGGAGCGGATCCGCTTACTCCATTTATCAACGAATGCCAAAAATCATGAGCGTTATTTCCTATTGGCGTTAAGGCTCCCATACCTGTAATAACAACCCTTTTTAATACCCGTGTTTTTTCCATAACTTTTATTTAATCACTCAAGCACTTTGATTTTTTGTAGGCGCAAAGATGTCAACTTCTTTTGAAATAATGGAATAACCATTTTGCTAAAACCGATATATTTTATGTTTATCAATTCTGGTTAACAAGGTATAAAAATTCGGTTGTGTTAAAATTTACCCATTCCTGTTAGCATCCATACCGCTTTTTGTAACGTGGAATAGCTACCGTTGGCCTTTATTTTGTATTTTTAATAAAAAGGTACTCTGGAAATTCAGTCGTATTAAAAATATTCATGGTTTCAAATATACACTCCACTTCTATTTTACAGGATTATTTGAGTAATCAGTATTCATATGATGAAATGCTGGGCAAGGATGGAAATCTGCGTCCCCACTGGGAAGCTTTTTTTCAATCGTTCAATCAATTGGGCAATGAAGAAATACACAACAGGAATAGTGAAATTGCCAGGTTGCTAAAAGAAAATGGAGTAACATATAATATCTATGGTAACAGCGCAGGATTAAACCGTGAATGGAATGTAGATGCCATTCCTTTTCTTATCAGCAAAGAAGAATGGAAAAAAGCTGAAGCGGCATTGATACAGCGGGCCGAATTACTCAACTTGTTGCTACAGGATATTTATGGTGAACAAAGGCTCATTAAAAGTGGCATTGTCCCCTTAGAACTTGTTTATAATCATACCGGGTTTATCAGGCAATGTGCCGGTATAAAATTGCCCCGTAAACATAACCTTGTATTATACTCTGCAGATATGGCCCGCAGCCCTGATGGCAAACTGTGGATCATCAGTGACCGTACGCAAGCTCCTTCGGGGTCAGGCTATGCGTTGGAAAATAGAACTGTAACTACGAGGGTGCTACCGGAATTATTTAAGGGATTAAAAGTACGGCATCTCTCTCCCTGGTTTGACACAGTACAACATTCTTTGTACGAACTGGGCTCACGCCACCACCAAAATCCACGGATTGTAATACTAACTCCCGGGCCCGGTAATGAAACTTATTTCGAACATTCCTATCTGTCCAGCCATCTGGGTTACACGCTGGTTCAAGGCAATGACCTGATGGTTAAAAACAATTTTGTATGGCTAAAAACTTTGAGCGGGCTCGAAAAAGTCGACGTCATCATTCGAAGGGTAGATGATATTTATTGCGACCCGCTGGAATTAAAAGCAGATTCTCAGTTAGGCGTGGCAGGATTATTACAAGTGATCCGTAGCGGAAATGTAAGCATGGCCAACCCGATTGGCAGCAGCGTGTTGGAAAATCCCGGGCTGATGCCTTTTCTTCAGAATATTTCAAAACACTTTTTTGGCACAGAACTTCTTATGCCCACTATCGCATCGTGGTGGTGTGGCCAGCCAAAGGAATTAAGATATGTTTTGAGTAATATCCGTTCGCTTGTTATCAAAAGAATTTTTCGTGGGACCAGTAGAAGCACTTCTGTGGACGGAGCCAGTTTATCAGCCACGCAAGTAAATGAATTGAAACAACAGATCAATAAATATCCGTTTATGTATGTAGGGCAGGAAAAGATCGGCTTAAGTTCAACGCCTTCACTGATCAATGGAAAAATAGAACCACGTAAAACAATATTCCGTGGGTTCCTGGTAAGCAATGGAGACAGTTATGCAGCAATGGCGGGTGGCTTAAGCAGAACGTCTGCGGATGCACTCGACTTTATTGTTTCCAATCAATCAGGTGGTCACAGTAAAGATACCTGGATCATTTCGCCTGAACCGGCTGATACAATAGCCGTAGCTAAAAAACCGGTTGAAAGCCAGTCTGCTTCATCAAAGGGGATATTGCCAAGCCATACTGCAGAAAACCTTTTTTGGGTTGGGCGGTACACGGAGCGGCTATTGGGAAATACCCGTTTTCACCGGACAGTAATACAGTTTATCGCAGAAGGGAACAGGCTGATGATGGACAATGATATCCAGACAGAACAAGTATTGTTAAAGGCGCTTACGCATTATACATTTACCTACCCTGGTTTTATTGGTGATGATAAAGAAGATATTTTGAAAAATCCATGGCCTGAATTAAATGACATTTTATTTAATGAAGAAAGAACAGGCAGTTTAAAATATGATTACCTGTTGTTCATCCGGGCAGTTCATGCAGTAAGGGATCATTGGTCTACTGATACCTGGAGGGTACTAAGAGGTATGGAAGAAGCATGGGCAACGGTAAAGGATACCCCAACACCAGGCCACTTAAAAACACAGCATGTATTGGATAGCCTCATTACCGCCGTAGTTGCTTTTATTGGATTGAACAGGGAAAGTATATCTAGGGAACAAGGATGGATCATGCTGGATATGGGACGTAAAATAGAGCAGTGCCTTTTATTGACCAGTATGCTACGGGCTACCCTTGTAAATAAATTTGATGACCAGGTAGATTACAACTTGCAGGAAGCTGTACTGATAAGCAATGAGGGCCTGGTTAACTTCCGTTATAAATACCGGTCGTTACTGCATTTGCCATTGGTACTGGACCTCATGATCTTCGACACCAATAATCCAAGGTCGCTCGTTTACCAGTTAGACAGATTAAAAAAGAATCTCAGCAATTTGCCTAAAACAACAGGTGACCAATCCGTCTCGCCGCATGATGTGATCGTATCGGATGCCTATGTTTTACTGCAGGGCATGAGTAAGGAACAGTTGTCTCTATTGGATACAGAAGCAAGCCAATATTTACACCTTGATGAATTTCTTTCTAAAATGTATGATCAGTTATCTGAAATACAGCGTGCTATTTCCAACACCTATTTTAAACATGCCGAATTACAAAAGCAATTATTTTCAACGGACGATGAAGAAGGTTAAAGGTAGAAGGTTGATCGTTTTATCGCTTGATCTACCTTCTACCTTTAATCTTCCTCCTTCCACCTTTAGCCCAATCTTACATGTATCATACAATCATTCATAAAACGGATTACAATTACGATGTGCCGGTAAGTTTATGCCATAATATTATCCGGCTTATTCCGCGGAGTACCAATAAACAATTTTGCAAAAGGTCAGTGGTGAGCATCCAGCCAGAGCCGGATGTTTTGATTGAGTATGACGATTTTTTTGGCAACAGGCTGGTTTATTTTACCATAGAAAAAGAACATAAAAATTTAAGTGTGCATGTGTTGTCGGAGGTTGAAAAATTGTTGCCCGTTAATGAACAGCTTCCTCAGTACAACAATTATTCATGGGAACAAGTATGCCGGCTAACACATACAGTAACCCCTGAATTATTAGATGTAAAGCAATTTATAACGCCTACTTCAATGACAATGGCAGACGATGCAATTGCAGCTTATGCGGGCCAATCATTTCCCGCAGGTAGGTCAATATTTGAAGGCAGTAAAAACCTGATGAACCGCATTTTTAAAGATTTTAAATTTCAATCAGGCTTCACTACTATTTCCACTCCATTGTCTGTGGTAATGAAAGAGCGCAAGGGTGTTTGCCAGGATTTTGCACACCTGGCTATTGCGTGTTTAAGGTCGTTAGGTTTGCCCGCCAGGTATGTAAGCGGTTATATAGAAACGATACCTCCGCCCGGTGTAGTAAAATTGATTGGGGTTGATGCGTCTCATGCCTGGTTCTCTGTATATATTCCCAACGTTGGCTGGGCCGATTTTGATCCCACTAATAATCTTATCCCTGTCAGCCAGCATATTACAATCGGCTGGGGGCGTGACTATGATGATATCACTCCTTTGAAAGGAGTGATCATGAGCAGCGGGCGGCATCATTTGCATGTGTCTGTAGATGTACAAAGGACAATGTAAATAGCTTCACATTTTTTCTCAGCGATATAAGTAGTTTTTTTTACAAACATTTGTTTTTCAATTAAGCATCGTTGTGTCACTCCCTTGTACCACATATCCATGGGCAACTTTTATTTACGCGTAAGTCTGCAGGTGTCCTTAAGAAAATTTGTTTGGAATAGTTATTGTCTTATGGGGTATTTAAAATATTTTTTATATGAAATTATATACTTGTACCAATTGCAAAAACCCACTATATTTTGAAAATTCTACCTGCCTTAGTTGCAAACATATTGTAGGTTTTGATGCCAGTAAATTCAACCTGGTAGCCCTGGATACTAATCAAAACGATTACTCGCCGGTTAATAATAAAGATGAGAAATTTCGCTTCTGTTCCAATGCAACACATGGTACTTGTAACTGGCTTATTCCCGTTACACAGTTATCTCCATTTTGTATTGCATGTTCGCTTAACAGGATTATTCCCGAACTTTCTACACCTGTAAATCAAGATAAATGGAAACGTATTGAAATTGCCAAACACCGGCTGGTCTATTCATTGCTCCGCTTAAAGCTGCCCGTGAATGCAAAAAAGGATATAACGGATACCGCTGGAATTGCCTTTGATTTTATGGCAGACAATTCACCTGCAGAAAGAGTAATGACAGGCCATGATAATGGTGTGATTACTTTAAATATCGAAGAAGCAGACGAAGGAGAACTTACCCGGCACAAACTTGATCTGGGTGAAAAGTACCGGACTTTATTGGGGCATTTTCGCCACGAAATCGGACATTATTATTGGGATGTACTTATTAAGGACAGTGTCCACCTGAATGAATTCCGCCGGCTTTTTGGAAATGAAGAATTGGACTACAGCCAGGCCCTGAACACCTATTATAAAACAGCAACCCAATCCAACTGGAACGAGTTTTTTATTAGCCCTTATGCCTCATCCCATGCCTGGGAAGATTGGGCCGAAAGCTGGGCGCACTACATGCATATGATGGATACGCTGGAAACAGCCTGGTCGTTTGGAATCGATATCCACCGGGCTGAGATGAAAGCAGTGGTCAACAATGATCCATATACAATGCCCAATTTTGATCACATAATCAATATGTGGCTTCCCTTAACCTTTGCGGTAAACAGCTTAAACAGAAGCATGGGCCACGCAGATTTTTACCCATTCATTATTTCAGTGCCGGTGATCGAAAAGCTGCGGTTTATTCATAAAGTGTGTGGAGTGGGGATGGCGATTAATAAGACAAACTAATTTAGTACGTCGGTCAAGCCCCGCCGAATGCTCAATAAGACGGAAATTGATTTACCGGTGATTATGCATTAATGACTTTAGTTAAGTCTTGCAATTTATAGTTTCTTCTCGGTGAAAAGTACGAGGTAGTTTCATGGTCGTACAGCAACCTGTGCCTTGATTAAAATGCCCAACGAATTATGCTTGCAAACAAATACTAGTAAAAAACAAAATTTTTTCTTAAAAAAGATCGGCATTTCCTCGCTCCCTATAGCTGAAAATGTACAAGTGAGTGACACAACGATGTTTAATTGAAAAACAGATGCTTGTAAACAAAAAATTTCCTTCAGTAAACGAGATTGATTCACCATTCACCATTGACAATTGAGCCGGGCTTACTTCTTCCAAAATTGCCGCATATCTAACGTGTAAGGATATTCCTTGTTGATCACCACGGGTGGCGGATCGCAGAAAAAAGGCTGGCGGTCTTGTTCAATAAAATGTTGCACAATTCCAAAACCCGGTGATGGCCTCAATACTTCCTGCGTATGGCTTGTATTGCCAAAACGGTTCCAGCGCCGGCTTTCCGCTTCATAACTGTTGATAGGAAAGCTATCATAACTTCTTCCACCGGGATGGGCAACATGGTAAGTGCAACCTCCAATGGAGCGGCTGTTCCAGGTATCTACAATATCAAAAGTGAGTGGTGCATCGATACCAATGGTTGGGTGCAATGCAGAAGGCGGCTGCCAGGCACGGTAGCGAACGCCGCAAACATATTCACCTTTTACTGAGGTTGCTTTTAATGGCACTCTTGTACCATTGCATAATAAAATATACCGGCTCCCATTCAGTCCTTTTAGTTTTACCTGTACTTTTTCCAAAGATGAATCAACAAACCTGGCTGTGGCGCCACTACTCATTTCCTCTCCCAGCACATGCCATGGTTCAATGCCCATGCGGATTTCCATTTCAATGCTTTGCAATTGAACCGTACCGTAATGCGGAAAACGAAATTCGAAGAAAGGTTCAAACCAACTGATATCAAAGGGATAGCCCGCATTGTTTAAATCATTTACAACTTCCTTCATGTCTTCATGTACATAGTGCGACAGCATGAATTTATCGTGCAGTTCGGTCCCCCATCTTACCAGGTCATGCTTGTAAGGTTTTTTCCAGAACCAAGCGATCAATGCACGAATGAGTAACATTTGTACAAGGCTCATTTCTTTATGTGGCGGCATATCAAAGGCCCTGAATTCCAGGATACCCAGCCTCCCCGATGAAGAGTCGGGGGAATATAATTTATCAATACAAAATTCGGAGCGGTGTGTGTTGCCGGTAATATCAGTTAATAAATGCCGGAAGATCCGGTCAACGATCCAGAAAGGAATATGCCCATCTTCAGGTACCTGGCTGAAGGCGATTTCCATTTCGTATAGTTTTTCATCACGGCCTTCATCTATCCGCGGCGCCTGGCTCGTAGGGCCGATAAAGGCGCTGGAAAATAAATAAGATAACCCGGGATGATGCTGCCAGTAGGTTATTAAACTACGCAACAAATCAGGCCGGCGAAGCAGGGGGCTTTCTGAAGGAGAAGCACCGCCAATGGTGATGTGATTGCCCCCACCCGTGCCCGTATGCCGGCCATCGAGCATAAACTTCTCAGTACCCAGGCGTGATAAAAAAGCCTGGTCATATAATGTATCGATGATACCTGTCAGCTCTTTCCAGTTTTTTGCAGGATGAATATTTACTTCAATCACCCCCGGATCTGGTGACACTACCAGGCGGTCCATCCGATAGTCCCTCGGCGGTTCATAGCCTTCAATCCGCACCGGTATTTGCAGCCTCTCCGCAGTTGCTTCAATCGAAGCTACCAGGTCCAGGTAATGTTCCAAATATTCCACCGGTGGTAAAAAGATATAGATGATTCCATCTCTTGGTTCAATGCACAAAGTGGTTTTAATGGTCTCCACTTCGAACAATGGTTTTATTTCCGGTTCGGTTTCTACTGCCTTTTTTTTGGGCTTAAAGGGATCCCATTTCTGTTCCTCCAAATTCTGGTGTTTGACTTTATCAGGTGTTGCAGGGTGAATGGTAATACTATCATAACGGGCTACGATTGTTTCATCAAAGTGTTCCAGTTCAGGAAGATTATCAAACAGGCTTCGTTCTACTTTTTGTGGTTCATCTTCTTTAGCTACTTCGGGCAAAGAGTCTAATGGCAGCCGCAAACCCATCGGTGAATTTCCTGGCAACAAGAATAACTGCGGCCTGTTCAATATCCATTTGCAACTTTTCCATTGATCGTTTTCATGGTTCCATTTTAAAGGTAATGTAAAGCCCACCGGGGTGTCCAGCCCTTTATCCAACAGTTCGGAAAGCGTTTTTCGCTCCAGAGCATCTTTCATATTTACTTTGGACAGGTCGATGTTAACAGGCACTTTTCCTTCTGCCCACAAAAAATAAAATACATCTTCATAAGCAGTGCTGATATTTTCATCGCTTACAGCTAATTGCTTTGCCAGTTCTTTTATGAAAAGACCGGCTTCTTCATGCGTGTATTCTTTTTCTTTTTTCTCATGGGCTATCAGCTTGATATTTTTCCAGATAGGGTAGTGGTCTTTTCTCCAAAACAAACCATATTGCCACCTTGGCAAAGGCTCACCGGGATACCATTTACCCTGGCCATAATGGATCATGCCATCGGGGCCAAATTTATCCCGCAGCCTGAAAATAAGTTCATGAGAAAGCAACCGTTTTTGTTTACCATCAGCAGTGGTATTCCATTCGTCTCCTTCCATATCATCAATCGAAACAAAAGTAGGTTCGCCGCCCATTGTCATTCTTACATCGCCTTTTTCAAGGTCTTCATCTACCTTTAAGCCAGTTGAACTGATGATGGCCCATTGTTCTTTAGTATAGGGTTTGGTAACCCGGGGGTCTTCATGAATGCGGGTAACTGTATTGGAAAACGTGAACGCGGTCTCGCATTTATCTGTAGCACCTTCTACCGGAGCCGCACTTGCAAAATCGGGTGTACAGGCTAATGGAATATGGCCTTCGCCGGCAAATAGCCCCGAAGTAGGATCAAGTCCTATCCAGCCTGCGCCGGGAATATATACTTCAGTCCATGCATGCAGGTCGGTAAAATCATTCTCCGGACCAGACGGCCCGTCGAGTGATTTGATATCAGCCGTAAGCTGTACCAGGTAGCCCGACACAAAGCGTGCTGCCAGGCCCAGGTGGCGTAAAATCTGTACCAGCAACCATGCAGAATCCCTGCACGAACCCAGAGCTTTCGCCAATGTTTCTTCACAGGTTTGTACCCCCACTTCCATTCTGATGGAATAGTTTATATCCCTGTTAAGTTTTTGATTAATGTACACCAAAAAATCATTGATGCTTTTTTTACTTCTGTCAATACCAGCAATCCATTGCCTCAGCAAGGGGCCAAATTCTTTAAACTCAAAATAAGGAACCAGTTCTTTACGAAGTTGTTCATCATACCTGAAGGGATAATTTTCTGCATAATCTTCCACGAAAAAATCAAACGGATTGATGACAACCATATTGGCAATTACTTCTACCTCCACGCTTAACTCAGTCGTTTTTTCGGGAAAGACGATCCTTGCCTGGTAGTTGCCAAATGGGTCCTGTTGCCAGTTTATAAAATGTTCTTTGGGAGATATTTTAAATGAGTAAGCTTCTATCTGTGTGCGGGAATGCACCGCAGGGCGTAACCGGAATATATGAGGTGACAAACTGACCAGCCGGTCGTAAGAATAAGTTGTTTTGTGGTTGATTGCTACACGGATAGCCATAACGGAATATTTTTAATGATTATGGATGGCAAACAATCCTTATAAAAATAGCGGGTTTTCTCAGTGTGACAAAATTTAAAGTGCATAGCCTGGGTAAAAGGAGGACGCCAATAGATTTTTTAAAATGCAAACAGAAATATTTTCTCAGTTGAAAGCGTGTGTCGAAAGAAATTAATTACTGAGTTTAGCTGACAACCATCTGTAAACGAATCGATCAAATAGTTGCAACAGGCCTGTTCGTTCTGGACCATTCACTCCATGAGCCTACATATAATTTTGGAATTTTAAATCCTGCATAAGCCATTGCTAAAAGCGTATGACAAGCCGTTACGCCAGAGCCGCAATGAACGATCACATTCTTTTCATCTCTACCTTTTAATACTTGCAGGTATTTAGTTTTAAGGTCAGCAGGGAACAAGAAAAATCCTTTCTCATCCAGGTTCTCAGCAAAGGGGATATTGACGGCTCCCGGTATATGACCTGCAACTAAATCAATTGGTTCTTTTTCTCCATTGAAGCGCTCCTTATCCCGAACATCAATCACAAGGCATTGTTCATGCTGTACCGCCTTTTCCACTTCATTAATATCAGATAAAGGCAACTGCCAATTTGTGGGCACATAAGCGCCCATATCCATAGAATGCTCTGCATTTGAACTGGTGGGAAAACCCGCAGCCATGGCTGCATCAAAGCCCCCATCAACTACCTGTATTTTCTCATGGCCAAATGATTTTAACATCCACCAAAAACGTGCTGCAGCATTGACACCACTTTTATCATCGTATACTATTACATGACTTGCAGGTGTTATTCCAAGTTGGCTTAAAAGCCTGGCAAATTGAGCAGGCTCCGGTAACGGATGACGGCCACCGTTGGAGGGATCAGTCTTAGTATTAGCGAGCTCGCTGTCCAGGTCCACATGTAAAGCACCTTCTAAATGGCTTGATGCATATTTTTCTTTTGCGTCAGCACCAGCCCTGGTATCAATAAGAACAATTGCTGAATGTTGCTTTAACAACACTAACTCGTTGGGGTGAATGATGGGTGATATTTCCTGTTCCATTTGTTGGTATTTTTTTCTGGTGAATTTAAAAAAGTTTGTGATAAAAACTGATCTGCGATGGATAACCATTGTCAATTATAAAGCAAAAAGATTTACTTAATATAATTCGGAGATTCACATTCCTGCCAGTATTCTACTATTATTTTTATGGTACGCTTTAATTTTTCAAAAGAATTCGGTTTAATAAAAAAGCCTTGTACTGATTTTGAATAGGCGTCCACTACAAGCTTTTGTTCACTGCTGGTAGTAAAAAACAAATAGGGAATGCATTTTAATCTCAGGTCTTCATTCGTACGAATTTTTTCCTCAATTCAATACCATTTATTTGGGGCATATTGATGTCTGAGAGAATAATAAATGGTTCAATTGGTACGGTGGTCAAATAGTCAAGTGCTTTATCACCGTCTCCAAAATAGATTATTTTATTTTTAAAATTCAGCTCCTTAAAAATCTCATCCAGCATTTCCTGGTCTTCTATATCATCTTCTATTACTACTATTGGCCCGGTTTTATTCCTGTTTTTTTATTTGATTGGTGGAACTTATTCAAATTTAAGCCTTTAGTTTTGAACTATGCAGGCGGGTGCTTCTTTTTAAGAATAGCGCAGATTTATTACCTAATTTTATCCATCATGAGTGAAAAATTGTTACAGGTAAAAGATTTATCCATTGATTTTAATTTGGAAGGAAGTATCATACCTGCGGTAAAAAATATTTCATTTGATGTGGCGGCGGGAGAAATATTGGCCATCGTCGGCGAATCAGGATCGGGTAAATCTGTTACCTCCTTATCAATCATGCAATTGTTGCCGACGCAGGCAATTGTGAAGGGCAGCTTGCTTTTTGCAAAAAGCGGCCAACCTGCAGCAGAGCTTTCCAGCGTTTCCGAACAAGAAATAAATGCTATCAGGGGAAAGGATATGTCGATGATATTCCAGGAGCCCATGACGTCTTTGAACCCGGTGTTTACCTGCGGCTACCAGGTGATGGAAGCCATTCAATTGCATCAGCAGGTATCTGCCGCATTGGCTAAAGAAAAAACGATTGAGCTGTTTGAAAAAGTTAAGTTACCCAACCCTGCCGAAATGATCAACAGGTATCCTCACCAGTTAAGCGGGGGCCAAAAACAACGTGTAATGATTGCAATGGCTATCTGTTGCAACCCGGCGTTATTGATAGCCGATGAACCTACTACAGCATTGGATGTAACGGTTCAAAAAACTATCCTGGAACTGATAAAGGAATTGCAAATACATATGGGCATGGGCGTTATCTTAATAACCCATGACCTTGGTTTGGTAGCCGATATCGCAGACAGGGTTTTGGTAATGTACAAAGGAGAAATTGCAGAGCAGGGCATTACGTCGGAAGTATTGCAAAACCCAAAGCACCCTTATACCAAAGCATTGATGGCTTGCAGGCCCGCCCTCCATCAAAGAGGTGAGCGCTTACCGGTTGTGAGCGATTTTATATCCCCCTTGCTCCTCAAGGAGGGTTTTGAGGACATGGGTTTGAATACTATTATTTCATCGGGGATTGATTTAGATTCAAACACAGGCAGTCTCAATCCGGTAGCTTATCATGCTGAAGCAAAACCTGAGAATATTAAAAACGTTGGGTTGAATACGCCGGATGTTAAGGTAGTATTGAAGGTTGAAAACCTGAAAGTTTATTATCCGGCAAAAAAAGTTTTGTTTGGAAAAACACCACTACCTTTTAAAGCAGTGGATGATGTAAGCTTTACCGTTAGCAAGGGTGAAACCGTAGGTTTAGTTGGCGAGAGTGGCTGCGGAAAAACAACGCTGGGCAGGGCAATTCTACAATTGATACCTGTTACCTCCGGCAACATTATTTTGAATGGTGTAGACCTCGCAGGTTTATCAAAAAAGGCAATGAAGCCTGTTCGAAAAGACCTGCAAATTGTTTTTCAGGATCCTTATGGTTCGTTAAACCCAAGGCTTACCATCGGTGCCGCCATACAGGAACCTATGCAAGTGCATGCTATGCTCAACAGCCACAATGCCCGTAAAGAAAAAGTGATAGAGTTGCTGGAGAAAGTAAATTTAAAAGCAGCGCATTTTAACAGGTATCCTCATGAATTTAGTGGCGGCCAGCGGCAACGGATTTGCATTGCAAGGGCGTTGGCTTTAAATCCTTCATTTTTAATATTCGACGAAAGCGTGAGTGCGTTAGATGTGAGTGTGCAGGCCCAGATACTAAACCTGCTAAACGATCTTAAAAAAGAGTTTGGATTTACAGCTATTTTCATTTCGCATGACCTTTCAGTTGTGCGTTTTATAAGCGACAGAATAATGGTTATGCATAAAGGAAAGATCATTGAAGCAGGGCCATCCGATGAGATTTATTTTTCACCACGTAATGAGTACACAAAAAAACTAATAGCGGCGATTCCAGGTAAAAAATAAAGTTGATGGTTGATAGTTGAAACAGGGTAAGGAGTATTTAAATCACGACCAATAATTAATCTTCACCTTTGAACCTTTTTAATGTTTGTCATAATCAACCTGCACTTTAGTAAAGCGGTATCTATTATTATTGTTACCATCAAAAAAGTTGCGGGCACTTTTACGAAATGCAAACAATACTTTTTTTAATTGTTCCTGGAATTGTTCATTTTGTGGTTTATCTGACCTTAATTTCTTATCAGTCATTACAGCGAATCTATTATCGCTGCTTACTTCTTCCACCTTTTCCGGCTGCAATCCACTTATGCCTATTTTCCATTCATCGCCTTTTTTAATACGATATTTAAAAAAGTAAACGAACCCTTTTTCCCCATTGTAAACTTCCTGTTGTTTACCAATAAAAACAATGGAATCTATTTTATTATAATCTTTATCAGCTACCAGGTAGCTTTTTGCCATATCCAGTTGCGTCTTGTACCTTAACGGGAACTTATTTACCTTATTTATTTTTTCAAGCCTGCTGTAAAGATGTCCTCTCCACCTGTCCTTTTCTGCGAACCAAAAAATAACACTATCTGCTACAGGTGTATTATTGCGAAGTAAAATGATGGCTGTATTTAATCTAACTACATCATCTTTTGATCGAAGTAGTTTATCAAAATATTTAGGCACATTAACATTCTTATCATAAAAAGGAATCAATAAAATTGCAAAATCATTCAGGACGTTTTTTGTTTCACTATTGTTGCTAAAATCCCTGTCCGTATCGTCGTCATTGTCATCGTTTTTTTCTTCTGCTGCTTTTTTCTCATCCTTTCCCTGCTGTTTCTTCAATTCGATTTTCCCATCAAAATAGATCTTGTTAAAATATTCATCTGCCTTCATGTCTTTGATATATCCGCTATCTACCAACGTTACCAATAGTGACATCACCGGTTTTTTATAATCATCTATACTGGTCAACTGCAAGAACTCCGGATACAGCGTAGCCGCCAATTGAAGGGAATCAGCGAGGTTATTGAATACAGCAGTGTAATCATACATGTTATCAAAAAAAGGAGGATCCTGTAAACTTAGTTTCTTAAATAAGCGGATGGCATCAGTCGTCTTATGGCGGGCCAACGCTTTCAATACTTCATTTTGAAAAATACTGGTATCCGCCGTTTGTTCGTATATTTTGTTTAGGATTTTTACAACCGTTCTGTGAGTAGTATCTTTTATATACCCAAGTTCTGCAATCAATTTAGCCTTGCTGTCTATATAATCCTTATCAGGTTTTAACGCATTGATGGCAGATACTATTTTGGGTACTCCCTTTTCACCATAATAAATATTGGAAATGGTCTGCTGTGCCCGGGCGTGATTTGTGCTGTCTTTGCTAAAAAGATCGGTAAAGAAACTGTCAAGACTATTGCTAAAAATATTTTTGCCTTGTTTTTTTTCTGCAGGCAAAAAAGTTGAGAAGAACTGATCCGTAAACTCGTTTCGGGAGTTAACTGTGTCGCCAATGGTCACGATGCTAAACATGTAGTTGTCTTTTAGCATGATCACCCTATCAATCGTTCTGGAAGAACCTGTATCTCTCAAAGAGAACCGATATCCAAAACCTCCATTTTTTAATTTTAATTGAGCCTTACTGTACAATGTCAGATCACCGGCTGCAAAATAATCATCCATTTCATTTTTCCAGAAGTTAACCGAATCTTTTACAAAATAGTATTTCGGATATTGCTGCACGCTTACACCAATTGTTTCGCCGGTAGAATCGCTGGTAAACAGTGCACTTTTACTTTTTGGCCAGTAACTATTAAAGTTTGAATAACTGTTGCTGTTGGCAACATCAGCTGACACTTTCTCCAGCTTGGCACGATAGGCTTCATCAAGGTCAGGTGCAACGGGCGTAGTAACTGAAAAGTGCAGAAAGCTATCTACATACTGATTCTTTGTTTGATATCTGTAAGGTGTAAATTGAAATGAATCAAAGAAATCGCTGAATTCTTTTTGGGTATTTTTACTGCTCACAGCAATGCAGTAATAGTGAGGGCCCTTTATAATATATCGTGCTGTAACCATCAGCCCGTTGTTCATGCGCTCTTTCACTTCGAGACACGGATAACCAAACCAATTGGTGAGCTTGCGGGATAGTTGCTTGTCGAAATATTCTGCGGATCGAAAGGACTCCTCAATAAGCTTTAGATCAAAACTATCTTCTTCCAGGAATTTAAAATTATAAACTGTTTTTTTTAAAATAAGATAAGCATCGCCGGTTGTTTTGTCCCGTGCTTCATATTCCCAACGGTTAATTCCATCTTTCGTACTGGTATTTAAATTTTGATTAGGTGTGTGAGGTAGCTTTACCGAAAACCCACCATGTGTTGGTGAAAATATAGCGGGAGTAGAAGTACTTTCTTTAAGTTGTATGGACGAAAAAAATTGTGCAGCTTCTTTTCCTTCCACATAATTTTCTTTGCCACTCATTTTAAACACCAATATTTCGAAATGTGTAATAAAAATATTGTATCGCTGCAAATCGCCCCTCCGTGTTTTATTGGTGATGTCAAATCCCTTGTAGCCATTTTTTTCAACCCGCTTTTTTTGTAAAATTTTTCCAGGGATATTTTCATAAAGAATGCTATCAATTTTTTTCAATATCAACTCATCCGTTTGTCCCAGGAATGATGCGAAAGTTTTTACTCTGGTAACAAGGTAAAAGCTTCCATTGCTCATATCAGCATATTGCCTTCTGTCCAGACGCTGGTAGTCGTCTTTCATTTTAAATAGCGGGCCAGGCATACTTACACTGTAAAATCCATCATCGGCTGTTACTGTATTAAATGTAACAGGAACTTTTAGCTGATCTGTTTCTTCTTTTTTTACTGCATCCCTGTCTGCCATTTTTATTGGTCGTAACGTGTACCCCATTTTTCTCAGCAGTTCTATGATGCCCCTGGGCCCCGGTAAATGGGCCGCACCCACACCTACAAAGAGGCTGCTTTTTTTAAGGATCGTATCAATTGAGCCGGCCTGTATCTCATTTCTTTTGTATAAAAATTTTTCCCTGAAAGCATCTGACCTTTCGGTTAAAATATCAAGCGAATCCATCAGATCCAGATCGCCGCTGCGGTAAGCATCCTGTATTTTTTGCCCAATATCTCTCATGGATTCTCCATCAGTATCTATGTTTTTCCTCTTTTTTTCTTTGGCCATATCCGCATAAGCTTCCAGCACCACCTTTTCTGTTTCGTTATAATCTTCCACGCCGGCAGATCTTTTGCCTAGCTTTTTTCCTGTTTGAAAAATATACAGATCAAGGAAAGTGTCTTCTTCAAAGTCTTCCCTTGCTTTGTAAGTACGGTAGAGCAAACTGTTTACTACGGTGGGTTCCGTGCTTAAGGCTGCTTTTAATTCGGTATCATAGTTACCTATTCTGAAAGAATTTTCGGTTAAGAAATCACCGCCGGGCGATTGAATGAAATTTGCATAATTTTCTTTTAACCTGTCCAGGCGAACCATTTGTCCCTGCCACAGATCTGGATTTAACTCAAGTGCTACAGCATCCACATTCTTCATCGCATAGTAAAATGAATCGCTCAAATGGAAAACCATTTTGCTGCTGACATGCATGGTGCCGAAAAGATAAGAGGGCTTTTTTAATCCATTGCCGGTGATCTCCCAAAAGAGGCTCGGGTATTTTTTTGTGCTGTTTTTTTGAGAATATACCATACCTGGTGCCAATAGAAAAGTGGCAGATAACATACACAGGTAAAGCTTTTTTCTCATACTAGTTTAATTAAAACGACTGCTTATAAAGATGCAAAGAAGTAAACAAATCACAAAATAATTGCTGTTTAATTAACGCAGTTTTCCAGATAATAGTTGGTGAATCAATAATTTTGGTATATTCATTTGCTGCAATCTGCTTAAATTAAGCTACATTTGCGCTCTTAAAAATCATGCCGTAACATGATAAGTGCCCTTACCCGGCTACATATCTCTGTAACACCTACAGTACAAGGTCTGATTATCATTAAAAATTTATTGATACAAATGAAATTAAGTCAGTTCCGATTCGACCTTCCCCTTAATCTGATCGCCCAAAACCCCACCAAGAAAAGAGAAGATAGCAGAATGATGGTAATTCATCGCAAAACCGGTGAAATTGAAAATCGAAATTTCCGTGATATAATAGAATACTTTGACGACAAAGATGTAATGGTAGTGAACAACACCAAGGTTTTTCCAGCCCGTATGTATGGACGTAAAGAAAAAACAGGTGCCAAAATTGAAGTTTTTTTATTAAGAGAATTAAATAAGCCTAACCGCTTGTGGGATGTTATTGTGGATCCGGCCCGAAAAATAAGGGTAGGTAATAAATTATATTTTGGTGAAAATGATGAACTGGTAGCAGAGGTAATTGATAATACTACCAGCCGTGGACGTACCATACGGTTTTTGTGGGATGGCACAGAAGAAGAGTTTAGGGTAATGCTGGATTTTATGGGCGAAACTCCTTTGCCAAAATATATTAAGCGCAAGCCTGATGAAGAAGATAAAGAACGTTACCAGACGGTCTATGCCAAGCACGAAGGCGCTGTAGCTGCACCCACAGCAGGTTTGCATTATAGCAAAGAGCTGATTAAAAGATTAGAAATAAAAGGGATTCGTTTCGCCGAGGTTACGCTGCATACAGGTTTAGGTACTTTCAGGCCAATTGAAGTGGAGGATTTAAGCAAACACAAAATGGATGCTGAATATTACGCTATTGATGACACTGCCTGCCAGATAGTAAACAAAGCCAAAGCCGATGGCAGAAGGATTTGTTCCGTCGGCACTACCACAATGAGGGCCATGGAATCATCCTTTACAGCGCAAAAATTATTAAAGCCATCGGAAGGCTGGACAAATATGTTTATCCATCCGCCTTATAATTTTTCTATTGCTGATGCCTTGGTTACCAATTTCCATTTGCCCAAAACAAGCCTGTTAATTATGACTTGCGCTTTCGCTGGTTATGAAGTGGTGATGGAGGCTTACAAAAAAGCCATTAAAGATAAATACCGCTTCTTTAGTTATGGAGATGCAATGATAATTGTATAGTTAAAAGCCATTTCAGTATATCATTTTAAATCCCCTATTGCCGGGGATTTTTGGTTTCTATAGGAAAAATAAAAAAAGGGCTGAGATAGAAATCTTTGCCCTGTTTTATCCAATATCCTATGAAAAACCAAGTACCAAGACATCGGCAAGATGTGATTCATTGCACTATGATTGTTAATCCTTTGTTATGGAATTAGCGGAAGGCATAACTGCACAGCTAAATACCATGCTGCAAGTGGATTGCTTTTTTAAAATGTAATGATTAACTTAGTTAGGAAAAACGATTGTTATGCCAACGATACAACAGTGGCTTTCCGAATATGGTGAGAGCCATAAAAACGAAACCAACAAATTGATCCATTGGATATGTGTTCCAATTATTTTCTTTTCTGTAATCGGCTTATTGTATGTGATTAAATTGCCGTTTTCAATAGCGGGCGTGCGGGTAAATGTGGCAATGATAATAATTATCCTGGCGGTTGCCTATTATTTTTCACTCAGCAAGACGCTGTGGGTGGGAATGCTTCTTTTTGGGTCACTCTGCTTATTCATTTGTTACTTGGTTGAACAAAGCAATTTTATGCCGCTTTGGCTCTTCTGCCTCGTATTGTTTTCCGCAGCATGGATCGGTCAGTTTTATGGGCATAAAGTGGAAGGTAAAAAACCATCTTTTTTTAAAGACATCCAGTTTTTAATGATTGGCCCTGCATGGCTAATGAGTTTTATCTATCAAAAAATGGGCGTGCCATTGTAGTTACTCAAGGCCAAACAAATCGCTGTTCAAAGCCTTTAAGGTTTGTGCTTTGTGGCTACCCGCAATTAGTATGGAAATATTGTGAAGGCTGCCTCCATAGCTTACCATGCGCACCGGGATATTTTTTAATGCTTTAAAAAGTTTTTCCATTACATCTTCGGTCTTTGTTATTTCATTGCCTACAATTGAAACAATGGTTTGATGGTGATCTACTTCCACGGTGCCAAATGGTTCCAGTTCTTTTATTATGCTGGGCAGGTGAGTATCGTTATCTATAGTCAATGATACGGCCACTTCTGAGGTGGTAACCATATCAATTGCAGTACGGTATTTTTCAAATACTTCAAACACCTTCCGCAAGAAGCCATATGCTAAAAGCATGCGGCTGCTCTTTATTTTGATAGCGGTAATACCGTCTTTTGCTGCAACAGCTTTTATTCCTACGCTGCCAGCCAGTTCAGTTATCAAAGTTCCCTTAGCCTCGGGTTGCAAAGTGTTGAGCAACCTAACAGGAACATTATAAAATTGGGCCGGCCATATGCTGGCGGGGTGTAAAATTTTTGCACCGAAATAAGCAAGTTCAGCGGCTTCATCAAAACTCAACTGCTCAATGGCCACCGTTTTTTTTACTACCCTTGGGTCGTTATTGTGCATACCATCAATGTCAGTCCATATTTCGCATACGGTTGCCTTTATTGCGGCAGCTATCAACGAAGCGCTGTAATCACTTCCGCCTCTTTTTAAATTATCAACTTCCCCTTTGGAATTGCGGCTGATATAGCCTTGTGTAATGAAGATCTTTTTATCCTTGTTGCGTTGTAAGATTTGCGCAAGCTTAACTTTTATACTTCCTATCTGGGGCTCATCGAAATTATCAATTGTCATAAAATCAAGTGCTGGTATCAGCAAGTGGTCAATCCCCTGTTCATCTAAATAAACGGAAAAAAGTTTGGTGCTCAACAATTCGCCCTGCGCCAATATATCTTTATTAAGCGCTTCGCTGAAAGATATTTTTAAAATAATATTAAGGAATTCAAAATGTTCATTGGTAATTGCAGTAGCCTTTTCAAGCGATGCAGGTGTAGTAAGTAAGTGGCTGCAAAAATTTTTATAGTGAACCGCTAATGCGGCAATTTGTTTTTTTGCTGCACTTCTGTCGCCCTGGGACAACGAACTGCTTATTTCAACAAGTGCATTGGTAGTACCACTTAGTGCAGACAAGACGACTATTTTAGGCTCTTCATCTTTTGTTACCAATTTTGCAACTTCATGCATTCTTTCAGGCTTTCCCACGCTGGTGCCACCAAATTTCATTATTTTCATATTTGCTCCCGGTTAGCTCTAAAGCCAATTTTAAATGAATCATTATTTGAGTCCGCAAATTTACCGGTTAATGGGCCTCTTTCAAAAAATAAATACCCGCTTGCTTTATTTAACAACTACTCATGTTTTATTGCAATTCAAGCTGATACTTTTTGCCAAGCATAACCAGGTCATCAGTTACTGATTTCAACAACGGGATGCCGTTTTTCATTCTTTCAATTTCCCTTTCTCTTTCCGGATCGCCGGGAATGATTACACCTTGTTGCCCTTTAATTGTTTTAGCAGAGCGAAAACGTTGGATCCATTTATCCATGTGTAATTTGAAATCCGCAGCCGGCCTGAAAGCATCAATCCGCATTGCTCCAAAAAAATGTCCAATCCCTTCGCCAGGCAAATTTTCAGGCATTGCGATGTATGCAGGAAATGGAGGAACCCAAGGGCCATAGTTTGCGCCGCTCAATATGGCTGAAAAAATATCGACAATGGATCCCAACATGTAACCCTTATGGCTGCCGTGTTCTTTATCGCCGCCCAAGGGTAATAAAGCCCCGCCATTTTTAACTTCAGCTGAGTTTGTACTTGGCTCGCCATCCTTTGTTTGAACCCAGCCGTTAGGTGTGTCCATATTTTTGCGCTGCAGTATTTCCAGTTTTCCATTGGCAGCGGTAGTGGTGGCAAAATCTGCAACGAACGATTGTTCATTACCGGCAGGTATTGCCACAGCAATTGGATTGGTACCCAACAATCGTTCTATTGAAAAAGTAGGAGCAACCAGGGCGGACGCATTCGTCATGGCAATACCGATCATGTCATTGTTCAGCGCCATCATAGCATGAAAGCCTGCAATACCAAAGTGATTACTGTTCTTCACGCTTACCCAGCCGGTACCAACACTGTTGGCTTTATCAATGGCCAGTTGCATGGCTGTTGGCGCTACAACCAGCCCGAGGCCTTTGTCGCCATCAACAACAGCAGTAGAAAGCGTTTCATGCACTATCTGAATGTTTGCATTTGCATTTATTCTACCTACTTCCCAAAGCCGCACGTAACCGCTTAACCTTGCAATTCCATGGCTGTCAACCCCACGTAAATCTGCCGACAATAATACCTTCGCAGCCGTTGCCGCATTGGCTTCACTGCAACCAATTTTTATGAAAATTTTTTTAGAAAAAGAGTAAAGTTGATCGTAAGAGTATACTTGTAACATTATTGAAAATTATGACAGAGCTTTTATGGTGCAGGGAAAAACAAGAATACTCTTGTAAAAAATATAACTATGATACGATTTTTTTTAGAGGACGGATTAAAAAAAATGTGGATCAAAATTGCAGATGCCTGACCGTTAGTCCATCATTGATCAGTTGCTTCAAAGAATCGATGCCGATCTTAAGATGCCGCTCCACAAACTCGGAAGTAACTTTTTTATCGCTGGCTTCGGTTTTTACGCCTTCGGGTACCATCGGGCTATCACTTACTAGCAACAATGCACCTGTTGATATTTTATTGTAAAAACCTACCGTAAAAATAGTAGCTGTTTCCATATCAATGGCGTAGGCACGTATGCGTTGCAGGTATTCTTTAAATAGATCATCATGTTCCCATACACGGCGGTTAGTGGTATATACGGTGCCGGTCCAGTAATCACAGGCATAATCCCTTATGGTGGTAGAGATAGCTTTTTGCAGCATGAATGCGGGCAATGCCGGCACTTCCGGTGGAAAATAATCATTGCTTGTTCCCTCACCTCTAAGAGCTGCAATGGGTAAGATCAGGTCACCAATTTTATTTCGCTTCTTAAGCCCGCCGCACTTGCCCAAAAACAATACTGCTTTGGGTTTGATGGCTGTCAGCAAATCCATGACCGTGGCAGCGCCGGGGCTACCCATTCCAAAATTAATTATGGTAATATTATCTGCGGTGGCGCATTGCATTGGCCTGTCTTTACCAATTACTTTTACTTTATTCCATTTGGCAAACATGGCCACATAATTGGAAAAATTTGTAAGAAGGATATATTGCCCAAAGTTTTCTAAATTTTCGCCCGTGTAGCGTGGCAACCAGTTTTCTACTATGTTTTCTTTTGTTTTCATCTTTGGTTGATTCGTTGGTAATCGTTTCCCCTATCCTTTAATCAGTTTATCCGTTGGTTTACTTAATTGATTTATTTTGTGCAATGATAATATTTTAAGATAAAAGACTGGGATTATAACTATCTATAAAAGTACAACATCTTTCTGCCACAATATGATTAAGATTGAATACCCGGCATACCTACCTAAAATAAAAGACCAGGAGGGTAAAGAATATATTTTTGATGAAATAAGAAAACAATGGATATTGTTAACACCGGAAGAATGGGTGCGTCAAAATTTTTTGCAGTATTTGACCCTGGTAAAAAAATATCCTGCGTCTTTGATTGCAGTAGAGAAAGAGATAAGATTAGGGGATCTTATAAAACGTTTTGATATAGTTGTATACGATACAAATACCCACCCATGGGTAATTGTAGAATGTAAAGAAATGAATGTGACGTTAACGGAGCCAGTGCTAAACCAGGCACTTCGTTATAATATTACTTTGAATGTACCATACATCGTGATCACCAATGGTAGCTACTGCCACGGCTTCGCATTAGACTGTGGAAGATTGAAGGAGTTGGAGGAATTGCCGGATTTTAGTGCATGATTATTATAATGCGTTATTGTATTGCTATATTTTGAACGATAAATGATCAAACCCAAGTGACCCGCCCCAGCAACGCTATACAGCCATTATCTCTTTTTCTTTTGTTTCCAAATGTTTTTCTACCAATGATATAAACCGGTTTGTCAGCTCCTGAATTTCAGCTTCAGCATTTTTTGCAAGGTCTTCACTGATTTCAGCATCCTTTTGTAATTTTTTAACTTGCTCAATAGCTTCCCTTCGGATATTACGTATGGATACTTTTCCCTGTTCGCCTTCTGCATTACATCTTTTTACCAGTTCTCTTCTTCTTTCTTCTGTCAATGGCGGTAAAAACAGGCGTATAAAGTTACCATCGTTTTGTGGGTTAATTCCAATATTGCTTGCCATGATTGCACGCTCAATAGGTTGCAGCATCTTTTTTTCCCAAGGTTGCACTGAAATAGTACGGGCATCCAGTACAGAAATATTAGCTATTTGCGCCAGGGGCGTAGGTGAACCATAATAGTCTGCAACAATTCCATCCAGCATATTGGGGTTTGCTTTACCTGCACGTATTTTTACCAATTCGGCTTCCAGATGATTGATCGCTTTCTTCATTAATGACTCAGTCTCCTGGTTAATCAATTCCAATTCTTCTGACATAAAATAAAATTAAGTGGTGCAAATCTAAGAAAAGAATAATAGATAAGAAATATCCGTGGATATACAAAGCAAGATAAGATAGGAGGGAAATACTAATCTACATCAACCGCTTCTGGTGCAAGTGAAAGTATTTTGTGCGATTTGATAATTTTTTCTTCCAGAGGGAATTTAACGGTACCTGGATACTTGATTTTGGTTCTTTTGTAATAGATCATGCTGATCAACGTAAAGGCTAAAAACATCAATATACTAATCACAATGGTGGTTCCAAGATGGCGAAGGGAAAAGGCCAACACAATAAAACTGATATTGGTGATCAGGCATAATAAAGTAACCTTACGATGACTAAACCCAAGGTCAAGTAAAAAATGATGTACATGGGTTCTATCCGGGCTAAAAGGTGAGCGCTTGTCAAGTATCCTCAAAGAAAATACCCGTAAAGTATCAAATAAAGGAATAATTAAAATGGCCATGCCTAACGCAGGTGCAGCTTCCAATGGCAATTTCATACTTTCATTGCCAGCGATATTGATAAATTTTACCACCATTATTGAATTGATTAATCCTATCAGTAATGAACCGGTGTCGCCCATAAATATTTTGGCAGGGGAAAAGTTATAAATAAGAAAGCCAATCAGGCTACCGGCTAACGAAAAGGCCATAACGGCGAGCATTGTTTCGCCGGCATACAAGAAGTACGAGCCAAAAACAATTGCAGCTAGTAAACCAAGGCAACCTGCCAATCCATCTACGCCATCAATGAGGTTAAAAGAATTAACGATAACTATAATCGTAAATAATGTAAAAATGATGCTTACAAGAGGAGGTAAGTGAGTAATGCCCAAAAAACCATGCATATTGGTAATTTGTATGCCGCCAAATTTTATAATGATACCTGCTGCGACTAACTGACCAATGAATTTTTTTGCTGCTGACAACACGAGGATATCATCTTTTATTCCTAAAAAGAAAATCACGATGGCGGCTGCGACAAAGTATTGTAATTCATTAGAACCAACGGGAGCACCTAATAATAATGATAAGATAAAGCCAGCAAAAATCCCTAATCCACCAAGTGTGGGGATAACCATTTTGTGAACCTTCCTTTCGTCGGGCTCATCAAACAATTTTTTTTCTCTTGCAACCTGGATAATGATGGGAATAGCTAAGAAAGTGATTAAAAAGGCTACTGTTCCACTAAGTAATATATTATCCATGCATTGGGTATTAAATATTCGGAATTTTACAAATGTAAAACTCTTTGAGAGAATTAGGATAGATTCTTTAACTGGACACAACATACTCAAAATCCGTTGCTTTTAAAAATTAATTGAAGCAATTTTATTTGGCAATGTGTATGTATAATTACTTTGCTTCTTTAACGTAAAATTGATTGGATTATTTTAATGCCATTATATTGCAAATTATTAATTTGATGATGTGAGGATTTGAATTTAGGTTTGCATCGCATAAATAAAAAAATATGAGTGATTTAAAAGAAATAGCGAGCCAGGTACGAAGAGATATTGTACGCATGGTCCATGGAGTTCAAAGCGGCCACCCCGGCGGGTCTTTGGGATGTACAGATTACTTAACTGCGCTGTATTTTGATATTATGAAACATGACCCTTCCTTTAACATGGATGGGGAAGGTGAGGATTTGTTTTTTTTGAGTAATGGTCATATTTCACCGGTCTTCTACAGTGTGCTGGCAAGAAGCGGTTATTTTCCGGTACAGGAACTGGCTACTTTTAGAAAGCTAAACAGCAGGCTTCAGGGGCATCCCACCACCCATGAGCATTTGCCTGGCGTAAGGATTGCAAGTGGTTCTTTGGGTCAGGGTATGAGTGTAGCGCTTGGTGCCGCTTTGGCTAAAAAGATAAATAAAGACGCCGGTATTGTTTATTCGTTGCATGGAGATGGTGAATTAAATGAAGGCCAAAACTGGGAAGCGATTATGTTTGCCGGCCATAAGAAAATGGATAACCTTATTTCGGCGGTGGATTGGAATGGTCAGCAAATTGATGGACCTACTAATAAAGTAATGAATCTTGGTAACCTGCCGGGAAAATTTGAAGCATTTGGATGGGAGGTAATCATTCTTGAGAAGGGTAATGATATGGATGAAGTAATTGCTACACTCAATCATGCAAAAACATTTGTTGGAAAAGAAAAGCCCATTGTTATTTTGATGAAAACCGAAATGGGCAAGGGAGTTGATTTCATGGAGGGCAGCCATGAATGGCACGGGATAGCACCTAATGATGAGCAATTACAAAAAGCTTTGGCTCAATTGCCGGAAACTATGGGCGACTACTAATAGAAAAAGTTGTTTTAATATATTTAAGAGGGCTTTCATTATTGGAAGCTCTTTTTGCATTGATGACCACTACCGTAACTCCACCAGTTGATTGGCTGCCTTCCGGGCAGGGAACCACGATGCTAAAAAAGCAATGAAGGTTACTGTGGATACAACCAGCATAAAATCCGAAGCCTGTAAGGTAACAGGGAAATAATCAATTAAAAAGGAACCTCCCTGCAGTTTTATTAAATGAAATTTTATTTGAATAAAACTGATCAGTAGCGCCATGCATACTCCTGCCACTGCACCAATACCTGCAAGCAGCATGCCTTCACTCAGAAATATCTTCAGGATCATGCTTTTATCCGCTCCCATGCTTTGCAATACGCTGATGTCCTTTTGTTTTTCAAGCACCAGCATGGTTAAAGCGCTGATCATATTAAATGCTGCGATAAATAGAATCAACGTTAACACTGCATAGATCGCCCATTTCTCCAGCTTCATGGTATTGTAAAGGCTCATGTTTTGCTCGTACTTGGTTTGCACTTTGAAGCTACTTCCCAATTGCTGCGCTAATTGATGCTGTATGGCGGGCAGATCAGCATCTTCATTTACTTTTATTTCAACCGCACTGTATTCATCAATTGCAAAACCCATTTGTTGTTTTACAAAATCAATATTAGTGATGGCGTATTTATTGTCAAAATCTTGTTGAATAGAAAAAACGCCCGTAGCTTTTACATTTCCCTCACTTAACGATTGCATTGGATCTGACACTGAAACTTTTCCTTTTTTTGGCAGAATCAATGTTAAGACCGAAGCACTGATGCTGCCCTCCAGGTTAACAGCAGCGGCATTTTGAATGCCGGATCCCAATACCAAACCAGGGTCATCTGTGTCTCCAAGATCGAATTTTCCGGCTGTGTTTGCAGCTACACCGTTTACCTTAACGTAGTTAGAATCTACTCCTTTCAGGTAGATGATCGTTTGCAGATCTTCGTTTTGCAGAAACGCTTTATTTTGCAGTATTGCTTTTTCTTCTGCAATTAACGAAACAACTCTAACACCTGGGTGTTGTTTGAGTTGTTTTATTTGAAGTGGTGAAAGGATAAACGTTTTACCTTTTGCAGGTATTATTTTTATATCCGTATAAAAAGAGGAGTAGAGCGATTTAACTAAACCTTCAAAGCCATTAAAAACACTTAGCACCAATATTTGGCAAGCGGTAGCAAATGCGATTACACCTACCGTTACCCATGCAATAATGTTAATGGCATTGGCACTTTTTTTTGCTTTAAAATATCTCCAGGCAAAAATTAAATACATACCCCTTTCCCCGGCAGGGGTATTTTTTTATTATTAATTGGTGATGCTAATCAGTGGGGTTGGTATCATCCTTTGGATGCAGGCTTTCCTCTTTCTTTATCTTTTCAAAAAGCTCTTCCATCTTAAAAACATAATCCAGGGTATCATCAATAAAAAATTTGAGTTCTGGAATACTGCGCAATTGGTGACGTACCCTTGTACCCAACTCTTTCCTGATCTCTTTATTTTTTTCTTCAAATTTTAATAATACTGCCTGTGTATCTTTCACCTGGAACATGCTAAGGTAAACCCTTGCCTCAAAAAGATCTGGGGTAATTTTTACTGCGGATATCGATATCATCCCGCCATCCAGCATAAGCAGGTTCATACGCCGAAAGATATCATTCAGTTCTTCATTTATGAGGCCTGCCACTTGTTTCTGCCTTTTGGTTTCTGTTGTCATATTTTATAGCTATGTGGCAAATTTACTTGATTATTTGTGATTTAGAAGCTTAATACTGAATGACCTTTTGCTCACTTGCGGGATTCCAAATCTACTTATCTATTAAGTTATCTTATTGTTTCTTTTTAGATGGAAGGCTGAGATCAGCTACAATAGGAAAATGATCGGAATAAGTTGCTGACATGCGATCGAATTGCTTTACTTCAAAATTCTTATCTACTAATATATAATCAATTCTTAAAGTGGGAGACAAATACTGGAAAGTTCTTCCAAGACCGGTTCCCTTGTTTAAGAAAACATCCTTTAAGTCGCCTTTAATGGTGAAATAGGTATAAGAATTTGGAACGTCATTGAAGTCCCCGCAAACAATAACGGGATAGGGGCTTTCTTTAATTTTTTGACGGACAAGGTCAGCCTGGAATCCCCGGTACATATAACCATTTTTCAGTTTACGGACAATGGTTTTTGAATTTTTCAGGCCTTCTTCATCTCTTTGTTTTATTTTTCTAAGCGCAACATATTGATCATTTTCAAACCGTACGGATTCAAGATGTGTTGTAAAAACCCTTACTTTTTGTTCATTAAATTGAATGTCCGCATAAATGAGCGGTTCAGCAAAGTCGGTGTTAGCTCCATAGGTGAATCTGGCGGTATCGGTAATTGGGTATTTGGATAAAATGGCCACGCCCGATTCATAGACCATATCCCCCAGCGTCGAATGAATAAAATATGAGTAAGGATATCCAATTGCACTGAATACTTTAGTATTTGAAAAGTCACCTCTTTTATCCCAAAACTCCTGTAAGCAAATTATATCGGGGGCCTGGTCCTTTATTGCCATAATCATTTTTGTAAGATTTCCGGCGTTCGGTTTATAATTTTTACTCGTTTCGCTCCAACTTGAGATATTCCAGGTTAACACCCTTAATATCTGTTTGGGTTTTTCAACTGAAAATGTTTTCTTAGTATTAAGTCCTGCTATTACAGCAAGTTGTTGCCAACTTAGCAGTAATGCAATCAAGGAAAGAAGACACCACTTAGAACCGGCAATAAGCCAACCGGCAAAAAAAACTGTTACAACGACAAAAAGCAGGGGAAACACCAATCCTAACATGGCGATCATCCAAAACTGGCCGGCAGGTAAAATGGGAATTAAACAGGCTGACAGGTAAAATAGAACGACTACTATATTAGTTAACTTGAGTACGGCACCAATGGTGCCAACGATTTTTGTCATTTGAATGCGCTTATTGTGAACTACAATATTTCCCCTTTCATTCAGTGCAAGGTGAAATATTTGACCTCTTTAGTGAGGCCGCGAAAATATTGATTTATAAGTAAATCAAATGTTATTACTACAGTTTGAGTAAGAGCCTATGTATTGCAATAGCGCTATGAATAAGGGAATTTCCATCCATTAGTTTAAAAAACTACCGTCTAAATATCAAATATCAAATTTCAAATTATAATGCCTAACCCTTACCTTTGCGCCCGAAAATAGACCCAGAATACAAAAAATCTTATTTATGGCCAATACCGGTAAAATAAAGTCAATCATTGGTGCGGTAGTTGACGTGCAGTTTGACAGCGACAGCAATCTTCCTGAAATTTTAAATTCATTAGAGTTGAAACGTGATAACGGTGATACGCTGGTGCTGGAAGTACAACAACATTTAGGCGAAGACAGCGTACGTACCATTGCAATGGATGGAACCGAGGGCCTTGTTCGTGGAATGGTAGTGATTGATACCGGCAAACCGATAGCAATGCCTGTGGGCGATGCTATCAAGGGCCGTTTATTTAATGTAACTGGTGACGCCATTGATGGTTTACCACAGGTAAGCAAAGAAGGTGGCCGGCCCATTCATGCCAAGCCTCCGCTATTTGAAAACCTGAGTACAGCCAACGAAATTTTATATACCGGCATCAAAGTAATTGATCTCATCGAGCCATACGCAAAAGGTGGTAAGATTGGTTTATTTGGCGGAGCAGGTGTGGGTAAAACAGTTTTGATCCAGGAATTGATCAATAATATTGCCAAGGCTTACAGTGGTGTATCCGTATTTGCGGGGGTAGGAGAGCGTACAAGGGAAGGAAACGATTTGATGAGAGAGATGATTGAGGCTGGTATCATGAACTACGGCGATAAGTTTAAACATAGCATGGAAGAAGGCGGATGGGATTTGAGTGCTGTAAATATGGAGGACCTGAAGGAATCAAAAGCAACATTCGTATTTGGACAAATGAATGAACCACCGGGAGCAAGGGCTCGTGTGGCATTAAGCGGTTTAACCATTGCTGAATATTTCCGTGATGGAGATGGCACAGGACAAGGAAAAGATATTTTGTTTTTTGTAGATAATATCTTCCGTTTTACACAAGCGGGATCTGAAGTATCGGCGTTGCTTGGCCGTATGCCAAGTGCGGTGGGTTACCAGCCAACATTGGCAACCGAGATGGGATTGATGCAGGAAAGAATTACTTCAACTAAAAATGGTTCTATTACTTCTGTGCAGGCGGTGTATGTACCAGCGGATGATTTGACCGATCCGGCTCCGGCTACAACATTTGCGCATTTGGATGCCACCACGGTTTTAAGTCGTAAAATTGCGGATTTAGGTATCTATCCTGCGGTGGATCCTTTGGATTCTACTTCCAGAATTTTAACTCCATTGATCGTGGGGGATGAACATTATAATACTGCCAACCGTGTAAAATTAATTTTACAACGCTATAAAGAATTGCAGGATATCATCGCTATCCTTGGTTTGGATGAATTGAGTGATGATGATAAACAAACGGTATCAAGAGCACGTAAAGTACAACGTTTCCTTAGCCAGCCCTTTTTTGTGGCCGAGCAGTTTACAGGTTTAAAAGGTGTGTTAGTGCCTATTGAAGATACCATTCGTGGGTTCAATTCAATTATGGATGGTGAAGTAGATGAATATCCTGAAGCAGCATTTAACCTGGTAGGCACATTGGAAGATGCAATTGAAAAAGGTAAGAAACTGATGGCTGCAGCGCAGGCCTAATCCTTGAAATGCATTAAAGGGTTCTGTATTGCCAACAGTTGCTTTTCATAGCATCATCGTTGTGTCACTCCCTTGTACCGCATACCAATGTGCGACTTTCATTGACGGGGTTATATACAAACGTAAATATATCAAATCAACAAACGGGCTTTTCATAAAGTAAACATAGCATGACACTCGAAATTTTAACTCCCGAAAAAAAAATATTCAGTGGCGAAGTCTACGGTGTTCAATTACCCGGCATCTCCGGCTCATTTGAAGTGCTTGAAAAACATGCGCCTATGGTAAGTGCTTTGAAAGCAGGTAAATTGAAAGTTTTGAATGATAAAACTGCTACCACTTCCTATAACATTCAAAGCGGATTTGTAGAAGTACTAAATAATAAAACTATTGTGTTAATTGAAGGAGCAGAAGAAATTTAATTCAGCACCAGATATTAAAAACAAAAAGCTCATACAGATTGTATGGGCTTTTTTTATGGGGGGACCGTTCCCCTCATTAGTCATTGAGTTTTTTCAACGTCGTATCACCGGTCAACATTTTTAGTTTGCTCCCATCTGTCTTTTTAATTGTAAATGAGCCCATGCAGTAGCAGGGAAAATTAACGGTAACAAAACAACATACCATTTGCTCCCGCCAGCAAATACCAACATTGTAATCAGGCCAACATACAAAGGATAGGATATAAATAGAAAGGCAACCATGACCGAATCAAAATGGTCTGTGCTATTAGTTTTTTTTATCACAAAAAATTTTACAGGGTAATACAACGGGGCATGGAGGAGCCATCCTAGTAAAGAGGGGAAAAATAGTAAAATTCGTTTTAGTACCGGCTGTGCCAGGTAAAAATGCTGATGAAGTTTTTGCGTATCAGTTTTATCAATCTCAAAAACAAAAGGAGTTAATTGCTGCCGCAACTTTGAATTGAATTCCAGTATCGCCTTACCGGCAGTATTTGTCAAGTCGATCCCGTGGACTTCAATAAATTCGCCAAAAGACAACCGGATATTTTTTCCGAACTTTTCAAACGAACTATAATTAATGCCAATAGGCAATACCTTCAATGAGATGCCATCAGCCCAGCTGCTGATGGCAAGCCTTGCCGTGCCTTTTTTTAGCGGGCGCAGGTGCCATTCATTTATGCAATACCCTTCGCTAAAGATTAAGACAATGCCATTTTGTTTAAATATTTTTTTACACTCTTCGAACGTGGTATAATTTTCTTCTAAATTTTCTACACCCTCGCTTACACGGTACACTGGTAACATTTTAAGCGACAATAAAATTTTTGTTATCAGTTTTCCTTTAAATGCGTCCCCCCTTGCCAGTGAGTAAACAGGCCTGTCAAAAATGGTACACAAGATAATTGCATCGAGGAATGAATTGGGGTGATTAACGGCAAGTAATAAAGGGCCATCACATTTTAATAACTCACTTTTATTAAGCTGAATATCCCGGCAATAAAGTTTAATTGCAGCTCTTGCAACAATTTTTACAAAACCATACAACATTATTCAAGTTAGGTAAAATAGATAGGTTAAAGGTTGAAAGTTGAAGGTTGATGGTTGAAGTGGAAGGTCGAAGGAAGCCTTATGGTGTAAGCTGTGAACCATGAACCAAAACTTAAAAAGTTTCAATTAAATACACCGGAGCTATATTGAACATCGAGTATTGCACATTGAAAATTGGCCATTTCCTCCTTCGTAAACCTGATTCACCATTGACCATTCACCATTGCCCCCCTTAGTTCAACTGCGGATCAATAGGGAAGTTGATCATCATTTCATAATCTCCCCCTAAATGTATGAGGCTGTCTTTCCACACATCATTTGGTGAAGGATGAAAAACTAACTTTTTGGTAGCCGTTACTGTTAGCCAGGTTTTTTCTTTCATTTCATCCATCAACTGCCCATCGCTCCATCCACTGTAACCAAGAAAAAAACGGATTTTGTTAAGGTCAATTTCATTGTTTTTCAATAGTTGAGTTACCATATCAAAATCGCCTCCCCAGTACACTCCCTTTAGCACTTCCTGTCCGCCGGGAATCAGATCAGGATATTGATGTAGAAAATGGATGGTGTCTACCTGTACCGGTCCCCCGTAGTAAACCGGAATCGGAAATCCTTCAAAGTTGGTGATCAGTTCGTCCAGCGTAAGGTCATATTTTTTATTCAAAACAAACCCAAAACTACCCTCATTTTGATGCTCACAAATGAATACAACCGTTCTCATAAAATGAGGATCCTTCAAGAAAGGATCTGCAATTAACAGTATGCCTGTGGCAGGTTGAATCATATACCTAAAATAATAGATTATTTAGTCCACTGCTAATATTGTGCAAACTTTTTTTTCAAATGCCATTAAGTTCCTAACCTTCGTTAAATTTATCGTTTCAGCGCTTTGCACTACTTTAGTGCACATTAATAAATTTATTTTACCGGATGAAGAGAATTTTCCCCGTCATTACCATACTTATTTTGCTTTCACTTTTAGGGATCATTTTTTTTCAATTTTTATGGATCAAAGGGTCCCTCGAATCTGAAGAACAAAAATTTTATGAGCATGTAAGCATGGCCACATCGCAGGCGGCTACAGACCTGATGGAAGAAAAAGGCAACCTGATGCCCATGAGGCGAAAAAATGAACCACTATTTCCAAGTGAAAAACTACAGTTGGAGATATTTAAACCTACCATTACACAAAAATATTCCAGGGACGATATTCGGGCCATCATCCGAAAAGCATTTGATAAACAAAACCTTCCAAAGATACCTTTCGAATTTGCAATAAGCCCTACCACGCTCATTGGCGAAGAGATACAGTCCGAAAACTTTTTTAAATTATATTCAGATTCAGCCAATAATAAATTACACGTAATTCAACTGGAATCACCCGGAGGCAGCCTTTCGGAAGGAATATCTCCCCAGGAATTATTGATCATCACTGTGCCTCATGCAAAAAAACTTATCTGGCGATCCATGACCTGGTTTATCATTGGGGCAGTTGTCTTTACATTGATCATTATGACCGCATTTTTCCTCACAGTGAGGGCATTGTTAAAGCAAAAAAAACTGAGCGAAATTAAATCCGACTTTATCAACAATATGACCCACGAGTTTAAAACTCCTCTGGCTACCATTTCGCTGGCAGTAGATGCGCTGAAAAATGAAAAGGTAATTAACGACAGGGAAAAGATGAACTATTTTACTGGGATCATCAAAGAAGAAAACAAGCGAATGAATAAGCAGGTAGAAACGATTTTGCAGGCGGCATTGCTTGATAAACAGGAAGTTCAACTGAATCTAAAAAAATTGCATGCACACGATTTGATAAATAGCGCACTCAATAATATTAATCTGCAGGTAGACCAGATACAAGGTCGGCTGGAGATAAACCTTGCGGCAGTTAAAGATCTTGTGTTGGCAGATGAAGTTCACTTTACAAACCTCGTAAGCAACCTGCTGGATAACGCAGTGAAATATTCGAAAGACAACCTGCACATTAAAATCTGCACCCAAAACGCAGGTAACCAGTTCAAAATAAAAATTGAAGACAATGGTATTGGTATGAACAAGGAAACTGCCAGCCGTATTTTTGAAAAATTTTACCGGGCCCACACCGGCAATCTTCACAACGTGAAAGGATTTGGGCTCGGATTAAGTTATGTAAAAACAATGGTAGACGCCCATCACGGCAATATTAAAGTAGAGAGCGTTCCCGGCAAAGGAAGTAGTTTTCTGATGACCTTCCCATTGGCCAAGCCTTAGTTCGTGACGTTATATCAACCCTAATTTCTTTAGCGGCTGTCAGCTAAACAATCAAATCAACATTCGTTCCGGCTATCATCCGCTAAAAGTCCGGCACAACGCCGCCACCACAAACCTTCACCGTGCTTTCCGCTCCTATCCGGCATCCATTGTGCTGTGAAAATTAATTAAGCTTTTTCTGCCCTTTGGTTAGAGCATTGATATCGGTTAGCACGAGCCTTATAACTTTCAAATCATTTACTTCATTATATCCTTGGCGAATCCCGTTCTGATTCGAATACTGAAGGGAGATTTTAACGTGGGCAAACGGCCATCCTTAGAAATACACAGGTTATACACCTTTATTAACAGGATATTCACTCGCAAATTCAGAGCAAATTACCTGATAGACAGTGTCCTATTTAGCATTACTGCTGTGGATAAAAATGTTTACATTATTTTTATTAGAAAAGTGGGAAAAAGTGTTATTTTGTGGTAATATTTATTTCACATCACAAATTTTCTTATAAATGATTGGTTTTCTTGGCGAATATGAAGTTACAATGGACGCCAAAGGACGCTTTCTGCTACCTGTTGCTTTAAAGAAGCAATTAGCAGAAGAAAGTGCCAACCAGTTTGTCATTAACAGGGGGATAGAAACGTGCCTGACCTTGTACCCTATGCAAAGCTGGGAACCTATTTATTCCCAGGTAAGCAAGTTGAATGAATTTGATCCCAAAGTAAGGCAATTCCGCCGGTACTTTTTGAACGGTGCTACCAACCTCGAACTCGATTCTGCCGGACGCCTTTTGTTACCAAAATCATTGATCGATTATGCAGGGCTGGTAAAAGACATTGTACTTGTATCGGCAGTAGATAAAATTGAGATATGGGATAAAATTAATTATACGAAGTTCTTTGAATCTTTTTCACCGGAGTCTTACAGTGCGCTGGCGAATGAAGTGATGAATAAAGATGATGCAAACCTGAAAAGTTGAAATATTGACAAGTATGCCGCACAGCAAAAGCAAAGCACAACTCAATGAATCAACGGACAAGGCCGATAATTATCATACACCGGTTCTATTGCAGGAGGTCATTGAGGGCCTGGATATAAAAGCGGATGGGGTGTATGTAGATTGCACTTTTGGTGGTGGCGGGCACACCAAGGTATTGTTGCAACATTTAAATGAAAATGGAATACTAGTCGCCTTTGACCAGGATGAAGATGCCCGTAAAAATTTGCCGGAGGATAAGCGGGTAGTTTTTGTTCCGCAGAATTTTCGCCACATGCAACGCTTTTTGCGCCTTCATAAAATAACACAGGTAGATGGTATCCTCGCCGATCTAGGCGTATCCAGCCATCAGTTTGACAAAGCCGAAAGAGGGTTTTCTATTCGTTTCGATGCGGCACTTGATATGCGGATGGATCAGCGGCAGAAACTCACGGCGGCGGATATACTTAAAAGCTTTACCGAACTGCAATTGCATAAAATGCTGGAACAGTATGGTGAAGTTACCAACGCTAAAACGCTGGCAAAAACAATTGTCGGGCAGCGAGCACTGATGTCTTTCAGGACGATCAACGAATTTAAACAGGCAGTGCAGGCAGTAGTAAAAGGGAATCCTCAAAAATATTTTGCGCAGGTTTTCCAGGCATTGCGGATAGAAGTAAATGATGAATTAGGTGCGTTAAAGGAACTATTGGAGCAAACAGCTTCAGTATTAAAACCCGGCGGCCGTATAGCCATTATCACTTTCCACTCGCTGGAAGACAGGATTGTGAAAAACTTCTTTAAAACCGGTTCTGTTACGGAAGCTATAAAGGATGAGGTGTACGGCAGCAAAGCCGAAAACCCATTTAACATCATCACAAAAAAGCCTGTGTTGCCGGGTGTAACTGAAACCAAACAAAACAAAAGATCAAGGAGTGCAAAGCTTAGAATAGCTGAAAAAAGGTAGTGAGTATTTCGAATTTTAAAGTATTTAAGGTAAAAGTATAAAAGGTATAAAAAGTACAAAGTAAAAAAAGTATCACAGCATCAAGCACCAAATGCCCGAAGATAAATACATACAACAGGAACAACGGCCAGCTGCAAGGGTAGATTGGAGAAAGTACCTGAATCATAAATGGGTGGTTCAGAATATTCCATTTTTTCTTTTTTTATCAGTGTTGGCTGTATTATATATCTACAACGGTCATCATGCTGATAAACTAACAAGGAAGATGAGTGCCACTGAAAAACATATCAAAGAGCTGGAGTACGAATACAAAACAATAAAAAGCGAGGTGATCTTTAGAAGCAAAGCAAGTGAATTGGTTAAGGCGGTAGAGCCACTGGGCTTAAAAGAGTTAACGACTCCACCGGTGTTGTTAGCGCTACCAGGTTCCGACAAATAATACTTGAAAAATCTTTCCAGCCGAGTTAGATTTAAAATTAAAGGGGTATTAAAAAATATAAATTTTAAAGAAAAGTATAAGTTTCGGCATCTTGCTTTTTTAAATTTTCACCTTTTCACTTTGAATAATTGGATATAAAGAAAGACATATTGTGGCGGGTTTATCTCTGTTTTTTAGGGATGATATTACTGGGTGCAGTTGTATTGGGCAGGGCGTTTTACATCCAGCAGGTAGAAGGTGCGTTTTGGCAAAGCATGGGCGACAGCCTTCATTTGAAATATGTGCCACTGGTAGCAGAAAGGGGAACGATTTTTAGTGAAGATGGAAACATGTTAAGTACCTCTATTCCCATCTTTGATGTGTATGTTGATTTTGGAGCCGATGGGTTAAGAGAAAAAAATGGCAAACGGTTTAAAGACAATGTGGATTCGCTGAGCATTTGCATGGCCAATCTTTTTGGTGATAAAAAGAAATCGGAATACAAGAAAGAGTTCCAATTGGCTTACAAAAATAAGGACAGGTATTACACTTTGAAAAAGAAGATATCCTTTGTGGAATATGCACAACTCCGTGATTTTCCGCTGGTGCGCCAGGGAAGAAATAAAAGTGGCTTTATCATTGACCCCAGGGACAAAAGAATCAATCCCTATATATTGCTGGCTAACCGGACAATAGGATTGTCAAGGGATAACGCGAAGCTGAATGTTGGCCTTGAACAGAGCTATGACAGCTTGTTGAAAGGGACAACAGGTCAGCGCCTGATGCGTTATATAGCCGGAGCGTACATGCCGGTGGAAGGTGCTGAAGTAGAACCTGAAAATGGCAAGGACATCATTACAACATTGGATACTTACATACAAGACGTAGCGGAAAGTGCATTGATGAAAATGATGCTGGGCAATAACTCGTTACATGGTACCGCAATAGTAATGGAAACCGCCACGGGCAAAATAAAGGCGATTGCCAACCTTGGCAAGCAGCCAAATGGTACGTATGCAGAAGACCTGAATTATGGAATTGGTAAGGCCACCGAACCAGGTTCCATCTTTAAACTTGCGACCTTGTTGAGCCTGATCGAAGACAAGTATATAGATAAAAATACGATTGTGGATTGCGAAGGTGGGGCCAAATCATTTTATGGATTACGGATAAAGGATTCTCATTTGGGTACCGGTGCCATTACTGTTAAAGAAGCATTTTACAGAAGCAGCAATGTCGCCTTTGCAAAACTGGCAGAGCAGTATTATCACAATGAACCTTCACGATTTGTTGGCCACTTGCATCATTTACGACTGGACACCATTACCGGTATTGATATTACTGCATCATCAGGAAAGCCTACCATAAAAAAACCAACCAACCGTAGCTGGGCCAAAACCACCATTCCTTATATGGCGCATGGATATGAAGAGCTGGTGACGCCGTTACATATGCTAATGTTGTACAATGCAGTGGCAAACAATGGTACAATGATGAAGCCTTACCTGGTAAATTCTGTTACGCAATATGGCGTTAGTGTTAGGTCAATAAAACCACAGGTATTGGTGGATAAAATATGTAGTGATGAAACATTGGCGCAACTGCAAGATTGCCTTCGGGCAGTAGTTGATAGTGCCCATGGCACAGGGCATAAAATTTTACATGACTCAGCCTATGCCATTGCCGGCAAAACAGGTACAGCAGTTACCGCTTTGGACAACCGGGGTTATAACAAAGGCAATAAAATTTACCAGGCATCATTCATTGGTTATTTTCCCGCCGAACGCCCTCAATATACGATGGCAGTGGTTATTCAAAATAGCAATCAATCAAAATTGATCTATGGTGCAGATGTTTCGGGTACAGTGTTTAAAGAGATCAGTGATAAGATCTATGCCCGGTATCTAAGTACAAAAAAGTTTGAAACACCGGAGGCACGTGATACAGTGCAATACAATTATTATGGTATGAAGAACGATCTAAACTCGATTTTCAGCCACTTGAAATTGCCTTTTTCCGATTCAGCAGCAGGGGGCTACTGGAGGGCGATGAGCATGAAAAATAATACCGCAATTTTAAAGTTATCAGCCAGCACCCGCAGCCCGGATTTGGTAACGCCTAGTGTAATAGGAATGGGTTTAAAGGATGCAGTGTACCTGATGGAAAACAAAGGGCTGAGGGTAACAGCAAGCGGCAGGGGCAGGGTATTGAACCAATCATTATTGGCTGGCACTTCATTTAAAAAAGGACAAACTGTAATGCTGTTTCTAAATTGATTTTAAAAGATATACTATATAAAGTCAGCATTCGTGCCGTTACAGGCCATACCAATATTGACGTAAGGGATTTGCAGATCGATTCACGTAAAGTAAGTGCAGGTTCCTGTTTCATTGCCCTAAGAGGCAGCGTATCGGACGGCCACCAGTTCATTGACAAAGCCATTGCAAATGGAGCTACTGTTATCATTTGCGATACAATCCCCCAGGACCTAAAAGGAGGTATTACTTACGTGCAGGTGGAAAACAGCGCTGCTGCGGCCGGGTATATGAGCCATAATTTTTACGGCGAACCTTCTTTTAAAATGAAGTTGGTGGGGGTTACCGGTACCAATGGAAAAACAACCATTGCTACTTTATTGTGGAAACTGTTTACTGCTATGGGCTACCAATGCGGGCTCATTAGCACGGTGCAAAACCAGATAGGCGATGAGGTCATTCCAGCCACGCATACCACGCCGGATTCAGTGAGCATAAATGCGTTGCTTAGCCACATGGTAGAAACTGGTTGCGAATATGTTTTTATGGAATGCAGCAGCCATGCCATTCACCAGCACCGTATTACAGGTTTACATTTTGCCGGTGCGTTGTTTAGTAATATCACGCACGACCACCTGGATTATCATAAAACATTTGATGAATACATACGGGTAAAAAAATCCTGGTTTGATTCACTTTCTTCATCAGCCTTTGCCATCACCAATGCAGATGATAAACGGGGAATGGTGATGTTGCAAAATACGCAAGCGAAAAAATATTATTACAGCCTGAAAACCATGGCTGATTTTAAAGGCAAGATATTGGACAACAGCATTAGGGGATTGCACATGATGGTGAATGATATAGAAGTGTATTTCAGAATGATTGGTGAGTTTAATGCGTATAATTTATTAGCAGTGTATGGTGCAGCAGTTTGTTTAGGGCAGGATAAAGAGGAGGCATTAAAACTGTTGAGCAGCCTTGACGGTGCAGAAGGAAGGTTCGAATATTTAGTAAGCAGCAATGAAAACATTATTGGCATTGTAGATTATGCACACACGCCGGATGCACTGCTGAATGTACTTGCAACCATAAAAAAATTGCGCCAGGGAACTGAACGCATCATTACGGTAGTGGGTTGCGGGGGCGACAGGGATAAAACCAAGCGCCCTGTAATGGCAGCAGTAGCATGCGAGTACAGCGATAAAGTGATCTTCACTTCCGATAATCCACGCAGCGAAGATCCACTGGAAATATTGCAGGATATGGAAGCAGGGGTAAATGTGGTAGCAAGAAAAAAATATATCACCATAGCCGACAGGCGGGAAGCAATTGAAACAGCGGTTAATCTTGCTGCAAAAGAAGACATCGTTTTGATAGCAGGTAAAGGACACGAAAAGTACCAGGAAATAAAAGGAGTGAAAAATTATTTCGACGATAAGGAAGTGCTGAGGGAGATGCTGGGAAGGAGGTAACAATTAGCTAATTAGCCAATGTGCTAATATGCTAATAAAGAAGCGAGAGTAAATGGCAGGCACATCAGCACATTAGCACATTAAAAAGAACTATGCTCTATCAATTTTTTCACTGGCTTGCTGAATCGGGATATAAATTTCCCGGTAGTAAATTATTTGACTTCATTACATTTCGTGTGATGCTGGCCGTGATCTTGAGTTTGTTCATTACTACTGTGTATGGTAAAAAGCTGATTCGTTTTTTGCAAAAAAGGCAATTAGGCGAAAGCGTGAGAGACCTTGGATTGGCAGGTGAGCAACAAAAGAAGGGTACTCCTACAATGGGTGGAATTATTATTTTACTGGCCATTTTGATACCAACTTTATTGTTGGCTGACCTGAACAAAGTTTATATACGCCTGATGCTGCTGTGTACGGTTTGGCTAGGCATTATTGGTTTCATTGATGATTATTTAAAGATCAGGTCAAAGAGATTAGCGCAGGCAAAAGGCGACTACTATAAAAAAAGTGATAGTGATGGGTTGGCAGGAAGGTTCAAGATTTTTGGCCAGGTGATGCTCGGCATTATTGTAGGTGCCACTCTTTATTTCAACCAAAGTGTAGTAGTGCAAAGGGAAGTGTACAATCCGGATTTTTCGATGGTAAAAGATTCCGTGTTAAGGCCAGGTGAAAAGTTGATGAGTGATTCTTTTAACGTAGTTACGATTGATGGCAAAAAGCATCTTTTTGTAAGAGTGAAGTCTCCCATTACAACTATTCCGTTTGTAAAAAACCACGAATTCAATTATACCAAATTGTTGCCAAAAAGCCTGCAGGATTATACCTATATACTTTATATTATTATCGTAATATTTATAGTAACGGCGGTAAGCAATGGGGCAAATATTACGGATGGTTTGGATGGGTTGGCTACGGGAGTATGTGCAATTATCGGTATTTCACTGGGCATATTTGCTTATGTAAGTGGCAACATAAAATTTGCTGAATACCTTAATATAATGTACATCCCCAACCTTGGGGAACTGTCCATATTTATTGGGGCCTTTGTGGGAGCCTGTATTGGTTTTCTTTGGTACAACTCTTTTCCGGCGCAGGTTTTTATGGGCGACACGGGAAGCCTGGCATTGGGCGGTATCATAGCGGCATTGGCAATTATTGTTCGCAAAGAATTATTGATACCGATTTTTTGCCTGGTGTTTTTTGTGGAATTGCTAAGTGTAATGCTGCAGGTTTCCTGGTTTAAATATACCAAACGAAAGTATGGGGAGGGTAGGCGGATATTTTTAATGAGTCCTCTTCACCATCATTATCAAAAGAAGGGTTATCATGAAAGTAAGATAGCTGTGCGTTTTTGGATTGTAACAATTTTATGTGTGGTGATGGCAATAGTAACATTGAAATTAAGATAGATTTATTAGCGGACGGTGCTAATAAGTAAGATATTAAAAACTACCGCTACCCATTAATTCTATGCTGTTGAAGAACCCTTTTTTGTTTTTAGTAATTCAGACAGACCCCGTTAGAAAGTAAGCGCTTTTTAATTCTATCTGTTGAGAAACCAATGTTTATTGTTTGTAACAATAAATGAAACCCATTGAAAACGGGACCTGTTAAATTCTATGCTGATGAAAAAACCTTTTTTTATTTCCCATTGGGAAGTATAAGCCTGTTGATTAATGAAAAAGAAACTTGTCATATTGGGTGCCGGAGAAAGCGGAGTGGGTGCTGCTTTATTAGCAAAGCAACAAGGCTATAATGTGTTTGTTAGTGATGGTGGTAAAATAAAGGATGAATACAAAAAAGAATTGTTAGAAAACAATATTGATTTTGAAGAAGCAATTCATACAGAAGCAAAGGTTCTTGATGCGGATGAGATAATAAAGAGCCCTGGGATACCGGAAAAAAACGAACTCGTAAAAAAAATCAGGGCCAAAGGAATACCGGTTATCAGTGAAATAGAATTTGCATACAGGTACAAAGGAAACAGTAAGATCATTGCCATAACAGGCAGCAACGGCAAAACCACTACCACCGCATTGACCTTTCATATTTGTAAGCATGCTGGCCTGGATTGTGCGATGGTGGGGAATATTGGTTATTCATTTGCACGCCAGGTAGCAATTGATCCCAAAGCTTTATACGTGATCGAGATAAGTTCTTTTCAATTAGATGATATTAAAACTTTTCGACCTGATGTTGCCATACTAACCAATATCACGGAAGACCACCTGGACCGCTACGATTATAAAATGCAGAACTATATCAACAGCAAATTCAGGGTTGTAGAAAATCAAGGTAAGGGCGATGTGTTCATATACAATTCAGACGACGAAATAACGAATCAACATATTAATAACTATCTCATTAAATCAACATTATACCCCATTACCATGAGTAAAGAGCTGCCACAGGGCGCATACATCACTAACCGTGAAATGCACCTTAAATGGAAAAACGAATATGTGCGCATGAGTATTGATGATTTTACCCTGAAAGGAAAACACAATCAATATAACAGTATGGCTGCGAGCCTTGCCGCTACGGCGGTGGATATAAAAAAAGAAAGTGTCAGGGAATCACTGCAAACCTTTCAAAGCCTGGAGCATCGTATGGAACCGGTGGCAACTATTAAAGGAGTAGTGTTTATTAATGACAGCAAAGCTACCAACATTAACAGCACCTGGTTTGCTTTGGAAAGTATGGAAACGCCGGTGATACTAATATTGGGTGGTGTAGATAAAGGCAACGATTATCCATTGTTGAATGATATGGTGAAAGAAAAAGTAAAAGCCATTGTTTGCCTGGGTACTGATAACAGTAAGATACATGACGCATTCCGGGATATTGTTCCTGTGATGGCAGACGCTGCCTCAGCAGAAGAAGCTGTACAACTTGCATTTCGTTTGGCCGACAAAGGCGATACTGTTTTGCTAAGCCCGGCCTGTGCAAGTTTCGACCTCTTTAAAAATTATGAAGACAGGGGTTCGCAATTCAAACATGCAGTTAAAGAATTGTAAGGTTAACAAACGTGATAAGAATTCACAAAGCAATGAATAAGCAATAAAAATAATCTTCTCCAATGCGGAGATAAAATGGCAGATAGCAAATCTATATTAAAGCAATTGTTTGGGTCCACCGAAACTGTTGAAGAAGTTTTTAATTCTTCGTTTAGGGGTGTGGGTGGCATGGGGGGCAACCTTGTACGCCGAACCAAAGGCGACCGTGTAATATGGGCCATCGTAATAATTCTAACGTTGATGAGTTTGCTGGTGGTGTACAGCAGCACGGGTTCACTGGCATATAAATACAGCAAGAGCACCGAGAGTTATTTGTTCAAGCAATTCACGTTTATAATTCTAGGCGTTATCATTATTTATTTTGCACACAAGGTTAATTATACGATCTATTCAAGGGTAGCGCTTATTTTATTTTTGATATCAATTCCATTGCTGATCTACACCTATTTTTTTGGTGCGACCCTCAACGAAGGAAGCCGGTGGATCAAACTCCCCGTGATCAATATGACCTTTCAGACATCGGATCTTGCCAAGTTGGCCTTGTTCATGTACCTGAGCCGCCAGCTTAGTAAAAAACAAAAAGTAATAAAGGATTTTAGGAAAGGGTTCCTCCCCATTATAATACCTGTTGCCATTATTTGTTTACTGATCGCTCCGGCCAATTTATCAACAGCAGTGCTGGTGGCCGGTACCAGTTTTATGTTGATGTTTATTGGGAGGGTCAATACAAAACATATGTTATTGACGCTGGGCATTGCAATGATCCCCATCGTGATATTATTTTTAGTAGCTGTAAAATATTATGACAAAGAAGATGGAAAATCAAAAGATCTGCCAGCAATGTTTTCTTCCGGCAGGGTGCCTACCTGGATAAGCAGGATACAAACATTTGTGTACAGCAGAAAAGGTGATGGTAATGAAAAATCGTACCAGGTAAACCAGGCAAAGATCGCCATAGCAAGCGGGGGCTGGTTTGGCAGAGGGCCCGGAAACAGCAATGCAAGAAATTTTTTGCCACATTCCTACAGCGATTTCATTTTTGCGATTATACTGGAAGAGTATGGCTTGGTAGGTGGTGCATTCATTGTGTTTATTTATTTATTGTTTTTGTACCGGTGCATCCGGTTGTACCGGAAATGCCCTTTTGCTTTTGGTGCCTTCCTCGCATTGGCGCTCAGTTTCACCTTGGTGATACAGGCCATTGCCAACATGGGTGTCAATGTAAATGTGTTTCCGAACACGGGAGTTACGTTACCGTTAGTAAGCATGGGCGGAAGCAGTTTTCTTTTTACCTGTTTGTCGATCGGTATTATTTTAAGTGTAGCAAGAAATGTGGAGCAGATGGAACGGCCGCTAAACCCGGAGGCAGGAGTGTAAGCAAGTGGGGCAGCGTAAAAAGAAAGTGTTGTTGTTAAAAAGGTTATTGTGCCGGCATCGGTTCCCTGGTTAAGCATCGTTGTGTCACTCACTTGTACCACATACCGATGAGCAGCTTTGGGATGTAACGTAAAAAATGAGTTATAAAAAGATTGAATAAACCCACCGATACAAATGCTACAATGCCCCCCACTTTGGGGGGCAGCGCGGTCAGAACTTTCCCTCGTATTATTATAGCGGGGGGTGGAACAGGTGGGCATATTTTTCCGGCAATTGCAATCGCCAATGCCATTGTAAGACTAAGGCCACAAGCAGAGATTTTATTTGTAGGTGCTTTAGGTAAAATGGAAATGGAGAAAGTACCCTTGGCCGGCTACAGAATAGAAGGATTGGATATCGCAGGATTTAACAGGAGTTCTTTGATAAAAAATATTGCGTTGCCTTACAAACTGGTGAAAAGCTTTTTCCATGTGCGAAACATTTTTAAATTATTTAAACCTACCGCAGCAGTCGGTGTTGGAGGGTACTCCAGTTATCCTGTACTTAGGTATGCACAGGCAACAGGTGTCAAAACTTTTATTCATGAAAGCAATTCATTTGCAGGCAAGTCTAATATGTTGTTAGGAAAAAAGGCCACAAAGGTTTTTGTAGCAGTGGATGGAATGGAAAAGTTTTTTCCGGCAGGTAAAATTATGATCTCTGGAAACCCTGTCAGAGAAAGCATTTCACAAAGTTCTGTTACGAGGGAAGATGCTATTCGTTTTTTTGGATTACAGCCTTACAAGAAAACAATCCTCTCCATTGGTGGAAGCCTGGGAGCAAAAAGTATCAATGACGCTTTGGCTGCAGGAATCAATGAGTTTGAAAAAAATGACCTGCAATTGATTTGGCAAACAGGGAAAACATATGGTGATAAAGGAAAAGAAATAACAGCAGGCAAAACTAATTTTTATGTCAACGAATTTATAACAGAAATGGAATATGCATATGCTGCAGCAGATGTAGTGATCAGCAGAAGTGGTGCAATGTCGATAGCTGAATTATGCGTGATGAAAAAGCCGGCCGTACTGTTACCCTATCCATTTGCAGCTGAGGATCACCAGACAGTAAATGCACAAAAATTAGTTAATAAAGATGCAGGTGTAATGATAAAGGATAGTGAAGCGTTTGATAAGTTGGTGCCGGCAATAATTAGCCTTTCAAAAGATGAGCAAAAACAGGAACAATTAAAAAGTAATATCAGCAAATTATCAGTCACGGACGCAGATGAAAGAATTGCATTGGAGATATTAAAGCAGATTGGATTGACGCCGTAGAATGAAATTTAAAAGAAAGAATTAAACAAGGTCGCCGGATCAATAGAAACCGAAGCAAGCAGGGTATAAGCATTACGAATGTTAAAAAAAGAGATTTACCATTGACCATTGACCATTCAATTAGGGATCGGCGTTTCCTCGCTCCTTATTGCTGAAAATGTACAAGTGAGTGACACAACGATGTTAAATTGAAAAACAAATGCTTGTAAACAAATAATTTTTTTAACTAAACGACATTGATTCAGCGTTGACCCTTGACCATTCACCAATAAAATGAACGAATACAATAAAATACTATCAGCTTTGCAACCTACCGGGCAAGTACCAAGGAAGGGCGCTGCTGCCGTTTACTTTCTTGGCATCGGTGGCATTGGCATGAGCGCATTGGCAAGGTATTTTAATTCTTTGGGCGTAACCGTTAGTGGCTATGATAAAACTGAAACTGCTCTTACAAAGCAATTATCTGAGGAGGGAATCAAGATTCATTATGAAGATAGCGTCGAGCTGATTGATAGAGAAGCCCAAATAATCATTTATACCCCGGCAGTACCGAAGGATCATAAGGAGTTGAATTTTTACCAACAAAATAGTTACACCGTAGTAAAGCGCAGCGATGTATTGGGCGCCATTACCAATAGTTCTTTCAATATCTGCGTAGCAGGCACGCATGGTAAAACAACTACCAGTACGATGGTGGGCCATATCCTTCGCCACAGCGGGTTGGGGTGTACTGCGTTTCTTGGGGGCATTGCAGTTAATTATAACAGCAACTTCTGGCCGCAGATCCGGGAAACTTCGGGAAGCAATGAAAAAAATGTGTGCGTAGTGGAAGCAGACGAATATGACAGGAGTTTTTTAAAATTAAGCCCTGATGTCGCAATCATCACTTCCATGGATGCTGACCATTTAGATATTTATGGTACGGCAGAAAATATGGAACTGGCATTTATCGAGTTTGCCGCAAGGGTAAAGCCCGGTGGATTTTTAATCCACAAATATGGACTTAAGAGAAATGCCGAACTGGTAGCTGACCAGTTTGCAACCTATCATTTATATGATCACAATGCCGATATATATGCAGCCAATATTAAAATGAAGAATGGCAGCTATCGTTTTGATGTGATAGTTAAGGACACCAATACAGCTCCATGGGTTTTAACAGACGTGGTATTGAACATGGGAGGAGAACACAATATTGAGAATATTATAGCAGCCATTACGGTGGCTCATCATGTAGGGATTGAGGATGAGAAAATAATAAAAGCTGTGGCAGATTTTAAGGGAGTAAAAAGAAGGTTTGAGTATATTCTGAAAACAGACAAACAGGTTTTTATTGATGACTATGCGCATCACCCGGAGGAACTGAGGGCATTGATCACCGGGGCAAAAACGATGTTTCCCAATAGAAAATGCATTGTCGTTTTTCAGCCGCACCTGTTTAGCCGAACAAGGGATCTTGCAGATGGCTTTGCAGAAGTATTAGACCTCGCAGATGAAGTAATACTGTTACCCATTTATCCGGCAAGGGAATTGCCAATGGATGGCGTAAGCAGCGAAATGATTTTGGAACGAATGCACAGTGAAGATAAAATTGTAATGAGCAAAGAAGCATTGTTGCAGCATTTAACATTGGAGAAAGGAGCACATGTGGAAGAAGGCTTTGAAGGACATGTTTTAATAACTGCAGGGGCAGGTGACATTGATACGCTGGTAGAACCGATTCGGCGAATATTGAGTTAAGAATATTGAATTAGAATTAGGAATTAAAGATTAAGAATTAAAAATGAATAATAGATCGGATGAAATTATTATAAGGTACTAGCCATTCAAATGCACATTGACGATTCACCATTGACCATTGACCAAAAAACAGCTCATAAAAAACATATTGCTTTTCACCCTGTGGGCAACCATTGGTGCAGGTACGGTTATGTTGTTGGTAGCTGCCATACAAAGAAAAGATGCGAACTACTGTACGGGTGTTGATATTAATATAAAAGGTGTAAGCAATAATTTTTTTGTTGACAAAAATGATATCCTGAATACCATTGGTGCAATGTCTGATGGCGATGTCGTAGGTAAAACAGTTGGCTCATTCAATTTGAAAGCAATTGAAATGGCACTGCAAAAAAACACCTGGATAAAGAATGCACAACTGTTCTTTGATAACAATGAAAGGCTGCAAGTAAATGTATTGGAGAGGGAACCGGTGGCAAGAGTATTTACCGCAACCGGCCGCACTTTTTATATTGACAGTTCAATAGCAATGCTGCCATTGAGTGAAAAGTTTTCTGCCAGGCTGCCGGTATTTACCGGCTTCCCTTCTGATAAACGGGTCCTCTTAAAAGCAGATAGCAATTTACTAAGGGATATACTGGAAATCAGCATGGTGATACAGAAAGATTCATTTCACATGGCAATGATTGATCAAATAGACATTACGCCTCAACGCACATTTGAAATGATACCAAAATTTGGCAACTCGCTAATCGTGTTTGGAGATGCAAAAAATGCAAGGGAAAAATTTGATAAGCTTAGGGTTTTTTACAAAGAGGTAGTTGTAAAAGCCGGTTGGAGTAAGTACAGTGAAATAAATGTCAGGTATCACAACCAGGTAGTGGCCAAGCGAAAAGGAGCAGAAGAAGTGAAAGCGGATTCGTTGCGCACCTTACAACTGATGCAGGTAATTGCTGAAAACGCTGAAAGGCTGGCCAGTGATTCTATCCCATCCATTGTGCAGGATAATGAGCATAACACCACCGACAATAGCATTATTCAGCAATCCATCGAAAGAGACGATAACAGCAAATCCTCCAATACCAGTGAAGAGCCCCAACCACAAGGTGATACGCTGGCTTTAAAAGCAGTATTGCCTAAGCCTGTACCAGCCAGGGCGGAAAAAGAGCCGCCACCAGTTTTGAAGAAAGCGGTTATTGTGAAATCAGGCAATATCAATGAAAAACCTATTGTTAAACCAAAGGTTGTTCAATCAAAGAAGCCAAAGTTATTAATGCCACCAGCGCAGAAAAAACCAGCGGTAAAGAGTAATGAATATTAATTAAGAATTAGGAATTAAAAACTATAAAGAACTAAAAAGCAAATAAGCAACGTGGGATAATGGAAGATGATAAATTATTAAAAAGGTAGCGAAGAAAAAAATCAACCATCAACCATCAACCTTACACCATCAACCTTCTCAACACAAACATACAATTATGACTCACGAACAAAACACAACAACTGATAACGGAGTGGTGAACACCAACCCCGTTATTGTTGGGCTGGATATTGGCACTACAAAAATAGCCGCCATTGCAGGGCGAAAAAATGAATACGGCAAGCTGGAGATTCTCGGCTTTGGGCGGGCCAACAGCAATGGTGTGCAGCATGGGATGGTTTTAAATATTGACCAAACCATCAAGGCGATTGAAATGGCGCTTAAAAATTGTTACGATTCCAACCCAAACCTTGCAATTGAAGAAGTATATGTGGGAATTGCAGGGCACCATATTAAAAGTTTGCAAACCCGTGGCGACATTGTTAGACAAACCACCGAAGAAGAGATCAGGCAGGAAGAAGTGGACAGGCTGGTTGCAGATCAATACAGAACTTATATCCCTGCCGGCGATCAGATCATCGACGTGATACCGCAAGAATTTACAGTGGATAATTTTCAAAATATTCCTAATCCCATTGGTTACAGCGGTGTAAAAGTGGGCGCTAATTTTCACATCATTACCGGTGATAAAAATGCCATCCGCAATATCAACCGCAGTGTAGAAAAGGCGGGATTAAAAACAAAAGATCTTGTGCTGCAACCATTGGCATCTGCAGCAGCCGTTATGTGCGACCAGGACCTTGAGGCCGGCGTTGCAATTGTAGATATCGGCGGGGGCACTACTGATATTGCTGTTTTTTATGAAGGCATTTTGAAACATACAGCAGTGATTCCTTTCGGTGGTGAAAATATTACCAATGATATTAAAAATGGTTTGGGAGTTTTGAAGACGCAGGCCGAACAAATGAAGGTACAGTTTGGCAGCGCCTTGAGCGATGAAGCCAAGTCAAATGCTTTTATCACTATTCCCGGCTTGCGGGGTATGCAGCCAAAGGAGATCAGCGTAAAAAATCTTGCTGCAATTATACAGGCACGCATGAGCGAAATAATGGATTTTGTCACTTATCATTTGAAACAGGTGGGTTTGGACACACGTTTGCTTAATGGTGGTGTAATACTCACCGGAGGCGGATCACAACTAAAGCATCTGATCCAGTTAACAGAATATGTTACTGGCCTGAATGCAAGGATTGGTTATCCAAATGAACACCTTGCCGGCGGCCATATAGATGAATTGGCTAAGCCAATGTATAGCACATGTATTGGGTTAATTTTGAAAGGCTACAACGACTACGAAAATAAGAACAAGCAATTCGAAGAGTCATTTCGCCGGGTGCAGGTACCTGTCGCTTTGCAACAACCACCGGTAGACGAAGTATTGGCAACTCCCGACAACGAAATAACCTACGAACAAAAAATAGACCTGAAAAAAGTGAAAGAACGCAAATCCTTAAAAGGGTTTATGGATTCTTTTAAAATTGGTTTGATTGATTTGTTTAAGGAGGAAGAGGATGGCAAGTTTTAAGCGTTAGAAATTAGAAATTAGAAATTAGAAAATAGAAATTAAGAATTAGGAATTAAGTATCAGGCATCAAGTTCTTTTAAATAAAAAATAATTGCCTGTAATGCCTTCCCTTTCAAACAAGGTGTTTACAGTATTCAAACCCCATTAAAAACATGCACCGGTTTGCTGCCTTACTAAATAGTGACCAGGTGCATACATCTAAAAGTTCCCATAGAAGGGAATACAAATTTATTAATTATGATACATTTTGATTTGCCAAAAGAACAATCCTCCATCATCAAAGTAATTGGTGTAGGCGGCGGCGGAAGCAATGCGGTAAACCACATGTTTTCGCAAAATATCGAAGGTGTGAATTTTATCATCTGTAACACGGATGCGCAGGCAATTGCGCAAAGTAAAGTGCCTAACAAAATTCAGTTGGGCCCGCATTTAACGCAAGGCCTGGGCGCCGGTGCCAATCCTTCCATCGGCCGGCAGGCCACGGAAGAAAGCCTGGAAGAAATAAAACGCATCCTTGAAGTGAACACCAAAATGGCGTTTATTACTGCGGGCATGGGCGGCGGTACAGGTACAGGTGGTGCGCCGATCCTTGCAAAAATTTGTAAGGACCTTGGCATACTTACCGTTGGTATTGTTACTACTCCATTTGCATATGAAGGAAGGAAAAGATTGGCGCAAGCCGAAGAAGGCATCCGCTTATTGAAGGACCATGTAGATACCTTACTGGTAATTAGCAACGACAAATTGCGTCACCAGTTTGGGAACTTAAAAATGAAAGAAGCGTTTGAAAAGGCAGATAATGTTTTGGCAACTGCCGCAAAATGTATCACGGATGTAATCAACAGTACCGGCCAGATCAATGTGGATTTTGCTGACGTTTGCACTGTAATGAGCAACGGTGGTGTTGCCATTTTAGGCAGTGCGATCGCGGAAGGAGAAAACAGGGCACAGGTGGCTATCGAGAATGCATTGAATTCGCCATTGCTGAACGACAGCGAAATCCGTGGAGCAAGATGGATATTGATCAATATTAATTCAGCCGAAGGCGAACATGAATTTACCATGGATGAAGTAGAGATCATCCAGAATTATTTGTTGAGCCAGGCTGGCGATGAAAGTGATGTGATCTTAGGATTAGGCTATGATAGCACCTTAGGCTCAGGCATCAGTATTACATTGATCGCTACCGGCTTTGAACACAAAGACCCATTTGCAAAAACAATTAATCAACCAAAGCAACAGGAGAAGAAGCATGATAAAATTGTGTTGACGCTCGATATGCCTGCAAAAGAAGAGAAGAAAGTACAGCAGCAACCCACTTTACAATTTGATGTAAAAGCAGAGCCAAAAGTGGCTGCAACTGAAGAAGCGCCGGTAAAGAATGCGGAAAATATGACCGGTAATTCAATGGCCCCCACCTTGTTGGATTCCGTAATAGAACAAACGGAAGTAGAATTACCACGTAAGAATACTGTGGAAAAGTTAGAAGAGCAGCCTGTGTTTTTTGAAATATCTTCGGCATCTGATCAGGTTCCTGTAATAGAATTCGACATACCTGAAACTCCACTACCTCCTGAGAAACCACTTAATGCAAACAATTCCAAAACAGAAATATCAATTCATTATAAAGAAGCTGGCACACCTGTATCGTCTGCGGGTGGCTACCTGGCAAAGCCTTCAAAAATATATGTAGAAGAGCAAAAGCCAACCACAAAATCCAACACTTTGGAAGAACTAACCTCAGCACAAAGTAAGGTGCAGGAAGACGAGCCTGCCTTTGAAATGCGCATGGTGGTTAAAGATTCCCATCAGGCGGCGGAGGAGAAGCCTAATGTACAACAAACTCAGCCAATCATGATGTCCAAGGTTGAGGAGCAGGCAATGCCTGACGAAACTGAGGAATTACGGCGCCGGGCTATGGATCGCATTGCAAAACTGCGTAATTTGTCATTCAATATTAACGCGGCCGATCCGAATAATGAGTTTGAAACGGTTCCTGCTTACCTTCGCCGCAACATGGAGTTGCACAATTCCATTGCTGATGTAGAAAGCTTTTACAGCAACTACACTGTTAAGTCTGACGAAAATAACCAGGCTGAAATAAGCACCATTAACACCTTCCTAGACGGAAAAAAACCTGATTAAATTGTATTAAGCGAGCCTGTATTTGCAACTCGTTTTTATATATGCTTGTTTGTGGCCCCTCGCTGAAAAGCGGGGGGCTTGTGTTTAAAAGAGGCTGGGAGATTTTTAGCACTGTGCCGTTAAGCAAAAAGTTTTGTTGTCCGGGCAGTTGTTTTTCAAATAAGCTTCAGTGGCGTCGCACTCTTGTACTTTATATCTTCGGGAAACTTTAATGACGTTGCAAATCGACGTGCAGCTAAAAAAAGGTATTTAAGCTAGTAGGTAATGAGCTAAATTAATAGGGGTTAGGCAAACGTTCGCAAATGATTGCCGGTAGCGGCCTCGAATAAAAAGTGCTAGAAGATTTCAATATGATCCATTAAGAAATCAAGGTTGTTTGAGCCAGGCATACGCTTTAAATCATTGAACTATTGGCGGCGAGTTCCTTGATTTTAGGACCATATTGAAATTTTCAGCCTTTTTATTCGCAGCCTTGATTTTTTTTGTTTATTTTTTTAATCAAGAAAAAAAAGAAAAATGAGGTATTGCCAATGTAATACCTAATCCAGTAAATTAATTTATTCACTTGCCTCAACCATATAGCCTAAAACCGGTTTATTATTTATCATCACGGTAACCGGATAAGTATCTTCCTGCTCAAATTTGTAATTGAAAATAATGCTACCCTTCGACACGGAATAATCAACAGTTTTTGTTTTTTTCTTTTTGGCTTCGCCGATTTCAAGCGATACAATATCAATAGGAGCCCTGCTATTTATTTTGATATTAAACAAGACCGGCTTAGTAATATTGGCTTTAATGAATCCGTCGTCCGGAATCAACTTACCTACTTTAAATTCATACGCTGCGCTTTTAATCACAGGCAATGATAAAAAACTGGTTAAATTTTTAGGCGCGGGCCCAATTTGCCATGCCTCATTATTAGGATAATGCTGATAATTGAAAATAGCCCTGTCAGCAAAAAAGTAATCATCATTGTAAGCTTTTGTGTATGTGGTCATTTTATCGTCTGTATAGCCACTGCCCCAGGTGGGGTCTACATAAAACCAGGTGTCGGGGCTTGTTCCCAATTGCACTACGGCCCATGTATGATTAAACTCATCAGGCTTTTCATTGATCTGTTCAGTACTGTATTTCGCATAGCCGTCTACGGTAAGGCACCGGATCTTCACCACACTGCACATATCCTGGAACAGGCCAGCATAGCCAGCCGCAGTTGCTTTTCTGTTTTTTAGCACAAGGTCCGAACTTGTTTTTTCATTGTCGTTATTCCTTCCTGCCTTCAGATCGAAGCTAATATTGTAAGCTATCCAGTCAAATATTGCTCTCACCTTATCTTTTGAATCAGGAAATTTTTTGGTTACAATATAACTGATGGTGCCCATGTTCAATGTGTCCAATGCGCCCAGGGACTTCACATAATCATCAACCACTTTAAAATCATCTGTTGATTGGCCCTGTGATATAAAAGCGGATAAAATTAGTACGCTGCTTAACAAAAGGGTTTGCATATATTTCATAAAAATAAAATTAACCAATAAGCCGTTAACAGAATACAAAAGTTTGGTGGTGAAATTCGTTAAAAAGGTGAAGAGTCGCTGCTAAAAATTTACAGCCTCATCACGAAAAGTTGCAACATATTTTTTATTTTAGTATAGCAAACATGATAAATTTTAGCACAACCATATTAAAATTTGATCAACAGGGCGAGAAAACCGGCTGGACGTATATCACCATACCAACGGAAATGGCAGAAAAACTTCAGCCAGGTAATAAAAAGTCATTTCGGGTAAAAGGAAAGCTGGATGGACATCCTATCAGTGGCATTGCGTTAATACCAATGGGAGGCGGCGATTTTATAATGGCACTTAATGCAGACATAAGAAAAGCTATTGGTAAAAAAAAGGGCGCAACTATTAAGGTGCAGTTGGCTGTGGACAAGCCATACCAGCTCAATGCAACATTTATGGAATGCATGGCAGACGAGCCTGCGGCAGTAGCCTATTTCAAATCCCTGACTGGGAGCCACCAAAATTATTTCAGTAAATGGATTGAGGCGGCAAAAACAGAACCCACAAAAATTAGGCGTATTGCGGAGGCTGTATCGGCCCTGGCAAGAAGGATGGGTTACCCCGAAATGATACGGGCAAGGAAAGCTGAAAAAGACATATTGCGTTAGTTCTCCGTTCATCAAAATGATATTTGATTTTGAAGATGCACTGCTTAATTTTATAGCCATTAATTTATATCCGCTAAAATAATTGTATGAAGCAAATAATAACCAACGTGGCAGCATTGTTCCTGCTGCTTCAAACCTCTATTGCCCAGCTAACTACTTTGCCTAGCGGTGGCAATAATAAGGCAATGGTAAGTGAGCGTGTAGGCCTAACGGATATTACCATTCAATACAGCAGGCCGGCTGTAAAAGGAAGGGAGGGGAAAATTTGGGGGCAATTAGTACCCTTCGGATTTACTGACCTTGGCTTTGGAACAAGTAAATCTGCACCATGGCGTGCGGGTGCCAATGAATCAACTACGATCGAGTTTTCAACTGAAGTAACACTTGAAGGCAGAAAATTACCTGCGGGCAAATATGGCTTCTTTATTGCCACGGGTAAAGATGAATCCACTTTGATCTTTTCTAAGAATAATACTGCATGGGGAAGTTTTTTTTATGATCCTGCTGAAGACGTTTTGCGGGTGCCGTGCAAACAACAGGTGATAGACAAACCGGTAGAATTTCTGCAATATCTTTTTACGAATCAAACAGCCAACAGCGCTATCATCGAGCTGCAATGGGAAAAATGGAAGTTCCCGTTTAAAGTGGAGACCGATATTAAAAAAGAACAGTTAGCTTCTTTCAGAAAAGAATTGCAGACGGATAAAGGATTTAGCTGGCAGGCATTTGTGCAGGCGGCAAATTGGTGCGCCGATAATAACATCAATTTGGAAGAAGCATTACAATGGACAGACAATGCTATCGCCGGACAATTTATAGGGCAGAAAAATTTCAGGACATTAGCTGCTAAGGCAAGGATATTAGATATAATGGGCAAAGCAACGGAGGCTGATGCAATAATGAAAGAAGCTGCACCACTCGGTACTATGACAGAAGTGCATGGCTATGCTCGCCAATTGCTAACTGCAAAGAAAACTAAGGAAGCAATTGCAACATTCAAAGCCAACTATAAAAAATACCCGAATGTTTTTACAACCAATATGGGAATGGTAAGGGCCTTAAGTAGCGAAGGAAATTATAAGGAAGCATTGAAATATGCAAATACAGCTTTAACACAGGCACCCGATAATGCCAACAAATCCAACGTGCAGGGAATGATAGAAAAATTGCAATCAGGGAAGGATGTCAATTAGAGATTGAAGGTTGAAGGTTGATGGTTGAAAGTTGAAGTTTGATCGTTCGAGGTTGATGTTTAATGGTTCGAGGTCGGTTTAAAGTTTGATGATTGTTGGTTATCCTGTGCCCCTTCAACATTCACCATTGCCCATTCACCATTCACGAATCACCATTGCCGCCTTATAAAAATACCCTTAGCAATAATGCAAACCCGTGGTCTTTTTTAGGATTATCCATGATGGTAACTACATGCAATCCGGCAGGAGTCCATACTTTAAAAATTTCGCCTTTTTTATGTTTAGCAATGGCATCATCCAGTTGGGGCAACATGGCTCCACGTATAAACCATCCCAGGTCACCGCCTTTAAATGCAGTGGCATTGTCAGCGCTGTATGTTCGTGCCATTGCCTCAAATGAACTGCTCCCTGCTTTTATTTTGTTAATGATATTACCTGCCAGCGAATCGGCAAACTTGCGACTGAAAGCAGCAGTGTCGATCAATATATGGCTTACATGATAAAAGGTGTTGGGCACTTTTGCCAGCACTTTTATTAAAAAGTTCGAACCTTTAAATGGTCCATAAACTTTACCAATTTTTCCTTTGTAAGCAAGGCTGTCAGCCAGTCCTGCAAAAGAAGTGGTAGTAATGATTGTCACAGTATCTATTTTATATCTTTTTTTGAGTTTGTATTTTACATAGCCAATGGGATCGCTGGTAGTGTCCAGCTCTTTTTTTATTTGGGCTACAGATTGGCTCTTTGCCAGCAGGGCTATGAAGATCAAAAAGATGACTGAGAGGAGTTGCTTCAATTTAAAAGTTTTATTATAAAAGAGGACAAGGGTTTAAAAATTTTGAATTTAAATATTACTTTTCATTTACCTCACAATTTCATTTTGCGGATCACAGCTTTCACTTGCTTTTGCATTTCATTTAGTTCGCCGGTTTGCTGTTGAATAAAGGTATTGTCTTCTATTCTTCCAATTACCTGGTTCATTTCGTCATTGTTGTCGTATACCATCTTACGGAACGGATTGCTGTAATCTTTTGCCCTGCTATCATATATGCCTTTACACAGCCACGTCCTCGTAACCACCGCCTCCGCTAACAGTTTTTTGAAAAGTTCCGCCGTAAATTGTCTTGGTGTAATATTCAATATCTCAAGCAGCGCTGTGTAAGCATGGTTCAGTTTATCTGTAGGATAATTCGTGCTTTGCACGCCATAGAATTCATGTACTTCGTTCCATCCTTTTATTTTATTGCTTACAATATTGTGCTGTAATTTTTCAACCGCTGATTGCTGAATTAATTGACCGCCAATATTAACCCACTCACTGCGTATTATTTTGGCTGATATGGTTTTCTTTAATTCATCAAAACTGCTAAACTTGTTTTGATGAACGTGTTTTAATAGTTCTGCCACTCCATAATATTGCACTATTTCTTTAAAGATAGCCAGTGCCTTCGGTACTTTAATAATGGTAGTCTTGCGATCGGTATTCTCCCATCCGCTTATGTTAGCTGTCCCATTTGCATCGGTCTGTAATGGCTGCAGGATTTTAAGTGCAGTAAAAATTTCATTGATCGTATCGGGAGCTAAATAATCGTATTCAATGAGCTGTGTTTTGGTGGTACGCCTATCCCTGTCAACATACTTATGTGCATTGCGTTCCAGTGCATACATATTATACATGAACCAGTACGCAGGCATCACCACCAGCTGATCATTGGATACATCATTGCTGATTAAACTAAATGGCACGGGTATATTTAATTCGGCAGGAAAATCACCTTTTGCGATAATAGTAAAAGATGCAAACTTTGAATTGTGTTTCAGGCTTACACAGAGGCCCGGCCAAAAGCCACGTCCTGCAATGACTTCGCCATCTGCACCCCGGCTGTTATGATTGCTTCCAATGGTAGCGCCTGCAGCTATATTGCTTTGTCCCATTACAAGTGCCGCACATAAAAATGAGTTATTATGGTGCTGCTCGTGCGCCGGAAATATCAGCGAATTCAACACTTCGCAACAGGAGATTGTAGAATTGTTGCCAAGATAAGAGTTGATAAGCCTTGCTCCATATTTCAACTGCGAGTGCGAAGCCATCATAAAACGAACCGCCTTTACGCCATAAAATATCCTGCAGCCGTAACCTATAATGCCATTTACCAATTCGCAACCTTCACCTATCTGCGAAGTGCGGTCTTCATCACTATTGATGGTTAGGTTTTTTAATTTATTGGCTCCTTTTAAATAGGCGTCAGATCCAATCAATACATCCTTAATAATTTTGCAGTTCTTGATAACCGTACGATCGCCAACCCTTCCATAGTGTCCACGGAATTTATCAAACCTGTTATCAGTAAATTCTTTAAACTTATTGATCAGCGCTTCATTCGCCCTATACTTGCTCCATAAATATGCGTCGCCTGCGAGCATCCCGTCAAAAGGAATAACTCTTCTACCGCCATTTTCATTGCACAGTTCCATCCATACCCTTCCTTTTTCATCTTCGCCTTCAAAAAGAATTCCGTTCCCAAACTTTGCCTTGTCAGTGGAAGCTAATTCGTTTACATTGGCAATCATCACCTCGTTGCCAATAATATAATGACTGAGATAATTCACATTATCTACGCACACATTGTTGCCAAAGTCGCAACTGATAATGGTGCTGTTGTACAGGCCAACTGCCAATCGCAGATTATGAAATTCAAGGTAAAAAGGTTCCAGTTTTCCGATCCGTATCAATCCATAAAACTTGCAGTTCTTTACCAGTTCAGGATTGAAAGCGGCGGATACAAATATTTTATTCCAGTCATCAGAGGTATTGCGGTTGCGTACCAGCACTTCAATTTCAAGGGCAGATAGTTTCCGGTATTCTGTACCATTGGGATTTTGCTGATACCTTAAGTAATATTGATCACGGCCTTCAGGAATATATTTATCCTCTACAAATCCATATCCAAGGTTATTGACAGGATGCTTATTTATAATGTTCATTTAAGAATTAGGAATTAAGAATTAAAAATTAAGAATTGAGGGTCTTTGTTATACTTCGCAATGGATAAATTGGTGCCTTTAATGGGTTGGCTTAGCATCATCATTACGGACTGATTTTTTGGGTAACATGCTGCACTTAAAACCTTAGTAGAAAGACAGCCTACATGATTCAAACCTTATTACCTTATTAGTTGGCTCTATTTAATATACTCAAATAATTACAAATAAGTTAATAAGGTTGATCATTCTTACATCTTTTTCTACTAAGGTTTTAAAAAATCACTTTCATATCCGGCAACGAAAAAATTTAGGTAAACAGCATGCAAGGATCTAAATTTTGGCTTGACAAACATGGAGTAACGCCCACATAATATTTTGCAGTCAAAAAATAAAGTGAAATATAAAATAGCAAATCCTCTTATCCCTTTTAGTCCATCCTTTTTCCTGGTCATTTTTAATTCCAAATCCTAATTAAAAACTATTCAACAGTAACACTCTTCGCCAGGTTACGCGGTTTATCTACATCTACACCCCTGGCAACACCCATGTAATAAGAAAGTAATTGTAAAGGGATGCAGCTCAACATCGGCGCTATTATTTCATCTGCAGGCGGTACAAAAAAAACATCATCAGCCAAGCCTGGAATAACTTCATCCCCTTCCGTGATGATGGCGATCACCTTTCCTTTCCGTGCTTTTATTTCCTGTATGTTACTTACTATTTTTTCGTGGTAGCTGTCTTTGGTTGCAACAAATATTACTGGCAGTGTTTCAGTCACCAGCGCAATGGGGCCATGTTTCATTTCGGCTGCGGGGTAGCCTTCCGCATGGATATAACTGATTTCTTTTAACTTCAAAGCACCTTCAAGCGCTATGGGGAAATTGTAGCCGCGGCCTAAAAATAACGCGTCGTTGGCATCCTTATATTTTTCAGCAATCGCCTTTATAGCATCGGCGTTCTTTAAAAGAGCTTCCACTTTTTCAGGCACTGCCTCCAGTTCAAACAATAATTTCGTAAACCGCTCTTCAGAGATTGTTCCTTTTTCCTGGGCAATCTTTAAAGCCATCATGGTAAGTACTGCCAATTGTCCCGTAAAGGCTTTGGTGGAGGCAACTCCAATTTCAGGGCCTGCGTGCGTATAAGCGCCGCCGTTGCTGATCCTCGCAATGGAAGAGCCCACTGCGTTTACAATGCCAAAGATGACAGCACCTTGTTCTCTCGCCCTGTCAATGGCTACCAGTGTGTCAGCTGTTTCACCGCTTTGCGAGATAGCTAATATGATATCACCTTTATTGATCACGGGATTCCGGTACCGGAACTCAGATGCGTACTCTACTTCTACGGGTATGCGGCAAAGTTCTTCAATGATGTATTCGGCCACCAAGCCAGCATGCCAGCTGGTGCCGCAAGCCACAATGATAATACGCTGGGCTTTTTTAAATGCTTCAATATTTTGCTGCACACCGCTCATCGTGATCATGCCTGCAGAAGCAACCAATCTTCCCCTCAGGCAATCATGAATGGTGCTCGGTTGTTCAAATATTTCTTTCAGCATAAAATGGTCGTAGCCGCTTTTTTCAATTGCCGCAAGCTCCATATCCAGTTTAGTTATGAAAGGGGTTATCTTTTCATTACCCAGGTTTTTCAGGATCAACTCATCTGGCCGCACAATCGCCAGCTCGTAATCATTTACATACACTACTTCCTTGGTGTACTCCAGCATGGGCGATGCGTCGCTGCCTAAAAAATGTTCGCCCTTACCCACGCCGATTACAAGCGGACTGCCCTTTCTTGCTGCAATGATCGTTTCAGGATCATCTTCATCAATCAGTAAAATGCAATACGCACCGGTGATTCTTTTCAAAGCCACCCTTACCGCTTCTTCCAGGTTACATTCATTGTTTTTTTTAATGTCTTCAATAAAGTTGAGCAGTACTTCTGTATCTGTATCACTGGTAAACGTATACCCTTTGTTAAGCAGTTCTTTTTTTATCTGTGCGTAGTTTTCAATAATGCCATTGTGTATCATCGCCAGTTTACCGCTACCGCTGGTATGCGGGTGTGCGTTCCTGTCATTGGGCTCGCCATGGGTGGCCCAGCGTGTATGCCCGATGCCAATATTGGAATGAAGGTCTTTACCCAGGATAAATTCTTCCAGGTCAGCAACACGCCCTTTCTTTTTATATACTTTTAGCCCGCCATTTAGCAGGGCCACACCCGTACTGTCGTATCCACGGTATTCTAATCTTTTAAGGCCTGTAATTACTATTGGATACGCTTCTCTATGGCCTGTATAACCTACTATTCCACACATATATATTAAATTTTTTGTCCGGGCATTATACCCGTTTCAGCTTCAGTGGCGTCGCACTCTTGTACGATATCGCTTTATGGAACTTTCATCGATGTGTATGCCGGGTTATTAAGAGCATGCAAATTAGCAAAAAGCAGTCAATTATTGCTTTCTTCCCCACCGCTTTGTATTTATCCCTTCTTAACCTATATTGCCCCAAACTTTTTTATGCGATATATTCTAATATTGATGTTATCAGGAACCTTTTTTTCTTGTCAGGCACAGATGATGCAGTTTACCGGCAAAGCGCAAGTATACCTGGTGCGCCATGCTGAAAAGCTTTCGGGACAAGATCCCTTGCTTACTAAAGACGGGAATAAAAGAGCCGGTGACCTGATGAGAACACTGCAGCAAAAAAAGATCAGGCGCATATACGTAACGGAATATAAGCGCACGCAAGGCACAGCCGATAGCTTAAGAATTCAAATTGGTATTGATACGGTACATTATCTTTCAGATACTTCCTGCACCGACCTGTTTAATCAGATAAAGACTCACAAAGATTTAGGTAATACCATTCTCATCATCGGCCACAGCAATACCATTCCAATCATTATTCGTAAGCTGGGCATAGCAAATTATCCATTGGAATATATCCCGGATACAGCGTTTGATAACTTATTCCTGGTGACGTTTAAAAAGTCAAAGCCTTATGTAAAGAAAATGAAATATGGCAAAGCATCAGGTGCTTCCGCTACGATGCAATGACAAAAGAGAGTTCTGTATATGCAAACTTATATTGTGAATTGAAAGTTGAAATCAAAAAAACTTATGGAAGATTACAAGTAACTCGCCTTGGGACATAACGGCATTTATAAAAGTATACCCTGCAAAAAGAAATATGCTACCGAAAAATAAATGATGAGCCCGGTAACATCAACAAGCGTTGCCACAAACGGCGCCGAACTAACGGCGGGGTCTGCTCCCAACCTTTTTAAGATCAGCGGTAACATAGAGCCGGTAAGGGTTCCCCAAAGCACCACACCTACCAGTGAAAAGCCAACCGTTAGGCCAATAAGATAGGCATGGACCCCATATACATTGGGTAAAATTTTTGCCCAAATGATTACCCTCGTAAAGCCAATAATACCCAGCACAGACCCCAGCATTAACCCCTGTATAATTTCACGGCGCATTACCCGCCACCAATTTGCTAATGTAAGTTCTCCCACTGCCATAGCCTGGATAATTAACGTGGATGCCTGGGAACCGGTATTGCCTCCGCTTGAAATAATCAAGGGAATAAAAAGCGCCAGCACCACTGCTTTTTGAATTTCATCTTCAAAATATCCCATTGCAGTAGCCGTAAACATTTCACCTAAAAACAATACGATCAGCCATCCCACTCTTTTTTTGAATAATTTTAAAAGTGGCATATCGAGGTAAGGTTCATCCAATGCCTGTGTACCTCCCATTTTTTGCATGTCTTCACTAAATTCCTCACTGGCCAACCATAATACATCATCGATGGTCACAATTCCCAATAATTTATTGCTCTTGCTTACCACGGGTAGGGCTACACGGTTATTCATTTTAAATGCTTCATTGGCTACTTCCTGGTCATCTTCCGCATGCAAAGCGATAAACCTGCCATCCATTAATTCATTCACTTTTTTAGTGGAAGCAGCCATTATAAAATCTTTGATACGGATATCATCGAGCAGTTCGCCCTTGTCATTTATCACATAAATCACATCAATGGTTTCACTGTTCTTGGCATATTTCCGGATGGTGTTCAGTACATCTTCTACGGTATCATGTTCGTATATATAGATATAATCGGGTGTCATTAATCTACCCACACTTCCTTCCGGATAGCCCAACAGCGACAGGGTTATTTTCCTTTCCTCCGGGTTCAATGTTTTCACCAATTCTCTCACTGCATTGCTTGGCAATTCACTTAAAAAAGACGTACGGTCATCCGGCGGCAATTCATTCAATAATTCGGCAGTCTTGAAGGCCGGTAATGATTTGATGATTTTTTTTTGAGTGGGCGTTTCCAGTATTTTAAAAACGCTGGTAGCTCTGTGCAAAGAGAGATGGCTAATGATCTGGCTTTCGTAATCTTCATTTTCATAAATGAGATTAGCCACGTCGCTAATATTCTGATCGTTCAAAAAATTCTGGATACGGAGCTTATCCTCTGAAGCTATTATTTCTTCAAACTGATGCTGTAACGATAATTCTTTTAATTCCACAGCCATGTTTTTGTTTATTAAATTATATCTGAAAACATTATACAGTACTGTTTACAACCCCTCAACCCTCAACTTAACTATCTTGCAAATTACTTGATTTACATTTAATGCAATGTTATGCTAAAACCATATTTATTCGTTGAGAAGACTGAAGCAATGGGCAGGGGTGTATTTACAAATGAAAGAATTCCTGCCGGCGTGGTAATAGAAATATCCCCGGTAATTGTTATGAATTTACAGGATAGGGATTATCTCGACAGAACACTATTACACAATTACATATTTGAATGGGGTAAGGATAAAGATAAATGCTGTATGGCTTTGGGATTGATTCCGATATACAATCATAGTTATAAAAGCAATTGCGAATATTTTATGGACTATGATGACGAAACCATTATGGTAAAAACAGTAAGGGTAATTGAAAAAGGGGATGAACTTACTATTAATTACAATGGCGACTGGAATGATGAAACAAAGCTTTGGTTTGATGCAAAGTAAAAGCAGTTTATTTGCGTACTGTTATTTAATATTTTTTTGAAGGTTGGCTGTAAGAAAGTAAAAAATTGATACCAGCACTTAACAATTTTAAGTTGCCGGCCCCCATACCCTTAAATGGAATTTTCAAATAAGGCATTGCAGCAATGTTTACGGTATTGCTGATCTGTTTTTCAACACCCAGCCCGATAGTCCCTACGGAAAGCCAATAGTTTTGTTGCGAATTATAGTGCACGTCTTTACTATATGCGCCATAGTTTGTGGTATAATGATAGGTGTAAAATTCGCTTGTCATTATATAAGAAGACACACCAACAGTATAGAAAAAGTTTGTCTTCTTTCCATTGGTAATTTGCGATTTTATATTCAATGGGATCTCATACATCTTGCAGTAGCCTTCTGCGTTTTTTAGTTTGTGGTTGCCTGTTGAATAAGTGTCAGGAAAATCTTTGCCATCGGCAATATAATTTTTTCTTGACCGCATTACACCCGTTTGAATAGTAAATTTTTTCGAAAGCGGGTATCCAATCAATAATCCATAATTGCTGCCCGGGTTATCAATATTTGAAAATTTGATAGTAGTTAGTTCGGGTGCATATAGCAAGGTTATTTCAGGGCTTTGTTTTCTTTTTATAGCTGCTGGCTTTTTCTTGTTGCTGCCAGCATTATTTGCCTCACTTATTGTCTTGTTTTGTGAAGGTTCTTTTGCTGGTAGTACAGATATTTCAACCGGTTTATTTACATCTGTGCTGTCCCTTTCCTTTGGAAGCAAAGCAGCGGTTGGGGAGCCTGGCAGGAGATGATTGTTTTTATCATTTGAAGTGATATTGGTTTGGTTTATTGGCTGGGGCGTATCTATTTCATCTGCCGGCACAATTCCCATTTTTATTTTGCTGTTAACTTTACTCCTGTATTGGCTGAGCTTATGTTTTTTATTATGGGTTGAAGCTGGTTGCTGCTGGATTGTTGAATGATGTTGTACTGTGGGAGTTTGCGTTTGTTGTGTTTGATTTGCAGGTTTATTTTCAGGCTTGCTAGCAGCCGGTGCCAATTTCTGTTGAGCCGATTCAGTAATAGCTGGCGGTACTTTTAGCGGGATAGATTTGCTATCATCGTTTTTAAGAAAATAAAAAGTGCTGCCCAATAAAAATGATAACAGTAGTATTAATAAAAATGCTGCCCTTCTACGGGGCGTTTTTCTTACAGGCATATGTTTATCCAACAGGGTCTGCATCGCTTCCCAATCAGGTGTGCCTGTAGGATGATATTTTCCCTCAGCATCCCGGATCAGTTTATCTAATTCATTTTCGTTATTTGATGATAGCATTATTGGATTTATTGAAAGTCATTTTTTTTAGCAAAATTTCTCTTAAATGTTCCTTTGCTTTTGATAAATTGGATTTAGAGGTGCCTGCGGAAATGCCCAATAATTTGGCAATTTCATCATGCGAATACCCCTCAATAACATGTAGGTTAAAAACGGTTCTATATGCCGGTGATAGTTGTTTAACTGAATTGATTATCTCCTTGTAACCCAGCTTGTCTTCACCATTTTCGCTACTATCTAAATTGGAGACCGGCGTGTAAACTTCATGCTCTTTGATGTTTTTATTGCTCCTGTACCGGTCAATGCAGGTATTAACAATTATTCTTTTGAACCATCCTTTAAAGGAGTTCACCATGTTATTTGAATTGTCCAGTTTGCATCCGCCAATGTGTTTGAATAGTTTTAAAAAGCTATCGTTCACTAATGAATTGGCCTCCTGGTCATCGTTTGCATACCTGAATGCAATGCTATAGGCATACTCGTACAAAAGCTTGTACAATTCCTGTTGACCTTCCCGGTTGTTTTTTTTACAACTGTCAACAAGGGTCAATATGTTTTGATTATTTAAACTCAATGGCGGCTTTGTTAAGTGGTCAACAACCAATCCTTCCTTTAATTGTTCTTTTGATTTGTCTCTTCATATTAAATGGCAGGCTGAAAAAATGTATCTTCTGAGTGAATATAAAAAATTATTTTATACTCCATTAAAATTAACCATCTTTTAAAAATTTATTGAAGTTTCTTACTCTCAGCCATAAAAAAACGAAACCGCAAAGTTTCGTTTAAAAGTCAAGGAAATTTTTCCCCATGTACTGCAATTCACTTTGCCTGCCATTCAAAAAAATTACTGTTGTTCAATCAATTGTATTTCACACACAAGCCTCACTTCGTCACTCACTACTATGCCGCCGGTTTCTGTAACGGCATCCCATTGAAGGCCAAAATCCTTCCGGTTAATTTTGCCATTGATGCTAAAACCTGCCTTTACATTGCCATAGGCATCTTTTACAACACCACCGAATTCTACATCCAGCTTAATATTTTTTGTAACATCTTTTATAGTAAGATCGCCATATAGTTCATACGATCCATCATTGTCTACATTTTCAAATTTAGTAGCTACAAAGGTCAATGTAGGATAAGTGGCCGCATCAAAGAACTCAGCGCTTTTAAGGTGATTGTCTCTTTGCTCATTACTTGTTGAGACCGAATTAATATCTGCTGAAAAACTAACACGGGCACTCATGAAGTCTTCATCTTCTGTTTGCACCGAAGCTTCAAAGAGATTAAAACTACCTGTCACATTGGTGATCATGAGGTGTTTTATTTTGAATTGCACTTCACTGTGAGAAGGGTCAACTACCCAATTTCTTACTGCCATAAATATTGTTTGTCTGCAAATTAATTAAAAAAATGTTGAAACATTAAGTAGTTAGGCTGGCCGGAAAAAAATTGCCCGCTAAAAGGCAATCACCTTTTTTTCGTCAGCGCTTTGGACAGCACTTTCAATGATACGCATCACATTGATGCCGTCATCAACAGTTACGGGCATTGGCTTGCCTTCAGTTAAGGCTTTATAAACCCCATCGTAATAATCATAATAATTGCCCTGCAATGATTCAACTTTTTCACGAATTATATGGCCATTTTTCTCCGTGTGTAATAATCCCCGTTCGGTTTCAGGTTCTGTTCCCCAGTCTGGTGTATTAGGGATCTTTCCTGCTATTAATTCTGTTTCCTGTACATCTGTTCTACCCTTCAAAAATGATCCTTTTGAACCGTGTATCATAAAGCCCGGCATAGGTTCCCTTACCAATAAACCGCTTTTTAGCCTTACCCGCATAGTTGGATAATAAAACAGCATATCGAACCAATCATCCACCTCCGAGTTGGGTCTTGTAATACGGATGTCTGCAAACAGCGCCTGTGGGAAACCGAACAGGCAAAGTGCACTATCAATTATATGTGGGCCAAGATCTTTTAGTAAACCGGAACCCGCACTTTTAGTTTCTTTATGTTGTTTAGGACTTAGTTCCGGCTTATATCTTTCATAATGTATCTCGGCCTCATTTATCTCGCCAAGCAATCCGTCATCGATTATTTTTTTCACCGTTTTAAAATCGCTGTCCCAACGTCGGTTTTGATAAACGGATATTTTTTTGTTTGCCTTTTCAGCCAAATTTTTTAATTCAACAGCCTCGGCCAAAGTAGTTGTAAATGCTTTTTCAACTACAATGTGTTTACCTGCAAGCAATGCCTGCTTTGCATAATCGAAGTGCGTAGAAGTCGGTGTATTTACAACTACCAATTCGATTGAATCATCGGCCAATAGTGTTTCTAATGAAGGGTATGAGGTTAGGCCGGGATAAGCATCACCGATTAATTTTTTACTTCTTTCCCAGGCGCCGGCGAGTTGAAACCCAGGGTGCACATGTAAAAAAGGAGCATGAAATACTTTGCCGGACATTCCGAAGGAGAGGAGCGCTGTTTTTATTGGAGGCATGGTGGATAATTTACCTGTTGTTTAGAAAAGTAAAATGATACCACAAATTAATTTAAAAAAGTTTAAGTCCATAATAACCAATCAGTGTAAATGCAATGCATCGGGTAATTACACCAATGCAACACCAGGTCAATAATTTTTTCAGGTTTGCATTAAGGCCCACACCAATTGCAATGCTGATGGGGGCGCCGACGCATAGGGTGCCAAGGAACCCAAGGCCTACGATGCCGTATTTTTCCCAGATACGATGGATCATTGGGTGTTTTATCTTGTGATCCTTCACAGGTTTCTTTTTACGAAAGAAAGCCCTGATTTTATCGCCTAAAAAAGCTGCTACAAAAACGCCAGCTAATCCCCCTGTAACACTTGCAAAAAATATTACCCACGGCGACAAGCCCATGGCAAACCCGGCAGGAATGGCTGCATATATTTCAAAAGTTGCAAGGCCTGCAACCGTTAGTATTTTTAAAAACATGTCAAATTGTAAAACGTGATAATTAATAATCGGCGAAATTACTTGAAACTGTCCTGGGAAGCGGGTAATTCCTGTTAATGTTTGGCTATGCCTGATTGATAACCGTTTATGTAAGCATCCTGGCTCAATTCAGTCATAAAATTTATATTGCTGATAATACAATGGTGAAGCAACTGCCCTTATCTTTTTCGCTTTCAATTAACAAATGCCCATTTATTTTTTGTAATAATTCTTTCACTAAAAAAATTCCGAGTCCGCTGCCTTTTTCATTATGTGTGCCCCTTGTAGTATCCGTCTGGTTACGGGCCGATTGCTGCAACTGTTCATTGGTCATACCGATCCCTTCATCCGTTATCATAATATGTATTTCGTGGGCCTTTTTTAAGGAATGAAGGTAAACAGTTGTGGCAGCAGGACTATACTTAATCGCATTGGTGAGTATATTACGGAGTGCTATGGTTAAAATTGTGTGATCCCCCAAGGCAACGACCGCTTCTATATTTGTTTTAATGGTTACCTCCTTTTGATTTGCCTGCTGCTGTACAGTATTCAACACATCATTAACACAATCGTTTACATCAAGCGGTTCAACAGCTGCTTCTGTATTTTTAATTTGCAGATTCGCCCATACTAACAAATTGTCCAGCATATCACAAGTCTGCGATACGGCTTGCATGGTAGTCCTTTTAAATAATTCTTTTTTTTCTGTGGAAAGCCTTACATCATCTGCAAGAGAAAGATAGGATCGCAGCGTTACCAGTGGATTACGCAGGTCGTGACTGATGATGCTGAAAAGGCGGTCCTTTACCTGGTTAAGCGTTTCCAGTTCATTTTTTTGATGATTGATCAGGATGTTTTTTTGTAGCAGCACACGGTTGTTCTTTTTTATACCCCTATAAAAAAAGGCGAGTGTTGTAAGAATGACTGCAATGGCGATAGCAATAATAATAGAAATATTACGCTGACTTTTTTGCCTGATCACTTCCGCATCTTTTTTCTGGAGTTCTACATTTTTTTTCTCGACCTGGTAATCTGCTTCCAATTGTGTCAATTGATTTTTATTGTCAGCAGTAAAGAGGCTGTCTTTAATATTGTAATATTTTTTTAGAAAGATGGTTTGGAGCTCAAATGATTTCATCGTGCCATACATATCGGCGAGGTTGTTATAATTTTCCATTTCAATAAATGGGCTGCCTGCCTGCAAAGCATATTGGATACTTTTATCAAAAGCTTCTTTTGCCTTTGGGTAATTTCCTGCCTGCGAATGAGCGGCAGCGATATTGTTATAAATGGCCGCATAATTGTCTACAGGCACATCTTTCGTTGTTTTATAAGCAGTGATTACACTGTCGAAAAACTGCAGGGCTTCGGGTGTTTTTTTCTGATGTTTATACGTGAGGCCGATATTACTAAGGGTATTGGTGATCATATAATCATCCTTCATTATCCTGGCAATTAGTAATGCCTGGCGCAAGTAGTCGATCGCCTTATCGTATTGCAATTGCTGGTCGTACAGAATTCCTCTCTGACCAAGAATACCGGATAGTTGAGCGCTGTCTTTTTGCGCCTCAATTAATAGCTGTGCCTTGTCGTAGTATTCAATTGTTTTTTGAAAGTTTTTGTTTTGGCCGTAAAGGTTTCCAACAGACATAAACGCGTTGGAAAGCCTGAAACTGTCTTTCAGTGTTTCATAGATTCGTATTGACTGAAAATAGTTTTCCAGTGATTTATTGAAATTTCCTTTAACGAGATAGCAAAACCCTATGCTGTAATAATTATTGGCAATTAATAATGGGCGGTTAAGTTTTTTAGCAATCTCCTGCGATTTTTCTATATAACCAATGGCTTTACCGGCATTGTTATCTGTATAATAAGTTCCAATGCGGCGATAGAGCATCATGCGGTTACTATCCGCTTTTTCTGTATCTAAAGCAATCAGTAAACTGTCCACTGTTTTATTGGTTTGGGTAACGGCAGCAAGCGGACAGAAGATGAAAAATAGAACCTGGAGTAAAAGGCGGGGAATGTGTTTATGCATTTAAAGAGAAATTATTTAAATAAAACGTTTGATCACTGTGGTGCCAAGTACAGATTGTGTCACTGCTTCGCCATAGGTTTTGCCAATGTGCAATTGTATTTTGCCCAGGTGAACAATAGTATTCTCGATGGCATTGATTTTTTGTTTATTGACCATTTTTGTTCGGGAAATACGGATGAATTGGGAAGCAGATAATTGTTGCTCCAGGTTTTTCATACTGACCAATGCGATCTTTTTTTCGCCTGATTGTAAAAAAATACTAACAAAATCTCCCAATGATTCAATATATAAAACATCCGCATGTGCGATGCGTATAAAAGTATTTTTATCCTTAATAAAAAATGAGTCATCCGGGGCTGAACGGAACCCATCTTCAGAAGCAATGGATTGTTTCATTTCTGAAAGCAAACGTACTTTATCAATGGCACGCATTAACCTTTCAATTGCTACGGGCTTTACCAGGTAATCAATTGCATCCACTTCGAAAGCATCTGCCGCATAATGTGTATGAGAAGTGATAAATATTATCAAGGGTAATTGCGCCAGGCTTTTTGCCAACTGAATGCCGCTAAGGCCGGGCATTTCTATATCAAGTAATAATAAGTCGGGTAAATTTTGTTGTAAAAGAGCCTTTGCTTCAAATGCGCTTTTGCAAACGCCGATGCAATGAATGTTTGGGATTTGTTGCAAGTGCAATAAGGTTAATTCGCTATAAACCGGATCATCATCAGCTAATATGTAAGATATTGGTTTGATCATAAAGGGTAAAAATAACCGAATAATTTATTAAATAAAAAATTAGTCTACCAGTTTTGTTTGTTTGTCTACTTTACTATCTGTTTACCATACTGAGGGCTTTAAAAAGCAATTTAGCCACTTACATTCGCATCGGTTTTTCATAGGATATTGGATTTTAAAAAGGGGTGAAATTTCTATTTCGGCCCCATTTTTTTGTGATTAAATTCTTGAAAATATTGTTACAGGTAATGTATTAATGGTGTGCAATAAAATGGTGGTTATAGTTTCAAATAAAAAAAGCGAAACCCTTGATTGAGTTTCGCTCTTTTTATTATTCACCTTTAAACTAGTTTAATTGCCTTTCTGCAAATTCCCGCCTGATAATATTCAATGCACCACCAGCCTTAAACCATTCAATTTGTTGTTCATTGTATGTATGGTTCACCTCGATTATGTCAACGGTTCCATCGGCATGGTTCAGCACGATCTGCAAAGATTTATTGGGGGCAAAAGTCACCAACCCTGCAATGTCAATGCTATCATCCTCAAGTATTTTGTCATAGTCTTCTTTGTTGGCAAATGTGAGGCCGAGCATACCCTGTTTTTTTAGATTGGTTTCATGTATGCGGGCAAAGGATTTTACTAATACCGCACGTACACCTAAATGCCGGGGTTCCATTGCTGCATGTTCCCTTGAAGAACCTTCACCATAGTTTTCATCACCAACTACAATGGTTCCGATACCGGCAGCTTTATAAGCTCGCTGGGTATTAGGTACCGTACCATATTGCCCGGTTAATTGATTTTTAACCAGGTCTGTTTTTTCATTAAAATAATTTAGAGCGCCAATCAGCATATTGTTGCTGATATTATCCAGATGACCTCGGAACTTAAGCCATGGGCCAGCCATACTGATGTGATCGGTGGTACATTTTCCCTTTGCTTTGATCAGTAATTTCAGGCCTTTTAAGTCAATGCCTTCCCATGCCTGAAATGGATCTAACAATTGCAAACGCTTACTATCAGGTGATACCAGCACCTGGATACCGCTACCGTCCTCGGCAGGTTTTTGAAAGCCAGCATCCTCCACAGCGAAGCCCTTGGGTGGTAATTCAAAACCTGTAGGCGGATCCAGCATTACCTGCTCGCCTTTATCGTTGGTAAGTGTATCTGTAAGCGGATTAAAAGAAAGATCACCTGCTATTGCCATTGCTGTTACAATTTCAGGACTACCTACAAAGGCATAAGTGTTGGGATTGCCATCGGCACGTTTAGCGAAATTTCGGTTAAACGAATGCACAATCGTATTCTTTTCTGCTTTTTCTGCACCTACCCGTGCCCACATACCAATGCAGGGGCCACATGCGTTGGCAAATACCGTTGCACCAATTTTATCAAATACACCTAAAAACCCATCTCGCTCGATGGTATAACGCACTTGTTCGCTTCCTGGAGTAATCGTAAATTCAGAGTGAAGTTTTAATCCTTTGTCAGATACCTGCTGAGCCAAACTTACTGCCCGGCTGATATCTTCATAAGATGAGTTGGTGCAGCTTCCGATGAGGCCGTATTCAATTTTAGTTGGCCAGCCATTCGCAGCAGCAGCAGCTTTCATTTGTGAAATTGGTGTTGCAAGATCCGGGGTAAATGGACCATTAAGGTGCGGCTCCAATGTATTGAGGTCAATTTCAATCACCTGGTCAAAATATAATTCCGGGTTTGCATACACTTCCGGGTCGCCTGTTAAATGTTCGGCAATTGCATCGGCAGCAGTTGCAATTTCCTCCCGGCCTGTAGCCTTTAAATAGCGGCTCATACTGTCATCGTAACCAAAAGTGGATGTAGTGGCGCCCACTTCAGCACCCATGTTACATATAGTGCCCTTACCGGTACAACTCATGCTGACGGCACCTTCACCAAAATATTCTACCACAGCACCGGTACCACCTTTAACGGTAAGTACGCCTGCAACTTTTAATATTACATCTTTCGGCGCTGTCCAACCGTTAAGTTTGCCCGTTAATTTTACTCCAATCAGTTTAGGCATTTTCAATTCCCATGCAAGGCCTGCCATCACATCACATGCATCCGCACCCCCTACGCCTATAGCTATCATTCCCAGGCCACCGGCATTTACAGTATGGCTGTCCGTACCAATCATCATCCCACCGGGAAACGCATAATTTTCAAGTACCACCTGGTGTATGATGCCTGCTCCAGGCTTCCAAAAACCTATTCCATATTTATTACTTACGGATGCTAAAAAATCATATACTTCGCTGCTTTCCTGCACAGCCCTGTCAAGATCCGTTTTACTGTTGATCTTAGCTTCAATTAAATGATCACAATGAACCGTACTGGGTACAGCCACCTTATTTCTTCCGCTTTGCATAAATTGCAACAAGGCCATTTGAGCTGTCGCATCCTGCATGGCAACACGATCTGGTGCAAAATCCACATAACTTTTACCTCTGTCATAAGCAGCAGTAGCATTTCCCTGCCAGAGGTGGGTATACAATATTTTTTCTGTCAGCGTTAAAGGTTTGCCGACAGCTTTACGGGCTGATTCAATCCGGTTGCCAAAATCGGCATACACCTTTTTAATCATTTCAATGTCGAAGGCCATAGTGTCAATTTGAATATTAAAAAATAGGTCAATTCAAAACAAAAAAAGGTAAATTGCAATCTAAGGACCGGTCTGGTTTATATCAACATTTTGCACATTTTTACATTTCTAATTGATTTTGGGCGAATTTACAAAAAATCAGGCAAGCTTTTTGGGAAATATGATATTTTATGCAATTCCTCAATCATTTATAACCTATAAATTAGCGTATGAAAAGGTTTAAGCATTTTATCGAATGGCATGTATTTGGGGTTTGCACTGCAATAGGTGAACGCTTAGGAATTGCTACTGCTGTTATCAGGAAAAATTTTATATACATCTCTTTCATTACCATGGGCTCCCCCGTAATTGTATATTTGTTCATTGCATTTTGGATGAATATTAAAAGATACATTGTAAATGCCAGGCGTAATCCACTTTGGTATCTTTAAGTATTCACAAACCTGATTTTCACTCTCCGTCATGATTGTATTTGAGATCAATCATACCAATTATATAATGCTGCTTAAGGATCTCGCCGCAGCATTAAACTTGCCCGTTACAGGTGACGACTTTATCGTGCTAACTCCGCCCGCAGGTGAGGGTACGATGAAGGTGCTAAGTTTGTTTGATGACTTGCAGGTTTTATTGACGGATGCTTCATTTGGACAAAAATTACTAACTGTACGGAGCCGTTCGGATACACGGTATTTTATTTTACATTTCGATGATGTTTATATTAATGATACTGCCAGGTTTACAGTGGATGCAGAAATCCTACAAAAATCCAATAGCCGCCATGCGGTAGCGAGGCTCACCAGTAATATTTTTAACAACACGGAAGAAATACCCGCTAATGTGCATATAAAATCGGTTAAAATTTTGATCAATGAGCAATGGTTAAAAAAATATTTTGGCTTGAATAGCAATGCAGATGTGTTGCAAAAATACTTGTCGTTAAAAACAGAAAGTTTTGATATTGAAAAGCTGGATGCGGAATACCTTAAATTAATGGATAGCTTATGGAGCGAACAAAAAATGGAACCACTTCACAATATTTTTCTGCAAAATAGGGTAACCCTTCTTATGGAACGTTTTTTTACCCGTCTACATGACAAGATGAATTTATTGGAAGGCGGCTTCAAACTTAATGAGGAAGATGTGCAAAGACTAATAAGAGTGGAGCAATTACTAGTGAATGACTTTAGCGAAACTCCTCCTACGATCGATGAATTTTCACGCATTGTTTCAATGAGCGGTACGAAACTTAAAAAAAATTTTAAAAGTCTTTATGGTGATAGTATTTATGCATACTATCAAAAATCACGAATGCAAAAAGCCAAAGTACTTTTAATGAGTACCAAATACAATGTTAAAGAAACTGCCGAAGCCATCGGATACAACAATACCTCGAATTTCATTGCGGCTTTTAAAAAGCAGTACCATATTTCCCCCGGGGAAATGATTGCCTCCTGAGTTTTTGTACATTCAATAAATCACCTTAAAAAATCGTGTTTACTTTTTCTTATAAATTTTGTGATCATGCGACTTACCTGCAAAAACTGGCAAGCTTTATTGGCGTGCCGCTCCTTAATAATGTTTTGTGGCTTCCTGTAGAAATTGGATCGGGATACATAAAATCAATACAGCTTGCTAATGGATTACAGGTGCTAGTTAATGAATGTGTCATACACAACAATGTTTGTATTCGCCGTGAAGGAGGGAGCCATGGCGATTATACGTTGCGATTCGATGAAATCAGGAATATGAAAGCTTTGACTTTAAAGATGGACGAAGCAGTACATAAAGAAAACAATGGAGTTTATTCTGGCGCACTTTTAACAAGCTCATTTTCCCCATTGGAATACACAGCTACAGCTGGCACAGAAAACCGTTGCATTAATATTCATTTTACAGAAGAGTGGTTCAATAAATATTGTGGTTTAAAAGGTTCCGATTACGTTCTAACAAAATACCTGGCTTTAAAAACCGGCGCTTTTAATTTTGAAGTATTAAATATCGGGTACAGAGAATTAATGGAAGAAATCTTTGCATTAAAGGAAGACCATCCTATATATAAGACCGTATTGCAGAATCGTGTAATGCTTTTGCTGGAAAATTTTCTGGGAAGCCTCTATACCAAAATGTCTAAACCAAACGCAGAAATAAATATTGAGGATGGTGAAATAAAAAGAATGATGCAGGTAGAGTCAATCCTGATCAGTAATCTTTCGATGCCACCACCTCCGTTAAGTGAATTGGCAAGGACAGCCATAATGAGTGTAACAAAACTTAAAGCTGTTTTTAAAAAAACATATGGCCTCAGTCCTTATGAATATTATCAAACAAACCGGATGTTGAAAGCCCGGCAATTGCTTAACAACGGAAAGTATTCGATAAAAGAAATAGGGACGCAGTTAGGATTCAAAAATCTTAGCAATTTTACAATAGCCTATAAAAAAGCGTTTAATATCTTACCCAGGGATGTCTGACATGTTTTATAATAAATCGTTTGCGATTAGTATTTTGTCGGTTTTATATATAGGTATATTGTGAGTCGAACTTATTTTTGCGTGACACAAAAAGGTTTTTTTCAAGCCAAAGTTGGTTCCGTTTTATTGTAAGATTTCCTATGAGTTTTTTAATGCTTTTGAGAAACATCCTATCATGACACTTTATTTACGAGTTTGAATTATCCCGATTTTATCGGGATTTTTTTTAAATAACGGCTGCTCTTAAGCGTACAAGTTTTTCAAGTAAGGATTCCAGCAGATCCAATCTCAGCATATTAGCCCCATCGCTTTTTGCCACCGCAGGATTTGGATGGGTTTCAATAAATAAACCATCTGCACCGGTGGCTATGGCAGCCTTGGCTATTGTTTCAATTAATTGAGGGTTCCCTCCCGTAACACCGCTTGTTTGGTTGGGTTGTTGGAGCGAATGTGTACAATCCATAATAACAGGCACATTGTGTCCCTTCATCAATGGTATGTTACGATAATCAACTACCATATCCTGGTAGCCAAACGTATTGCCCCTTTCAGTAAGCATTACTTTTTCATTGCCCGCTTTTTGAATTTTTTCAACGGCAAATTTCATGGCAGGCCCACTTACAAACTGGCCTTTTTTTACATTTACTATTTTCCCTGTTTCCGCCGCTGCCAGTAACAGATCAGTTTGCCTGCAAAGAAATGCGGGGATCTGCAGCACATCAACATATCCGGCGGCCAGCGCTGCCTCCTCATGTGCATGGATATCTGATATAGTTGGTAAATTGTATTTTTCGCCCACTTTTTTCAAAAGCGTTAAGGCGGCTATATCACCAATGCCCGTAAATGAAGAAGCACTGGTGCGGTTGGCCTTACGATAGGATGCTTTGAAAATATAAGCAATGCCAAGGTTTTTACAAATAGAAGAAACCTTATCGGCAACTTCCATCACAAGTTCTTCCCCTTCCACCACACAGGGGCCTGCGATGAGGAAGAAGTTATTCTTATTGTATTGTTGATTCGCAAACAAATCCTGTAAATAATTTTCCATTGGGCAAAATTAAGTTTTAAGAACGGGGGAAATAATTTAATTACATAAAGTATTGGCTCGTATAAATGTTCCACCACCTACCGAAGGGGTAAACCTTACGCCGGGCCGCAATAAAACAGATTGGCCATTTATATTTACATTGGCAGTACCCGTCACCTGGAAAGAATTTACAGTAATATTTATTTGGTTACGTGCTATGATAAAATGTCGTCCAGTGTTATATAGTTGTACCTGTGAGATAGAAACATTATCCGGTGCAATGGTAGTGTTTATTTCGGGTGTGGTTTCGATAATAGCCCTGGCACGGCTACCCTGTTGAGCAGTAAAAAAGTTTCTGCAGACCCTGTTGCCGTAAGTCATTATATTATTAGTATTGGGAGCAAACCTAACGCCGCAGGAGTCTCTCATTGTTCCCGTATAGTTGCAATTTCCGTCTACACCTTCGTCCCTGTCTGCTTCTGTATCGCATAAGAGATCCCCATTTAATGCGCAATTTGTGCATGGCACATTCCTGGATACATTTTCAGCTTTTGTTGGATTACCCATGTTGTCATCCCAGGTCTCGAATGTATGATACAATCCAAAGTCGTGGCCCATTTCATGCGACAGGGTGGATAAATTGGTAGTAGAACTAATTGCACTGCCTGCGATGGATAAGATATAATTAGGAATTGTATAAGCGCTGCCATTAAGCGCCCCGGAATTATCTTTCAGGGTTTGGTGCACAAAAATATTCATAGAACCACCAACTAATAGTAAGGCAAGTTCAAAACCTTCCGTATCTGTATTATGGTCATTAAGGTCTGTACTGTTAATATGTTGTATGCCAGCAAGTATAAAACAAATGTTGTGGGCAGCATAAAAGTTTTTCATGTGCGTGATCTGCCGCATGATTGCCGTATCCGAAGCAGCTACATTTGAGCCATCATTGTTAGCAAAAACAGTTACATAAATTTTAATTAAGTAAGGCAAAGTATATAGCGGCTTATTTAAATTGTTACCTTGGTTGTTTATAAATAATGGCGTACCAGTTGTCCTCGTGCCACATTCTTTTTTTTGTCCAAAAGTTTGTACGTGGGAGGAAGCAGCCAGGCAGGTTATCATTATTGAAAAAATTATTTTCATCTTCTTTGAATTTATTTCTTTTAATGGTTGTTTTCAATTGCTGAAACTTTCTTTTTAAGCAAGTCTATTTCCTTTGTTTGTTCGATAAGGTATAACGTTAGTTCTTCAATTTTCTCCATCATTTTTTTTTGTGTATCACCCACCATTAACCCATTTGTTTGGATATCTAATGCTGAGGGAATACCGGGCAAGTGTTTATTTTCCACAATATATTTTTCTACCTCGTTCAGTGGCGTAAGCTTATATTTTTCTTCAAAAACATAATCCGCCCACCCGGTTTCTACTACGATCTCTTTGCTCCGGATATCACCATTTACAGAAAGTTTGTAAGTCGGATTATCGGTATTGATGCCCACATTACCTGTTGCCTCAGCAATAAAAATGCGGGAAAAGCCATTGCTAAAGATGCGCATGTTTGTTGGTGAAAACGTCCCAATACCTGCTGAAGTCCCGCCCATCCTCGTTGCAAGAATATTACCGCCTTCGCCGAGGTGTGATATTCCATAACTATTATTCAGTGTTTCTACCGTAAACCTGCCGAAGGCACCTGTGGCATTGCTGCCAACAACTACCTCACCCCCGGGATAAATTTGCACCCTTCCCAGTGTGCCCGCAGTAAGCCTAAAGGCATGATTAGTAGAAGTACCCAATCCCGCTGATACGCCGCCAATGCCTTCTCCAACAATAATTGAGTCTTTACCATTGGATTGGCCAATGTGGGTCCATCCATTTGTATTGATGGGCGTTAGAATGGTAAGTTTAGTTAGCGGGTTACTTATGCCAATGCCTACGTTACCGGTATTATTATTGCTGATATTGGTACTGCTTGTACTCCAGTAATTCGGACCGCTACCTCCACCTGTCACCAATTCTGTCCAGCCAGAGGAATTGTAAAACCAGAAGCTGGATGTTTCATTATCGAATACCAGCAAACCTGCTCCGGGATTTAAAATGCCCGTTCTTTGAGCAGTGGCCATCCGTGGTATCAGCATACCTTTTGAAATGCTTTGTACGTCGAGCATTGCACTTGGATCGGGGATTGAACCATCTTCTTTGATCCCTACGCTTTGAGAGTAAGCAGCCAGGCTTTTAAGAAAAATCAAGGAAATAAAAATTAAAACTTTCATGTTAAACATTTATTAAAGGGTGATTGATTGCTATGTTTATTTATCAAATCAAAAGCTGACAGCTTGGATCAGTTCTTATCAAGGCTGGGTTTTGGAATTTTTTAACCCGATCAGGTTTATAAAACTAATGATCCATATTTTTAATACCATTTTACTTTTTGTATCTGGCGGTATAAATTGAGTAGTTGGGCAAAAAGCGATTGGCGGAGATCTGGGTACTGGAGAAAGGGACATTACAAAAAGACAATCGCTTTATCAGTAGCAAATGCCGGGATGTATAATTTTTGAGTAAAATGAGAGTGGAGTTTTTACCTTGCAGCGACAATCTATTATAAGCATGATAAAAGAAAAAATTTTAGTGATCGGCGCATCGGGCCAGATAGGAGTGGAGCTTACGCTGGCCTTACGAAAAATATATGGTAACGCAAGTGTGGTGGCCAGTGACCTAAGGGAAGAAAACGACTTGCTCAAAGGCACCGGTCCATATGTAGGCATTGACGTAATGAATAAAGAAATGCTTCATGTGCAGGTAATCAGGCAAAATATTACGCAGATTTATTTACTGGCGGCCATCCTATCTGCTACCGGAGAAAAGAATCCCAACCTTGCATGGAGCATCAATATGCAAAGCCTGTTGAATGTGCTTGATATTGCTAAAGAAGAAAAAATACACAAAGTTTACTGGCCAAGTTCTATTGCTGTTTTCGGTCCCACTTCACCCAAGAGAAAATGTCCCCAGCAAACCGTTATCGAGCCGATCACTGTCTATGGCATTAGTAAATATGCCGGAGAATTTTGGTGCAATTATTATTATCAGCGATGGGGGTTAGATGTAAGAAGTATCCGTTATCCAGGACTGATAAGTTATAAGAGTGCACCCGGGGGAGGTACCACTGATTATGCAGTAGAAATATTTCATGCGGCATTGGAAGAAAAAGAATACGAATGCTTTTTGCAGCACGATACTTACCTACCCATGATGTATATGCCCGACGCCATAAGGGCCACCATCGAATTGATGGAAGCACCGGCTGAAAACATAAGCATCCGCACATCCTATAACATCTCTTCAATGAGTTTTTCTCCTGCCGAAATTGCTGCTGAAATAAAAAAGCATATACCGGAATTTTCTATTACCTATCAACCTGATTACAGACAACAGATTGCCAACAGTTGGCCGCAGAGCATTGACGATAGCGAAGCAAGAAATGACTGGGGATGGCATGAAGATTATGGCTTACAAAGAATGGTAGCAGATATGCTGAATAATTTATAACACATAAATTATTTTGTTAAAACAAACTTGGCAAACGGATGACCGTGACTTAAATTTGCGGCATTAAAAAAAATAACGAGATGAAAAAATTGCGTTTGTCCGTATTGGTAATGTTCGTTATTTCTATGCATGCTTTTGCACAAAACGAACACAATTTTTCTTTTAGTGTGGGCCCTGAATTAAGCTTTGCTACGGGCAGTTTTGCAAATACGCATTCTATTGGCACCGGCGGAACAGCACAGGCAGAATACCTTCTGATTGATAAATTGAAAGCGACCGCCACAGTTGGATTGATCGCCTACCTTGGGAAATCTTCAATTGCAGGGCAAACGATTATACCGTTGAGGGTTGGTGCAAAATATACATTAACAAGAGGGTTGTATGGAGCAGCACAACTGGGTGTAGCATTTTTGGGCAATTACGATAAAGGAACTGCTTTTGCTTATTCACCCTTGATGTTAGGCTATGAGTTTGAAACCAAATCGGGTAAATCAATTGATGCGACCATTAAGTATGATGCTTATTCCGGGGCGGGCGCTGGTACAATTGGCGCAATTGGTTTCAGGTTGGCTTATATATTTAATTGAGATTTTTTTTTAGTAATAGCAGGATTGGCTGTTGATACAAAAAGGGAAATAAATTAAAAGCTGGCTAGCTAACAGCCCCGCCGGTAAACACTTCCCTCATTTTTTCCATTAGTTTTTTTTCTATCATTCTTTCAGCTATCAGTATCATATTCTTGAAAGCGATAGCATGTGATATGCCGTGGCCGATGATGACAGGTTTTGCAACACCCAGCACGGGTACGCCGCCGTACATTTCAAAGTTGAACCGATCGAAATGCTCATCCCTTATACCTCTTCGTTGTACGAGATCATATACGCTTTCAGCCATTTTCAATAAAACATTTCCTGTAAACCCTTCACAAACCATTACATCCGCTTTATCCAATAGAATATCCCGTCCTTCGATATTTCCTATAAAATTGATGTTTTTGTTTTCTTTCAATAGCTGGTAGGTTGCCTGTGTAAGTAAGTTTCCTTTTCCTTCTTCTTCTCCTATATTGATAAGCCCTACTTTAGGGTTTTGAAAACCAAGAATATTTGCTGCATATAAGGAACCAAGCGTAGCAAACTGGTTTAGATTTTCAGGCTTACAATCTGCGTTGATTCCCGCATCCAATAACAACCCCAATGTTCCGTTTTCCCTTGGAATATAAGCACCGATAGTAGGGCGTGTAACTCCTTCAATAGCCTTGATGCTGAACAGTGCACCAACCATCATGGCGCCCGTATTGCCGGCACTTATAAAAGCGTCCGCTTCACCTGTGGCTAATAACCGGAATCCAATTGCAATGGATGATTGTTGTTTGTCACGAAGCGCTTTGGTAGGATGTTCATGCATATCTATAACTTCTGACGCATGAACGATCTTAATATACTCTAGTGGAACTGAATGAGAGGAGATCAGGGGTTTTAGCCCCGCTTGGTCGCCAATAAGCGTTAGCGTTATATTTTTATCCTCTTCGGCCAAAAATAGTGCAATACCTTTTATCGCTTCCAGGGGGGCATAATCGCCACCCATCATATCAAGGGCAATATTCATGGTGAAGTCATTAAATAAAAAATTCCAAGTCTTAAATTCATATCGAATTTAGAACTTAGAATTCAGCATTTGAAAAATATTATGCTTTGAGAGGCGCTTTCTCTGCTACCACTTGTCCTTTGTAGTATAATTTACCTTCACTTACATGTGCACGATGGCGTACATGTATTTCGCCGGTAGTTTTATCTACTGTCAAAGTAGTTTCGCTTGCTTTATAATGCGTCCTTCTCTTTGCGCTGCGCTGCTGCGAATGGCGTCGTTTCGGATTTGGCATATCTTTAAATTTTAGTTGTTGTTGTTATAAAATGGATTCTTTTCTTAATAGTTGATGCTTGATTCTGGATACTTGATGCCTGATATTTCATTCTTAATACCTGGCAAGAAAATGTTTTATTAAGCATTCATCTAGTTGTCCGCTATCCAGTACCCACAGTACCCACCACTAAACTACTGCTCCTTAAACTTATCCAAATCCTTCCACAATGTATTGGCATTTTTACCATCCTCACTCACCTTCATTTCATTCAACTTATCCAATACTTCTTTATTACATTGCGGACCACCCAATTCTTCTTCTTTGCACATTTTCTGTAAGGGAACACTAAGACTCACAAATTCAAATATCCATTCATCCAGGTGCAGGTGACTTTCTGTTTTTGAAATATAAAATACATCAGGGTCATCTTCACGCTCATTCATCTCTTCGGGATCATCCACCATTTTAATTACCATATTAAACTCGTCCCACAGATCCATGGTGAGTTTATTTCCGCAGCGATCACAGTCAACATCTGCTTTACCTCCAACCTCAAATTTTAAAAGCATAAAATCGCTTTTCTTATCAAGTTGCAGTTTAACAGATGCGTAGCAATTGGTGAAATCCCTTGTTTCAACTTCTGCAAAGAATTTATCATCCACTTCAAAAGTAAACGCATGAATTCCGGGCTTCAGACCCACAAATGCTATTTCAAATTCCCTTCTCTTTCCCATTACCTCCGGTTTAAAGGACGGCGAAGGTAGTAATTTTAGGCATATTTTGTAGAAAAATTTACAATATTCGCTGTTCAGGCACAACGGTGCTGGCTTTTTTATTATTTTTAGAGGGTTATGAAGAATAAAAAATACTGGATTTTAATCGTCGTACTTCTCGTTTTTGCTGTGATCATTCATTTGTTTTCCTACAATGCTGCAAGAGTGGAACTGTATTATTCAGGAGGGGTTTACCCATATATTTCCATTTTTTTAAGAAACCTGCTTGGATGGCTGCCTGTTAGCGTGGGAGATATTTTATATGGCCTGGCTGGTATTTGGTTATTGATAAAAATAATAAAGGGAATAAAAACTTTGTTTAAAAAAGACAATTCTTCAAAGGCATTCTTACCTAAATTTCAGCGTACAGTTATTGCACTTCTTTTAATATACATCTTGTTCAATGCATTGTGGGGAATAAATTACAATCGAAAAGGGATTGCCAGCCAATTAGGCTTGTCAATGACAGAATATTCGCTGAGTGACTTGAAAATGTTGAACGGCATTCTGTTGCAAAAGGTAAATGAAAGTAATGAACTTCTATTGCGGCAGCCACCCATAATAAAAAGCAGTAAAGAAATATTCCAGCAATCCCTGGACGCATATGATGAAGTAAATAAGCATTATTCCTTTTTAAATTATCGCCCTGCATCTATAAAAGCCTCATTGTGGGGATGGCTAGGGAATTATGTTGGCTTCCTGGGATATTATAATCCTTTTACAGGCGAAGGACAGATCAATACAAACATCCCTAAATTTTTACAACCCTTTATCAATTGCCATGAAATAGCCCACCAGATTGGGTACGCAAAAGAAAACGAGGCTAATTTTGTTGGGTACCTTGCTGCAGTTTCCTCAAAGGATAAGTCATTCCACTATTCTGTATATATTGACCTTTTCTTATACGCCAACCGCAACCTTTACAATGCCGATTCACTGGCTGCGAAAGCATTCGCAAAACAGCTTTTACCAGCCGTAAAACAAGACCTTAAAGAATGGAGGCAATTCAATCTTCACTATAGAAACCCGGTAGAGCCGGTTATCCGGTGGCTCTACGGAAAATACCTGGAGAGCAATGAGCAACCATCCGGGATGTTAAGTTATGATGAGGTTACCGGCTTTTTAATAGCTTATTATAAAAAATATGGCAAATTGTAAAATGAAGTATACTGAGCTTTAAAAAGTATTTTTCCACATCATGCTTTCTACGGGTTTATTTGGTTGCCCGCTGTATTTAGCATCCTTTTTCTGATTGTATTTTATTGCTATCACTCCATCTACGGGGAAATAGATCAGTTGGCCGATCGGCATCCCAGCATATACTCTCACTGGTTGTTTTACCGATATTTCAAGCGTCCAGTTGCCGCAAAATCCTACATCGCCCTTACCTGCCGTTGCATGGATATCAATACCCAGCCGCCCTGTACTCGATTTGCCTTCCAGGAAAGGAACATGGGAGTGTGTCTCGGTATATTCTTCGGTAACACCTAAATAGAATTCATGCGGTTGCAAGATGATGCCCTCTTCAGGTATTTCAAAATGTTCGATGGTATTGTGCTTTTTTGCATCAAGTTCTCTATTGGTATACATCGCCAGTGACTTGCCAAGATGAACATCATAGCTGTTGCTTCCAAGGCATTCCCTGCTATAGGGAACTATTTTGATACTGCCACTTTCAATCTCTTCTAGTATTCTGGTGTCGCTCAGGATCATAGTTGGGTCGATGGTTGATGGTTGAAAATTACTCCTGCTTTTAGGATTACTCACTAATCCGTAAATTAGCACATTGGCTAATTAGCACATTAATTTGTGCAAATATTCACTCAAAAATCTACAACCAAAAAATCTGCAATCATTTCATGCCATTGGTTTATCAACAAAATATCAACGTCTCAACTAAATTGGGGGTATGGCATATAGATGAGGCAGAAGAATTTTTCCTCAAAAAAGTTTCGTTGCAACGTGAAATATTACATCCTAATAAAAGATTGCAACACCTGGCAGGAAGGTATTTGCTTCAGGAGTTATTTCCTGCCTTTCCTTCTGAGTTGATACGGATTGCTGACACCCGCAAGCCCTTTTTAGAAAACGAAGCTTTTCATTTTTCGATATCCCATTGCGGAACATACGCAGCGGTTATTGTTAGTGCAGATCATAGAGCCGGCGTTGATGTGGAATTAATTAGCAGTAAAGTTGAAAAGGTTAAGCATAAGTTTTTAACGGAGGAAGAGCAACAGATATTCCAGGAAATCCCTTTATTTCCGTACTCTGTTTTCAATGAAAAATTATTAACCGCAGCATGGAGCATTAAAGAATCGCTCTTTAAATGGCAGGCAAGTAATGAAGTTGATTTTAAAAAGCACCTGGTAATAACTAAAGTAAGCATTAACGACAATAAAGGCATTGCACATTGCACCATATTTAAAGACGGCGGAATTGACTTGTTGGTGCATTTTCTGTTTTTTAACAAAAATTGCATCTCGTGGGTATTAAGCAAGGTTTAATGAGAAACTTTTTTGTGTTACACGAATGATAAAGACTAATTACACCAATTAAACATTGTACTATTTCTTAATTAGTGTAATTAGTAGCAATTCGTGTAATAAAATAAATCACCTTACCTAACATTAGTAAGGGTTTTATGCAGTGCGGTGCAAAAAAATCCCTTAAAAAAATTCTATCTGTTTATTAACTTTACATAGCGAATAAAGCGAAGATATTTGTGTTTAAAATAATATCCTTTTAAAAGCCAATTCTCCGGGGCCATCCACTCTTCAAATCAGCTGATACATTTATTTCTATTTTTTAAAGAAAAGTTAAATCCATTTTTAATAGCCTTACGTATCTCAAAAAAGAAAGTTATTCTGCAGTAGTAACGCCATTCAATAATCTTTGGAAAACCAGCCACCTCTATACTTACATACCTCTAAAATATAGGAATTCGCGGATTTTTTGCTCCATTCAATTATGGTAAACTCATCCGTCTGTTAATGCTATTTAATTCAATGAATAGTCATCAGTGTATTTATTTATTATTTACTAAAAAAACATTTATGAAAAAAAAGTTTTATGCTGCCTTCATGCTTGCAGTAATGTCTTTACAAATTACAGCGCCGGCATTTGCCTCTTCGCATAGGGAAGCGCCACTAATTGCCGACGACAGGGTGGCCGATAACACGGATCTGTATGCTTTTAGAAGTCCGGATGACCCAAACAAGATCACCATTATTGCCAACTACATTCCCGGGCAATTGCCACAGGATGGGCCGAACTATCATCACTTTAGCGAAAATGTCCGGTACGAGATCCACATTGATAATAACGTTGGCACTAAAGGCGATGATATTATTTATCGTTTTATGTTTCAAAGGAAGAACGAGGATCCGACAACTTTTTTCAACATCAGGCTGGGCCTGGAAAACTTGAAAACGACCTACACGCTGGATAGAAGTATTGATGGCGGCAAAACTTTTCAAACAATCGTAACCAATGGCAAAGTGCCACCACCCAATATTGGCCCGCGGTCTATCAGTTCTCCAGTAGGTTTAAATGCCCCTGAATATAATACCCTTATCAACAATGCCATTACCACTGCTACCTCCGGTGAAAAGGTATTTTGTGGCCCCGCAGATGATCCTTTCTTTGTAGACCTCGGCGGTATTTTCGACCTTGGGGATGCACCACGTGCTTCTGGTAAATATACAGATGGTTTAAAGTGCATAAATGTATCCAGTATTGCATTGCAGATCGATATTTCTACGCTTCAAAAAGATCACAAACCGGTAAGCGTTGCTGCCAATATACTTGACCCTGAATATGTGATAGGTGTATGGGCCAGTGCAAGCCGCCAGAAAATTAAAATATTAAATGATATCAATGTGGCAGATTTTGCCAACCTTTCAAACGATCCAAAGAGGCGATACGAATTTTCATCTCATTCAGGTAAATGGATACAAGTATCGAGGCTGGGCATGCCATTAACGAACGAGGCCATAATCCCTATTGGTTATAAAGATCTTTGGAATGCATTTACTCCTTATGATGACCTACCCACCCTTAAGCAATTTGGGACTTACTTCTACAATCCCGAGTTGGCGCTTTATATGGATGACGCAAAGTTTGGCGGCGCAGTTCCTGCTTTTAAGCCATTGCGTGTACAAAAAAATTCCCTTGGTGCGTTTGGGTTTGGAAATGGGCAAAATGGCCTGTTTAGTTTAAAAGGTACATCTGCCGTAACAGGCACAGCACTGGATGATGCGATCTTTGGCACATTATTATTGCCTGCACCGGGTTCTCCACGATCCGTAGATTTATGGCCTATTTTTCATACAGGGGTACCCAACCTGCCTCCATATCAATTGGCTACTGGCAAACCCGCTGGCAACCCGCTGGCCAAAGGAAAGCCTTTTATTAATAATTTCCTGCCCAATGGCGGTGATATGTTGCGGTTGAACATGGCAGTGCCGGTTACCCCCAGGGAAAGCAGTGCATTCAGTTCATTAGGGCTTGTTCAGGCCGCGGTAACAGGTTTATTAGATCCTGCTTATGCAAATACTACCATTCAAAATATTCCCAACATGGATGGCTTTCCCAACGGAAGAAGATTGGAAGATGATGTAACCAGGATCGAATTGCAGGCCGTGGGAGGAATTGTGTTGGCGGCGATCGGTTTATGGTACGATGATTTCACACCAGGGGGAAGCCCTGTTACGCCTCAGCTGCTGAATGTATTAGGTTACACCACCGGCGTTGAAAAAAATGATGCTAAGTTTAAAAAAGCATTTCCTTACCTGGCGTCACCTTGGGAAGGAACACATGTATGTGCTTGTGAAACTGGTCAAACTGAGACCAGCACTTCAGCAAGTATGGGTGCCAATCGTACAGTCTACCAGGGATTAGCTATTGCTGCACCAGAAGTATTTGCAACTATTTCGCCTAATCCAGTTGTTGGCAGAAGTAGTATGAGGTATCATTTAGATGCCAGTGCGCAAATAAACATTGCACTGTTTGATTCGGACGGCCGCCAGTTAAAAGTGTTGGTAGATAAAACGTTAAAACCTGGCACCTACACGCAAGAGTGGAATGGGGAGGATTTAAAAAATGGCATTTATTTTATTAAGGTTGCCAAAGATGGAATGCTTAAACAAACCTTAAAAGTTGTAAAGGCAAAATAATTCAAGTCAATTAAATAAGTCCGCAGTTTATGCGGACTTATTTTCTTAAAACTACATCAAAGGTGTTATCGTGCATTGCAAAAATCATGTTGATGGTGATTGCATTGGTTAAAGATGGATCATTGTTTAATCTTAAAAAACAGGAGCATGAAAAAAAGTACACTGTATGCTGCACTAGTGATAGTCTTTATTGCCGCTGCAGGTTTCGTGGTATTAAAATTTCGGGGCGAGGAGAAAAAGAAAAAAATTGCCGGTTATGTGTTGCTCGACAGAAAAGGGGCATTGTCAAATCAGGCTGAATGGACAAATACACAAAAAAACGCTTCAAAATTATTAGCAGATATAAAAGCAAATTCAGGGGATATCAAATCCATGATTCTGCTGGCCAATTTATTTATACTGGAAGCCAGGGCCACAGGTAATTATCAGTACTACGACATGGCTGCTATGAAATATGTGAATGATGTGCTTGCAAAGGATCCTGCCAATTTCGAGGCTTTAACCTTACAATCGCTTTTGCACCTTTCTCAACATCATTTTGCGCAAGGATTGGCAGTTGCAGAAAAGGCTGAAAAAATAAATCCATACAATGCATTTTTATATGGAGTACTGGTAGATGGCCATGTTGAAATGGGGAATTACGATTCTGCTGTGATCAGCGCTGAAAAGATGATGTCGATAAGACCTGATCTTCGTTCGTATGCCAGAGCATCTTACCTGCGTGAAATATTTGGTGATTACCCAGGTGCGATTGATGCCATGAAAATGGCAGTAGATGCCGGACTTCCCGGCAATGAATCAACAGAATGGTCAAGGATACAACTGGGGCATTTGTATGAAAATACGGGGGATTTAAAAAGCGCTGAAATGAATTATACTATAGCCTTAAGAAACAGGCCAGGTTATGTGCATGCAATAGCAGGCTTGGCTCGCATTGCTTTAGCAGCAAAAGATTATAACAAGGCAATGGCTTATTATCAGCAGGCAGATTCATTGGTGGTAAATGATTTTTCTTATAAGGAAGAACTGGTAGATGTGTACCAGTTGGCTGGCCAAAAAGATAAAGCAATTTCAACAGCAAAAATAGTCATTGCAGAAATGACTAAAAATGCCACCGCCGCAGCAGCAGATGAAAATGTGGGTCATTATGCAGACCGGGAATTAGCGTATGCGTATTTAAAGATTGGCAATAATGATAAGGCGTTGGAGCATGCGCTTGCAGAGTACAACAGGAGACATAAAAATATTGATGTCAATGAAACGTTGGCATGGGTCTATTATCAAAAGGGTGAATATTCAAAAGCCCTTCCCTACATACAGGTAGCCCTGAAGACAAAAAGCAAAAATCCTGTGCTGTTGTCCAGGGCCGGATTAATTTATGAAAAGACAGGGGATAAAGTAAAAGCAAAGAGTTACCTGGAACAGGCGCTTAAGTATAATGCGAATATACCTGAACGTTTAAAAATGAGCAGTGAGCAAGCACTTAAAAACATATAGGGTGGGTAAAATTATCAATTTGTCTAAGGGTGTTTTGAATTTGACTCAGAAACTAATTTTATTGCCGGCCTTGCTTTTGTTTGTACAAGCAGCTTCAGCCCATAGTATTAACTATGCTTTGGAAAGTGCACCAGTAAATAAAGTAGTTTCGTTTTATTTGCTTCTGGGTTTTCAACATATAATCCCGCAGGGCATTGATCATATTTTGTTTGTAATAAGCCTGTGCTTGCTAAGCACAAATATTAAAACAATCTTGTGGCAAGCCACTGCTTTTACGGTAGCACATTCCATCACACTGGCGCTAAGTATGAAGAATGTAATAATGGCGCCTTCGGCAGTGGTAGAGCCAATTATTGCATTATCGATCGTGTTTGTTGCTTTAGAGAATATGATAACAACAGAACTGAAGCCATGGCGAATATTTGTAGTGTTTCTCTTTGGGCTGATACACGGTATGGGCTTTGCCAGTGCGCTAAATGAAATTGGATTGCCGGCAGGAAAATTTTATACGTCAGTTATTGCCTTTAACGCAGGTGTTGAACTGGGTCAAATTGCCGTTATAGCTGCAATGTTTGGCTGCATAATAATTCCATTAAGAAAAAAAAGCTGGTACAAAGCAGGGGTTGTGTACACGTTTTCCATCATCATTGCACTGGTTGCTTTTTACTGGACCATTCAAAGAGTATTCTTTATAAGTGAAGCCGGGTAGAAATATATATGGCCGGGAACTAAAAAACCTTTTCGCTAGAAAAGGTTTTTGTGCGGCAAAGGAGATTCGAACTCCCACGCCCTTTCGAGCGCTACCACCTCAAGGTAGTGCGTCTACCAATTTCGCCATCGCCGCAACAATAAAAGTAAATTAGCTGCGCTAACCACTTATGAGGTGTGCAAATGTAAAATTTTAATTGTAAAAAAATCAAATGAATATACGGGGCAGGTCGTGACCCGTTCATGCTATTGTTTTAAGATGATCCTGAAGGTTGTTCCCTTCCCCGGTTCTGAATTTTTTACAAATAATTCGCCTTTATGATATTGCTCAATAATCCTTTTTGATAAACTTAAACCAAGGCCCCATCCACGCTTTTTTGTGGTAAAACCAGGTTTAAATATTTTAGAAATATTTTGCTTGCTTATTCCTTTTCCTGAATCTTTTACGTCTATGTTTATCCCGGTTGTTTCTTTCTTTATTTTAATTTGAATACTGCCTTTTCCTTCCATTGAATCCAGCGCATTTTTTAATAGGTTTTCTATTACCCAGTCAAATAAAGGTCCGCTGATCATTGCAATAATTTCCTTTTCATTTGAGCTGATATTGAAGACAACATGCTCGGATGCACGCCTTTTTATATAGGCAACCATGTTTTCAATCTGCTCTACTACATTATACTCTTCCAGTTGGGGAGTACTGCCAATTTTGCCAAAGCGGTCACTTACCAATTTAAGCCGGTCCACATCTTTCATCATTTCCATTGCAATTTTTTCATTTGCGGGCATATCTTTTAAAAGCTCTACCCAGCCCTGCAAAGAGGATAGGGGCGTCCCTAATTGATGGGCCGTCTCTTTTGCCATGCCCGCCCATACCTGGTTTTGGGTAGATTTGTTGCGCAGCGTGATCGTAAGCAATGTAATGATGATAAAAAGAGCCACCACAAAAAGCTGAATAAGCGGGTAATACCTTACTTCTTTTAGTAGTTTGGAATCACCGAAATAATACTTATTAATGATGAGGGGGTCTTTATTTACTTCCAGCACAATGGCATTGTGCTGACCCTTAAATTCTTTGACCTTCCGGCGCAGGTAACCGGTATCTTTTTTTATTTCAAGCGTTTCAATATTTAGTACCTGGCCCGATGGATTATCAAATTCATCTGTTTCTATAATGGGAATATCAGTGTTGCGGGAGGTAATGGCATTGGTTAGATCCAGTGCTACCTGCTCGGTGGCCTCGGCCCTTGTTTTGAGTGACTGAACCCATACATCCACTTTTTCTTTTTCATCAATTGCTATCTTTTTCGCCAGGTAATTGGAATAGAAAATCGTTCCGGTTACAATAGCTATAGCAACCATTGCGAGTGCTGTACGCCAATTAAACAATTGTGTGATCATTAGCTCAAATGTAAAATAAGAAATTGAATCATGTAGTTAAATTCAACTCCCGGGAGATGGATTTTAATGTCAATGTCCGGAATGATACAAGAATATAGAGCCGGTAGGCACTCATTGAGATTTGTTTTGTTCAATTGAGAAATAGAAAATGAGAAAAGAGAAATGGATTATGTTTGTGCAAATTGTAATTAAAGCTAAATAGTAGTACAACCGATGAACGGATTGCGACGCAACGATGCTGATGAACTTGGTAATGCCCGTATTAAAAAAACGCCATTGGTATCCATCGTTATTTTAAACTGGAACGGAAAAGCATTTCTTCAAAAGTTTCTTCCGTTTGTGATAAATTCTACCTACACCAATAAGCGGGTAATCGTTGCCGATAATGCATCGACTGATGATTCAATAAACTATTTGAAACAATATTTTCCGCAGGTGGAAATATTGGTCAACAAGTACAATGAAGGTTTTGCAAGGGGATACAATACTGCACTAGGCCAGGTGAAGAGCGATTATTATGTTTTATTAAATAACGATGTGGAGGTAATGCCAGGCTGGATAGAACCTGTAATTGAATTAATGGAAAATGATGTGTCCATTGCTGCTTGCCAGCCTAAAATACTTAATTATAACCAGCGGGATTTTTTTGAATATGCCGGCGCCTGTGGTGGCTGGCTGGATAAACTGGGTTACCCTTTTGCGAGAGGAAGGGTGTTTGATACGCTGGAAAAAGATAACGGCCAATATGATGATGCATCGGCTTGTTTTTGGGCGAGTGGCGCTGCCATGTTTGTAAAAGCAGCTGCCTATCACCGGTTGGGTGGCCTGGATGAATACTTTTTTGCTCACCAGGAAGAGATAGATTTTTGCTGGCGGTTGCAGTTGGCGGGATACAAAATATATGTACAACCAGCATCTGTTGTGTATCATGTAGGAGGGGGCACTTTGGCGAAAGAAAGCCACCTGAAAACCTTTTTAAATTTTCGTAATAACCTGGTGATGCTGGTGAAGAATTTACCTGTAGGCACGGCTATTTTTACAATAGCAACCAGGATAATATTGGATTTAATAGCGGCATGTAAGGAATTACTGGGTGGCAACAGCGGTTTTTTCCTGGCGATAATGAAAGCCCATTTATATTTTTTAAAATGGCTATTGCTTGACCAAAAGAAATCTGTTTTCCCCGTGTCACGCTCGGGTAAGTTGAGCGGGTGGTACCTGTCATCTTTGGTTTGGCAATATTTTATAAAAAAGAAAAAAACATTTGCCGAAATTGTTTAAGAACAAATTAATTGTTTTTGAACCACTTTACTTATTTTTGCCCCTGCAAACAGCTAAATATGGAATACGAAGTAATAGACAATAAGCACAAAGATTTTGCTCACAACTGGGTTTCTTCTTCCCGTTTTCTCTGGTTCTGCCAGATTTTTTTAGTGGTAGCGTTTATTTTGGGTGGATGCATGAGCATGTACAGCCATAGGTACAAGGGAAGGCCTGAAGTAAAAGTGCCGGAAAACACTTTATACAATCCCCAGTACAAATAAAAATTTTGCAGTACGGATACAAACCTTATTTTTGCCATCCGAAAAACAAAACTAGTTCTTGTTAATAACGCGAAAGTAGCTCATTTGGTAGAGCACGACCTTGCCAAGGTCGGGGTGGCCGGTTCGAGCCCGGTCTTTCGCTCTTAGCTTTAATGCAGATAGCTTTTGTTATCTGCTTTTTTTTTCTACCGCCGGCAATAGCCGGTAAGTACACTCGGGTGGTGGAACTGGTAGACACGCAGGACTTAAAATCCTGTTCGCTGTAAGGCGAGTGTGGGTTCAACTCCCATCCCGAGTACTTGTAGCCGATCATTATGATCGGCTTTTTTGTGGGTACGATACAGGCGCAGCACGACTAATCATACCCCAAAAATCCTTATAATCTATATTTGTATTGTAATCGTTTCACCCCAGATTATGGGACAGCCAGCAAATGCGGGCATGTACAAATTTAAAAAATCAGCAATGGAAATGGAGAGGGGGCGATTTAAAGATCAAATTTTATTTGATTGGTAGGAACAAGCAACGACCTTTCCAATGGTCATCTTCCAAAAAACTTATTTACTGCTTCTATTCGGTTGCCTACATGTAGCTTTTCATAAATATGATATACATGTTTTCTTACGGTTTGGGGACTTATAAATAACTGGTCTGCAAGCTCTTTATACAACAAGCCCTTTGACAACATTTCCAGTATTTCCTTTTCTCTCCTGGAAAGTGCATCAAGGGAATCATTTGCTACCGAAGCAAAACCTTTATTTTTAAAAATTGTGACCACTTTTCTTGCAATCTGGCTGCTCATTGGAGCACCGCCCTCGTATAATTCTTTGACTGCATCTAATAATTTATCGGGAGCCGTTTTTTTAAGTACATAGCCGCTGGCACCTGCGCTCAAGGCTTCAAAAATCTTTTCATCTTCTTCGTACACGGTACACATCATAAATAAAATATCGGGCCATGCTTCTTTTAATTTCCTAACTACCTCAATACCACTAATGCCACCAAGATTGATGTCCATTAAAACTACCTGGGGCATAAACTTCGGAATATTAATTAGGGCTTCTTCACCATTTATACAGGAACCGGCCAGTATATATCCATCGGCCATATCGATAATTTGTTCAAGTGCACTGCGAATATCATGGTTGTCTTCTACTATTGCTACTGATATATCCATATGGTAAAGATGGCTTAAAAAAGGATAACATACAATACCCTAAAGTGAGTACTATGTTCAATTTGTTAAAAATCATATAGCTACATGCAATAAAAATTTGTCCTTAAAGAAAGGTTCGTCAAACATTTTTTCTACCTCCCAAATGCGGGGCTTGCAGTTGCTTTCAAATATTTCGGTGGTTAGGTCTCCACCCTTGAGACAAATAAGTCCCCGCGGCGTGTGTTCCTTTTTCAATAAGGGCTTGCTCCAGTACCAAAGATCTTTAAGCGGTGCAACTGCCCTTGAAACTACTACATCAAATTTCCTGTTTTTAATTTCTTCCGCCCTGCAGTGCTGCGTGCTTATATTTTGCAAACCGATTGCTGCCGCCACTTCATTCACCACTTTTAATTTTTTATTAATACTATCAACAAGGTGAAATTGTGTGCCCGGGAAAAATATAGCAAGAGGAATACCTGGGAAACCCCCACCGCTACCAAGGTCCATTACCTGCATACCGTTGGTAAAGTCAAATTGGGTAGTGATAGCGAGCGAATGCAAAACATGGTGCTCATAAAAGTTTTCCATGTCTTTGCGTGATATGACATTGATCTTTTGATTCCATTCTCCATATAATTCTTTTAATGCACCAAACTGCTGCCATTGCAGTTCAGAAAAATCGGTAAAATATTTTTTTAATATTTCCATGTGCTAGTTAATTGAGGCGTGTCTTTTTTTGAGGGTTACCAAACTGTACTTTATTTCCAGCCAGCTCCTGGTTTCTTTATCAAAGTGGTTGCAAAAATGAAGTAATAAAAAAACATCCATAAATCAAATAATAAAAAAGAAGCGAACAGATCTTTTTCGTTCAATTTTTTCATTGCAGGATAAAACACAAATGCCTGTATTAGAAAACGCGTTGCAAAAACTATTAATGCCCATTGCCAATTGAAAAAAAATATTGCCGCAACCAACAATGGGAAAAATAAAAAATGTGACAAGGAATAAAGTCCTAATAAAAATTTATGCAAAGGCCGATAATATTTTGCAGTGCTATAATGCCTTCTTTTTTGTTTTACCCATTGCGTCCAGGAAGTAGGTGGTTCACTTAGGGTGAATGCTTCAGGTGATATATTTATTTTCGTATTTATTTTTGTAGAGGCAGTATTAATAAAGAGATCATCATCCCCGCTGGCTACATGGTTATGCGCTGAAAAGCCCTTGTGCCGGAAAAAGATGGTTTTTTTATAACTGAGGTTTCTTCCTACTCCCATATAAGGTTGGCCTGCCAGGGCATAAGTTAAGTATTGCAAAGCTGTATGAAAAGTTTCCCAACGAACCAGCTTGTTGAGTAGGCCACTTTTTTTATGATACGCTCCATAACCCAGTACGATCTCCGTATCCTCATCATAAGTTCCCTGCATTTTATCTATCCACCATTCACTTGCGGGCACGCAATCGGCATCCGTTAATAATACAATTTCATGTTTTGCTGTTTTAATGCCTACGCTTAAAGGGAACTTTTTTCCGGGAATCAATTTTGCCTCCTGCTTTAGTTCTACTATTTTAAGCTGCCTGAACCTGCGTTCAAATGCTTCCAGCAAATACCTGCTGTCATCAAATGAATTATCATTTACCACGATCACTTCATGCGTAGTTGAATATACCTGTACGAGTGATCCGGGAAGATTTTTAGCCAGGTTTGCTGCTTCATCCCTTGCACAAATAATCACGGAGACAGGATGCGTGTGAGAAACTGTTTTAATGTGAGCTTTGTAAAAAGATAAGCGGGCGAAAAAAAACAAGTAGTAAAAAATTTGTATCATCGATACAGCAACCAAAAGAATAAAAACAATGCCATGCCATTGCTGTAGAAGGTTAGTTAGGTTCATGACTGCAAAAATAAGGGTTCCTGTAAGTTTAATGACAAAGGGCTGTGTGCTGGATAATGTGTAGTATCATAAGCATGTGATTGCTCACACATGTGTATTTCCTATGGCTAGCCTTTGGCCCGGGCTACACTTAATTAAATAAACAATATTTTTGCACCCCAACTTGATTACTGAGCTGGACTTTTTTATGGCAGCACTACAATTTGAATTACAACACACTGATACCCTAACCAAAGCAAGAACAGGAAAAATAACGACGGACCACGGCGAAATACTGACGCCCATTTTCATGCCCGTGGGTACCGTGGGAAGTGTTAAAACAATCACGCAGCAACAACTGGTTAATGATGTGAAAGCGCAAATAATATTAGGCAACACCTATCATTTGTTTTTGCGGCCCGGTCTTGAAGTTTTGGAAGCGGCCGGAGGTTTACACCAGTTCATGGGATGGGATAAACCAATACTGACTGATAGTGGTGGTTACCAGGTTTTTTCGCTGGCCAATAATCGTAAAATAAATGAGGAGGGAGTAATATTTCAATCGCATATTGATGGCAGTAAGCATTTATTTACACCCGAAAAAGTAATGGATATACAGCGGGTAATCGGTGGCGATATCATCATGGCTTTCGATGAATGTCCTCCTCATCCAAGTGAATATAGCTACGCAAAAAAAAGCATGGAGTTGACCCATCGCTGGCTCGACAGGTGTATCAAACGCTTTAATGAAACACCCGGCAAGTATGGCTATTCGCAGAACCTTTTCCCAATAGTGCAGGGCAGCACTTACAACGACCTCCGCACTGCTTCTGCAGAATTCATTGCTTCACGCAATGCACCGGGCAATGCTATTGGAGGCTTGAGTGTAGGCGAGCCGCTTGAAATGATGTATGAATTTACAGCCCACTGCTGCGATATACTACCGGTTCAAAAACCACGCTATTTAATGGGAGTGGGTACCCCGTGGAATATTTTGGAATGTATTGCCTTGGGCATTGACATGTTTGATTGTGTAATGCCTACCCGTAATGGCCGCAACGCCATGCTTTTTACCAGCAACGGCATCATCAATATTGATAACAAAAGATGGGAGAAAGATTTTTCAGTGCTGGATGCGGGTATTGATTGTGAAGTAAGTAATTATTACAGCAAAGCCTATTTGCGCCATTTAATAAAAGCTAAAGAAATGCTGGGGCTTACCATTGCCAGCATACACAATGTTGCCTTTTACCTCTGGCTGGTAAAGCAGGCAAGGGAACATATTATAGCCGGAGATTTCAACAGTTGGAAAAACGAAATGGTGCCACGCCTGCAGCAACGTTTATAAAGCTTTACCGGCTTTCTGTTTTATATCTGTTTTACTTTTACCTTTAGTATGAATTAACTCAAACCACTATGAAGAATACCTGTTTGTATCTTTCCTTTATTTTTTTAATGCCACTATCTATATTTGGCCAGGGCACACAACCCATGAATCTTCCCAAAGATGCTTCCGTAGATGTTACCATCGCAGATGCGAAATCCGGGAACATGCTCAACCATGAAATTGTAATATTCAGAAGTAAGTTGAATAGCAGGGAATACCAGGGGCTTAGTGATTCTTTGGGCAAATTTTCTTTGCGCCTACCTGCCGGTGATAAATATGAGATTTTTATTTTAGGGTTTAAAGATTCTACCAGTTATAATGTATTGGATATACCTGCATTAAAAGGCAACCAATTTTATAAAAACCCTTTCAAAGTAGAAATAGAGTTTGAGGCCCCCAAATCATTTGTATTGGATAACTGCACTTTTGAATCGGGCAAAGCCACTTTGAAGCCAGAGGCATATTCAGTGTTGGATGAACTGGTGGAATACCTGAATAGAAAGGATGATGAAAGAATTGAAATTGGCGGGCACACAGATAATGTGGGTAAGGCGGAAGCCAACATGATACTATCTACCAACCGGGCCAACACTGTACGGGCTTATTTATTAACCAAGGGCATCGCCCCGGAAAGGGTTACTTCAAAAGGCTATGGGATGACAGTACCCATCGCAGAAAATGATGACGAAGAAGGGCGGCAGATGAACAGGAGGACCGAAGTAAAAGTATTAGATTAGCCGTTACTCATGAACGATTCTAGCTGGATTTACACTTAATTGTTTTAATAAAAGTGAGGACTAACATTTAACTGAACCCGCCCTGGGCTTTCAGTATTTAACAATATTAGAGGATCTCAATTTTTCCCGCTGCCTGTTTTAGTCTAGTTTTGCCATGAAATTAAATGAAGAAAATAGATAGCTACATACTGAAGAAATACCTGAGTACTTTTTTCTTTTGTTTACTTCTGTTCACCGCCATTGTGGTGGTAATAGATGTAAGTGAGCACACCGATGATTTTGTAAAAGCCAAACTACCCGTAAGTACGATCATTACAGATTATTATTTTGGCCTTGTTCCCCGCATTGACGCCATGCTTTTTCCTTTATTTGTTTTCATTGCTGTCATATTTTTTACTTCTAAAATGGCAGAGCGTTCTGAAGTAATTGCCATACTTAGCAGTGGTGTCAGTTTCAGGCGTTTCCTTCTTCCTTATTGGATCGGTAGCATTTTTTTGTCTACGGTGCTGTGGCTGGTTTACCAGTTTGTATTGCCCAGGGCCAATGCCATTTGGGGTACATTTGAGGCAAAGTATGTAGATTATTACAATCCCGCAGATTCGAGGTCATTTCCCCAGAATTATTATTTCAGGCTGGATTCAAATTCCTATGCAGGTATCAAATATTATGACACTACCAGTAAAACAGGAAGTAATTTTTTTATACAAAAATTTGAAAAAAACCGGCTGAAGTATAATCTCCGTTCACAAAGTATCGCTTGGGATACTGCAGCCAGAAAGTGGAAAATGACCGCCGTGATGGAACGTTTTTTTGCAAATAATGATAAAGAAGCAATAAAGCATCACCCTACTCTTTTAATGGCTTACAATTTTAAGCCGGTTGATTTAAGGAAAGACGAATATTTAAAGGATCGATTGCCCACACCTCAATTGAAGGAATGGATCCGTAAGGAGGAAATGAGGGGCTCCGAGGGAATTAATTCGCTACTGGTGGAACGCTATAACCGGGATGCTATACCCGTATCAGTTATTATATTATCAATGATTGGAGCCACGTTGGCTTCCCGCAAGGTGAGGGGTGGAAGCGGGCTTCATTTGGCAATAGGCGTAGTTTTAAGTGTGTTGTATATTTTGTTTGGCCGTTTCTCACTTGTATTCGCTACCAAGGGAAGCTTTACGCCGTTTCTGGCGGCATGGGCCCCCAATCTTATATTTGGGTTGCTTGCATATTATTTTTACCGCAGGGCAGCAAGGTAGCTTTCATTGAACTAATATTCCTCTTCATTTATCCGCTCTTAAAGTTTTCATCATCTTCTCTTTTTTCACTTTGGTAAACTGAAGGGTTCACATTAAATTCAGCTTTAAAATATTTGGAAAAATATTTAGGATTATTGAAGCCTACCTGGTAAGCTATTTCTGAAATACTTAACTGGCTCTTTTCCAGTAATTGTGCGGCTCTTTTAAGGCGTATGCTGCGGATAAATTCGATAGGCGCTTTACCGGTAAGGAAAGTAATTTTTTTGTAAAGGCTTACCCTGCTCATAAATAATTCGCTGCTGAGATCTTCTACTGAAAAATCAGGGTTGCCCAGGTTTTTCTCCACCACTTCCAGTGCCTGCCTGATAAACTTTTCGTCAAGAGAAGTAATAGTGATCTCCGAAGGATTTACTTCTATTTGCTTGTGAAAACGCTTGCGCAAAGTTTCCTGCTGTGCCAACAGATTTCTAATACGGGATTGCAATATTTCAAAATTGAAGGGTTTACCCATATAATCATTAGCGCCGGTTTCATATCCCTCCAACTGGTGCTCTTCCGATGACCGGGCGGTCAGGATGATCACTGGTATGTGAGCAGTCTGAATGTCGGTTTTTATTTTTTTACATAGTTCGATGCCACTCATCTCCGGCATGTTTACGTCGGTTACTACCAGGTCGGGTAGTAGTTGCCTGGCCTTATTCCATCCGTCCTTTCCATTAGGTGCTTCGATGATAGTATAGAATTCCCGCAGGTTATCTTTTAAGTAAAAGCGAAAATCTTCATTATCCTCCACTAATAATACGGTTGACTTTTTCCCGCTTCGTTTTGCAAGTACAGCAGTTAGTTCCATCTCTGTTTCCCCGGCATAGTTGTTCACTCCCGTAAGATCCAGTAATTCTGTATGGTCGCTTGAAGGAACAAAGTTTCCATTTACAGAATTTTCGTGAAACGCTTGATGGAGGGGTAATAATATTGTAAAACAACTGCCCTTATCAGGAGTACTTTCTGCTTTTATTGTGCCACCATGCAACCGAACAAATTCCTTGGTAATGGACAGTCCAATGCCGCTCCCCTGGTTTACAATGCCGCCCGGTGTATCCAACTGAAAGAAATTCTCAAATATTTTTTCGATCTTACCGGCCGGTATGCCAATGCCCGTATCCATTACTTTTATTTGTACCTGCCCACATTCTTCAAAAGATCCTGCAACCAATTCATTCACTACTACAGTGACATTTCCTTTTTCAAGTGTGAACTTAAATGCGTTGGATAGCAGGTTAAATAGTATCCGCTCCAGTTTGTCTTTATCAAACACAGCTTCCAGTTCGTTTACGGAGGATTGAAACGCCAGCTTTACTTGCTTTTTTTCGGCGATATCTATAAAACAGGCAACAGCATCTTTAATAAACTGTACAATATCGCCTTTGGATAAATTAAGTTTTATTTCCTGCACCTCCAGTTTTCTAAAGTCAAGTAGCTGGTTAACCATGTTGAGCAATCTCTTGGCATTTCGCTGTATCAATTGAAAATGTTGCTTTTGAACCAGCTCGTCGGTATGCTTTATGATTTTTTCAAGCGGAGTAATAATGAGGGATAAAGGTGTCCGGAATTCATGGCTTACATTGGTAAAAAATTTTATTTTCATCATATCCAGTTCGTGCATACGATTGGCTTCCTGCCGCTCGTGCCGGATCTCATATTTAAGCTTCGCCTTTTGTAATAATAAATATCGGGCAAATAATAGTATGCCTGCTATCAGTACAAAATAAAGGATGAATGCCTGTGGCGTTTTCCAGAATGGTGATAATACTTTTATGTTCAAAAGTTTTACTTCGCTGTTCCAAACACCGTCTCCGTTAGACGACCTTACCATAAATGTATAATCGCCGGCATCGAGGTTGGTAAAGGTTGCTCTCTGTACTTTATCGTTAATGGTGAGCCATGTTTTACTAAACCCTTCTAACTTATAAGCATAGCCATTCTTTTGTGTATTAGAAAAATTCAGGTCCGCAAATTCAATTGAAAAAACATCCTCGCTATTTTTAAGTGTGATCCCCTTGGTTTGATTAATTGATTTGTTTAACAAAATACGGTCACCTATTGTTTCGCCTACTGCTACACTTTTATTAAAGACCTGAAAGTCGGTGATGGCAAAATTGGGAGCGGTTTTATTGATCACTATATTTTTTGGAAGAAAAATATTAAAGCCATTAGCTCCTCCAAAGATCAACTCGCCCTTACTTGTTTTTAATGCGGCATTTTCGTTAAAAGCTTTTCCCTGCAAGCCATCAGATTCGCCGTAAATTTTCGGGTTAATCGTGATCAATCCTTTTTCATCTATGTTCAGCTTTATGTTGACTAACCCTTCTGCCGTGCTAATCCAAAGCTGATGCTCATCGTCTTCCAATATATTTAAAATAACGTTGGCAGGCAATCCATTCTCGATCCTGAAATATTGAAAAGTTTTATTTTTTTTATTAAAAACGTTTAACCCGTCACTACTGCCGATCCACATAAGGCCGCGGCTGTCTTCCAACAGGCAGGTAATACCACTGTGGCTGATACTTTTAGGGTCAGCTTCCGAGTGAATATATTGGTCATATTTTGCCGTTTTTTTATTGTAAACATACAGGCCGTAAGCAGTACCGATCCATAAATTATTTTCGCGGTCTTCTGCTATCGCAAAAATATTGTCGGATTTTACCGAACTACCATCGATAGCTTTGTGGTGGTAAAAAATATTTTTAGCCTGGTCAAAACTATCTAAGCCGCCTCGCAACGTACCTACCCACAAATTTCTTTTTGAATCTTCAAATATCTCAAAAACACTGTTGTCAGCCAGGCTAACAGGATTGGCAGCATCATGCTGGTAATGGATAAAACGCCCCCCTTCCAACCTGTCCATACCACCCAAATAAGTTCCTATCCAAAGTTGTTGTTTATGATCCAGGCAAAGACTTACGATCACATCATTTGTTAAGCTCGCGGGGTCAGCAGGATTGTGTGTGTACTGAATATAAGTGGATTTGGACCGGTCGTAATAAATGAGGCCGCCACCATTGGTGCCGATCCACAAGTTCCCTTTTCTATCTTCCACGAACCGGTTTACATCATCATAAGGCAGGCTGTTTTTACTACCCGGATGCCGCTTATAATGTGGAAAATTGACATTGTTCTCGAAATAATAATTAAGCCCCTTTTTATAGGTGCCTATCCATATTATCCCGCTGTTATCTTTATACGACGAAACGATGCTGTTCTGGCTAAGGCTTTTGTCGTCATCTTCATCGCTCAAAATATACTGCATCGTAAAGGTTGCCTTATCCAACACATTTATTCCGCCATGATCAGTACAGATCCAAAGCTTTCCTTTGTCATCCTGCAATATCGCTGCTACATCGTTGTTATTTAAGCGGCAGCCAGGCTGATCTTTATTTATAACCCTTAACTCATCTGTTGCAGGCTTATAATTAAACGCACCAATTTCATTCCCCGGTGCATATATCCACAATTCGTTTTGTGCATCTGCGAAAATATTATAATTGAATTGCTGGTTTTTATTGATAATATTCACAGCCCTGATGCTGGCCACTATTTTATTTGTTTTACTGTCTAATTTTTCAATTATTCCATTTGCTTTGATCAGCCATCCGGTTCCTGTCTGATCTTTTATAAAGGATTTTACCGGATCGGCATCAGATGTGCCGGAATATACAAGGGAGGTACTTTTATCACTGGTTCGGTATTTATATAAATACCGGTTACCAATCAAAAACCAAAATTCTCCCGCTTTATCTTTTACAATATTGTTGATCGGAGCATCCGGCAATGCCATTTTTTTTAGTTCAGCACTTATATTGTTATTAAAAGATTCAGTACTGAGGTCGAAAATAGAAAACCTGTACCTGGTCTCCACCCACAATTTTCCCTCCGGCCCTTCTATTAGCCTATAAATAAAATCATCGTTGATCGATGTGCTATCCCGTGCATTATGCTTAAATATTTTAAATTTAATGCCATCAAACCTGTTTAGCCCAAACATGGTTCCAAACCACATAAAACCTTTGGGGTCTTTATATATGCAGTTGACATGGTTATTAGACAATCCTTTATTGATATCTATACGATTAAATTGATAGGGCGCTGGCTGCGCAATTATTGAAAAGCATTGGAGAAGCCAAACAAAAAAAATAAAAAATATTTTATCCCCCATAAATGGTTTTGAAATAACTTATAAGCAGTTCTTAATCACCAAAATTAAAGAATCCTTTACTAGCAATTCCGTAAAGCATGATAATTCCTTTTTGTGGCATTATCCGGTGACACTTAGAGAGGCTTTTGATGAATGAATTGATGATGAATCAAATTTTTAAATGCATTTGGAAACATGATGAAAATCATGAACAAACATAACTTAGGCTATTTTAACTCAGATAAAACACTGCCATCTTTGTTCTCTTAAAAGTTGTTGGCATGAACAAATATTTAAATGCAGGGACACCAAGAGTGAAACTATATATAAATGAAAATGCTGCATGGCAAAATACATTGTCATTGCAAAGCAATGAAATACCTAGGTTCGAAAAGATTTTGGGTGAAGCTTTAACGGCGACCTTCAATGCGGAGGAAAATATGGATGAAGGCCTGGCTTTGAAGCGGCAGCTACTTTTGCAGAAAAATGAAATGAGCGAATTGACAGTAGAGCTGGATGTGCAACAATGGCGGCTGCAAAATGAAAGTAAGAACAACTTTATTTACAATATCCAGGTATTATGCAGCCAGGATATTTTGAAGGAGCGCATAAAGCACATGGAGGAAAGGTACGAGGATCTAAAAATTAATTTCACGAAACACCTTCCTGCCAATCCTGAAATTATTGTCAAGTGTTCCCGAGGAGAATTGCTACCTCAATAAAAAAGGCAAGGCGATTGGTTGTTATTTTCATCACCTTACAACAACTACTGTACCATTGAAAAACCTTTGCACCATGAAATCAGGCGAAGTTGGCTTGTTCATATTTATTTTTTGTGTTGAATAACAGCGTGCAGATTAAATGCAATAGTTTTTGTTTGGGGCCGTCTAATAATATGGGCGGCTTTTTTGTTTTAAATCAACCAGTGTTGATACCTTCAAGGTTGAGGAAATTACCTTGTGTCATTCTTTCATTACACAACCCAAGATTGGTTTCAGAAATAATCCGGCGTTTCACAAAACAGCATTAATAATACTTAAAACGATTGTATGAGCCATCACAAAAAAAGCGAACATCATATCAGGCCCTATAAGATAGCGGCCCAAACTGCCGGTTTGGTTGCGTGTATTTTTGTTCTCATTCTCCTTGCAGGGCAAGGTATACCGAATATAGTAGGAAAGGGTGAGAAACAGTCAATACCTTTTATCATATTGCTGCTACTACCTTTTGTGGGTTATATAGTTAGCTGGTACAAAGAATTTACAGGAGTCTTAATGATGATAGCGGGTGGTATTATGCTGCTTATTTTTTTTATTATGAAAGGTGATGCCGCAACGGGAATCAAATATGGATTGCCATTTATACTTGCAGCGGGTATATTTCTCTTGCATATTAGTAAACGTACCCAGTTAAAAAAATCTTTACACAGAAATATATAAATGTTGCGGGTTTATAAGGATAGCGTCACTACTTTTTTGAAAAAGAAAGTGAAACGGAGTTAATGCAATACCGCAGCCCGGTTGGCTTTGGGCCATCATTAAATACATGCCCTAAATGTGCACCGCAGCGGCTACAGGTAGCTTTTACCCTCTCCATGTTATAGCTGTTATCGGCTTCATCCAATACATTCACCTTGTTGATGGGCTTGTAAAAACTCGGCCACCCTGTACCACTTTCAAATTTTGCATCAGAGCTAAATAGCTCCTGGTCGCAACAGATACATTTGTAAATTCCTTTCTCGTGATTATTCCAATATTTCCCAGTGTATGCCCTTTCGGTTCCTTCTTTGCGGGTTACCTGGTATGCCTCCTTGCCCAGTTGTTTTTTCCATTCGGCATCTGATTTTTTTACGGTAAAATGATTTGTTTGAGCAAATCCAGCAAATGCAGTAAAAATAAATATAAAAGACAGTGTGAAAGACCTTGTCATGACATGAAAATTGAGAATGAAAGATGTAGAAAAGTTACGAAAGATGAGCCGATAAGGTTTTTGCGATTGCAAACATTTAACATTTTCAACAATATCTGCTTTGAGTTGTAATTTTATAATCAAAATAAGAATATATGGGAGTTTGGAGCCAGGTTGCACAATATCTCTTTTTGAAGAAAAAGGATCCTACTGCACCTAATACACAATTTGTAAAATATATGCATGGTATCAATCGCATTTCTATTCTTCTTTTTTTGGCAGGGATGATCATTCTTGCAATAAAATTACTTAGAAGATAAGGTGGATTGGCAACAGCAATATTCGACCAACAGCTTTTCGATATTACTCATTTAGTGATTTCCTGCTTTTAGGCCAAAAGTTCAGGTTTGGTGTGGATATATTACGACATACAATCAATGCACGGGCTACATTTTATAAATGCTGCTTTTCCTACTTTTACATCAATACATAATCCATGTATCCTATAAAATTCAATTAATCACCCCGTGAGGATTCTTCTTCACCCTAAGGCGTAAACAATTAGTTTTGTTTGCGAAAGAAATTAAGCCTCCAACTTGGGGGCTTAATTATTTTGATAATACCTCAATTGCTTTTTTCACCGTAGTATCTTCTTTATTCATCATTTCATAAAAGCCTTCATTGCGCCACATTTGCCTGGCAATAGATGATTTTATCCGGGTTACGAGGTCCTTTTTGTCTTTTTCTTTTAGCGAAGCCAATACGATCGAATCCTTGGCAGCAACGCTTACAAACTGTTTCCAGCCATCTTCATTGAACGAAAAGTTTTTGCTGAATTCTGCTGGGTTTTTATAACCCGATAACAAAGACTGGTTTTGCAAATAATAGTGATAGGCAAAATCGGCGATCGTTCCCTTTATATATATTTTAGTAAGGGCAGGATTATGATATGTAGTGTCGAGCGGCATATAAATATCCGGGGTTATGCCTCCGCCTCCATATACCTTTTTACCATTTTTGGTGGAAAATGTTTTAGTGGTATCATATTTTATTGAATCGGCGCTCATCACTTCGCCATCCCTGAAACGGTTATTGATCTCATCATAATAAGCTTTTTCGCCGTTGGTATAAGACCGTTGAATACTACGGCCAATAGGCGAATAGTACCTGGCAACCGTTAACCGGAGTGCACTTCCATCACTTAGTTCGTATTGCTCCTGTACCAACCCTTTTCCAAAACTACGCCTGCCTATAATGGTAGCCCTGTCCCAATCCTGCAAGGCCCCCATTAGTACTTCACTGGCGCTTGCGCTGCCTTCGTCCGCCAATATTACCAGTTCACCTTTTTCAAAAAGCCCTTCCCGCTGGCAGCGGTATTCTTTTTTTGTAATGTGTTTTCCCTCGGTGTAGGTAATCAATTTATCTCCATCCAGAAACTCGTCGGCTATAGCAGTAGCCTCATCCAGCACTCCGCCACCATTTCCCCGCAGGTCAAGAATCAGTTTCTTCAGGCCTTGCTTTTGTAAGCCTTCCAGCGCCTGCATAAATTCGCGGTAAGTAACCTGCGAAAATTTATTAAGTTTTATGTATCCGATGCCGTTTTCGATGATATAGCTGGCATCTATGCTGCTAACCGGAATAATGCCCCGGACAATGGTAAAAGACTGCACTTTATCTTTTCTTAATACTGATACCAAAGCTTTGGTGCCAAGATCGCCCCGCAATAATTTCCTTATCCTGTCTGCGGTAATTTTTTTCCCCGCAATCAGGCTGTCATTTACTTTCAGGAATTTGTCCCCGATACGGATGCCTGCCTTAAAACTCGGTCCGTCCGGAATAACATTTAACACATGAAGGGTATCATCGAAAATATTGAACTCAATACCAACGCCAAAGAAATTACCCGCTATATCTTCATTTACACTTTGCAACTCTTCAGCGGGGATAAAAATAGAGTGTGGGTCCAGTTTGTGCAGCACAGCTATTATGGCAGAATCACTCAAGGTCTTTACGTTTACATCGTCTACGTATTTGTTCTGTATCAGATTCATTACTTCCTGGAAGGGCCTTGGCTTATCAAAGGAAAAGAAGTGTTTTCCTGGCTGGGTATCCCTGAGCCTATAGCCAACCAGCATACCTATAATAACCGCAATACTTATCAATAGAGGAAGCCAGATCTGGATTTTTTTATTCATACATTCACTTATAAACACGAAAATAAATGAAATATTATGAATGGGGCGGTAGTGGTGTATTAAAATTGTCACAAGGGAATTAAAGGGTTGCCAACCGTCGTAAAGAGTTTATAAGTTGAAATAAACTTTTAAAAGGTTTGCAACTTGCAACATTTTTAATTGCACCCGGCGGTAATGTTTTTTAATTAACTTGAGCTTTAGATAACAAAAATTTAAACAGGTAGTATGTCGATAAAATTAATAGCTGATAGCGGCTCCACCAAAGCTGAATGGTGTTTGCTGGACGGGAAGAAAAAAAGGACTTTTTATACACAAGGCATCAGCCCATATTTTCTGAACGGCGTGCAAATTGAGGACCTCGTAAACCTGGAGTTGAAAAAAAAATTAAAGGGAGTTGAACCGGATGAAATATTTTATTACGGCACAGGCTGCAGCAATCCCAATAATATTAAAATCGTAAAGAAGGCCATCCAAAAAGTATTTACTAACGCAAAAATAGCTGTAGACCACGATTTGATGGGAGCAGCCAAGGCATTGTGTGGCAATGAAAAGGGAGTGGCTTGCATTTTAGGCACAGGATCCAATTCTTGCTACTACAACGGCAAAACAATTGTAAAAAATAGTCCCGGTCTTGGTTTTATCTTAGGAGATGAAGGCAGTGGGGCCTACCTGGGTAAAAAGGTAGTGCAATATTATTTGTATGGCACGTACGATCCAGACCTAATGGATAGGTTCAATGCAAAATTTAATACCAATGCCGTAGAAATATTGGAAGCGGTTTACAAAAAGCCTTTACCCAACCGTTACTTAGCAGGGTTTGTATCATTTTTGGTGGAAAATCGTGGCCATTATATGATAGAAAATATCATAGAGGACGGTTTTAATGAATTCTTTTTTCATCACGTTTACAAATACAAAGAGAGCTGGACCTTACCCGTGAATTTTATAGGAAGCGTGGCTTTTGGTTTCAAGGATGTACTGGAAGAAATGTGCGGCACTTATGAACTGCATCTGGGGAAGGTTTTAAAAAACCCGATGGTTGGATTAATTAAGTATCATTCAGGCTTGTTATAATATTTTAAAAATTTGATCCGGTTTAATTGAGTAATGCAGTGGCAAATAAACTGAATTCAACAGTGACCGATGGGCAATTTGGATAAAAAATTACTTCCTGAATGCCATGATTTTTTTATAATTTTATAGCGATGTAGGTAATTAGTAAACCATTTTTACCAAAATAAATTCTACTGTATGGAAAATAAAATTTTACTCTTCGCAACATTTATTGCAACATCTCTTTTTTCTACTGCACAATACGCATCAAAGACTTACGCCATAACCGGTAAGGCAAATAATAAGTTTTTTTGGGCTGATATTAAACAGGTTGATATAGCAACCGGTAAGGTAAGTAAAACCTTATTTGAAGCGGATAAAACTGCTTTTAAAATGGTATCGTCCGATAAAACCCAGGCGAACTTAAAGCCCGGCGCTGGTAATAATCCTACTGGCCTGGGAGTGGCTGCATGTGCACTGGATGCACGGCACAACAGGCTGTACTTTGCCACCATGCATTTTTCGGACATCCGGTTCCTTGACCTGTCGAAGCCCGATGCAAATTTTACCACGGTTAAAAAAAATGCAATTGCCATTGCCGCGAATGCAGTTTATCAGCCTGAAGAAAATCATATCACCCGCATGGTGATAGCCGCCGATGGCAATGGATATGCCTTGTCTAACGATGCAAATCATTTGATTCGTTTTACCACTGATAAAAGCCCGGTAGTAGAAGACTTGGGAAATTTAATAGATGCCGACGCTAACAATGGATTATCCATACACAATAAATGTACTGGTTGGGGAGGTGATATGGTGGCTGATGCCTTTGGTAAACTGGTGATCATTTCAGCCAATCACAATGTGTTTTCGGTGGATGTGAACAGCAGGATAGCTACGCTAACAGGAACCATTAGCGGCCTGCCTGCAAACTTTACCACTAATGGTGCAGCTGTGGATGACAATGGTGACCTGGTGGTTAGCAGTGCCAATGTATTTGAAGGTCTTTATAAAGTAAACATGAAACTTCTTTCTGCTGCAAAGGTGCAAAGTAACGAGGCAGCGTTTAATGCCTCAGATTTAGCAAATGGAAATTTACTTTCTCAAAAACAAGCCAATGATATGGCACGGTTTAATTTTATCAAGCCAACTGTTTTACCTGCCGATTCAAAGCTGTTTCCAAATCCGCTTTCAGGAACCCAATTTAATGTAGTATTCCGGGATCAGCCTGCAGGAAAGTATACCATCATTTTAACAGATATTGCCGGCAGGGCATTTCAATCCAAAGTTGTAAATATATTTAAACCTAACCAGGTGGAGTTGGTTCGCCTGGCTGGCAAGACCGGCAAAGGAATGTATCTTGTTAAGGTGCTCAGCGATAAAAAAGAGCTTGCCTTTTCTGAAAGAATTGTCATCAACTAATTCAAAGACATAAGATATTTTAATTGAAGGCTACACAGCAGATGTGTGGCCTTTTTCATTAAGGTAAAATGTAGCGTTAATAAATGTTTTTAGCAGGATGATTTTGATTGTATTTTTTTAATTTTGAATATAAAATCATTTTTGTCATTGGCAACATTGACAGATTCGAAAACCCACTTCTATGCAGGATATAGAACCATATTATAACTGGCGGCATTTATATACATCGGAAGAAGATCGGCAGTCGCCGTTTTATGGTCGTGTTTACAGTGAATTTGAATTTACGTTTACTGTTTATAATTACTATATACATCCGCAGTGGGATGAATTTGGTTCCCGCACTTTGTATATGAAAATACTATTTGCAGATTACGAGCAAAATTTTGTGATCATTGAACTGATAGGTGAGTGGAACGATGCCATTGAAAATGATATTATGACGCTTCGCAGGGATGTGACCGATTTCTTGTACAAACAAGGAATCACCAAATTTATTTTGATTGCAGAGAATGTTTTAAATTTTCATAGTAGTGATGACAGCTACTATGAAGAATGGCGTGAACAGGTAACTGATGATGGAGGCTGGGTAGTATGTTTGAATATGCCCGAGCAAAGCCAGTATGATTTTAAAAAAGCAAAGCTTACCAATTATGTAGCTTTACTCGATTTTCCCCAGTGGCGCACATTAAAGCCGGAGCTGATCTTTCAGCAGGTAGATAACTGGATGATGTTGAAGGTTGAAGGTTGAAGGTTGATGGTTTGAGGTTGTTGATCGGATAATTGCTTCCTTGCATGCCTTCACTCATTAACCTTGTAACTAATAACCGTGTATGGCGGTACCGTGCAAAATCATACTCTTGAGTACTAATTAGCAATTCTCAACTTTCAGTGATCAATTCCGGCCAACCATCAACCATGAACTATCAGCCATCAACCCCTAGCCGACCCATGGCATCGTTTGCGTAATAATTTTCAATAAAATATTTTTTTGGTTATTCCTTACGTAATTTTGTCATTCCAAAAAATTAACAATTTCTATATGACCTGGAAAAACTTCTTCGCTTCTTCGATCGGGAAAAAAATTACAATGGGACTTACCGGTTTTTTCCTGATTATCTTCCTGATTGTTCACTGCGGCCTAAATTCAATGATCTTTTTTAACGACTATGGTGAAACGTTTAATCACTGGGGGCATCTAATGGGATCCAACCTGATCATTCGCACAATGGAGATCGGGCTTTTCGTTTTTCTGATCTTACATGTTGTGCAAGGCCTTATATTATGGAAACAAAACACCAAGGCACGTCCCGTAAAGTATATCGTAAATAAACCACAGGAAAATAGCAAATGGTATAGCAGAAGTATGGGATTGTTAGGTACACTTATCTTAATGTTTCTGGTGCTGCACCTATACCATTTCTGGACACCATCCAGGTTTGGAGGCTTAGCATCTATACGTCCCCTTCAGGAGACAACGTTAGGTACTTATAACAATCAGCCAGTGCATGATTTGTATAAAGAAATGCTACTGGTTTTTCAAAACAATTTATTAGTGGTGGTTGTTTATGTGCTAGGTGTAATTTCTTTGTGCTGGCACCTTTTGCATGGCTTCCAAAGCGCCTTCCAAACGTTTGGTATCAATCATAAAAGGTACACTCCGCTTATTAAAGCTTTAGGGGTTGGTTATTCAATGATTATCTGCCTGCTATTCGCACTAATGCCAATAGCTATATATTTAAACTGGATCAGCTAAGCTCTCCCTAACAAGTACCAGTATCAGTACTGGGACATACAATTTTTAATTAATCAATTAATAACCATACTATGGCTTTCGATTCAAAAATCCCCAATGGTGAAATGAGTGCAAAGTGGTCGGATTATAAAGGGCATGTGAAATTGGTAAATCCTGCCAATAAGCGCAAGCTCGAAATTATTGTGGTAGGCACTGGTTTGGCAGGCGCTTCTGCTGCTGCGTCATTGGGAGAAATGGGATATAAAGTAAAAGCATTTTGTTTCCAGGATAGTCCACGCAGGGCGCACAGTATTGCAGCGCAAGGTGGTATCAATGCTGCGAAGAATTACCAGAATGACGGGGACTCTGTTTTCCGTCTTTTTTATGATACAGTAAAAGGCGGCGATTACAGGGCAAGAGAGGCCAATGTGCATCGCCTGGCCGAAGTTAGCAATGCTATCATTGACCAGTGTGTGGCACAAGGTGTTCCCTTTGCAAGAGAGTATGGTGGTTTGCTAAGCAACCGCAGTTTTGGTGGAACCCAGGTACAACGTACTTTTTATGCTGCAGGGCAAACTGGCCAGCAATTGTTGCTGGGTGCATACAGCGCACTGGAAAGGCAAGTGGCCTTAGGCAATGTAGAAATGTACACCCGTCATGAAATGCTGGATGTAGTGATGGTGGATGAAAAGGCAAGAGGCATAATAGCCCGCAACCTGGTGAACGGTGAATTGGAAAGGCACTTCGGTCATGCAGTACTGTTATGTACTGGTGGTTATGGCAATGTATTTTATTTAAGTACCAATGCAATGGGCTGTAATGTAACCGCTGCATGGAAGGCACATAAGAAAGGCGCTTTTTTTGGCAACCCCTGCTTTACACAAATTCACCCAACCTGTATTCCGGTAAGTGGCGATTATCAAAGCAAACTAACGTTGATGAGTGAAAGCTTGCGCAATGACGGCCGCATTTGGGTACCAAAAAAGAAAGATGATAATCGTAAAGCAGTTGATATACCCGAAGATGAAAGAGATTATTACCTGGAGAGAAGATACCCTGCTTTTGGAAACCTGGTTCCCCGTGACGTAGCGTCCAGGGCCGCTAAAGAGAGATGTGATGAAGGATACGGCGTAGGCACTACCAAGCTGGCAGTGTACCTCGATTTTAAAGATGCTATCGTCCGGTACGGAAAAATTGAGTTGGGTAAACAAGGCGATTCAAATGCTTCAGAAGCTGAAGTGATCAGATTAGGCAAGGCCGTAGTGGAAGAAAAATATGGTAACCTGTTTGAAATGTACGACAAGATCACCGGCGAAAATCCATATGAAATGCCGATGCGTATTTATCCGGCTGTGCATTACACCATGGGGGGGTTATGGGTAGATTATGAATTACAGACAACGGTAAAAGGTTTGTATGCTTTGGGTGAGGCCAACTTCAGCGATCATGGCGCTAACCGCCTGGGTGCATCTGCGCTTATGCAGGGATTGGCAGATGGATATTTTGTAATTCCCTACACATTGGGTAATTACCTGGCTGATGATATTCGTACCGCCGCTATTCCTACCGATCATCCTGCATTTGCCGAAACTGAAAAAGCTGTAAGCGACCGCATCAATACCCTGATGAATATTAAAGGAAAACAAACGGTAGAAAGCTTTCATAAAAGGTTGGGCAAGATCATGTGGGATAAATGCGGCATGGCCCGTAACGAAAAAGGATTGCAGGAAGCCATTGTTGAAATACAGGCGTTAAAAAAAGAATTCTGGAGCGATGTACGCATACCGGGTGATATAAATAATATGAACCCCGAACTGGATAAAGCAGGAAGAGTTGCAGACTTTATTGAGCTGGGCGAATTGATGTGCCTGGATGCATTGACAAGAAACGAGAGTTGTGGCGGGCATTTCAGGGAAGAATCACAAACAGAAGAAGGCGAAGCAAAACGTGATGATGAAAATTTCAGCTTTGTATCAGCATGGGAATTCAAAGGTGAAAGCAACTGGCAATTAAACAAGGAGTCACTTGAGTTTGAAATTGTAAAACCAACGCAGCGGAGTTATAAATAGTATCGGCGTGTATGTTGGCGGTGCTGTTTTAAAGCTCTTATTTTTAACCGGGCAAATTAATGTGTCTTTGCGAAGAGATGAAACCATGAAAGTAAGCGGATTCACATTCATAAAAAATGCAGTGAAGTATGGTTACCCGGTGGTGGAATCAATCCGGTCAGTTTTACCGATGGTGGATGAAATGGTTGTATGCGCAGGTGATTCTGAGGATAGCACCAATGAGTTGATAGGAAATATTACGGATGATAAAATAAAAATTATCCTTTCGGTGTGGGATAAAGATTTAAGAGAAGGTGGTAAAGTGCTGGCGGTAGAAACAAACAAAGCATTGGATGCGACGGCAGCGGATGCTGACTGGCTCTTTTACATACAGGCAGATGAAGCAGTACACGAAAAATACCATGGCGTTATTATCGATGCGATGAAAAAGTATAAAGATGATCAGCAGGTAGAAGGCTTGCTGTTTCACTATCATCATTTTTATGGCAGCTACCGTTTTATTGGCGATGGCAGAAAATGGTACAGCAAAGAGATAAGGGTGATAAAGAACAATAAGAACATACGAAGTTTTGGTGATGCACAAGGATTTAGGTGGAGCGATGGAAGAAAGTTACAGGTGAAATTGATCGATGCCTATATTTATCATTATGGCTGGGTGAGGAACCCTGTTACAATGTTTCAAAAGTATAAGGATTTTGGGCAACATTGGTCAGGCAAAAAGGAACATGAGCAATGGGCTGGGAAACTGGAGAAAACCAATACGCAATTTGATTATTCCAATATCGATTCGGTTACTCTTTTTGAAGGAACACATCCGGCAGTGATGCAGCAACTGGTGGATAAAGAAGACTGGAAGTTTGCACCAGACATGAAGAAGAAGAATTTTAAAAATACAAAGCATCGCCTGTTGTATTTTTTGTCGAAAAATTTTGGTTGGCGCCCATTTGAATACAGCAATTATAAAAGAATATAATTTCACATAGATCAATTATAATATGGAACATTACAATATGAATCTGACGTTAAAAGTTTGGCGTCAAAAAAATAACCAGGCAGCCGGTACTTTAGAAACTTACCAGGTAAAAGATATTTCTTCAGAGATGTCGTTCCTGGAGATGTTTGATGTATTGAACGAGCAACTGATTGTAACTGGTGATGATCCGATCGCATTTGACCATGATTGCCGCGAAGGTATTTGTGGACAGTGCAGTATGCATATCAATGGCCGGGCGCACGGGCCATGGACAAATAATACGACCTGCCAGTTGCATATGCGTGCATTCAACGACGGTGATACCATTGTGGTAGAACCTTGGCGCAGCAATGCTTTCCCCGTAATAAAAGACCTGATTGTTGATCGTGGCGCATTCGACAGGATAATACAGGCGGGTGGCTATATTTCTGTAAATACCGGCAATGCGGTAGACGCCAACTCACTGCCTGTGGATAAAAAAGATGCAGACGATGCATTCATGGCTGCCGCCTGTATTGGCTGTGGTGCATGTGTGGCCGCCTGTGTAAACAGTAGTGCGATGCTATTCGTCAGTGCGAAGGTTTCTCAACTTGCATTATTACCACAGGGCGCTCCTGAAAGAGAGTCACGTGTGTTGAATATGGTGGCGCAAATGGACAAGGAAAGTTTTGGCAACTGTTCTAACACCTACGCCTGTGAGGCCGAGTGCCCTAAGGGTATTTCTGTTGCTAATATCGCAAGGATGAACAGGGAGTATTTGCATGCAGGATTAAGTACTGAATCATAAGCTGTTATTTGAATATTATTACAACCTTTCCGCATATGGAAAGGTTTTTTGTTTTGTGGCATTTTTTTTAACCTTGCTGGGCGGCTAGTCCTGCTGCGAATAAATTTTAAGTGGGAGAGTATTTATGCAGAGACTCGCCTTGGAAGTAAGTTTTTTGTTTGTGGCATACCCGACTTTCCAGAACGTTTTTTGTCCGGGCACCGGTATTTCAATGAGCATAGTTGCATCGCCCTCTTTTACTGAAAACCAATGGGGAGCCTTTTTTTCGTAGCATCAAAAGTTGCCAACCTTTTAAAGGTTGGCAACCTTAAAACCAAATGCCCACAATAATGCTAACTTCGGCCTTCAGCCATGAAAATATCAAATGCAATTTTCTCCGCATCAATAAAAGCTGCTATCTCCACAACTGTACAAGAGTGCGACGCAACAATGCTGGATCGGAGTTCAATCGCCGGGCTCCAAAATGGAACCATGCTTTTAACATGCAAAATGTGGAACTTTGATCATCGTGTTTAAAAGAAAGATTTGAAACCGTTAAGGATATATTTATTGCTGTTTGTTTTGGGCCTGGTACAATTATCAATGGCACAAATAAAGCCGTCGCCTCTGTCTAACCTTCATTCAAAATATATTCCTGTCGCAAATGGCATTACCGGCATTGATAGCCTTAGCCTGGTTCCAGGCACTTTCAGAATTTTGAATATACCGGCTTCGCAATATAATATTGATGAAGTGAACGCTACTTTATTATGGATCAGCAAACCTTCGCTGGATAGTGTGCAGGTAAGCTATCGTGTTTTTCCTTTCAAATTGAATGCCGTGACACGCCATTTTAATTACGATAGCATACGCAATAACTTTATCCTGGAAAGGCCTTTTGTTTATAGGAATATTGATAAACAAAAAAATGCGTTGTTTGATTTTGGCGATATTAATTACAATGGAAGTTTTGGCCGGGGCATTTCTTTTGGCAACAGCCAGGATGCGGTATTAAACTCTTCACTCAATTTACAACTGAATGGTTTTATTGGCGATAGCCTTGAACTAACGGCGGCGGTTACTGATAATAATATTCCCATACAGCCAGATGGCAACACACAAGACCTTCGTGATTTTGACAGGGTTTTTTTACAGGTAAAAAAGCGGGGCTGGCAAATAAATTTTGGGGACATTGATATCAGGCAAAGCAAAAATTATTTCCTCAAATTTTACAAACGTTTACAAGGTGTTTCATTTATAACCGACAATAAGATCAGTAAAAAAATCAGCAATTCTTTATTGCTGAGTGGCTCGGTAGCCAAGGGTAAATTTAACAGGAATATATTGGTGCCGCAGGAGGGAAACCAGGGCCCGTACAGGTTGCAGGGCGCTAACAACGAATTGTTCTTTACCATACTGGCGGGTACGGAAAGAGTATTTATGGACGGAGAATTACTGCAGCGGGGCGAAGACCAGGATTATGTGATCAACTACAATACAGCCGAATTAACGTTTACCCCCAGGCGTATGATCACAAAAGACAAACGCATACAAGTGGAATTTGAATATGCCGACCGCAACTATTTAAATTCGAATATCTATGTGAACAATGAAATTAATTTTAATAATAAATTGCTTGTCAGCGTTGCAGCATTTTCAAATCAGGACGCAAAAAATTCCGCTATCAATCAAACCCTGGATAACAACCAAAAAAGATTTCTTTCATCTGTAGGAGATGGTATTGATACAGCCTTTTATGTAGAGGCCACAAGAGACACTTTTGCCACCGGCAAAATACTCTATAAAAAAACAGCGATCGTTTATAATTCAAACCGGCAGGATTCCATTTTTGTTTACTCTGAAAACGCATTGGACACATTGTACAATGTAGCCTTTTCTTACCTGGGGCCAGGCAAGGGAAATTATATTCAACTGTTTAACGCTACCAATGGCAAGGTGTTTAAATGGCTGCAGCCCGATCCGGATAATAAAATGCAGGGAGACTGGCAGCCGGTGATCTTACTGGTAACCCCCAAAAAGCAACAATTGGTAACAGTTGGAGCCGAGTATATTTTAAATGAGAAAACAAGACTAAAAGCTGAGTTCGCTTCCAGCAAATATGATATCAACCTTTTTTCGCCAAAGGATAAATCCAATGACAATGCGGTGGCAGCAAAAGTGCAGTTTATAAAGGAAGGAAAAAAAATCCGGCTATTCAAAAAATCGCTGGAGTTGCAAACCACTGCCGGCTACGAATATGTGCAAAGCCGTTTCAGGCCATTGGAGCGTTTACGAAATATAGAATTCAACCGTGACTGGAGCCTGCCTTTTGATGCCGGCCCTGCCACTGAACATTTAACCAATGCAGGGTTTAAGCTGAATGATAAAGCCGGTAACCGGTTAAAATATGATGTGGTCAATTATAACCGAAGCGACAAGTTCAATGGCTTTCGCCATGTGCTGGATATGTACACCCTGGTTAAGGGATTTAAGCTCACCAATATTATCAGCATAACTACCAACAGTACTCCTTTTCAAAACGGTACTTACCTGCGGCCAACCATTGATGTTAGTAAGCTACTGCCAAAATTCCATAACCTTCAATTGGGGGTAAATTATTCTGGTGAACATAACCAACAGCGTAATAAAATAAAAGATACTTTAACTCCGTTTAGCTTTGCTTTCAATGTATGGCAGGCCTACATCAAATCGGATGAATCGAAACTGAATAAATGGGGCATTAGCTATTTTACCCGCAACGATCATTATCCGACAGGTAAAAATCTTGTAAAAGCAGACCGCAGTGATAATTATAGTTTTTTTACTGAACTGATGAAAAATGAAAATCACCAGCTTAAGATGAATGTTACTTATCGTAAGCTTCAGGTTTTTAATCCACAAATAAGCAGGCAAAGAAGTGATGAAAGCCTGCTGGGAAGAGCGGAATATTTTGTGAACGAATGGAAGGGATTGTTAACAGGAAACATATTATACGAAGTGGGTGCGGGGCAGGAGCAGAAGAGAGAATTTACTTTTGTAGAAGTGCCGGCCGGCCAGGGCGAATATACCTGGAACGACTATGACAGTAACGGGGTAAAGGAACTGAATGAATTTGAGATTGCGCTGTTTGCCGATCAGCGCAAATACATCCGGGTTAATACGCCTACCAATCAGTATGTAAAGGCTAATTATGTACAGTTCAATTATAGCGTAGATCTTAATCCAAGAGCGATCATCAATACTACCAATGCAAAGGGTTTCAGAAAAATAATTAGCCGCTCAAGCACTTCTTCATCATTGCAAATACTCAAAAAAGACCTGGCTACTGGCAACTTCGGGTTTAATCCTTTTAATCAAAAACTGGTGGACACTACTTTGCTTACACTCAATTCATTTTTAACCAACACATTTTTTTTCAACCGCACTTCAACCAAATGGGGTATGGATATGACACATGCCCTTACCAATGGAAAATCTTTGCTTACTTACGGTGTGGAAAGCAGGAAGCTGCGGAACCTTGCATTTAAGGCAAGATGGAATATGAGCAGGAAGTTTACTACCAACCTTTTGCTGCGTTCTGTAATCAATGAATTGGGAACGCCAAAATTCGATAACCGGAATTACCTGGTACAGCAAAAAGTATTGGAACCTTCACTCAGCTACATCAACGGAACCAATATCAGGGTAACTGTGGCCTATAATTTAAATGAGAAGAAGAATACGATTGGTTACCTGGAAAAATCTATCAATAATACCCTGAGTACCGAAGTGAAATACAATGTGCTTTCCAGTAGTACGGTCAACGCCAGGTTTGCTTATAATGCCATCAAGTTCAATTACCTCCCTGGAGGCTCGCCCAACTCTACCGTTGGCTATATCATGCTGGATGGTTTATTGCCCGGCAGTAATTATTTGTGGACGCTTGAATATACCAGGCGGCTGGCTGGCAATATTGAAATGACCATTCAATACGATGGACGCAAGCCGGCAGAGGCCCGTACGATTCATATTGGAAGAGCCAGCATCCGTGCTATCTTATAATCACAAAAAAAAGCGTTCCGAAATACCGAAACGCTTCTACTATATATTGAGAATAAAAATTAGCCAAATAAGCCACCCTTCTTAAAGGTCTTCACTCCTTCTCCGATCTTAAATCCGTTATGAAATACTTCTATCTTATAACTGCCAGTTGCGAAGTTTGTATTTTGTTTCCAGTCGAAACTTACAGTTTGTTTCTGGCCCTGCGTGTAGGCTATTTCTACCTTATGGGTAAAGAACTTATCCTCCCCTTCCCTTGTTGTAAACTTGCCTGAACCAAGGGCTTCAACCGCTACCGGGCTTCCATCGGGCGCTGTGATTGATACATACAATTCTTTAGGGCCCGAAGCTGCGATCCTGTTTTCATCAAGGTCGAATGTGATCCGTAGCTTGTCTACTTTTTTGGCCGTGGTCGTTTGTTTTTCCTTCCCACTCTTTTTTTCCTGTACACCCGTAATATTAAAATTGGATGCGTGTAACGTTGAACCTACATCGATCAGGCTTTCCTTTTCCTTGATCACTGTTTTAGCCGAATCAAGATTTTGTTCTACTTTAATTTTTTCCTGTGTCACTGCTTCTTTTTCCTGGGTCAGTTGTATGTTCTGGCCCTTCAATACTTCCACCTGTTCTTTATAGTTTTGTATGTCTGTATTAAGCGAAGCAATCAACCGCTTGGCTTCTGCAAGTTCAGCCTGGGTAGCATTTGCTTTCGAAAGCAAGGCCTGTATGCGTGCCCTCTTTTCAGTAATTTCCCGGTCCTTGGTGGTGATGGTGCTGTCCTTTTTTGCATTGGTGGTTTTCAAAAGGTCGTACCGCATCGTTGCCTCGTCAAGCAAGCTTTGCAGTGTATCTTTCTCTGAAGTAACAGCTACATACTGAGTTTCCTTCTGCAGAATTATTTCCTGGGTTTTACTTTTATCCCAGATTATATAACCCCATGTACCAAGCAAGGCTATTAAAAGGCCAACGGATAAAAAAGTGCGCCAGTCAGATTTTTTAGGTTCAGGGGAGGCTAGTGGCCTTGGGTCTGCAGAAGGAAAGTTTTCAAATGCCATAGTGCTGTTTTTTTATAAATATAAAAATCATATTTTAAAGGTGTATATATTAATTGAAAAAAAATTACAGGTAGCAGTTTTATATTATAATTTTTCCAAAATCATGCCAAAGAGCGGCCAATTAAAACTTCCTTGATTTTAGAAAAGGAATTCAAAATGTTGTCTATAATTTTATTGTATTATTTTACTAAAAAGAAAAAGGAAGGATATGCTTAGAACAATTAGTTTACTTGTGTTTTCCAATATTTTTATGACGTTTGCATGGTATGGCCACTTAAAAAATACTACCATGCCTCTTGCCAAAGCCATTGCTATCAGTTGGGGTATCGCTTTTTTTGAATATTGTTTAATGGTGCCCGCAAACCGCTATGGCTTTACAAATGGCATCAATGGCTTTCAATTAAAAGTAACCCAGGAAGCCATCACCTTGATAGTGTTTGCAATCTTTGCGGTAGTTTATTTAAAGGAGCCTTTTCACTGGAAATACCTGGTAAGCTTTGTTTTTATTTTAGGAGCAGTGTATTTTGCCTTTAAAAAATAAGGCAATCAATGCGACAGCAGTTTACCTATTTTTCCGTTGCTGCCTGCTAAAAAAATAGCCTTTCCTTTTTTTGCTTTTCTGCATACATGAAAACCTTCTTTACTTATCCATTTCCAGTTAGCGGCTTCATCTTCGCTATAATCAACACCATTCAAGCCACAGGTGATCCATCTTTTTTTACCAAGCCATTCTACACAACTGCGGTAACCACTTGGCGGCGATGCAGGAGCAGTCCATGTTTTGCCTGCATCCATTGTGATAAAACAATTTTTCTCAATCGCATCTTTATTATTGAAATCACCACCCACTACCATCATTGTATGGCTATTTTTCACTGCTAAAGAATTTGCTCCGGTTGTTTCTTTGCCCTGGATAATGGGTAGGACGATCTTTTCGTTTTCGATAAAAAGATGACTCGTTAAACCACCACTGACAAACACCGCTTCCTTTCGGTTGAGCTTGCGGATATTGGTGCCGCTGCTGGCAAAGCATGCCTCGCCTGAGTCTGCCCGGGGATAATTTTGAGGCGGTATATTATTCCAGCTTAGGCCACCATCAAATGTGCGGGCAATAAAAAATTTCCCATCGATGGGGTCGCCAATCACGATTCCATTATGTTCATTCCAGAATTCCATTGCATCAAGGAACATACCCTTCGTTTTATTTTCATAAACAACGTTCCATGTTTCACCAGCATCAGACGTCCTTAAAATATAGGCAGGCTCTGCAATGCCCATGATCACCGCAGATGTTTCATTAAATGCTTCAATGTCCCTGTAGTCTGTTTTTTCGAAACCTTTTATCGTCATCCATTTAAAACTATGCCCGCTATCAATTGATCTGCCAACGGTTCCATTGCTACCGCTAACCCAAATGATGCGGTCATCTACGACGCTTAAACCGCGTAGAGATGTTTTGTGGCCCGATGTAAGTATTTGTATTGTTTGGCTGTGCAAACGGGTAAGAGTAGCCGCTATTAAAATTGTAAGAACGAATATTTTAAGCTGATAAACCATAGCCGGTTTTTACTGCTCAATTTAAAACCTATTTTGAAGTATTCATTCAATAATTTTGCCGCTCATAGAGCGTTTAAAGTATCAGACGAGTGCCCAAATAAGCGGCGTTGATGTTTCTGCTAGTAACAACAGTCTGTCATTTTTAACAGGTAAATTTTAATTGTATAAAAGGAGTACTTAAGTCAACCACCGATGGGGCTGAAGCCGCAGTTGGGGTTGTGCGAATAATCTTGGTACAAAGATTTATTTGTGATATGGCCTACGTCGTAGTTCGTGTATGTAAAAACCACGACAGTAGCAGCTTAGCTCCGTAGGAGCTACCTCTTTGTAGAATATATGATATAAACCCTTGCGTGCCGTAGGTACGCCCCTTATGGATGCAATTTAAAGGGTTGCTCCTACGGAGCAGGTTCTACGGGTGAAAATACTACAAAGAGGTAGCTCCCATGGAGCTAAGCTCAATTCGGGTACACCATGAGGTATATGAGTACTCAAATAAGCAAGGCTTATGTTTCGCTAATACCAACTGAAAAAATCATAAGCCTGTCATTTTTAACAGGTAAATTTTTGACTGTAAAAGGAGTACCCAAATCAACCGCCGACGGGGCTGAAGCCGCCGTGGGGGTTGTGCGAATAGGTTTTCGTTGGCTATACACGATATGCTTTCGCAGGTAATTGCAACGCAACCCTGACGAGGTTTTCAACCGCCGTCAGGGATGCGTATAGTTAGAATGTGGGCTTCACGGAATGGCATCCAAATTTGTCGGCGTAATTGCCGGTGAACCTCAATCAAAAAATGTTGGCGCTGTCAGGAGCATCGTTTTTATAGTGTTGAATGATAAGTTTTTCTCAGGCTCCATAGGAGCGACGTAAATCAGGCGGCTCCTATGGAGCCTGAGAAAATGAAAATGAAATTGAATATACTATAAACACGATGCTCCTAACGGAGCAAAACTGAATGAAATTGTGCGGACGCTAAAGTAAGTTCAATCAGTATTAAGATGTAACGCAAGTAAAGTTCCTCATTGCTTTAAAAGTCCAAGAAATCGATGCAACGATGCACCACAGGGCTTCGCAGCCCGGACCAAAAATAAAAGTTGTATAGAAGGGTTTTTTCATTAATAAAATTATAAGCATGATTCCATATTGGATGAGCAGAACCCAGTTGATGTTGGGCGATGAAAAGACAAGCGAGCTGATCAGCAAAAATGTTATTGTGATTGGCCTTGGTGGGGTAGGCGGTATCTGTGCCGAAATGATTGCCCGTGCCGGAGTGGGTAAAATGACAATAGCAGACGGCGATGTGGTAGACCTTAGCAATTGCAACCGCCAGATCGTAGCGTTGCACAGCACTGAAAAACAATCAAAGGCTGAAGTAATAGCAGCAAGGCTCAGGGATATCAATCCGGCTATTGAACTAACAGTATTAAACGAATTTATCCAACTGGACAGAACAATCGAAATCATACAAAACGGCCAGTATGATTATGCTGTGGATTGTATTGACACCCTAACGCCAAAAGTATGGTTCATCAAGGCCTGCAGGGACAATAATATACCTGTTGTAAGTTCGATGGGGGCAGGGGGTAAAATGGATCCTTCGCAAATACAAGTGGCTGATATTTCAAAAAGCTATCAATGCAAACTGGCCAGGTACGTCCGGAAATATTTACATGAAATGGATATACATACCGGCGTGAAAGTGGTTTTTTCGCCTGAAGCAATTGACCAGGAAAAGGTGATTGTTACAGAAAAAGCTTTCCCTAAGAAATCCATCATCGGTACAGTTTCTTATATGCCTGCGATATTTGGTTGTATTACCGCAAGCGTGGTTATCAGGGATATTTGCGATGCGGGAGAATAGCCCGGCATCAACGAACCAGCCATAAATGTCAACAACTTTTCAATGGTAGAAAAGTTGTTGCTTTGAAAAGTGTTTTTATCATTAACCTTACTCTTTCTTCTTCTCAAACAGATCTTTTTTATCTACTACTTTCACCAGGTCTTTTTCTTTTAATAATTTGCTTACGACGTCGTAAGGCCCTGTTATTACCTCCTGGCCTTCTTTCAAGCCTTCGGTGATCTCTATGTAGTTGATATCCTGTATACCGGTTTTTACAGTTGCCTTTTTTACGAGTCCCTCTTTATCCAATAAAAATACAATTACATCCAGCTCGTCTGGTGAAGCAGCCGCTTTGGACTCACCTGCACTAAGGCTTGGATCTTTACCCGTACTGTCATTTTTTTCCCTGGTGGTAACGGCATTGATCGGCACGCTTAATACATTAAAATGTGTTTTGGTTTGTATGTCTGCACTCGCACTCATACCCGGCCTGAAGGGATAAGCACCCTTGCCCAACAGGTCTGCATAACTTTCCGGCAGCAAGCGCACATATACTTTATAATTGGTAACATCCGTACTTGTATTGGAAAGTGCAGCTTGTGCGGCAGCTCCATTGTTACTACTGGCTATCTGGGTTACAATGCCTTTAAATTTCCGGTCGCTGTAGGCATCTACTGTTACAATAGCGCTATCACCTAAATGCACTTTTGGTATGTCACTTTCACTAACGTCTACCCGAATTTCAATTTTTGCCATATCCGCTATGCGCAACATTTCGGTACCCGACATCAGGTTGCTTCCCACTACCCGCTCGCCTTTTTTTACATTCAGCAGGCTCACTACACCATTCATTGGTGCAATTACTGCTGTACGGCCAAGGTCTTTATTTGCTTTGGCCAGGTTGGCCTGTGCACTTTGAACGGCGGCCATTCCACCACGGATACCTTGTTTGGCAGCATTGTAATTTGCCTGCGCACTTCTGTAATTCGCCTCGGCCAGGTTAAATTCATTGCGGCTGATCACTTTGTCATCAAACAACTGCTTTTGCATATTGTAGGTTTTTTGCGACTGGTCCAGTTGCGCTTTCAATGCGTCTAACGCAGCCTGTGAGTTCGCAACCTGTGCCTGGCTTTGAGCCACACCACTCGCTGCCTGGTTTGCCTGGATGCTATAGATGTCCGCATATATCCTGGCTACTACCTGGCCTTTTTTTACACTGTCGCCTTCCTGTACGGTAAGCTCAGTTATCTCGCCACTGATATCCGGACTAACCTTTACTTCTATCTCCGGGTATATTTTACCGCTGGCATTCACAATTTCAATGATGGTACGCTTCTGCACTTTTTCAGCAGTCACCTTGGTGCCTTCTTTTTTGCCAAAAACACCGGCAGCTTTCAGCACACCCAATGTCGCAATTAAAATCAGCAACCCGATTAAGATCCATTTAACGGTTTTACTCATATCATCTGTTTGAATTGTTTTACTTTAAAAGTCCCCCTCTATGGAGGGGATTAGGGGAGACCACCTCTACAACTTCAATCCTTGTCCACGGTAAAATTCAAGGACTTTCATTTTAAACACAAAATCAAATTGGTTTAATACATTTTCCAGTTTGGCCCTGAACAGGTTGTTTTGATTGGTGATCAACTCAAAGGTACTCAACATACCCACGGTATAACGTTTTTGCGCAAAGTCATAAGTTCGTTGAGAGGCGGCAACACTTTTTTCGCTGGCGTGGAATTTCTCCAAAGCAACTGTTGCAGCATTGTACGCCTGGTAAATATCCTGTTTTATTTTTTGGTTATCGCCTTCCTGTTGCAATTCAATATTGAGGGTATTCAACTTGCTACGCTGCCAGTTGGTACGCAACTGCGCACCGTTAAAGATCGGTACACTAAGTCCAAGCCCTACCGATTGCCTGAAGTTTTGATTCATCTGTCTAAAAAAAGCCGTTTTGCCATAAGCGTAATTGGTAAACGGTTGGTTCGGAAAAACCGTGTAGTCAGTACCGTTTACACTCACCTTGCCAATGGGTATAATGACCTGTTGCGACCCTGTGATTTCATTTGCCCTGCTGTTAAAACCGGTCGCAAAATTAGCGAAGGTTGAAATGCTGGGATACATATTTCCTCTGGCTGCTTCCGCATACTTTTTAGCAGCTTTCAATTTAAAATCATTTACCCGTTGTTGTGGTAAATTTTTAATAGCAAGTGCATATACGGCATCGGGTTGAAGATCGGCAATTTTTTCAATTGGTATTAATTCAACCGGTGGTACAGCTACTTCAAACGGGCTGGCGGCATCGATATTCATGTTGGATTTTAATACAAGCGTGGCTTGCACTACGTTACCTTTCGCACTGATGTAGTTGGCGCTGTCACGAGCTTCCTGCGCTTCCAGCTCCGAGGCATTCAATTCTGGTAGTGAACCTGCATCTACCAGTTTGCGGGTATAGTTCAACTGGGCTTGCGTTTGTTGTAATTGCACCTGCGCAATTTTTTCCTGCTCTTTGGCGAGCAGTATCTGCAGATAATTATTTGCAACAGTTAAGGCAATGTCATTCTTAAGTTTATCGGCGTTTGCTTTGCTTGCCTCATAATCCCACTGGTTAGCAAGGACGGTATTTTTTTTGCTGAACCAGTTAAAAATATCAGCGCTGGTTTGTAGTTGCATACCTGCACTTGCATAACTCTGGGTGATAAGGTTAAACGAAGTGGGATCCTGGTTGCGGCCGTTATTAAAGCTGGTATTGCCATTGAAGTTAACGCTTGGGTACCGGCTTAGCCTGCCTTGGTCATAAATCAAGCCTGATATGGAAGCCTGCACTTCTGCCTGCTTTACGGCAATATTATTGGCAGTTGCATGATCTACAATTTTTCGGAGGTCCCATTTCTCCTGGGCACTTACAGTATTGCAAAAAATGACAAGACCAATAAGGAGGGAAATAATGTAACGCATGCGACAAAAATATAACATCCATTCGGAAAGCGGCTCAACCAATCATTCATTTTTTTAAATGGTAAACATCAGGCAAAAAAAGCGGTGAATTGGTAGGATTTACAAGCTAGTCCTTCCGATGCCATTGCCATTAATAAGAACCTACGGTAATGATTTGCTTAAGTCATCTGTTGGCAGATGAGAAGAAGATAACCACTAATTCATTTAGACGACTTGCAATGGGTAGTTTTTTTTACTCAAACTGACGGGTTAAATCGTTGCAAACGCCTGCTCAAGATCCTTTACAAGGTAATCCAGGTCTTCTAAACCGACATATAATCTTATCATTCGATGCTCTTTTCTTTTAGCATCAAAACGGGCAGCCGCAATACCGGCACATTTTGGGATGATAAGGCTTTCGTGGCCGCCCCAGCTAACAGCCATAAGTATATGTTGCAGGCTGTTGCAGAATTTTTCTACTTGGGTTATTGTATCGGCCTTAATGATAAAAGTGAGCAGGCCACAGGCACCTTGCATTTGCTGTTTTGCCAGTTGGTACTGCGGAAAGCTTTCATCAAAAGGAAAAATTACTTCTTCCACTTTATCATTCTGTTTTAAATAGTTTACTACCAGTTGGGTTGTTTGCGTGATCCGCTCCAGGCGCATAGGAAGGGTACGCAAGCCACGTATAAGCAACCATGCATTGAAAGGTGAAATGCCGCTGCCGATATTCATATACTCACTGTTAAATATCTTTTCAATCAGTAATTTGTTTCCGCACAGCACGCCGGCTACCGTATCGCTGTGGCCACCGATATATTTGGTCGCTGATTGTAGGGTAAGGTCAATGCCGAAGTCAAGCGGCTTTTGATAGATAGGCGTGCAATAACTATTATCAATAATGGTCAGTATGTTTTCAGCCTTCGCCAGTTCTGCCACAGCTTTTAAATCCTGGATAGCATAGTCCCAGCTATTGGGGCTTTCTAAATAAATTACAGTGGTGTTTGGTAAGATGGCTCTTTCAAAATTCTCAATATCACGTCCATTGATATAAGAAGTAGTAACGCCAAAGCGGGGCAAAATTTCGTTGAACATTTTTTGCGCCCATGTATAGGGTTTATTGACCGATACAATATGATCACCTGATTTTACATTGGCCAGCACCGCTGCAAAAATTGCGGCAGCGCCACTGTTAAACACAAGGCAGTCTTCAGCATTGTCTAAGGCCGCTAATTTTTTCCGCAGAATATCAACAGTGGGATTCAGGCCGCGACTGTATAAATAGGTAGCGTATTCATCGGCAAAAGCACTGCGCAATTCATCCACCGTTTTAAAAGCAAAATTGCTGCTTTGCATAATGGGCGGTGCAATAGCGTTGAAATAGTTTTCCCTGTCTTCCGCCAGTTCATTAATGATGTAGGAGATGTCCATTTTATCAGGTTGATTTTTTGAATAATTTGCCGGCAAAATAAAGTACAATAAAACATGCCAGTACGCTTAAGCCCGTCATTGCAGCGTACTTGTTGTTTTTATAATCCATTGCAATGCTGATAGCCACAAATGTATAGGCCAAAATAAATATCGCTGGTAGCAATGGATACAATTTCATTTTATAAATGCCCGTACCATCCAGGTGTTTTGTTTTTTTACGTAAAATAAAAATGGTGGCAGCGGATAAAATCATTCCTAGGCAATCTAAAAAAATAGTGAAGCTTAAAATGGTATCAAAATCTTTTGACCAAAAAATGATCAGCACGCAAAGCGCTGCGAATATGCTAAGGGAAACGGTGATCACACCTGTTCTTGCATTTGTCTTTTTAAATATGGGGGGCAATATTTTGTCTTCGCTCATAGCATACATTACCCTGGGGTTGCTCATCAATAAAACATTGACATAGGCCAGCACACTTAAAAATAAAAAGCCTGATAAAACCCTTTCCGCATTGATGCCAAATATTTTCGATGCCATGATGGCGGCTATATTTTTGGCTCCTTTTAATTCTTCGAAGCCAATCACTTTGATGTAAGCGTAATTGATAGTAAGGTATAGAACGATGATGACAAAGATGCCGGAGAATATACCCCGGGGAATATTTTTGGCCGGTGATTTCACCTCAGCGCCAAAATTTATTGTTTGCTGATATCCGCCATACGTAAAGCTAACGGCCACCAGCCCAATACCAAAAGCCTTTATATATTCTTTAATAGTTGGGCTTACATGCGTTACGCTGGCAGGAACAACTTTATCGCCGGCAAAAAATATAGGCGCAATTAGTAACAGGATGAGTATGATCTTTATGACCATGAGGATATTCTGGGTTTTTGCGCTCATTTTTAATCCCAGCAGGTTTACACCATAAAAAATGGCAATGGCTGTAATAGCAATACTGATCTGTATGGATTGAATGAATGCAGCATTGGCGGCCACTTTTAAAAATCCAGGATCCTTCATTGAGAGATTAAAAACAGCGGTTATGTATTCGCCACCGACAAGCGCTACTGCTGCAAGCGAGGCGGCATTAGATACCAAAATAATACAGTTGATGCCAAACGCAATGGAAGGATGATAAGCATAGGAAAAGATTTTGTAATAACCACCGATGACGGGTAAGCGGCTACCTATTTCGGCATAAGTTAATGCACCACACAATGCAATAATGCCCCCGGCTATCCAGGCGGCAAAAAATAAAAATGTATCGGGAGATTCTTTTGCAACATTTGCCGGCGCCCTGAAAATACCCATGCCAATAACAAGGCTTACGACGATCATGGTAAAATCAAACAGACTTAGCTTCGGTTTTTCTGCCATCATTTGAAGGTAAGTGATTTTATAATGCATGTTATTCGACCAGTGAAAAGTTATACGTCACCCTATTCAACATCCTACACATATACAAGCATCCTGACTTTGCCGACCCGACCCCCACGCTATTTTTAGCACATTGCAAGGCATACAAAATTCCGACACAAAGCCAACCTTGCAAAGAGCTAAAAATGCCAACGCACAGTCTGCGCACACCGGCTGACGAATTTCATCATTTGTTCGACACTTAGCAACAAATCTTTACTCAGCACCCAAGCCCACCCACCACCCAGCGGACGAAACAGTTATTATCTTCACCTATAACATCAACAGGACAATCATCATCAGCAAGCACATGGTGCCGGGTCTGTAAATATTAATTACATTTGACACTTCATGACAAGTCAAAACCAAGGATATTGAGTTACCTGGGACAAAAAATTAGAGAAACAAGAGAGAAGCAAAGTTTGCTACTCCGGCAAGTTGCGGCTCATATTGAAGTTGACACTGCCTTAATGAGCAAAGCAGAAAGAGGTGAAAGAAATCTTAACAGGGAACAAGTAGTTAAACTTGCCAAATTATTTGGTGCATCTGAAGAGGAATTAATTTCTCTTTGGCTTTGTGACAAAGTAATTGAAGCAGTTGGTGATGACCAATTCGCCACACAAGGAATCAAGAAAGCGTTAACTAAAATCAAGAATTAATTAGATGCAAATCATTCATAAAATAGACGACTTCCTATTTACAATATTTCCTAAACTAAAAATTGGGGGGGGTAATTCATTAATAATCAATGAATTAGAAAACTACTATACCTTTGGGCCTTTCAAACCCAAGGTTACAGTAGATAATGAATGGGTAACAATACAAATTGACACTCCAACTATACTCTCACAGGAAGCAGACTACCGAAAAACAGTTGCCCTTAGCGAAAAAGGAAAGTACACAGAAGCCAAACCAATTCTCAAAAATTTAATTGACAAGAATCCTACTAATTCGGAGTACCACCGAATTATGGGACAAATACTTTCTGATGAAGGAGATCAGGAAGAAGCTATCAATTGTTTAATTGATTCACTTCGATGGGATTCTAAAAATGGGTGGGCTTTATTAATGATGGGAAACATTTTTGCGAAATTCAAAAATGATGTACCCACTGCAATGAAGTATTATGACCAGGCTTTAATTGCCAATCCCAATGATAATATCACTATCAATAACATTGGAGCAAATTTGATGCAGCAGGGCAAACTGGAAGAAGCGAAGAAATACTTTTGGGAAGCTATAAAAATTAATGACCAATATCCAAATACACATTTTGCGTTAGGCATGATTGCAGAAATGGAAAATGATTTGCACGCTGCTTTTTACAGTACTATACAAGCTATTAAACTCAATAAAAACAAAGATGTGCTTTATCAAAATTCTGTAAGACAGGCATTTGATATTTCAAAGAAAATTATCGAAACGGATGAAGGCAAAAAAATATTCAGGGAATACAGACACAAGCTGGAATTTGAAGGTGGCAAAGAAATAGATATTGTGGAGGATACAGAAATTCCAACAGCAGCTAAAATAGAATTTACAGAAAATTATGACAGACCAAAACACATAGTAAAGTACAAACCGAACTATCCAGCAGTAGAGCATTTAATAATGCATGAATTGGTTCATTTAGATTTTGTAATCGAAGCAAGGAAAGGAGAATTAAACCAACTCTTTATTTCTACCCAAGAACATAAATCTGAATTTATAAAAGGACTTGAACCAACAATTAAGAAATTTCATAAAATGGGAATTTCTGAAAATTCAATCGCCAGTTATTGCTCAAGTCTTTTCGATGGAATGAATAGACAAATTTTTAATACACCAATTGATCTTTTTATTGAGAACTTCCTATTTAATGAATACTCTGAATTAAGACCTTATCAATTTCTTTCTTTGTATACTTTAATTCAGGAAGGTTTAAAGGCAGTAACCGATAAAAAAATAGTTGAACTATCACCAAAAGATATCCTTTCTAAAAGCAAAATATACAACCTCGTAAATGCTATGCAGTTCAAAGATTTGTTTGGGATTGACTTTATAAAAGATTTTCAAGCGTCACCAACAGAACTTAAGCATTCTAAGGATTTTTATGAGGAGTATTTACAATACAGAGACGATAAAGAACCTGCCGAGGAGTATGAAATGGTTTTGCATTGGGCAGAAGATTTAAAACTCGACAAGAATTTTGAACTGATTAATGAAAATGACTATAGGACAAAACGAACTGATATAGACAATCTTCTCACTTCAATTGAAAAAGACCCATACGACTTAGAATCCAAAGACCCTTATAAACAAAGGGAAATGGATAAATTCCAAAAGGCACAACAAAACATAGGGACAAATATGGCTGTTGTGATGTTCATGGTGGACGCATTGCAATTCTTTGAAGGAAAATCAAAAGAAGAAATAAAAAAAATTGCTTTTGAAATAGCCATGCAAGGAACGCAGGGTTACAGACCAGACAAAGACGATTATAGGATAAGTTCAATTTCAGGAAAGACTTTTTCAGGTTATCACATACTAGCATATTATTATGTTAGCTGGGTATTAGCAATTCCTGATATGCTTTCACAATTGCAATTGCCATATGATGAAGAATATAAGTTAGCATTGACAATGCATAAACCCAATAAATAATGAAGGAAACTGAAGAAATAATTCAAGCACTTTTGAAATTCAGAAATGAAAGAGATTGGGAGCAGTTTCACAATCCTAAAGACTTAGCCCTTGCTATTAATGTTGAAGCAGGTGAATTATTAGAGTTATTTCTTTGGAAAAATCCAGATGAAGCCAATAAGGAAAGAATAAAAGAAGAATTAGCTGATGTTTTTGCTTTTGCCTTTTTGCTTGCTGAGAAATACAATCTTGATGTAAAAGAAATTGTTCTTGAAAAAATTAAACGAAACGCTGAAAAATATCCGATTGAAAAGTCAAAGGGAAATGCGACAAAATACAATGAATTATGACTGAACAAGTAATGATATACGAAGTAAAAAGTACTGCATCATCAAATGCTAAAGAACTTTTTAGTAATGATTCCAAATATTTTTACTGGAATGAAACAAAATTTAAAAATCTAATCATTGGTGATTTTGTATTCGTTGTAAATAGAACAAATAAATGGGTATTGCTTTCCCAATTAAATAAGATTGACATACCAACTAGAGAAAAAGGGGACACAACAATTTTTAGTGATTTGGGAAAGGACTTTACAGTAAGCGGAAAATGGAACAAATTCATTCGATTAGAAATAATTAAGAATTTAGAAATACCCAATGATTGGCAATGGCAAAGTTTAGGTAGTAGTGAAACAACATATTTAAATGGCTCTCGAATTGGTTTAGATAGTGCTCAAAATCGAATAAAAAATATAAATCAATTAAAACAATTGACAGAAGATGAAACAATTTCTCAAATACTCGAGAATTGTCGATTGAATTTTAATGGTAGCAAAGCCAAACCAACTCTAATTAAATCGATTACTAAACCAAAGCCTATCAATCAAAGTGATATGAATATCATAACAGCCATAAAAACCAAACCTTTTATTCTTCTAGCAGGAATATCAGGAACAGGAAAATCAAGATTAGTAAGAACGTTAGCCTTTAAGACTTGTGATAAAGAACAGTTAAGAAAAGACCAGAAGAAGCCAGGCAACTTTGAATTAATTCCAGTCCGCCCAAATTGGCATGATTCCTCTGAGCTTATGGGATATGTAAGCAGGATCAACGGTGAAAAATATATAACTACTTGCTTTCTACAGTTCATAGCCAAAGCATGGAAAAATACAGATGTGCCATTCTTCCTTTGCCTGGATGAAATGAATTTAGCTCCTGTAGAACAATACTTTGCTGAGTATCTAAGCATTATTGAGTCAAGACAAGTTCAAAACGAAAAACTTGTTACAGACTTTTTAATCTCAAAAGTAAGTTTTGAGAATCAAGGACTTTATACCCAACTTTTGAAGGACTTGGAACTAAATGATAATCCCATCTTCAATGATGGAATAAGCATTCCGAGCAATCTAGTAGTAATCGGAACTGTGAACATGGATGAAACCACACATTCATTTAGCCGAAAGGTACTTGATAGAGCAATGACGTTTGAAATGAATAATGTTGACTTGACCACTGGTTTGGACAATTCAAAGAATGATTGGAGTTACCCTGAAACATTTATTACATCTAATGAAGTTTTAGGTGAGTATACTTCAGGTGCTGAAGTTGTAAGTGAATTTGCCGAAAGCAAAATGGTAATTGATTTCCTCATAAATATTAATACTGAGCTTGAAGGCACGCCTTTCAAAATTGCTTATAGAGTTAGAGACGAATTTTTAATCTACTGCTACTACGCCGGTTTAAATCAGGTTGATGGGAATTGGTTGACGAATGCATTAGACGAAATGACTAGTATGAAAATTTTATCAAGGATTGAAGGTGATGAAACAAAAACAGGTTCGGTATTGAGGAATTTAGAAAGAGTTTTAACTGCTGATTATAAGAAGTCAAATGCCAAACTTAAAGAAATGAACACTCGTCTTTTAACTAGCGGATACACTTCATTCTGGTCATAATGCAGATAATTAAAGTAGTACATATCGATTTTGACATGGTTATTGAATGTAATAATCTTGAATCTACTTTTAATAAAGCTCAAAAAAAACAATCTCAAATTTTAACCGCAACTTCCTATTCTGTCAATGAAGGAGATATTTCAATTTACAATTTAGAGAACAAGGCTCTTGAACCTTTTTTATTCGAAAAGAC
>JBDSAA010000080.1:0-16439 GCA_039922375.1 Ferruginibacter sp.
GCTACTTTAATCATATCACTATACGTTCTGCCCTTATATTCTGTCTTTACCAGCAGTTGACGGAAACCGGGTTGTTTACTGGTACCGATTTCGATTTTACCCTGGCCATTCTTAAATACCGCGGTTCCTTTTTTATCAGCTGGCAGCATTTCAGGCCCTGTTTCATAGCTGACAGAAACATCATCCATTGGCACACCAAATTTCAAAACACTTACTTGTATGGATGTCTGTTCATTCACTTTGTAATTCCAGTCCTTTGCATTGGGTGTTAATACAAACTCAATGAGTTTATTAGGCGCAGGTGTGTTTTGCGCCCACACGTTTGCAAACAATGCGAGTAATTGCAATAGCAGTAAACATCGACGTATTTTCTTCATTTTTTATCTTATTATTTTTAGCGCCCGTAAAGTAGGTTAGGTATTTCACCATTCAATCACCATGGGCTTTATTAAAATTTCGCAGCAAGGTAAACTGATTGTTGTCATGGAACTTCTAATCTCTGAACGAAATGTATTAGCTGTTTACATATAATTTAGGTGCTGCGTTCAACATTGGAAACTGGCGTTGATGCCAATAGGGATAGGCTGGAAGAATTTCGCTTGCATCGTCAAGTTTTTTCACTTGCTCCATTGTAAGGTTCCATCCTACCGCATCAAGATTCTGTTTTAGTTGTTCTTCATTTCTGGCACCAATGATAATGTTTGCAACAGTTGGCCGTTGTAAGAGCCAGTTCAATGAAATTTGCGCAATGGTTTTGCCTGTTTCCTCCGCCACTTCATCTAACACATCAACGATGCTATGAAGCCTTTCGTCATCGGCGGAAGTACTTAGTACGGGGCTACCGCCCTGGACTACTCTTGCATCAATTGGAGCAGGGGTGCCCCTTCTATACTTGCCACTTAATTTACCACTCGCCAAAGGGCTCCAAACAATCGTTCCTATTTTCTGATCGATTCCCAGCGGCATTAATTCCCATTCAAAGTCACGGTTGAGCAAAGAATAATAACATTGTTGAGCAATGTATTTTGACCAACCATAAAGCTCTGAAACAGACAATGATTTCATCAGGTGCCAGCCGGAAAAATTGGAACAAGCGATGTAACGCACCTTACCGCTTTGCACCAGGTTATCTAAAGCATTGAGTGTTTCTTCTACCGGTGTATTGGCATCAAAACCATGCATATGATAAATGTCGATATGGTCTGTGCCCAAACGCCTGAGACTATCTTCGCAAGCCTTTACTAAATTGAAACGGGAAGAACCGAAATCATTTATTTCATCCGACATGGGAAAGGTTGCTTTTGTTGAAATCAATACGCTTTGCCTTAACCCTGCAATGGCCTGCCCAAGGATCTCTTCAGCAACACCGCGGGAATAAACATTGGCGGTATCAAACAAATTAACGCCTGCATCAACACAGAGATTTACCAGGCGCCTTGCCTCATCTACTTGTGTACTTCCCCAAGCTTTAAAAAAGTCACTACCGCCACCAAAGGTTGCCGTACCGAAACTTAAAACCGGCACCCGCAACCCTGAATTACCTAATTGTCTGTATTCCATTTTTTCGATTATTAATTGATTTGAGAATGATAATTGTGATTAGCATTTCCGAATTTACAGAAAGCGTACTAATTATAAAAAGTATTACGGCCTACTTTTATTTTATTTCGTCAACATTACCCGCATAACATGATCATCGCAGGTCATAAACAATACCTGTTCGTCGGAAGAGATATCGCAGAAGAAAATTGATACTCCGCAGGACAATTGCATAAAAGCCAATACGGTTGCATTAGTTGTAAGATAATTTTTTCTGGGAAGCAATTTGTATACTGAATATTGAAGTGTAAGCTAAAGGATGTGTTCTGTGGGGGCAACGACCACGGGAGCAAAAATCTCTTTCATAAATCATTAATCATTTTTTTTCTTTTAATAATGAATTTCATAAGTTCACAGATTAAAAAAAATATAACGCCGATAATACCACATATATAAATAGGAACAAAAAATTTCCGGATTTCTTCTTTGAAAAAGCTTAGCAAAATAAATACCAATAAACACAGAAGGCCTGCAAAATTTGAGCATTTCCTCCAGAATTCTAAATTATACTTCATTTTTATTATTTTGTAACTGGATTATACTGGGCACCTCCCAGTTGGTGATGAGGGTGTTGTCTTTATGCCTTCTTTAAACTCTTCGCTTCCGTAGTCGTTGTCTCCACCGAACACAACCTTCCGTTTAAAGTACTTTTTGAAATGTGTCAGTATTTCAAACTCATCCACCCATTGTTCATAAAAGATCGCAGAAGAAATTTGATACACTGCAGGATCATTGCATAAAGCCAATGCGGCTGCTTTAGTTGTAAGATAATACATTGCGGGAAGTATTATTTGTATTCTGAATATTGAAGTGTAAGCTAAAGGCTGTGTGCGGTGGGGACACTGACCACGGGAGCAGGTTGCGTTAACCTGCTTAGCTCTTTTTAATGTCTGGCACAAGCGAGACGCTTGCACCGATGGGGTCCTGCGCCTGACTATTTATTATTTGATTAACCTACACTCCTGCACTAGGGTGCGGTCTCCACAATAGTATACTTCTTATGATTGATTGCAAATTTTATTTCACTAATAGTTTTTGTTTTAGGGTTTAAAAAAAAAGATACTAATGAAATCACTTTACCATTTTTCACTTTATAAATAGCGCATGTTTTTCCTGGTCCTCCACCATGGTCTTCTTCATATAAAATAACTTTTATATTATTATCAGTAACACTTGATCCATATAGTGTTAATCTATGATTACAATAATGTGCCTTTCGAAGATCTGTTTCATTAAATTTTTGATGTGGATTTGCAATACAATAAGATTCATCATATAATTTTCGAAAACTAGTATAAGATGTATCAATGTTCTTAACAGTTTTATAAACTACAAATTTTGAAGGCTTGAATTCTTCTATTAAACCTGTAGAATCATAAGTAGCAATATCATTTTTTTGCGCAGAACAAATGCCGGTAAGAAAAACTATTATAGTTAATATTATCGTTTCTTTTTTTCTTTCCATAAACCATATTTTTGTAATTCTTGCTTTGGATTTAATGTGGTTGTTGTAGAAGTACTACCACCAACTGTAGCTATTCGTTGGCCATCTGCTTCCGTGGTCGGTGTCATCGATTACGACTTCAAGTCAGAATACTTCTCTTAAAGTCTTTGAAGTCCATTTTTTATTTGTAACATAATTTACTCCGAAAAATTCTTTGCACCTGGTTTTGGGAGAGTACGCTACAGGCTGTGTTCGGTGAAGACACCGGCCACGGAGCAAAGGTTGCCGTACCGAAACTTAAAACCGGCACCCGTAATCCTGAGTAGCCTAATTGTCTGTATTCCATTTTTTTAATTATTTATTCTTTTAAAGAATTAAATCTTGATTGACATTTCCGAATTTCCTGAATGCTTCGTGATTATTAGTGTTATGTTAAACGTGAATGGTCAATTGTGAATGGTCAATAATTCACGATTGACCATTCACTATTCACGAATCACTTTACACTTAACATAACACTAGTACTGTCCCTGATTTCATTTCTTCAACATAAGCCGCATAACATAATCGTCGCAGGTCATAAATAATACCTTCTCGTCAGAAGAGAATGCGCAATTAGAAGTTAGTTGCCCGGTGTGTAATTTTGCGATCAATTTTCCTCCGGGATTAAACAACCATATTCCTTCCGGACCTGAAGCAAAGATGTATCCTTTTTTATTGATCTTCATCCCGTCGGGAGCGCCCACGTTCTTACCCTCATAAGCATGTGCTTCATAAAAAATACGTTGGTTTTTCGGTAAGCCGTTCGCATCCAGTTCATATTGCATCCATATAAAATTAGCACCATCCGAACTGGCCACATACAAAAATTTCCCATCCGGCGAAAGCGCAATACCATTTGGATATTTCAGTTCTTTAGTCACAAGGTCTAACTGGCCATTTGGTTTCAAGCGATACACACCCTGAAAGTCCAGTTCTTTTATAGGATCATTTATCCCCTCATCAAGGCCATAAGGAGGATCTGTAAAATATAAATCACCATTGGTATGAAAGACCGCATCATTGGGACTATTGAGCCGTTTGCCGTTATAGCGATCTGCCAGGGTAATAAATTGCGGCATTGGAGCATTCAATGGGGAAGTCATCTTTGCCATCCGTCTGTCTCCATGCTGGCACAAAACCAATTGCCCATCGGGATGCAATAAAAGCCCGTTGGACCCCGGCTCCCTTATTTTTTTCACAGGTCCGGTGTTGCCTGAGGGCATTAAGTAAGTAGTTACACCCTCCCCTTCTTTCCACTTGCAAATCTTATTATCGGGAATGTCAGAGAAAAGTAAATATGCCCCTTCCCTGATGTATAAGGGACCTTCGGTCCATTTAAAGCCGCTCGCAATCACTTCTATCCTTGCAGAAGTATCCAGTATTACCATTGCTTCCGGATCGATGATCTCTATTTTTAATTGAGATGCATGCTGAGTTGTGTTTGCTTTTCCCGACCTGCTTTTACAACTCAAAAAATGTATTCCTATAACTAAAAGGCATATCCATTGAAGTTGTTTCATCTTTATTATTTTACGAATGATTTATTGAATTCAATCAGCCAAATCTTACGGATAAAAAACATTTATACAGATGCCTTTAAACAATCTATATAAAAAATCCGGCCAGATCCAGGATGTTATACTGCCCTTTGATCAAAGCATCATCTGCATTTTTATAATGGAGATGATTACTTAATCCCAGCACGTTAAATGCCTGCATATAGCTTTCTTTCAACGCCTCGCTGCAGACAAGTATAATTGCGAAAGTTTTGCTTTTTATTAAATCTTTCAGCTCATGCCCAATCAATAAACCACTGAGATAATGATAATTTTCTGCTGGCGTCGCCTTTTCAAATAGCTGGTTTGTTCGCACATGAAAAATGCTGTTCAGGAGGTTTGATGCGGACCCTTTAATTACGCCATCAATAAAATAGGGATCAACATCCTTTTGTTCAACATCGCTTTTTTTGATGGAGGAAGATAGAATACTTTTGTTGGAAAGCAGATCAAAAAGCTCCCCCGTCATATAGGTGCTAATGTTTTGCACCAGGCCATTTTTTAATATTAAATGTTTGGAATGCGTTCCGGGAAAAACAAAGAGTTGTTCCATATCGTTGACTGGCACATTGCATCCCACTAATATGGTTTCTTCACCTCTCATTACATCCACTGCCGACCGAACGCCCGAGATGATTATTATTTTACGCCGCTGCTCTTGTTCGGGCATTATTGTATGCGTAACCAGGTCGGCGCCATTACACATAAAGGGCAATTCTTTGTAGGGCAGTTCGTACATACCAATACTGGAAGATGCCATTCCGGATATAACAATGGGTGCCTCCTCAAAAGCATTTTTGAATGCATCGGTAATTTTATTTACCTGCTCTAAAAGATAGTTTTGATAAAATACCATCCTGTTTTTTTCATGCTGCCTGGGTTGTTGCCAGCATTCAAAAGCAGTTGCAATACCATAACTGGTTTTTATTTCTGTTAATACGGTTCCAGTTGCTACATCCACCAATCTCAATCTAAAAGTGGACGTTCCCCAATCTCCACTGAAGAAAAATTTCATGAATAAACATTTTAAAAATAAAAAATAACATGGCTGGCAAACACTTTACGATTTACCTTCTATCTCAATGCGCTCTATTTTGCCCACCAGGAATATATAAGACAATGCACCTGCTAAGCCGAGGCAAGCAATAAAGATAAGCGCCGGCGCAAAATGCCCTCCACGTGCCAGGTAGCCAATTGCAATGGGAACAATAATACCAGACAGGTTACCAATAAAATTAAACACGCCACCGGTTAGTCCAATAAGGTGTTTTGGCGCCAGTGTAGAAACAAAGATCCACGTAATGGAAGCGAAGCCATTGCCAAAAAAAGCAACACACATAAAAAAAATAATCAGCGCCGGACTGTCTACATAATTTGCTCCAATAATAGACATAGATAATAACAACCCTGCAATAACAGGCGCTTTACGGGCAAAATCCAACGGAACTTTTTTACGGACCATGTAATCGGAAAGAAAGCCAGATAAAAGCAACCCTGCAAAAGCGGCCAGGAAAGGCGCAGCCGTTAAAAAACCTGATTGCAGAAAACTTAACCCGCGGTATTTCACAAGATAAGTAGGAAACCATGTGAGAAAAAACCACAAAGTACCTCCTAAAGCAAACTGTCCGAGATAAATGCCCCAAAGCTTTTTATGAATAAATGCTTCTCGCAAATCGCTCCATTTAAATTGCCGGACATCCTTTTTATCAGCCGCCTTTTTTTTGTTGATCAAGCCGCCGCCTTTTTCAATGTAATCTAATTCTGCCTTGTTTGCCCTGATATGTTCGGCAGGGTCACGATAAATAAAATACCAAATGATTCCCCATACAATACCTACCAGGCCCGTGATAATGAACAGGCCTTTCCAGCCGGCATAGTGTTCAAGAGCTGTGAGTGCCGGTGCTAAAAAAGCCAGGCCGATATACTGGCCTGATGTATACATTGCAATCGCCGAAGCTCTTTCATTTTCGGGAAACCAGGTAGTGACAATACGGTTATTGGTGGGATAAGAAGGCGCCTCAAATATCCCTACAGCCATACGCAGCCCGAATAAGCTGGCGAATCCTTTTGCAAATCCCTGCAGGAGCGTTACAATGGACCACATAGTTAAGATAACGGTGTACATTATACGTGGTCCAAAACGATCTGCTAAAATTCCACCCGGAATTTGCAGTGCCGCATAGGTCCAGGCAAAGGCAGAAAAGATAAGACCCAATTGTACCGAGTTTAATTTAAACTCGTCGCTGATGAAAGGTGCGGCAACTGAGATATTGCTGCGGTCCATATAGTTGACGACAACATTCATAAATACTGCCGCAAGAATAGTGAACCGTACCTTTGTGGGTTGATCCGCACTGCCCGTTTTAGTCATAGAAAGTGATTATTAGCAAGGGTTGATATTACCTCCATTTATATGAAGCCTGCCGTATTATTACCATTCTGCTACACTGCCATCCTCATGCCGCCACAAAGGGTTTCTCCAATTGTGGCCTGTTTCTGCCATTTTCTTTACATAGTCTTCATTTATTTCTATTCCAAGGCCGGGCCCATCAGGAATCTTCACGAAGCCATCCTTATATTCAAAAACGGATTTGTCTGCCAGGTAATCCAATAGATCACTTCCCTGGTTATAATGAATTTTTAAGCTTTGCTCCTGTATAAAAACATTGTGGCAGGTAGCATCCACCTGCAAACAGGCAGCAAGTGCAATGGGGCCCAACGGGCAATGAGGGGCTGCCGCCACGTCGAATGCTTCGGCCATAGAAATAATCTTTTTGCATTCGGTAATTCCCCCTGCATGAGACAGATCAGGCTGAATAATATCAACATACCCATCGGTCAGTAATTTTTTAAATTGCCATCGGCTAAACATTCTTTCACCGGTAGCAATGGGTATAGATGTATGTAGTGCGATTTCTCTCAAAGCTTCATTGTTTTCGGGTAGCACGGGCTCTTCAATAAACATCGGGTGATACGCTTCAAGTTCTTTTGCCAACACCTTTGCCATAGGCTTGTGTACACGGCCATGAAAGTCTATACCGATACCAACCGATGACCCTACTGCCTCTCTTACCGTTGCCACCCGTTCCAGCGCACGGGTAATTTTTTCAAATGAATCTATGTATTGCAATTCTTCAGTGGCATTCATTTTTAACGCCGTAAACCCATTGTCCACGGCCTTCCGGGCTTCACTGCCTACATCCGCCGGGCGGTCACCTGCTATCCACGAGTATACACGCATTTTATCCCTCGCCTTACCACCAATCAACTGGTATATTGGTGCGTTATAATATTTTCCCTTTATATCCCATAACGCCTGGTCAATACCTGAAATAGCACTCATTAAAATAGGGCCACCCCGATAAAATCCACTACGATATAACACATTCCAATGGTCTTCAATATCCATAGGATCCTTGCCCACCAGGTATTCCATCATTTCGTCAACTGCTGTTTTTACAGTGGCCGCCTTGCCTTCAACAATGGGTTCGCCCCACCCTATGATACCTTCATCCGTAGCTATTTTTAAAAACAGCCAACGGGGCGGCACCTGAAATAATTGGTAAGCGGTGATCTTCATAATATCTATTTTACATAGTGTTTGCCGCCCTCATGAACCCCCGGGCATTTTCAATAATTTTCTGCAAATAAATTTCATCGATGGTGTGACTGGTATCTACTAACGCCTTTCCAATACCAAATGCTACAGCACCAGCCTGCTTAAATCCAGAAAGGTTTTGTAAGGTGACACCGCCTGTTGGCATCAAAGGTATATGAGGTAAGGGACCTCGTATTTCTTTAATAAAACCCGGCCCCGACGATCCGGGAAAAACCTTTATTATATCTCCCCCACCAGTATACGCCGTATATATTTCAGTGGGGGTAAAGGCACCCGGAATGCTTACTGCGCTTAAATCTTTTGTTTGGTGAATAGTGTCAATATCTGTGATAGGAGAGACAATAAACTTTGCACCGGCAGCAATAGCGGCTGTGGCGCCAGACGGATCCAGCACGGTTCCTGCACCTACCAGAATGCGGCCCTCCATTTCAGTAGCAATATTTTCAATAACCTGCAATGCTTGCGGCGAGTTTAGGGTAATTTCCATACACCTGATGCCGCCTTCATACAAAGCATTTGCAATTTCCAAAACATCCGATGGTTCAGCACCGCGTATAATGGCTATTATTTTATGGGTTAGTATTTGGGAGAGCGTTGTCATTGTGTATGTTTCATTAATCTATAAAAGAAATGTTTTTTTGCTAGAATAAATAATCTTGAAACAAAATATTTCAATCGCTAAGGAAATAAAAGCCGGCTAAACTATTTGTGAACGAAATTGAACAAGTCAGTATCCTAAAAGATAAAGGCAACATGAAAGAATTTGAAATAAAAACAAAGGCGGGTAGCCGCTTAATTTTTTTTGCCACGAATGCACGAATTAATACAGACTTATTCGTTTTTATTCGTGCATTCGTGGCATTTTATCAGGAGAATTAATTTGCTGTTAAGTTGGTGGGACACAGGCATTGGAGGGAGACAAATAAAATCCCGGTGGCTTTACAGGGTTGCTAACCTTTCCAGACGAATTTTGTCGTATTGAAATTTGAGGAAGATACCCAGGCAGAAAATATCATTTTGATCTCTATGAAAAAGAATAGAACCTGATTGTTGTAAAGCGACACTACAAATTATCAGGATGGCTGGCGAAACCTCTTTCAATTTAAGCGTATTAAGTCGCCAAGTAAATCTCCGGGGTTATTTAAGGAATGCTTTCAACGCTTTGGTAGGCCTGCCATCCTCGCCCCAGGCGCTTAAAGGATATTTACTCCAGCTCCTTGCACCCTGGGGTTCCCAGTAAATTACGCCCAACCCTTTTTCTTCCGGAACGTCTTTTACCTTCTGTATCACAGCTACCAGCATGTCGTAAGTGTTTTGTGGTTTGGTGTCTTCTCCACCTACTTCTACCACCATCACCTCCTTCTCATATCTTGCTGCCATATCATTCATGTTTTTGCCAAGATCATCAATGGAAAGCATATAATCTGGTTTTCCTTTTAGCCAATATGGATAATATGACAAGCCGATAACATCATATTTGGCTCCGTGTGCCTTAGCATTGTCGAACCAGGTAATGAACCGTTGACTGTTATTTCCCTGATCCAGGTGAAGAATAACTTTTGAACGAGGGCTCACAGCTTTGATGGCATCATATCCTTTATTGATAAGCTGTGCCAACTGGGGCCAGTTAGTCACGCTCCCTTCAGGATAAATCATGCCTCCCGGAATTTCGTTCCCTACCTGCACCCATGCCGGCGTTACACCAGCTTTCTTCAAGGCGCTCATTACATCGTGGGTATGATCATAAACATCTTGCAATAGCGCTGGAAAGTCATGTCCTTCCCAGGCAGCCGGCTTTTTCTGCTTTCCCGGATCTGCCCAGCTGTCGCTGTAATGGAAATTAATCATGACCCTCATTCCCCATTGTTGGGCTCTAACCGCCATAGCAACTATTTCTGCTTTGCTGTTATGGCCGCTTGCCCTGTTATCGGAAGGCTTTACCCACACTCTAAGGCGGATAGTATTTATGCCATGATCCTTTAAAATTTTGAAACAGTCCTCTTCCTTGCCACTATCATTATAAAATTTGTATCCCGTTGCTTCCATCTGTTGCAACCAGCCGATATCGGCTCCCTTCACAAATTCGTTCCTCGTTTTGCCTGGTTTCAGGATACTACAGCCAGATAACGAGATTATCAATAGTAACCACAGAAAAGTTGATATGTTTGCGCTCTTCATTTCTTTAATTATTTATTTATCCATGTCGTTTAGTTCTACTTTGACATGTTTAGAAAATGTAGTTCAGGATTTCAATAATCTTATTACCGGACGGAAATGTTGCCATAAAAAAATACAGTACAAGGGAGTGACACAACGATGCCGCCATGAAAAATATCTGCTGGTCAACAAAGAATTTAAAACGTTGACTTGGCAAATTAGAATTAGTTAAGAAACTTATTTGGTTACAAGCACTTGTTTTTCAATTTTACATTGTTGTGTCACTCACTTGTACGTTTTCAGCAATAAGGAGCAAGAAAACGCCGATCCTAAACTAAACAACATTGATTTATTCATCGCAAATTACTGATTACTTTTTAAGGCCATTTCAATTTTTCTTAAATGAACGAACATTCATTTATATTTGTCATACCGATGCGTACAAGAGACGAAAATAAAGAAAGAAGCATTCGCGATAAAGCGTTGCAAATAATAGTGGAGCAAGGCCTAAACGGATTCAGTATGCAGAAGCTGGCAAAAGCCGCCGGTGTGTCGCCTGCAACCATTTATATATACTTCAAGGATAAGGAAGACCTTGTTTTGCAACTTGTAAAAGAAGCCGGCGAAAAGATGACGGACATTACACTGAAAAACTTTTCGCCTGCTATGAATTTTAGCGAAGGCCTGAGGGTGCAATGGATAAACCGTATGAAATATTGTATGAAGTATCCGGATCAAATGCATTTTTTAGAACAGTTGCGGCATTCACCCTATAGTGATAAATTGAACGAAATGATGGGGGATAAATTTAAAACGGCCATGGGTGAGTTTGTATCAAACGCTATTAAACGCAAAGAGCTGGTGAAGGTATCGGTGGAAGTTTATTGGTCCATTGCATTCGCCCCGCTTTATAACCTTGTGAAATTTCATATGACCGGCAAAAGCCTGGGTGGCAGAAAATTTGTGCTGACCGACAAAATAATGAAGGAAACTTTCGAATTGGTTTTAAAGGCGTTGAAGCCTTAGCAGTAAATGTTGGCACAAATTTTTTCAACCTTCAAAATCCTGTTGTTTACCGCTGTTTTTGGTGTAGTCGCCTAAAGCAGTTTTTAAGCAATGTGAAGCAGGTATACATTAGCGGCATAAAAAATGAAACCTGGTGCAACTGAGTGAAAATATCATGTAATCCGGTTATCATAAACTCATTTCAAAAAATCTCAAATGAAAACACTTACTATTTTAGTCTTTAAAACCAATATCAGGTTTAAAAAAGACCTGAAAATAATAGGGCCCTTTTTATCTGACTATGAGCCTGTAATCAAGTGGAATGTGGATAGAAAAGACGCGGATAAAATCCTCAGGATAGAGACTACATCCGGAGACCCGCTTGAAATAATCAAAACAATAAATAAGGCCGGCTATCACTGCGAAGAGCTGCCGGATTAAGAATCCATTCAATAAAAATAAAATGGAAAAGAATAAACAACCCACAAAGAAATTTTCATCTTACGAAGTGTTTGTTATAGCTATTCTTGCGTTTACGCAGTTTACTGTTGTACTTGATTTTATGGTAATGTCTCCACTGGGCGATTTGCTAATGAAATCGATGAGCTTGAAAACCTCGCAGTTTGGGCTCGCTGTATCAAGCTATGCGTTTAGCGCCGGTATTTCAGGCCTGCTAACTGCAGGCTTTGCGGATAGGTTCGACAGGAAAAAGTTATTGCTATTCTTCTACGTAGGGTTTATAGGCGGCACCTTTTTTTGTGCCATTACTACCTCTTACCCTATGCTCATTGCAGCCCGCATTGTTACCGGGTTATTTGGCGGGGTTATCGGTTCAATCTCCATGGCTATTGTAGCAGACTTGTTTTTAATAGAACAACGCGGCCGTGTAATGGGGTTTATGCAAATGGGTTTTGGGGCAAGCCAGGTGTTGGGCATTCCGGTGAGCTTATACCTGGCCAATCAATGGGGATGGCAATCGCCGTTTTTTATGATTGTTGGCATGGCTTCGCTTGTGTGGATAGTGATTGTTGCAAAGCTGCGTCCAATCAATCAGCACCTGGCCGTACAAACAGAACACAGCGCCTTTAAACACCTTGCGCAAACTATATCAAAACGCAACTACCGGATCGGCTTTTTAGCCACCGCCCTGCTTTCGTTAGGCGGTTTTATGATGATGCCCTGGGGCAGCGCTTTCGCCATTAACAACCTGAATGTTACGCCGCATCAACTCCCAATGTTGTTCATGGTATCCGGCATTGGTTCCTTGATAGTAATGCCTTTAATTGGCAGGCTGAGCGACCGCATCGATAAGTTTAAAATGTTTGCGATCGCCTCGTTGTGGATGATGATAATGGTTATTGTTTATACCAATCTTACTCCTGTGCCGTTTTTACTGGTGTTAGTGATGAATGTTCTTTTTATGATGGGGATCATGAGCCGTATGGTACCAGCCATGGCGCTTACATCCGCTTTGCCCCAAATGCAGGATCGTGGAGCCTTTATGAGCATCAATTCATCGCTGCAGCAAATTGCCGGTGGCTTCGCAGCCGCTATCGGAGGCATGATCGTTGTTCAGGAAAATAAGTATGCACCTCTGGAGCATTATAATACGCTTGGTTATGTTATCGTTGGATTATCCTGTATAAGCATTTGGATGGTATACCGGGTAAATAAAATGATTAAAACCCGCCAGGATCAACAACCGGAGACTACGAGGATGGCAGCGCCTGTTATTGAATAAGATGGAACTGGTAGCGATTTCGGTTGAAGCCGGCCGTCCAATAATTTTCAGAATAACAAACGATTTTCTTTTTAAAGATCACTATTCAAAGCCTATGGTTTGTAATAATTTATAATACCGGGGGTCTTTATTGAAAGGGTAAAACTCTCTTTGCACTTTCATATACACAAGGAGCCCATATTTTTCTTTCACCAGTTTGTCGAAAATTTCGAAGGCTTCACCTATTTGACCGCGGCTGGCTTTGATCATGGCAACAGCATATAGCTTATCATTATTACCTGGTGCCGATTGCAGTTCTGCCAACAGCTTATCTACTTCGGCTTTCTTTCCTTGCTTTTCATACGCCACCCCCAGCATGCCCAACATTACAGGGCGCCTTCCAGATAAGCTTAACGCCTTTTCTATAGAAGCTGAAGCATTTTTATAATCATTCATTGCGTGGTAAGTCATCCCCTTTGTAAAATAAGCATCTGCGTAATCCGGTTCCATTTTAATCGTTTTATTGATCTGCGACAATGACTTTTCATACTCCTTTCGGAAATGATAAATCCTTGCCATACCGGTGTTAATGCTGGGAGAAAGCGGATCTAGCTGGTATGCGGTATTAATTTCATGCAACGCCTCATCCAGCCTTTCGTGCAATGCCAGAAACAATGCATACCATTCATGTGCTGTGGCATAACCTGGCTTTAGTGCAATGGCTTTTTTAAATTCTATTTCAGTACCCTGCCAATCCCAGTCTATTCTGAATTTTATATAACCCAAGGCTGCATGCGCCTCTGCCAGGGTGGGATCAATCCGAAGTGCATTCATCACCGCAGCCTTTGCATTTGCCGCTGCAACTGGCCTGGAAATGCTTCCATATCCTGCCACCCCAATCAGGGTATAACAATAGGCAAGGCTTGAGTAGGCAAGTGCGAATGATGAATCTGCTGCAATACATTTTTCAAACTGTTCTTTTGCAGCGTGTATGCTTTCAGGTGTTTTTTTATTGAGAAGATATTTGCCGATCAGGTAATCCTGGTAGGCATTCATGTTTTCTGTAGTACCTTTTTCCAGCTGTTCTTTTTCAGTTGAAAGCAGCCTTACTTTAAGTTCATCGGCTACATTCATGGCTATTTCGCTCTGGATCAGAAAAATGTCTTTGAGCTCCCGGTCATATTCCTTCGACCAGATATGTTGCTGGTTGGATGCATCAATCAACTGAACCGTTATCCTCGCCTTATTTTCTACTTTTCTTACGCTGCCTTCCAATATGGTTCCGACCATTAGTTCACGGCTGATCTGCGAAATATTCTTATCCGTAATTTTATATTTCATGATAGAAGTCCGGGCAATTACATCCAGGCCGCTTATTTTAGAAAGGCCGGAAATCAGTTCCTCTGTCATGCCGTCGGCAAAGTATTCATCCTGTGTATTGTTGCTGATATTTGCCAATGGTAAAACGGCTAACCTGGTTTTAGAAAACCCATCTTTTTGTACCAGTTCCTTCGCAAAATAAGTGAGCCCTGTAAGCAGGCATACACCCAGCAAAATCAATCCGTAAGTAAGTATTTTCTTTTCCGAAATTTTCCGATGGAGGTTTTTGGGGTTGCTAAGCCACGGCAGCACGATGCAATAAATATCCATTGGCATTGAAATGTTCTTCAACTTTTCTGCCCCAATCTTCTGAACCGGATACTGAATTTTGTTACGGATCTGTCGGGCTACATCCTCTGAAATACAGATGCCACCGGGTGGTGCCAAAGGCTCGAGCCTCGCTGCTATATTTACCCCATCACCATGCACATTATCATCCATATATACCACATCGCCGATATGGAGACCTATCCGCAATATGATCCTGCGTGTCAGGGTCTCCGTGAGGTTTCTATTATGTAAAACGGACTGAATTTCTATGGCACATTCGGTGGCTTCCACAGCACTATTAAACTCTACGAAGAAGGAGTCCCCGGCAGTCTCAATTTCCCGACCCGAATGTTTTAAAAATAAAGGCCGAAGGATCAGCCGGTGTTCATGTAGCAACTCAAGGGCGAGGGCTTCATTGGACTGGGTAAGGGCGCTATAGGCAACCATATCCGTAAACATTATCGCCGATAACCGTCTCATAACGCTTGTTGTTTTCTTTGAAAATCTCCTATCAAATATATACAATTTAGCCGCAGAAAGGTAGCATATTGTCACCCGGCATTGATTACTGCAGGCACCCAAAACCTTTGTTCTTTTTAAGCAATCCCTGTTCTAACATGTACAGCTACAGCACAATGCTTTGTGTTAATAGAAATGGCTTTTTTAGAAAACGAACCTGGTCACGATGAGAGGAATTTGTAATCTTCAGTGTATTAAGGTCGGGTTTTCCCGCAGCATTAAGGGCTAAACGATTAAACCAACGTTTAGAAGGATTACGGGAATTTATTCAATCACAGTTACATTGAATAGGTTTTGATGAAATCAGTATATTATCAAAATACCGCTCCTGTAGTTGTGGCGAGCCATCATTCCAGTAATTTTCAAAAAACACCGCATTAATCATATATTTTTCAGCATCCGCATTCCAGTCTCCATGCCAGTTCAGGTTATAGGAACCTCCCTGCAATTTGTCATCAATCCAAAACTCAAAAACGCCATCCGAAAGACCAGGGGTGTTCAGCCTGGCATGCGCTATAATGCAATACCATTTGTTGGCATTTGCATCACTAAACAGATCTGTTGTTCCCTTTTTATTTCCCAGCCATCTTAAATTGCGGAAATCATTGTACCGGGTGGATGTTTGCCTTCCGGCTTTATCGATACCACTTGCGGGATCAAGCACAAGGAAATTGCCGGAAGACCAGATATGTGCTATCATTCCCTGTCGCCAGCCAGGCCCCGTTAATACCGTAGCCCGGCTTAATTTATCGGCCCCACCTCCTACCCAACCTTCTTGTCTTTTGATATCAATCCGCCAATAGATCTCTTTAAAATCTTTTGCAGGGTAAGCTGCATGCGTGCCAATATATTTGTCCGGTGTTCGCCCAAAAGATTTTTTCAGCGATCCTGCGCTTACTTCTCCTTTTTGCCATACCACACGCATCCCTGCGCCTCCGTCCCGGCCTACGTTTGCCATTCGTATAAAATCTCCACCATTGCTATCGTATTCAAAGTATCGCCCCGGGAGGGCCGCTTCGCTTTCAAAATCATCGCAAAATATGGTTCCCTCTGCGACACTGTCGCAGGTGAAACACTGCTTTTCCAAAGCAGGCGAAACTGCCATCTTCCTATCAAAACCCATGCTTA
>JBDSAA010000081.1:0-24043 GCA_039922375.1 Ferruginibacter sp.
CATAAATTTTTATGAAGTCATTAGTTGCCGTTTTCATGGCAAAATCTTTTAAGTATCCTTTCTCTACTAAATCAACTTTCCTGTTAATTTTATTTTCAATAATAAACGCTATGTCCAGTAAATCAAACATGGAATATTTTTTTTGCGGTGTTCATTTCTACCATAATGTCCACATCGCTGTTTAGTTTTTCTTCTCTCCTTGCAATAGAACCAAATAACCAGGCTGCTGAAACACGCCCATCTTTTTTTAAAATAGTTTTAATTAAATTGATGACACTTGTCTTACTGTCTTTAGGCCTTGTGATATAGGTTACTTTTTCCTCCGCAAGCTGCAAAGCTTTTAAAGCAACTTCTTCATCCTCCAATTCGTAAACAAGTTTATAACTAAGCCAGGCTACCAACAAATCATTTTCTTTCACTTTAAAATACTCCGCAAGCTTCACCACTTGCTCTCTTGTTGGCTTGCGTTGTCCCCGCTCAACTTTGCTGAGTATTGCCTGGTCAATATCAAGAAATGCAGCAACTGTCCGCAAGGGCAGTTCCTTTTCCTCTCTAAGTTTCCGTATTGTGTCCCCTAAGCTGTCCATTTTGAACGATTGTGTTTTGACATAATTTGTCAAATTTATAAACTGTCGCACTTTTGAGCAAAGATTTGTTGCTGAAGTTTTCAACAAGTTGTCGATGATATTCGTCAGGCGGGGAGGATGGGCTATGAGTTGTCATTTTTAGCTCATTGCAAGGTTGGCTTTGTGTCGGGGTTTTGTGTGCCTTGCAATGTGCTAAAAATAGTGGTGGTTTGGGTTGGCAAAGCCGTGCAAACTTGAATTTGAGTAGGGTGCTATTTAAATTATACTTCGTAAGGGATAAAACCGTGGGTTGCGATTTGCTTTTATATTTGATACAGGCCTGGCTTGGTGCCGCTGTTTAAAACTCCATGTTGCAATTTAACCTTAGTAGAAAAATCCTGTTTCCTATATGAAACTTATTACCTTATTTCGCGTTCGGAAATAATAAGGTAATAAGGTTGATCAGAAGCGTGATTTTTTCCCTAAGGTTTGTACAAATTCACTATTCTTCCACTTGCGAGGTATAGGATAACTGTTCGCCAATATACATTAAAATCGTTGCGGGCAAGGCGTTCCATTCATGCGGTAATCCGTATCACATCTTTCATCCGATATGGTCCCATTGGATGTCAGCTTCTCCCAGATAAAAGCGGCTTCTGCACTGCCGGAACTTCTCGAAAAACCTAAGTTGCCTGTGGTGGCATCATATGCCATGCCTACCCTTACCCTATCGGTTTCATTGTAGCGGCGGTCAAAAAGGTCGAGGCTGAGTGTAACTACAAATGCATCGCTGTTGGTAAAGTTCATATTGCTTCTGTACCATGCACCAATGGCCATTCTTGCATTTTTATATTCACAGCCAACACCTATAGAACTATTTTGTGCCTGATTGTAAAGCAAGACACCTGGTAGAAAATAAGAATCACCATCTTCATCCAGGTCGTATTTATAACGGATATAACCAAACCACTGCCGGGGCAGTTTGCTATACATGTTGGAAGTAAGCGATTCATCGGGCTGGTTGATATGATGGGCGCCACCGCCAAACATCCATTTATCACTATAATAATAAATAAAACCCGCAGCAAAGTCAGCAAAGTATTTGTTGTTATTCAGCGCCCTGTCAACCCCCGATACGGAACCCGGTATGATGCCCGTATTATCTATCTGGTTTGAGAAATATAGCTTATCGTAATTAACACTCCGATTAGACATGCCGGCCTGCAAACCCAGGTGGAGCCTCGAATTGGGCAAACAAAGGGCATAAGAGTACATGGCATGCAAACTGTTTTTTGCCAGGTACCCTTCTTTTGAACTTGTTACCAATAAGCCAACACCGCCATGCAAATTTTTAATATGCCGGTCAACACCAACGGCTGCGTACTGCATGGAAGAAGGCACGTTCACGAAATGTCGTTTAAGGGTGGCCGTAAACCGCAGATCCATTTCCCCGTTACCTGCGGAGGCCGGGTTAAGTGAAAGTGGCGCATTGAAAGCCTGTGAAAAGAATGGATCCTGCGCCTTTGCAATTAAACTGCAAAACGCCAATCCGATGAGCAAATTCTTTTTCATTGTTATAATTTTTAAATACTGTTTTTCGTCAATGGTCAATCGTGAATCGTGAATCAAAATGTCGTTTAGTTAAGGATCGACGTTTTCTTGCTCCTTATTGCTGAAACTGTACAAGTGAGGACACAACGATGTTAAATTGAAAAACAAATGCTTGTAAACAAATAATTTTCTTACCTAAACGACATTGATTCACCATTGACCATTGACCATTCACCTATTTTATCACCGTAATCGTCCCCACCTTTTTATATTTACCATCCCCTGGATAGATCATTCCCAGCCACTCGCTTCCATTCAAAAACTTTGCATCAATTCTCCATACAAACACATCCTGTTGAACAATGCTGCCTTTAAACCTGCCATCCCAAGCCTGTGTAGGCGAGCCTTTGCTATCCAATACCCTTGTTTCAAAAATCAATTCATTCCACGTGGTATAGATCTGTAACCTGTATTCTTTAAGGCCTGCGCCTTTCGGCAAAAATTCCCGCAGGTTGGATTGTATGCAAGCGGGACAAATGGCATTGGGTACGTACAGGTAACCGGGGAAGCCATCTATCCTTGCAACTTTGTTTGTTGTATCCGAGCAGTTGGTGGCAGTGTCCAATACTATTAAACGGATAGCATAATTACCTGTGTCGGCATACTTACGGGTCACATCACGGGTGGTGGCAAAACTACCATCGCCCAATGACCACAGGTATTTATAGTTGGCGCTGTTAAGGGTAAGATTGTTGAAATTAAAAGTATAATTGGGTACCGTGATTGTTGCTGAAGGACTGATTATGAAATTAGATGCCGGTGCCGGTTTTGCTATAATAAGATTGGCTTTTACCATAGAGTCTTTGCAACCGAAAGCACTCGTTGCGACCAGTTTTACGGTGTAGGCTGCCGCTTGTGCTGCAAAAGATTTTGATGGGTTGACTGCATTGTCAAAGCTACCATCTCCGAAACTCCAGTTGTAACTGGCTGCATTGCTGCTAAGATTGGTAAACTGTACACTTGCAGTACCGCAGGTTACTGTTTGGTTAACGGCAAAATTAGCTACCGGTTTATTGGAAATCCTTACCAGTTGGCTGGCAGTATCCGTGCATATGCCATCGCTTGCTACCAGCGTAATACGGTACTGGCCCGGCACGGTGTACAAATGTGTGGGGTTACTAAAAAAGCTATTTGCAGAGCCATCACCCCAGTTCCATATATAACTGCTTGCACCCGTTGTTAAATTAGTGGCGGCAACATTTAATACGCCGGTACAGCCCAACGTATCACTCAGCCGGAATGATGCCAATGGTTTAACCCGTGAAGTAAATGTTACCGAAAAAGTGTCTGGCTTGCAGCCAAAATTATTATCAGCAATCAATGTAATGGTTTGTAATGCGACGGCCTTTGTAATTACAATAGTCGGGTTGGCCAGCGTACTTACCGGGCTTCCATTTAGCAGCCAGCGGTAACCGGTAGTGTAGGTGGATGCGTTTACAATGGAGGCTTTAAAAGGCACACAATCATTTAGATTGGCAATGCTGAATTGTGCACGGGCCAAGGGGTTCATCTGCAGCACTGCGCCCGCCGTATCACTGCAACCCACTGTATTCGATGCAACCAGTTTGGTATTAAAAATCTGTGGCAAAACTGCATTGGGCAATACAGTATACCTGTGAGTGAAGTTGGCGCCCGCTGACACCAATACATTATCTACCAGCCATTGGTAACTGACAGGGTCGATACCATTATAGGTAGATGCATTGATATAATTCACTGTCGTATCCCTTGTACATACCGAAAGGGTAGCTGGTGTAAAGGTTGCTATTGGTTGGCCTCTTACTGTAAAGCGAATAATGGAGCTATCCGTACAGCCCTGCGCATTTACAACAATCATTTTAACAGAAAAACTACCGGGCTTATTAAACGTGTATTGGGCTGAAATATTATTGGAAGTAATGATGGATGGATTAACTGTAGTATCTGAAATATACCAGGTGATGGTTTCATTGATGATGCCCGGCGCTGTCACCCGCAAAGTAAAGGGCGCACAATTGATCGCATTAATATTGGACTGCACGTTCACTGCCGGCCTGGTTAAAATGGTAACGGGCCGTACAATTGTGTCAATACAAACCAACCCTGAAGTGTTTGTTCTCTCGGCACGCAACATAATATTATAATTTCCGCCGATGGTGTAAACATGCGAGGGCTGTGGCGTACCGCTGGCAGTGCCATCATCCCAAAACCAACGGTAATTGGAAGCATTCTGTGAGGTGTTGCTCACTCTTACGGTATCGCCTGCACAATACACCGCAGCACTGGTTGTAAATGCTGCTACCGGCCTGGCATATACAGTAACCTGTCTGAAAATAGTGGTATCACTACAGCCATTAGTGATATCAACAGATACATCAAACACGCCCGGTTGGTTGTAGGTATGCACCACCGTGCTTTGATTGTTGTTGGTGATTACCGGTGCGCTGCCATCCCCAAAATTCCAGGTGAAGCCCGTGGCGCCTGATGTATTGTTGTTAAATGAAACAATGTGTGGTGTGCATCCGAATAACTGCGAACTGTTTACATTTATAAGGGGCCGGATGGTATTGGGTGCTACCCTTACATTGATGGTTTGCGTATCCCTGGAGCATTGGTTTTCTGCAATAAGCCGGATGGTAAAAGTATCTACCCTGTTGCCAACATTATAGGTGTAATTAAAGATGCCATTGGTAAACGTGGTGTCTTTTGTGCCGTTGCCAAAATCCCAGTAATAAACATTGGGCCCGCCAGGTGATGTATTGCTTACCTGCACAGTAAAGGGTGAGCAGCCAAAAGTGGTATCAACACCAAACCTCGCCCTTGGATTTGACCGCACCTTTATGCTATCTCTCCAAACAGTGGTATCGCATCCGTTGTAAACTTTTAAAGAAACCTGGTAAGTGGTGTCATTAAAAAACGGGCTGTTCTTAAATATAACTGTTCCTGGTTGCGTAAGGTTGCTCTTCGTTCCATTGCCAAAATCCCAAAAGAACTGGATATTATTTAAGATACTGGAGGTGTTTTTAAAAGTAACCGGTAGTGGCCCGCAACCAAAACTGGTATCCTTTGTAAAGCTGGCCTTTGTTGTAACAACAGTAAAAAACTGTTGCTGTATACTATCAGACTTACAACTATACTGGCTGATGGTTTTAAGTTGAATGATGACTGAATCAGCCGGGTTAGTTACAGTATAGCCCGGGAAAATACCGGTAGCGTTGCTTCCTATCTGCGTGCCATTCGCAAACCATTGGTATGTTCCGTTGCGGTCACTGAACGCAGTTACTTTGATAGCAGTGGCAAGATTGAAAGGCGCACAGGAAGTAGTGGGGTTAGCGGTAAACAATGCCTGAGCATTCTGGCGCAAGGTTATTTTTACCGGGTTGCTGTTGCTGCTTTGCAATCCATTACACAATGCGGTGGTGGCAATTCTGCGGTAAAAAACAGATTGGGTTAATACAGGTGGCAAATAATTTAATCCTGTTTCTCCTGTAATATTATTCCAGCTAATACTATCACTGCTTGATTGCCATTGGTAGGCAGGTGTACCATTTCCACCGGTAGCAGCCTGGCCGTTAATCAACGCTGGTTGTGTATTGATACATACTGATTGGTTTGGACTGATGACGTTATTGGTAATGTTGCCGCTTACTGTTACAATTACGGTGTCCATGTTTATGCACGGCCCTGAGCCAACGGTATAAACAAGTTGATAGGTACCGGCAGAAGAAGGTGTAAAATCACCGGCAATAGTTACCGACGTTCCCGACCATTTGCCACCTGCAGGAATACCGGTAAAATGAATTTTGTTATTATCCTGGCACACGGTTGTATCCGCACCGGCAATTGCAATTGGCGGATCAATAACTGATACAAGGATACTGTCCGTTTTACTACACTGGTTTAATGAAGCAGTATATTTTAAAGTATAGCTGCCGTTACCGGACAATTGTGGATTAAACAAGCCAGACGCCGTTATGTTTATACCTGACCATGTGCCACCGGCCGGTGTTCCTTTAAATTGGATCGCCGAGGAGTTATTACAAACTGTACTATCGTTGCCTGCATTTACCACAGGAAAAGGTTGAATGGTAACGGTTACTGAGGCGGTATCTGCACATCCGTTTGCCGAAGTTCCAGCAACCCTGTAAACTGTTGTAGCCGCTGGAGTTGCCAGTACCGTATCCGTGTTATTATTGTTTAAACCTGTTGCAGGACTCCAGTTGTAAGACATTGCACCGGCTGCAGTTAGTTGGACATTTGAACCGGCGCAGATATTTGCGCTTAATGGATTTAATATTACCTGAGGCCTTTTTTTAACGGTGATCAGTACAGTATCCTTAGAAGTACAGTTGGCACCTGCAGCCGCCGTAAGTACATAGGCAATTACTGTGTCGGGGTTGCTACCGGTATAGGTTAAGCTTAAAACAGGATTGGCAATTGCGGCATTGTTTAATCCCGTTGCCGGGGACCATTGGTAAGTAATTCCCGTTACGCCAGCGCTGCCGATGGTAGTGGCCGAACGGCTGCATAGATCTTTATCTGCACCAGCATTCGCCGTTGGTGGCGCAATTACATTTACCGATGAATTGCCAGTAGTAGCTCCGCACTCACTGGTTACTATTAACTGCACGGGGTGATTGCCCAATACCGCATAGCTAACTGCACCAGGCAATAACAACACAGCCGATGCAGGTGTACCATTTGTAAATGACCAGTTGTATTGCAAGGCACTGTCGGCATAGCAACCAGAAACTACAGCGGTGGGTGAAACAGTGTTATTGGCACAAATACTATTGATAGGATTAACAGTAAGTTTAGGTTTTCCCTTTACAGTAAACGTGTCAATCTTTGTTGCAGTGGGGCAAGAAAAATTGGTGCCGATTGCTGTAGTAGTTAACCTGATAATGTATCTCCCCGGTGAAGTAAACTGCAGCTCAGGGTTTACTGAACTTGCATTGGTGCCATTTGTAAAGCTATAATTGGTACCCGGCGTTCCGCAACCCAACGCATCCTGGTAAGTGACTGTCCAGTTATAGGTATCACCCTGGCATAAGCCCGATACAGAAGTATTGGTGATTGCTGTTGTACCTGTTATGCAACTTGATTTATTGCTCATAGTAAACGTAGCCTGTGGCGGATTACGTACGCAAATGATTTGCGTAGTGCTGTCCAAACCACACCGGTCGTTAAATATGTAGAGCTTTATTGTGTAAATACCGGTTACGGTAAAATTGGCATTCAAAAAAGTAGTGCCCGATGTCCACAACAACCCGTTGCCGGGATTACCATTAAATGTTCCCAATGATCCGGAACTGATGGTGTAACCGGTAGCAGGCGAAATGCTCCATACCTGTTTGCCCGCACTGGTGCAGGAAGAATTGCCATTGCCTAAAGATGTAACTACGCCACCATAGTTGGAAGTGCTTCGGATAGAAACAGTGCTGTTGGTACAGACAGTAGTGGAAGGACTGACGGAAATGGCTGCCCTTGGCTTGCCGGAAACATAGATGGGAATTACACTTACACTGGTGAGCGCACATGGATTTTCAATGTCCAATGTAGCCCTGAAAGAATTATTAAATACCTGGGCCCCGTTGCTGCTGGAAATACCACAGGAAGTAAAAGTAAATGTGTGGGTGACAGTATCGGGTGGTGGATGCGTAAAGATTTGCTGAGCACCCCCATCATTGATCGTTACGCGGTAAATGGTTCCGGGGGAATTATTTTGATAGCCTGAAATTATAAACGAAAGGATATCCGGCGCACAAATATCCGAATTTCCAGGGCTGTTAAAACCACCTGCGGGGTTGGTGCCTAAAAATATGACATAGGTTTTTATCCCGATGCAACCATCAGGCCCTGTTACTTTGATAGTGAGGTTATGAGAACCGATATTATATAAATGGCGGATAATACTTGCAGTGGGCCAACTAGTAAAAGTGCTGTCGGCTGATCCGTCTCCCCAAACGATGGTGTAACTCACATTGGTACCGATCGTTGCTGATTCATTAATGAATTGAAAAATATAGGAAGGTATATTGGTACAAACTTTAAAGGTGGAAGTTGGCTTTATAAAAGTAACTCCTGTGGCAGCATTGTTTATCGAAGCATCAGGCGTTTTCTTAATTGTAACCGTTTTGGTGATGGAATCCCTGCACCCAAAGGCATTAGTTGCCACAAGCTTTACATTAAAGAGTTGTGAACCGGCGGGAGGTGATACTGCACTTAAAAACTGGTGGGTTGGACTAAAGCTGGTGGAAGTAGTCCCGTCATTGAAATTCCATAAGTATGCGTTCTGGTTTCCAGACGACATATTGGTAAAGGATATTGGAATATCACCACATACGTCATCAGGGGCGAAAGAATAATTAACGACTGGCTTTACATCTGAGACCCGTATAAATACATAGAATGAATCTTTATTCGTTCCATTGGATATTTGTTGTATAGCACTGTCAATCCCATTTGTATTATATAAAATTGCAGAAGGCGAAGCGCCATTGAACGTGGCCGGACTTCCCAAATTAAATTTCCAGCTGGTAGAAACAGCACCTGCTGCAGTACTTACATAGGTTACTGAACTGCCCCTGCAAACATTGATCGTATCACCTTGTTTAACGATTCGCCCATTTACCAGCATGCCTGGAAACAATTGAGCCTTGGATTGAAAAGAAAAAAGGATAAAAAAAATTATTAGAGAGTAAAAAAATCTCATTCGTGTTAAACTTAGGTTTTGGTATCGATCAACGCCAGGTTACTGGATGCGTTTATTAAATAGTGAAAAAAATAAATGTACTGAATTAATTCAATAAGAAGCCCCAGGGGCTATAACGAAAAAGTTAGGACTAGATTGTAATGACAATATTGTTTTAAACTATACGGTTTAAAACTTATCAGCAGATGATGCACAACATTTAAATTTCTTTTATGCGATACCGAACTGCCAGGGGTATTATACATTACGTTGATGCCTGCAGATATGAACCTGAACGGAGCGTCGCCAATGAAGGTCCACATAGATTTTTAGCCTGGGCAATAATTACTTTTTTATGGCAAAAAAAATAAACCGAAGCTTTAGGCGCTTCGGTTCATAAGGTTAGCAGACTAAATTTTACCTAATCAGTTATTCCCTCAAGTGCTAACAGAAAAGCATATTCCCTTGCTTTATCCTTTAACGGTTTGTACCTGCCGGAAGCGCCGCCATGGCCAACTTCCATGTTTGTATATAAGAACAACTTGTTACTACCGGTTTTCATTGCCCGCAGTTTTGCGACCCACTTGGCCGGTTCAAAATATTGTACCTGGCTATCGTGAAGGCCTGTGGTTATCAGCATATTTGGGTAAGCTTTTTTTTCTACGTTGTCATAAGGGGAATATGATTTCATGTAATCATAACTTTCTTTATTGGCTGGATTGCCCCACTCATCATACTCATTTGTGGTAAGCGGAATGGAGGCATCGCTCATAGTGGTAAGCACATCCACAAATGGTACGGCAGCTATTACGCCATTCCACAAATCGGGGCGCATGTTTACAACGGCGCCCATTAACAACCCGCCTGCGCTGCCGCCATTGGCATATAAATGAGCAGTAGAAGTATATTTATTGGCAATCAGAAAATTGGCGCAATCAATAAAATCTGTAAAAGTGTTTTTCTTTTTCATCATCTTTCCATCCTCGTACCAGTACCTGCCCAGCTCCTGGCCGCCACGAATATGTGCAATGGCAAATGCAAAACCACGGTTGAGCAAGCTAAGCCGTATACTGCTGAAATAAGCATCTATACTATTTCCGTAAGAACCATAGGCATATAGCAACAATGGGCCATTGCCATCCTTTTTAAATCCATTTTTATACACAAGGGAGATTGGCACATTGGTGCCATCCTTGGCGGTAGCAAACAAACGCTCGGTTGTAAATTCTTTTGGATCATAGCCTCCTACCACTTCCTGCTGCTTCATCAATTTCTTTTCCCTGCTTACCATATTATAATCGAACACTGAATTGGGCGTGGTTAAAGAAGTATAATTAAAACGCAGTACATCCGTATTATAATCGGGGTTAGCAGTAATATTTGCCACATAGGAAGCTTCTTCAAAAGCAAGGTAGTGGCTGCCGTTGTTTTGTGTGTTGATCACATGTATTTGCGTGAGGCCGCCTTTTCTTTCATTGATGGCAAGAAAACTTTTAAACAGATCAAAGCCTGATATCAGAATGCTGTCATTGTGCGGAACCATATCCTTCCAGTTGCCGGTATCTTTTTTATCTTCTGTACAGGTTACTATTTTAAAGTTCTTTGCCTGCAGGTTGGTACGAATAAAAAACCGGTCGTTTGCATGGTCCACTTCGTACAATACTTCCTTGAGGCGTGGCTGAAAAACTTCAAACCCTTTATCCGGGTTATTGGCATTGAGGTATCTTACTTCGGATGAAAGTGTGGCTTCGGAAGTGATGATAATATACTTTTCTGATTTGGTTTTTTCAACCCCAATATAGTTGGAAGGATCTTTTTCTTCATACACCACCTTATCTGTATTGGCCGCTGTACCCAATACATGTTTCTTTATTTTTTCGGATAAAAGTGTAAGCGGATTTTTAGCGGTGTAAAAGATGTTCTTGTTATCATTTGCCCACACCGGGCCACCTTCTGTTCCGGGTATTTCATCTTTATATATTTCACCGGTCTCCAGGTTTTTAATGTATATCTTATATTCCCTCCTGGAAAAAGTATCAACCCCATAAGCCATTAATTTGTTGTCGGGGCTTACAGCAAATCCAATGGCTGAATAATATGCATGGCCCTCGGCCATTGCGTTTACATCCATCAGCACTTCTTCTGCTGAATCCAATGATCCTTTTTTGCGGCAGTAAACAAAATAATCTTTACCGGGTACCAGGCGGCTGTAATAGTAATAACCATTTTTAAATACCGGCACCGATTCATCCTTCTCTTTAATGCGTGCCTTCATCTCCTCGTATAGTTTTTCCTGCAGCGTCTTTGTAGCCGACATCATTGTGTCGTAATATTTATTCTCCGCTTCAAGGTATGCCACTACTTTACTGCTGTCAGGGCCCTTTTTAAAATAATCATTCATCCAGTAATAATTATCTATGCGGGTATCACCATGAGCTACAAGCTCTTTAGCTTTTATTTCCGCAATGGGCTGCGCTATATTTTCTGGCCACTTCAAGGCAGTCTTTTTCATTTCAGTTTTATTATTGCATGAGATAAGCATAACTGCTAAAGATAGTGAATAGCCGATTTTTCTTATAAGCATAGTTTGGTAATTTTTATTACAGAAAATAAATTTATTAAAATATCAGGGGATTTGGTCACCATGTTTCTTTTATTAACTCACTGAATTCGTAAAAAGTTAATTATTTCAATAGCGTTATTCAGTAGTGGTGATCCTGAGGAATTCTCATCGCCTGGCCAATACAATTGCATGCTTAAATTGCCTTTTATTTCCTTTCAAATTAAATACTTCTGTAAATATAATGTATACTCCTGTGGCAAGTTGCTGGCCTTTTTCGCCCAGGCCATCCCAGCTAAAGTGTCCTGATGGCCCGCAAACGGCATTCCGCTGCAGGTAACGAACAGGCCTGCCAGAAGCACTGAAAATAGTAATATTGGCTACATAACCAACACTTGGAAAACTATATTCAAGCATTGCGAAATCATCCTGTCCGTCATTATCCGGGGACACAATTTCAGGCGACAATTTTACTTCGCCCTGCACGCCGTCATTTATTTTAAATTGAGAATTTTTGTAAGTGGGTGTTCCATAACCTGCAGCTGTAGCGGCAGAATGCCAGTTATCCTGTAATTGGGTTGGAGCCTTGTAGTCTATTCTTTCGAGGGCTACACCTTCCCTGTTTGCAATTAAATTAAAGTGCCATTTTTCATTGTAGGTCAATTCGTCTATTACCTGGCCCTGGATATTTAAAATAACGGCCGTGCCTTTATCATCATTAAAAGAAGGCATGTTTATTTCAGCAAATGCATCTGGGTTTTCAACAATGTAGGCGGCTTTTACTTTGGCGGCATCCTCCGTAACCACCATAAAATCCTGTGGAAATAATAAATAGCTTTCTGTGCTCACTTGTGTACTACTGCTGATAAGATTGGTGCTATTTCTGTTTGCAATAAAAGTTTGTTTCAGGTCAATTATTTTATTGCTTCGGTTATAAATCTCCACATAGTCAATTGAGGCTGGTGTAGGATTAAATAAAATTTCATTGATAACGATATCCGATAAATTAGCGATTTCCGCTAAACCAATTGTTGCGTTGTTTTGCTTTCCAATAATATTGCCTACACAATCCGACACACCTGAAACTGTTACTTTATAAATCTTCTTCGGTAACAAGGGAGTGTTTAATTTCAGCGCAATCCTGTCAAACATTGGCGACACAGCCTTTGCACTTAAAGGAACTCCAATGCCATCGCTGATGCTGAAATTAGTTGAAGCACCCACTTTCGAACTGTCCAGCGGTTCATTAAAAACAAGCACTATGTTGATGCTGTCGGTGGTGTAGGCCCTCATTAAGCGTGGAGCATCTTTGTCCGGATTGACTGCATCATTTGCATTCTTTTTACCGGGCGTACCGCCTTTTGTTTCCGAACTTGCCTTCCAGTTACCAACACTGCTGCAAGGGTTTTTAGTATCGATCATCTCGAGGGTATAACCGCCGGATTTTTTTAATTCGTCCTGGTACCACTTGTCTGTATAACTCACCGAATGTATAATAGTGTTTTGTGGTGACTGTAAAAATAGCGTACCTGCGGTATTGCTTAATGAAGGGAAACCTGTTACTGAAACGACATTACCAAGCAGACTTAATGCTGCACTTGCACTACTGCTACACACTATTACAAAACTGTCTGGTTTCAATATAAAGCCTGGCAGTCGTCCGCTAAGCCCGGTCGCATCTCCAATTCGCCAGCTATTTAAGTTTATGGCGGTATCTGTAGTATTTTTCAATTCTATCCACTCGTAATTAGGTAAGCCTACCTGTGGGGTTGGGTCCGCCATTATTTCATCTATCACTACATCATGGTGATGGACAATATAAGGTGCATAAAAAATAAAGCTGGCCGTTCCATTCGCCATGCTATTGCCTGCGAGGTCTTTAATGTCATTTACTGTAAGCTGGTAATTAAAGCCGCTTATAAAACTACCACCAAAGGTTAAATGCACCAATGCTGAATTGGCTGCATCTGGTGTAGCCGTAGCTGCATTGCCCAGGCTACCGGCAACGTAATTGCCTGCCTGGCGACTACTGGAAATATCTAACGACTCATTGAATAATACATCCACTGCGTTGGCGGATATTACAGTGACTGATTGTATAAGCGGCGGCAACAGATCAGGGATATATTGCTTCACTTCAATATCATCGAAGAAATGTTTATAAAAAAAGGTGGATGAACTTTGCCTGATCAAAATGCCAAAAAATGCAGATGTCGCCAACCCGGCATCTGTAATTTTTCCTTCGCTAAAATAGGCATTGCCCATACCCGTGATATCACGTAATAATGTCCATTGATTCAGTGCATCCCTGGTTACTTTTATTTTTAGCCCATTACTTGAACCGCTGTTTATTATTCCGTCTGTCCCATCAATTATTTTTATTCCGCTGGCTATACCGGCATCCTTTCGGTACAAGCTTATTTCATCTGTTGTATTACCAATCCTTACAAAATAACCACTTGTGGCAATGGCGGTTAAATCACTTGCTGAAGAAGTTAAATAAACGTCTGCATAGTTTGCACCAGATGTGGCTAGTTTAAGATCAATATAAAATTCCCATTGGGCAGTGGTGGCCAGGGTGCTGGGTGTGCTTATGTAAAAGCTGCTGTTGGCAACACTATTATTGCTTTGTAATTGAAAGGAGTTGTTCACGATCCAGTCTGCTGAAGAGCCTGTCCATGTGGGCCCTGATGTAAAATTGCCATCCGAAAAATTATCTATAACCTGTGCTTTGCCACCCAGAGATATTAAGGTGGGAATTAAAATGTATAGGGTAGTTTTTATTTTCATATAAGAGTAGCCATCTAAAGATAATGACTTTATATAATGTCAAAAGTTTTTATATGTCCTCTTTAATTGCCAGGTTGATTTAAGTTTGCGTTAGGCAACACATGTTATCATAGATTGCGTTGGACTAGCGATCAAGAAATTTTTTTTTGTTGTAACAGCTCAACTGACCTGTTCATGAACTCCTGGTTTTATTTTTATGTTTGGTCAATTAAGCCATAGTTGTTATTTTTGTTTCTCAATGATGAATATAAAACATACAACAATTACCACGAAGCATTCCATCAAGGAAGGTTAATTAGTATTTTGTTGTTGTACAATATGCAAAGCCTTCCGCCAAAACGGAAGGCTTTTTTTGTGGGCACAAAATGAAAAGCGAACATGGTTATTAACCTGCCGGGTTGGCAAAAGTTCCATAAGGGTATGCAGTACAAGTGAGTGACACAACGATGCTTAATTAATAAGCAACTGTTCGTAAACAATTTATTTCTTAACTAAACATAAAAAACAAACAAATGAAAGTAGCTGTAGTTGGTGCAACAGGATTGGTTGGAAGCAAAATGTTGCAGGTATTAGCCGAAAGGAATTTCCCGGTAACTGAATTGATTCCGGTAGCGTCTGAAAGGTCGATCGGAAAGGAAGTGGAATTTAAAGGGGTGAAATATAAAGTAGTGGGTTTTGCGGACGCCATTGCTGCCAAACCAAATGTGGCCATTTTTTCAGCAGGCGGCGGCACTTCGCTTGAACTGGCACCAAAATTTGCCGAAGCGGGCATTACTGTAATTGACAATTCGAGCGCATGGCGCATGGACCCTACAAAGAAACTGGTGGTACCTGAAGTAAATGCGGATGTACTAACAGCTTCAGATAAAATTATCGCTAATCCTAATTGCTCTACTATACAAATGGTGGTGGTATTAAAGCCGCTGCATGATAAATATAAAATTAAAAGAGTAGTGGTTTCAACCTATCAAAGCGTTACCGGAACAGGTGTTAAAGCTGTAAACCAACTGATGAACGAACGCAATGGCATTGACGGGGAAATGGCTTATAAATATCAAATTGACCTAAATGCCATTCCGCAGATCGATGTGTTTTTAGAGAATGGTTATACCAAAGAGGAAATGAAGATGACCAAAGAAACGGTTAAGATAATTGGAGATGAAAATATCAAAGTAACAGCCACTACTGTACGCATACCAGTGATGGGTGGTCATAGCGAAAGCGTGAACATAGAATTTGAAAATGATTTTGACCTGGATGAATTGAGAGAACTTTTAAGCAACTCACCCGGTATAGTGGTGCAGGATGATATTGCAAATTTCATTTACCCGATGCCGTTAACAGCACACGAAAAAGATGAAACTTTTGTAGGCAGGATAAGAAGAGATGAAACACAGGCCAATACACTGAACTGCTGGATAGTGAGTGATAACCTTCGCAAAGGCGCTGCTACCAATGCAGTACAGATCGCTGAATACCTGGTGGAGAAAGGGATGTTATAAAATGATGAATTTGCCGGAGGCTACCTGGATTCCTTTTTTATGAATGCGGTAAAAGTATTGCCCTGCTGGTAAATGCGCTGTCTTGAGTAATATCCTGGTAGATTGTATTGGTTGTTGCAACACAATTCTTCCCATTACATCTATCACGGAAATAACCTCGCCTTCAGGAAGGTCAGCAATGATGGTAATATCATTCCCCCTGCTTGCAGGAACAGGCATTAAAACATATTTTCCGGGAGCTGTATAAAACACAGCTTCCGGATTTGAGTAAATTACTTGTCCGCTTGCCAGTGTGATCTTTACCCTAAAATAACTGATGCCTGGCTTCAATGGAGCATAATCATACAAGTATTGAAGTTGGCTAGTGAGTGGTGCGGATTGTACCGGCACATATCCGTTAGCAGCCTGCTTCTCAAAGCTGATAGCAGCAACATTTACCAAGGTGCCCAAGGATAAAGAGAGCCGTGCAACATCCGCATTCCTATTGACATAAAATGAATTTATATAACAAGCTGCGCCTTGCGTGGTATAATTAAATGCATAACTTTTTTGGGCAGTGAGTCCATTGGTTAATACAGGCGCCACTGCAATGTAGTTATCTTTTAAAACGGTTTTTCGAATCGTGGCTACTGTATCATTAACAATGAAAAGTGGTTCCATATATTGATCGCCCAACTGGTATAATTGGTAGCGGTTGATGCTTCTTAATTTATTCCAGTATATCAAAACCGAATCGCCGCAAATAGCACCCGTGGTAGGTTTTAATAATGTACTGATGATAAAAGTATCAGTATAAAAATACAGGTTGCCAACTTTTATTCTTACAACAGCCTGGGAAATTGTATCCGGCACATCCCAATAAAAATAATTTTTACTCAAATCAACAATTGGAGCAACTGTTTGCCAATTATTAGATGGGACAATAGCGTACTCAATGCTGCCATTTCCAGTAAATGAATTTTGCCAGCGTAGTATCGATCGATTGCCAGCTTCCATAAGAGCGGACTTACCCGGGCCGTCCCAGTTGAAAAACTTTAAACTATCCCAACCATATGCCACATAATATGTCTGGGTTCCGGCGGGTAAATTATAGCCCTTAATATTTACACTATAACTGCCTTGTACGGGGCTTTGTATTGTTACCTGTTCTACATTGTTGATGCTGTCCTTTTTTCTTACGGCCACCTTATTGAGCGAATCAACACTGGCAAAGCTGTTGAGCACCCAGGGCTTCCAGCTAAAGCCATTTGCTGGAAGGGTTACCTCAAGGTCAACATCATTTACCAATGCGTTTGGAGCCAGCGGCGAGGCTGCTGTATCGTTCCATACCAATGTAATTTTTAGGGTGGAAACATTTGCCGGAACATTTATTAAAAAACTTTGTGTGGTGCCCTGCGCAATATTTCCTGAAAATAATTTATTCTCTTTCAGGATATCCATTGCTTTTATTGCATTCATGTTTCCAAAGCCCGCATTAAAATCAGGCCCGGGTGCACCTATATCTTCAGCAGTATTTATTAAGATCGCTTTTGCTAAAGCTGAAGGCAAATTACTGCCGGGATGCTGCATGCTATAAAATTGCTGCAAAAGCAAGGCTGTACCCGAGACAAGGGCTGCAGCTTCGGAAGTGCCATTTTTTTGAAATGCAACCAGTTCCGGTTTGATCCGTCCATCATAAGCGGGCCCTCTCGAACTGAGCGGTACTACCCGGGTTAAAGAATCCACTGCACCTACGGTAAGAATATTTTTCGCCATTTTGAAATTACCGGTGAGGTTTGCATATCCACTGATGCCCGCATATTTCCCCGTACTGCTGACACCTGTACCGGTATTGCCTGAAGAGAAAACATGAAGCAAACCGGGATTGTAGCCTGCACTTAAATCAAAGGCCACCGCATTTAAACCATACCTATTTTCTATAACAGTGCCGTAAGAATGGTTTTGCACGGTTATCTGCTGCTGCTGATAATAACTATCCTGATCGGGTAAAATTGATTCAAAAGAAGAGGACGAAATCTGCGCTCCCCAAGCCGCCCCTTTTGCATAATTAGCAGAATTGCCCGCCCCTGCAATGATGGTTGCCATAAAATTAGCATGGTTGGATACTTTCGTGGAAGCCAGCGGAGAATATTTAAACCGGCCTTTGATATCAATATCGGTAGTGTCATAATAGTCTTCTTTAATGGAAACCTGTTGACCTGCGCCATTAATGTCCGGGTATTTATCGTGTACAACATTTATTTTGTTTACAGAAAGATCGTAACCCGGTGTGCCTAACTCCACCAATGGTTTTTCTGTAAGCACATCGATAAAAACAACTGAATCTTCGTGCAGCAATAAATCTTCTACCTGGCCGTTAGTCATGTTGAGGGACAATATTTTTTGCGCAGATAATAATTTCGCTGATGGTGTAAAGGCTGGGAATTTCCGCAAAAATTTTAAGGCAAAATCTGGGTGCTTTATGAGAACGTTAAATGTGTGCAATTGCTGTTCCCGGTATGGAGCTGATGTTTTAACAGCATCCATGGCCGGCGAAAGTTTCCAGTTATCATTTACCGGAAGAATGTTTTTAATGTAGGGGTTTGCCGATAAATCCGAATAAAAAAGGGATCGATCAATTATATAAAGATCGTGTGTAAGTTGCCTGGTTGTTGCCGAAAGGATCTTGTTGACAAGCGCTTGTGGAGCTGAAACGTCGAGCTCAATTAAAACATACTTGTTATGCCCCTCCGCAGGTAAAGAATGCTGGTATGTTTTTATAATAGAATCTCTTAAATGCTGCGGAAAACCTATGTTACAAAGGCTCAACAAGCTAAATAATAATATCGTCTTAATTAGCATTTAGCCAAATTTAGCAAATAATCGGGGATAAATATTTTGATCGGTCCGTGTTTCACCTGATGGAAATTACCAGTATATTTATAATCTTAACATTTTTTTAATCTTTACCTAAAAATTACAAATATGAAATCTTTCTTGAAACCACTGGCTTTCTTCGTGGCTATTTCACTGGTAACTGTGTCTTGCAAAAGAGAAAATATTGCGCAACCACAAGATGAAATTTCCCCAACGGTATTGCAACAAATAAAGGCCCAGGGCTTTAGTACACAAAATGTCCGTAAGGTTGAGGAAGGCTACCTGGTGGAAGGAGACATCATCCTTACAGAAGAAAACCTGACTGCGCAAAGCACGTCGCCTAATTTACTTATTGCCAATACAGAACAGTACCGGACCACCAATCTCGTGAAAGGGCTTCCCAGAACAATTACCGTGTCTATTAGCGGAACTTTAAGTGGACTGACAGTATGGTCAAATGCTACAGACGCCCTCATCAGCAGGTACAACGCTCTCGGTCTGCGGGTTAATTTTCTGCGGGCAGCCAGCAATGGAGATGTAGATATTGTGGGTTTCAACCAGGGCCCGTCAGGTGGTTATATAACACTGGGTTCTTCGGGTTTCCCTACACGAAATGGCAATCCTTACAAGCAGATTAAAATGAATACCAATATAAATGCATACGGTGCCAACCCCAATGAAGGTTATATTACTTCGGTGCTTCAGCATGAAATGGGCCATTGTATTGGATTTCGCCACACTGATTATTTCAATCGCTCTTTGAGCTGTGGTGGTGCTGCCAGTAATGAAGGGGCAAGCAATGTGGGTGCAATTTATATTCCCGGCACCCCATCAGGATTTGATGCCGAATCTTTCATGTTGGCGTGTTCAGCGGGTACTGACCGTTCGTTTAACCCTAATGACATAACTGCTTTAAATTATTTGTATTAAGATCAAATTGGCTCATAAAAAAAACCGGCAATAATGTGCCGGTTTTTTTATGATATATAATGAAGTTATATTTTAACTGATCGTCCAAATCTCACTGCCGCGTAATAATTTATCGAGGTCTCCCTTGCCTCTTTTGGCAATCACCTCTTCTATCTGCATCGACATCCCATCTTCATAACAAGGCCTGTCTGTTTCATAAAATACTCCGAATGGCCTTGGTAAATGCCCTGCCAATTTCGGGTCATCAAACATACGCACCAACACCTGTGCTTTATAAAAGTCCCTTTCATCATGTACCCACAGATCATCCATCGAAGCATCTTGCCCTATTTCCACGATCACCGGTTTAAATCCGTCCAGTTTAATGCCTTTGTTTTGAGCAGCACCAAATACCAGTGGTTTGCCCTGCTCTGCAAATAATACTTCTTCCGGCTTACTGCTTTTTTCGGTAAAAATTTCGAAAGCACCGTCATTGAAAATATTGCAATTTTGATATATCTCTAAAAAAGAAGATCCTTTGTGCGCCTGCGAACGTAGTAACATCGCCTGCAGGTGTTTTGGATCCCTGTCCATTGTGCGGGCAATAAAGCTGGCATCCGCACCCATTGCCAACGCCAATGGATTAAAAGGATGGTCAATACTGCCAAAAGGAGTTGATTTGGTGATCTTATTTTCTTCAGATGTGGGTGAATACTGCCCTTTTGTTAAACCATATATCTGGTTGTTGAACAACAAAACATTTACGTCAAAATTTCTGCGTAGCAAATGAATGGTGTGATTGCCACCTATGCTCAGGCCATCGCCATCACCGGTTACGATCCATATGCTCAGCTCAGGACGGGCAGCTTTCAATCCGCTGGCTACGGCAGTGGCCCGGCCGTGTATACTATGCATTCCGTAGGTGTTCATGTAATAGGGAAAACGGCTGCTGCATCCAATGCCAGATACAATTACAATATTTTCTTTTGGAATACCCAGTGTGGGCATTACTTTTTGGACCTGTGCCAAAATTGAGTAATCTCCGCAACCCGGGCACCAGCGTACCTCCTGGTCAGTTGCAAAATCCTTTGCGGTAAGGGTTTGGGTAGGGATCGCTGTCATTGTTTCGCTCATGATAAATATTAAAGGGCAAAGTTAGCAAAAAAAAATATGCTGCGTTTGGTTAGATAAACAATGTCGACACAAAAGAATGTATAAAAAATTCACAAAGTAATTACGTGTTCTAATAGGCGACAGGGGTAATCCCCTTTTTAATTGCTGACACCTTCCAAAAAATCCTTTACCCCTTTTACTATTTTATCCGCCATCTGTTGCTGAAATTCCGGATCAAGTATTTTCATTTCTTCTTCCAGGTTGCTGAGAAACAATGTCTCCACCAATGCATTTGGATATTCCGTGGGGCTGTTGAGCATAAAATTAAAAGAACCCGTATTGCCATATTCTTTTAATCCAAGTTCCAACATCCGCTTATAAATATTCAAACTGAGGTCTCTAAAGCCAACGTACCTGTAAAATGTGCCCGTGCCGCCTACCCGAAAAGGATCTTCGGAAGAATTTAAATGAACGCTGATCAACAGATCCGGTACGCTGTCCCTGTAAAAAAGAATCCGTTCCTTATTATCAAAAAACTGTTCTTTGGTTCTTGTCATAATTACACGGGCGCCTTCTTTTTCCAGCGCTTTTTGCAATTTTAAAGAAAGCGCAAGGGTTAATTCTTTTTCCGTTATACCGGTGGGGCCTGTTGCTCCTGTATTGCTTCCACCATGGCCGGCATCTACTGCGATGGTTAAATTTTTAAGCGCCAGATTCTCCGGCTGATGCTTAATTTTTATCACCAGCGTATTGCCGGCATAATACAATTGGTGGCCCCAATGCTGTTGATGCCTTAATTCGATCGTGATCCTGAACACATCATCCTCCTTTTGTTCATAGTAAACGTTTTTAATTTCTTTAACCGTTTGTAGCTGGGTAATCCAGTTGGTGTTGTTGGTAGCTCCATAAATATCCACGACAATTTTAGAAGGGTTAACCAATTGAAACGATTGATAAGGCAGCCTTGCAAACAAGCCTACTTTGATATAATCGTATTTGTCGTCCCCATTCACATTCCAATTGGTAGTTAATGATTCAGGTGAGAAGGTCCCTTTTGGCATTAATTCTACCAGTTCATCCGGTATATAGGCGGTATGTGTTTTTGATAATTGCACTTTATAATGAGCACCCACTTTACCTACAATCTTTAATACAATATTGCTGTCGATGTATCCAATTTTTGCTCCGCCAAGCCGGTCATCGCCCAACCCATATTCCAAATGCGCCAGCCTTCCTTTGGTGATCGCTAAGTCAGAAGCCAGTGGAGAAAGGATTGAAAAATAATTCGTAGTTTCTTTTGTAACTGTTTTACCTGAAGTGTCGGTGATGGTCATCGGTATTTTTTTCATGGCAAAACTGTCCGATTGCTTAACAATGTACTCTCCCTGGTAAATGCCGGGCATTCCATTGGTTTGTTTCAACGGCAACTCGTACAATGCAACATTACTCATTGTCTTTACCATACATTTCGTCAAAGCTTTTACCCTGAATTTGATTTTATCGCCAGGCATTAAAACAAGGTCACCTTCGGGGAAAGTCCTGATGCTTTCTATTTCCAATGCTTTCACCGGCTCGGCAGGCTTGGGTAGTGTGTAAGAATAAGTGATTTTTTTAGTGAGGGATTTACCCCCTGTCTCTGAAAGAATAGTAATGACGGAATCTCCCGGAAATAAATTCAATTCATAGGCAAATGCGCCGGTAGGATAAACTTTTATTTTCTTGCTATTGATAGTAAGTGCGCAGTTTTTACACGTGGAACCAATTATAAACTGGCGGGGAGCCTTTACAGGATTGATGGTTTTGTAAGGGTTGGTCAAACGGATGAACGGTGCGTTGGTATCCTGCGAAAATGTGGCTCGGGTTATCAAAAGTAGTAACAGTGTACAGAGAAATTTCATGGGCGCAAGTTAAATTTTTTTGTTGGCAACACTTAGGTGCGCCTAATGTGAAAGGTTAAAGAAGGGCGGGCAGGCATAAGGCGTTGAAGTCTCTTCAGCTATCTATAATTTATAACGTGGAAAAGCTGCACAATGATTTGCAGTACAAATGTGCGACGCCACTGAAGCCTAATCTGTGTTTCAATGTTCGGCTAAAAAATAGTTTTTTAAAATCTCCTTAACACAAGAAGCCTATTCCTAAAAAATCAGGAATGGGCTTCTATATTTCACCAAAATAACGACTTGCGGCGATTAAATTACCAAGGATATTTATTGGCGGCGATCAACGTATCTGCAACTCTTCTGCGGGCATCTTTGCTATTGAATGGAGCCGACTTGGTAAAACGCTTTAGTCCCAGCAACATCATTCTTTGCTCATCTCCTTCTGCAAAAGCATTGATGGCCTCCTTGCCGGCTTTATTTACTTTGTCAATAGCATCGTTCAGGCAACAGCGCATGATGTCAATATGAACTGCACTTGCGGCTTCGCCTTGTTTATCAGCCATTTTTATGATACGCAGCAATGTACTTTCTGCCACAAATGTTTCAATGGCCATATCTGCAATATTCATTAGTATTTCCTGCTCGTCAGATAGTTTCTGCATCAGCTTTTGCACGGCGGAGCCTGCCACCATCAAAATGCATTTTTTCATATTCAGTACAGACTTTCTTTCAGCAGCAAAAGCTGTTTCATCCTCATTGCCAAAATCCGGTATGCTCATCAATTCTTTGGAAACAGCCATGGCCGGCCCCATCAGATCCAATTTGCCTTTCATCGCTCTTTTTAAAATCATGTCAACTGTGAGCAAGCGATTGATCTCATTAGTACCCTCATATATCCGGTTGATGCGGCTATCCCTGTATGCCCGGCTGATAACGTATTCATCGCTAAATCCGTTTCCGCCAAAAACCTGCACACCTTCATCTACCACGTAATCCAATACCTCGCTGCCGTGTACTTTTAGAATGGCGCATTCCACTGCAAATTCTTCAGCAGCACCCAGCAATGCTTCATTAAAAGGCTTACCGGCATTGGCCAATTCTATTTCTTTATCGTCAACCCATTTACTGGTGCGGTACAATGCACTTTCACTTGCAAATATTCTAATAGCAGCCTCTGCTAGCTTGTACTTGATAGCGCCAAAATTAGCGATCGCCGTTTTAAACTGTTCCCTCGTTTTGGCATATTCGATGGTAGTGTCTAAAGCCATCTTAGAGCCCCCGATGGCGGCAGCACAAAGCTTTAAACGGCCAATATTTAAAATATTAAATGCTATGATATGGCCCTTTCCAATTTCACCCAATAAATTTTCCACCGGCACTTTACAATCCTGGAAATACAATTGTACCGTGGAAGAACCCTTGATTCCCATTTTATGTTCTTCGGGCCCTTGGGAAAATCCTTCAAAACCTCTTTCGATAATAAACGTAGAAAACTTGTCGCCGTCCACTTTTGCGAATACGGTGTACACATCTGCAAAGCCGCCATTGGTGATCCAGCACTTTTGGCCATTCAGAATATAATG
>JBDSAA010000082.1:0-58368 GCA_039922375.1 Ferruginibacter sp.
GTGATTGGCTTTTGAACCTGGTAGTGCTGCAATAATACAGAAGATGTCCTTGTATCTTCAGCCAATATCAGGTCTACCGATTTTAAAATTTCAATGGCACGAAAGGTAATATCCGCCAAATTGCCAATGGGGGTGGGAACGATGTAAAGCATGAGTGCTAATGTGCTGATGTGCTAATATGCTGATATGCTAATTGCATTTTTCGTTAGCACATTATCGAATTAGCTAATTATTGAATGGTTATTTCAAACATTTCCATTACGGGGTTTGCCAACAGCTTTTTAGCTGCTTCTTCAGCTATTTGCTTTGCGCTTTCTGTAGTATCTGCTTCTATCTGCAGGCTGATATTCTTGCCAATCCTTACGTCATGGATGCCATTTAAACCCAAATTTTGAAATCCGCCTAGGACAGCTTTTCCCTGTGGATCCAGCAGTTCTTTTAATGGCATTACTTTTACCTGTGCAGTGAAGGTCATGTTGTTGGTTTATTTTTGAGGAGCAAAGATAAAATAATATAGGCAATGAAAAGAACCGGGATTGCAAGCCATTTAAAAAGGGGAATAGCTAATATGGCAATGATAAATAACACCACTTTGGGCAGATTATTTTTTAGTGTATAATCTTTAAACTTTAGCCCCATGATAGGAAGGTTGCTAACCATCAGCCAGCTTAACACTATTATTAAAACGTACAGCACCCATTTATTGATGAGCCACTGGTTTATATTAATGTAGCCTCCACCATAATGCAGCATCAAAGGGAAAGAGGCAATTAGCAGACCCACTGCCGGCGTAGGTACGCCTTTGAAACCATAATGTTCTGATGTATCTAAATTGAATTTTGCCAACCTGTATGCTGATGCACAACTTAAAATAAAAGCTGGCAGTAACCAGGTGATAGATGCTTCTAATCCATTTTCTTCCCTTATCAAACTAATACGTAGAAGCTGGTATAGAATAACACCGGGCGCTACGCCAAAACTTACCACATCTGCAAGGGAATCCAGTTGTTTTCCCATCTCAGTGCATACTTTAAAAATTCTTGCCACAAAGCCATCTAAAAAATCAACCACTGCCGATGCAAAAATAAATAAGGCAGCGTAGGATAACTTTTCAGGGATATTGAAGCTACTTGTAAACTCGTCGTTTGTGTAAATGATGATGCTTTCGGTTTGCAGCGCAAACACAATGGCAATACATCCAAAAAAAAGATTAAGCAGAGTGAAAATATTGGGGACTTGTTTCATAATTAGAAATGCTTGCAACGGTGGAGATGGTAGATTGCAAACTACTATTTTTTATATTGAATTTTATTGTTGAATTTTCAATTACCGCCATGTAAAGCTTTAAATCCTTTCACGGGCAGAAGAAGCACCAAAATAATAAAACTAAACTTAAGCTCAAATAATCACCGGCAGAGCGGCTGGCAGCAGCTCTATCTTTTCATTAATGATTCAATTTCATCAGTAGTAATCGGAATGTTCTTCATTAAATCTTTATTGCCGTTGCGGGTGATCCAAAAATTATTTTCTATCCGCACACCCATTTGTTCTTCTTCAATATAAATACCCGGTTCAATGGTGAATAACATGCCGGCCTTAATGGGTTCTGTTCTAGTGCCCAGGTCATGCACATCAATCCCCAAGTGGTGAGAAATGCCATGATACAAATATTTTCGGTAGGCCCGGTTATCCTGGTCTTCATTTTTAATATCTGCTTTTTTTAATAACCCAATCTTTTGAAATATTATAGTAGCTTCCTCTCCTACCTTTTCGGTGTAATCTAAAATACTGATACCGGGCTTTAAAATGGATGCGGCATACTGGTGCAAATGGAGGCATGCATTGTAGACGGTTTTTTGCCTGCGGCTAAATTTGCCATTCACCGGAACGGTCCGCGTAAGATCCGCACAATAATTACCATACTCGGCACCAAAATCCATCAATATCAATTCTCCATCTTTACATTCCTGGTTATTCTCAACATAATGCAATGTCCGGGCCCTATCGCCGCTGGCAATAATAGAACTATATGCCGGGCGGGTTGCACGCTGTTTCAAAAATGAATGATATATTTCTGCTTCTATTTCATATTCAGTCGTACCTGGCTTGATGAATCCAAGTAAATGCCTGAAAGTATTGTCGGTTATATCTATCGCCTTTCGGATCACTTCTACTTCGAAAGATGTTTTTATGGCCCTGAGCCCCTTTAATATTTTTGCACTGCGTTTATAACTGTGTAAGGGGTAACGTTGCCTCATCATTTCCGCGTAGCGGTAATCCCGAACTGGAACAAGGTTGGATTTTCGATCATTTTCATTGGTGTTCAAATAAATAGTATCGGCCCAATGGATCCAGGGCTGCAATGACCCCTCCAATACGTCAAGCCACATTGTTGTTTGTATTCCTGAAATGGCAGTTGCTTCAGCGGTGCGCAACCTGTGGCCATCCCATTTTTCTTTCAGTTCATTGGGCCTAACCAACACTAATACTTCCCTGTATTTTGGATCAGGATTATCAGGATATAAGATTAGCATGGTTTCCTCCTGTTCTACACCCGTAAGCCATATCATGTCAGAGTTTTGCTTAAAAGGGTACAATTGGTCTGCATTGGTGGGTAATTCATCATTACTATTAAAAATAGCAATAGCATTTCTTTCCATTTTTTCAACAAAGCGTTTGCGGTTCTGGATAAACAACTCGGGGCTTAAAGGAAGATATTTCATCAATTATTTTTATTGCTTGCAATATACATTTTATATACTTGTTTGAAAACAGGATTCGCCAGCTGAACATTCACATAAAAAAAGAAAAAATATACAAGCCATTCAATCAATTCGAGGCAATCTTCAATCTTGTTCAAAAATACCGGGAACGATTGCAATTTCGTAAACGTTTAATCAAATTGGTGAAATAAGGTATAATTTAAACAGTTTCTAAAAAAAGCCATAAAAAATCTAAATACTAACTTCGGTTTATAAAGATTGCTAACGAAAAGATTTGCCCGCTATGTCAGTACAAACGATGCCTGCCCTTTCCAAAAAGAGCTTACTAAATTTAGATCTGCAAACAACTGCAGACATTTTTTATCAACTTTCTCCGGAGGATCTGGTAAAACAGACGCTTCAACGAGGACAAGGCGTATTAAACGATACCGGAGCCCTGGTGATTAAAACCGGAGCTTTTACCGGTAGAAGTCCCAAAGACAGGTTTATAGTAAAAGACCCACTTACAGCGAATGCTGTTAACTGGAACGACTTCAATATTCCCATTGAATCACGATATTTTGATCAGTTGTATTCCAAAATGATGTTGTACCTGGGTGAGAAAGAAATATGGGTTCGGGACTGCCATGCTTGTGCAGATATAAAATACCGGATGAACATCAGGGTGATCAATGAAAACCCATGGAGCAACCTGTTTGCCTACAACATGTTTCTGAGGCCCAATGAAGAAGAACTGGAAAACTTTTCTCCCGAATGGCATATAATACAAGCCCCTGGGTTCAAGGCAGACCCGCTGATCGATGGTACCCGACAGCATAATTTTGCCGTGGTAAGTTTTACAAAAAAAACAATATTAATTGGTGGCACCGGTTACACCGGTGAAATGAAAAAAGGCATCTTTTCTGTGCTCAATTATTTACTACCTCATAACAAAGGTGTGCTTAGTATGCACTGTTCAGCTAATGTAGGCGCAAAAGGCGATACAGCCATTTTCTTTGGTTTGAGTGGTACGGGAAAAACCACCCTAAGTGCTGATCCCAAACGTTACTTAATCGGCGATGATGAACATGGATGGACAAGCAAAGCGGTCTTTAATTTTGAAGGGGGCTGCTATGCTAAAACCATCGATTTAAATAAAGAAAAAGAACCCGAAATTTATCACGCTATAAAACCCGGGGCACTGGTTGAAAACGTAACTTTTCATGATGGCAGCAATCGTATTGATTTTGCAAGCAGTAAAATAACTGAGAATACGAGGGTAAGTTATCCTTTGCATTTCATTAGCAATGCCCTTGAACACTCAATAGGACACACACCTAAAAATATATTTTTTCTTACCTGCGATGCGTATGGAATTTTACCACCTATCAGTAAACTTACCGCAGGGCAGGCCATGTACCAGTTCATAAGCGGCTATACAGCTAAGGTAGCGGGAACAGAAGCTGGTGTTACTGAGCCTAAGGCCACATTTAGCACTTGCTTTGGCGCTCCTTTCATGCCGTTGCATCCTGCAGTGTACGCAGAAATGCTTGGTAAAAAAATGATGGAGGAAAATGTAAATGTCTGGCTGATCAATACAGGCTGGAGTGGCGGGCCTTATGGCATTGGTAAGCGAATGAAACTTGATCATACAAGAGCAATGATCAGCGCTGCATTGGAGGGTAAATTGGATAATGCAGCTTTTGAAAAACATCCCGTGTTTGGTATTATGATGCCCACTTCTTGCGCTGGTGTCCCCTCCGAAATTTTGAATCCAAAAAACACCTGGCCGGATAAGGGGTTATATGATGCAAAAGCGTATGAGCTGGCTAATCTATTCATAACCAATTTTAAAAAATATGCCAGTGGTGTAAGCGAGGCGATTTTAGCGGCTGCGCCTGTAGTATAAAATAACTCGATTGTTAGCCAGTAGAATCCCCCTCACTGCTATATTTTAGTAGCGGGGGATTTTTTATAAAACCATTTCAGGTATGGTGCCTTCCACAATTAACTTACCGGCTGTTTTTGATATAATTTCTTCCACGCTGACGCCTGGTGCCCGTTCTAATAATTTAAAGCCTTCATCGGTGATATCCAAAACGGCTAATTCAGTTACAATTTTTTTTACACAGCCTACCCCGGTCAGCGGTAATATGCAGGCGGGCAGTAGCTTGGATTCTCCCTTCGGATTGGTATGCATCATAGCCACGATTATATTTTTTGCACTTGCCACAAGATCCATCGCACCACCCATGCCCTTAACCATTTTTCCCGGTATCTTCCAATTAGCGATATCTCCTTTTTCACTCACCTCCATGGCTCCTAATATTGTTAGGTCAACTTTTCCTGCCCTTATCATTCCAAAACTCATCGCACTATCAAAAAAAGCAGAGCCGGGCACTGTTGTAATAGTTTGCTTACCGGCGTTGATCAGGTCAGGGTCTTCTTCTCCTTCAAAAGGAAATGGCCCCATGCCCAATAATCCGTTTTCGCTTTGCAGTACCACATTTAATCCCTCCGGAATATAGTTGGCAACCAAGGTTGGTATGCCAATACCAAGGTTTACATAGTATCCTTCTTTTAATTCTTTTGCTAACCTTTGCGCTATTTGGTTTTTGTTAAGCATAATATTTAAATGTGCTGATGTGCTAATTTGCTGATGTGCTGTTAGCTGAAGCAATTTCTGTGAAATAATCAATGAATTGTTAGTCAATTTTCCTTTTCCGGTTCGAGCTCTAATGAAGTCACGCTTTTTTCACTCCTCTTTTCTAATCTTGTTTTATTTATAAATGACACTGATTGAGTAATATCTACTGAATCTTCATTTAGTAGTCGAAATGAAAGCGGTTTGCCAGCTATGGCACCTGACTTCTTAAACTCTTTAAGGTAAAGTTTTTGTGCAAGACAAAAATTTAGGTAAGCTTTAAGATAAGCATCGGAATCAGATATTGCTCTAATTAAAAGAGGTCTTTGCTCTTTTGGTGATGTGGTGTCGATGTTTGTTTGCATAGACGTTGCGATGTAATTATAATCGTTCATCGTCATGTCCGTACATGATGTGAGAAATATAATTGCAATTATGTAAATGTTGTAACTCAAACGAGTTAGTTTCAAGTCCTTAAAAAATTTAGTTAAGGGCATTTTTAATCTGATTTTATAGTTTAAAATGGGGATGCCTTTTATTGTTTCAGCCAACTCTTAATTGGAAAGTGTAAATGTATAATTAGCACATTAGCACATCAGCTAATTAGCTAATTTCCTTACAGTCCGTTGCTCCATTCTTTTCTCATAATTTACCCCTTCGAATATCCTGTGTACGTAAATGCCTGGCGTATGTATATAATTAGGATCCAAACCTCCGGCTGGCACAAGTTCTTCCACTTCTGCAATGGTTATTTTGCCGGCCATTGCCATTAGCGGATTGAAGTTTCTTGCAGTTTCTCTATAAACCAGGTTGCCGTCCGTATCACCCTTCCATGCTTTTACAATGGCGAAATCCGCATCAAAGGCTAATTCCATTAAATAAGATTTATTGTTGAATACTCTTTGTTCTTTACCAATAGCTACTTCTGTACCTACCCCAGCCGGGGTAAAAATTGCAGGCATTCCATACCCGGCCGCCATGCACCTTGTGGCCAATGTGCCTTGTGGGATTAATTCGACTTCCAATTCTTCGCTCAGTAACTGCCGTTCAAATTCCGCATTTTCACCCACATAAGATGCTATCATCTTTTTAACCTGTTTTTGATGAAGCATTAATCCAATACCAAAGTCATCGACCCCCGCATTATTAGAGATACAGGTTAAATTTTTAGTGCCTTTTTTTACCAATGCCCGTATACAATTTTCTGGAATACCACATAGCCCAAACCCGCCTAACATTAAAATTGCTCCGTCTGGTATGTCAGCAATAGCTTCATCAGCATTATTAAAAACTTTTTTCATGGACAATTTTTACTTGTTGAAAAATAAGTCAGCATCAATTTATCATTTCACTAAAATCTAAAATCAATATGAGTGTGAAGGTCCAATGAGGTTAAAAATTTATAATATAAGCAATAGCTTATCTCAATAGGAACGGCCCTGTTTATGGTATTTTATTCTTGCATTTACAGATGCACTGTCAGCAGTTGTTGGGGCGGAATGTTGTTTTTCCAACATTTTAGATCTGTTTCTTTCAGCCTGTATTGTCATGCTGTCAAGCATAGCACTCATCAGTTCTGTTTTGGATACGTAATAATCATAGCTTTTATAAAACTCTTCTTTTGATACCTTATGGATTGCAAAAATTTTATTTTGCAACTGTACATTTTCCAGGACTGGATTTTTGGAAGTATCCCGTTTAATAAATTGTTCTGTAAAGGCATCTGCCTGAATGAGGTCCCACAGTACTACCTGCATTTTATCTTTACCCAGCAGGCCTTTGCTGGCGTCTTTACCGGCGCACCCCATCAAACACAACAGCGCTATCGTTACAATAAACCCTTTCATTTATTTTAATTCATCTTTATACCGGGTGGCATTTGTAATATCCATTTTTTGCAGCAGTTCTGATGCTCTTAGTTTATCCTGTGGCAGTGACTTCGAGAAAATTTTGATTAATTCGTTGGCCTTGCCCTGGAAGAAAAACTGGTTGATCATCGTATTTGGATTATCTGAATTAAAATTACTAAGCAGGTTTAATACATTCAACATTTCAACCCTTGCAGTAGTTTCATTCTCATACATTTTATCCATGCCCTGGCGGTAATAAGCATAATAAATGTCATTTACGATAGCATACCTGCTATTCATCATATTTTCTACCAGCCAGTAACGGTTGCGTTTGCCATCAAAAGCCTTCCAGCCGGAAATGCCCCTTGCTTCCGGTGCATTGTTTACAATATTTTGGGCCTTTAAAAAATAAATGTCACCGCCCCTTGGAGCGAAAGAAGCATGATCAAATGCTATGATAATATTTGCATAATAAGCAAATACCGCAGTAAGGTTAGCTACCAGGGCATCAGTTCCCCCTACCCTGTTTTCGTTAAACTCCAGTTGTTGGAATTCGATGTATTTGAAACTAATATCCTCGTCCTGGTAATTAATGATGGGTGATAAATACGTTGTATTAAATACTGGCCGGGCAGCCTGAATGGTTAGCGATGCAGTGTATATATTGGCATCCGTACTAGCTTGGAGATTCAAAAAGAAGTTGCAATCAATTTTTTCATTCACGGAAAAAACATCTTTGGTCCATTTTCGGTTATTTAAAAATGTATTTAAAGCTGTTTGTAATGTTTGAAAAACATTTTTATTTACTGTATTTCCTACACGGCTGCTGTTTACTGTAACCTTTGCGTTTAATTCCTGTGCATCCGCAAAATTAGCAGACAGCAATAAAAGGAACATTAATGAAAACCTGTTGAAGATCATATTACAATTGAATAATTAAGTTTACGATATCCTCTGCCACCGCGGCCTTTGATTTGGTATCGAAATAGTGGGTATTCCCTAACTTGTCAAAAATAGTTATTTTGTTGGTGTCGTGCCCAAAACCGGCACCAGCGTCATTGAGTGAATTGAGTACGATCATATCGGCGTTTTTCTCAGCAAGTTTCTTTTTGGCATAGGCTTCTTCATTATTGGTTTCCAAAGCAAAGCCAATTAGCAACTGGCCACTCTTTTTTATCTCACCTAAATGTTTTAAAATATCTTTCGTCTTTTTTAAAATGATAGAGAGATCATCACCGGTCTTCTTTATTTTTTCGGAATGCATTTCTGCCGGAGCATAATCTGCTACAGCAGCACTCATAACAGCTATATCCATTTGATCAAAAAGCGACACACAGGCATCAAACATTTCGGCTGCACTTCCCACTCTTATTACTGTAATACCGGCAACCTCCAGGGAGGTGGGACCCAATATCAATGTTACCTCGGCTCCACGTTTTTGTAGTTCATAAGCAATAGCAATTCCCATTTTGCCGGAAGAATGATTACCGATAAAACGCACCGGATCGATCTGTTCATATGTAGGCCCGGCTGTAACCATGGCTCGCTTACCTTTTAAGGGTTGATCACCTATAAAAAAATTGTCTAACCACTGTACAATTGATTCGGGTTCGGTCATCCGTCCTTCACCATTTAGCCCGCTTGCCAGTTCCCCAGACTCTACCGGAATGATATAATTACCAAAAGACGCTATTTGCTTTATATTATTTTTTGTGGAGGGGTGCAGCCACATATCTTCGTCCATTGCAGGAGCTACTACTACCTTGCAGGTTGCAGAAAGGTAGACTGCCATTAGCAAGTTATCGCAGATACCGGCAGCCATTTTAGCAAGTGTATTACAACTGAGCGGAGCAATCAACATAACGTCCGCCCACCTTCCCAGCATCACATGATTAGACCATGAATCATTGGTTGCAAGATCAGTTAAAACAACATTTTTGGAAAGGGTGGAAAGTGATAATGGAGAAATAAAATCTTTTGCGGCGGGAGTCATGATTATTTTTACTTCTGCGCCGGCTTTTATTAATAACCTGGTAAGTGGTGCGGCTTTGTAAGCAGCTATACTTCCAGTAATTCCTATCAATACTTTTTTACCTTTTAACATAAAAAAAACGACGGATTAAACCGTCGTTAAAAATATAACTTCTTCTTCAAAATCGGTGCTAATTCCGTAAAGCTTAACTAAATAAGTCTTCCTCATTTTTACGGAAGTAAATTTTGTCTTCTGTAAATTCCTGCGTCGCAAGTAAAGCAGGGTTAGGCATACGTTCGTATGCTTTAGATATTTCTATTTGCTCTTTATTTTCATGAATTTCCTCCAGGCTATCTGTATGGCTTGCAAATTCTTCCAGTTTATTATGCAATTCTTCCTTAATTGTAATGTTGATCTGGTTGGCACGTTTGGCAATAATGGCAATAGATTCATACAAATTGCCTGTTTTTTCTTTTAGATCATACAGGTTTTTTGGCTCTACCACATTGCTCGTACTAGAGCTTAGTTGTCGTCTTAGTTTGCTCATATTGTATTTCTTTAATATTGTTTTGACTTAAATTGCTTAGTTCCTTGGCCTCGGCTAAAAAGGTGCTTTCCGGAAAACGGTCGGCAAAATCCTGATATTCACTTACTACCTTTTCAAAACGTTCAGCCTGTTTTTCCTGAACGCTTAATTTCGCAAAGCGGTAATAGGACTTGATAGCATTTAATTTATATGAGTCTGCTGATTTTGACTCTGGATAATTATTTAATACGCTGCCATATGCAATGGCGGCGGCCCTATATTGGCCTACTTTAAAATAAAGATCAGCAGCTCTCAATTCTTTAATTTCCAGTCTTTCCCTGCATTTATCTATGATCGCCGTAGCCTCAGCAATTCTTGAAGAACCCGGATGGGTATTGATAAACGTCTGCATCACTCCAATAGATTTTGCAGTATTGGTTTGATCAAGGTCTACTTTAGGCACCTGCTTGTAAAAACACATGGCGTGCATAAAATCTACTTCTTCTGCTTTGGGGCTATTGGGAAAAACTTCCAGAAATCCTTTAAAAAAATTTTCAGCGTCGCTGTAATTTTTTAAATAATAGAAGCAATAGGCATCCTTGTAGTACAGTTCTTCAAATTTATCTGTTCCTTTAAAAACAGGATACAACTCTTCGTATAACACTTGTGCCTGGCGATATTTTTTTTCTTCAAAAAATTTATCTGCCATACTTAATTTATAGCCAACATCCTTGCTCTTCATGATCTTGCTATACTTGCTGCAAGATAAGAATGCAAACAAAAGGGTGGCCGCTATTAATGACAGTTTAAAAAATTTCATACAAGTTGGCAAAATTAGTGATTTTCATCCAAATATCTCTTCAAATTATCAGGTTGCAAAAAACGACCCGTTAAGGTTTTGAGAATAATCGTTAGTTAAATTTGATTTTTAGATATTTAAATCCTTGATTTTACTATCATAAATTTTGTGAAGTACAGCCATGTAGAGAATTGCGGTGCTGGGTTCACAAAAAACCACCCGGAAAAGAGTATCCAAAATAATTTTTCGTAACATGTTGTATACTGCACTATAATGCTTTTTTTTGCAAATGGATTTTGTAAATAAGATTATTGGTGATGAACTAAAAATTTTTGAAAAAAAATTTACTGATGCCGTAAAGAGCCAAACTCCGCTGCTTGACCGCATCATGAAATACATAATAAAACGAAAAGGAAAGCAATTAAGGCCGATGTTCGTTTTCTTAAGTGCTAAGCTGCAAGCTCCTATTAACGAAAGTACATATCGTGCTGCCGCCCTTGTCGAAATCTTACATACTGCCACCCTTGTTCATGATGATGTAGTGGATGAATCACTGGAACGGAGAGGTTTTTTTTCTATAAATGCAATTTGGAAGAATAAAATTGCCGTGTTAGTAGGAGATTATTTATTATCAAAAGGATTGCTGCTATCCACCAACCACGACGATTTTGAACACCTTAAAATTTTGTCTGAGGCTGTGAGGCAAATGAGTGAAGGTGAGTTAATGCAACTTGAAAAGGCACGCAATCTTAATTTGAAAGAGGATATTTATTTTGAAATAATACGAAATAAAACTGCTTCTCTCCTTTCTTCTGCATGCGCAGTGGGTGCATGGAGCACAAGTAAAGATCCCGCAGCAACAGAGAAAATGAAAATGTTTGGTGAAAAAGTGGGTATTGCTTTCCAGATCAAAGATGATTTGTTTGATTATGGGAAAGAAGACATCGGCAAGCCCACAGGTAACGATATCCGGGAAAAGAAATTAACCCTTCCCCTTATTTATACATTAAATAAAATTGACAGCGCTACCAGGAGAAAATTGATCTATATTATAAAAAATGAAAATAAAGATGCTGCAAAAGTTAAACTGGTGATTGACACTGTTGTTGATGCAGGAGGTATCGCCTATGCCGCCGAGAAAATGAATATCTATAGAAATGAAGCTTTGTCAATTCTCCATGAGTTTCCTGATAACGAAGTAAGAAATACGCTGGAAGAATTAGTCCGGTATACAACTGACAGAAAATATTAACTTTAAGCAAAAGATATTTTTAGGATAAAGAAAAGCACTCATTACCTATATGAACAAACGCTGGAGCATATTGGCGGCCGATGATATTAAAACAACAGCGTTACATGAATTGTTGAATATCAATACTACGTTGTGTAAAGTATTGGTCCAGCGTGGCATTGATGACTACACAAAAGCCAAGGCTTTTTTTCGGCCACAATTAGCTGACCTCCACGATCCGTTTTTGATGAAGGATATGGATATCGCAGTAGAAAGAATTATCCAGGCCTTTGATCAAAAAGAAAAAATATTGGTGTTTGGTGATTATGATGTCGACGGCACAACTGCTGTTGCCTGCATGTACCAGTTTCTTTGCAAAATCTACGACGATGCCTTTGTTGAGTTCTATATCCCTCACCGTTATAGAGAAGGCTATGGTGTAAGTAAGGCAGGTATTGATTTTGCCGCTGAAAATAATTTCAAACTCATCATTTCACTAGACTGTGGCATCAAGTCGATCGAACTGATCGGCTATGCTAAAACACTGGGAATAGATTTTATCATTTGCGACCATCATCTTCCTGATACCATATTACCGCCTGCCGTTGCTATCCTCAATCCAAAGCAGGAGGATTGCAATTACCCGTTTAAAGAATTGTGCGGGTGCGGTGTTGGCTTTAAACTGATCACGGCATTGGCCCAGCGATTTACAATAAGTGAAGAATTTTATTTTTGTTACCTGGATCTTGTCGCTACAGCCATCGCCGCCGATATCGTACCGATGGTTGGTGAAAACCGCATACTGGCTTACTATGGCTTGCAGCAAATAAATACCAATCCCTGTGCAGGAATTAAAGCATTGATCAAACTCGGCGGTATTCAAAAGCAATTAAATATTACCAACGTGGTTTTTGTAATTGCACCACGGGTAAATGCGGCGGGCAGGATGGATGATGCAAAAAAAGCAGTGCAATTATTTATAGAAAAAGACACAGCAAAAGCGCTCGAATTTGCAGAAATGCTACACAGTGATAACAGCGATCGCAAAGAAGCAGACACCACTACTACGGAAGAAGCATTGGCGGTAATTGACAGCGACGTGATACTAATCAACAGGAAATCGACAGTAGTTTATAAAGAGCATTGGCACAAGGGCGTAGTGGGCATTGTGGCGAGCCGGCTAACTGAGAAATATTACCGGCCAACTGTAGTGCTTACCCGCCACGAAGGGATTGTAACCGGAAGCGCAAGAAGTGTAGTGGGATTTAATTTGTACGAAGCAGTACACGCATGCCGTGAGTATTTAATAGGTTATGGAGGTCATTTTGCAGCAGCGGGTTTATCTATGCTGCCTGCTAATGTAGAGGCTTTTACCATCAGGTTTGAAGAGGAAGTGGCTGCAACCATAGCCGATCATTTATTGATCCCTGAAATTATAATAGACAGCCCAATTTCCTTTGTTGTATTTAGTCCTTCATTTTATAAAATACTTTGCCAGATGGAACCCTTTGGACCGGGTAATATGCGGCCGGTTTTTGTAGCTACGAATGTAACTGAAACCGGCTATTCTAAAATTGTAAAAGGGCTCCACATTCGGTTTGTACTTAAACAACATGATAAGGTTTTTACCGGAATTGGTTTTAACATGGCCGATAAATTTCCTTTAATAGAAACGAAGAAACCACTTGACATTGTATTTTCTATTGATGAAAACGAATGGAATAGGGAAACAACGCTTCAGTTAAAAGTGATTGATATCCGGTTAACGGTTCCGGATAACCACGAAGTTTTAACCGCGTCATAATTGAAAATATTCCCATACATACAATACTTTTTTTACCTGGGATTAAACTGGAACTGGAGAATAGCTTTTCATATTATTATTACTGAAATAAAGGGTGAAAAAAAATATGGTATTGATACAACCGGTGCGGATGAACTAAAAAAGACAAAAGCTTCGGGTGTCGATATATCTCACGCCACGGTGTACATGCCGGCAAACTACCTATTGCTGGAAGAGGTTTTTGCCTGGCTCAGGTCGCATCGGCTAAACCATTTTGTAGACATAGGATGTGGCAAAGGAAGAGCAGTATGTGTGGCGGCTCATAACGGATTCAGGAAAGTAACCGGTATTGATTTTTCAAAAGAGTTTTGTGTCAATGCGATAGATAATTTGCAGCTCACAAAAGCATCGTTTCCTGCATTGGATTTTTCAATCATCCATAAAGATGCGGTAATTGCTGTGATTCCGCCGGATGCCGACTGTATTTTCTTTTTTAATCCATTTGACCAGTTTATAATGAGTGCGGTAGCGAAAAATATTTTAACCAGTTACAAAAACAATCCACGCAATATTTATATCGTTTACTTAAACCCGCTCTATAAAAAAGAATTTTTAGAAACAGGTTTTGAGGAAATATTTTACACCTGCAAAATGAAATATATGGAAGCGGTTATTTTGAAGAAAAATGCACCAAACTAAAGACTGACAATTATTGATCTGTATATTTTATAAAAAAAAGGATGACCCTTTCAGGTAATCCTTTCTTTCATTTAAACTAAATCAGTTTTCAATTATTCAATAATCAGACATCAAAAATCAGACATCAGACATTTATTTTATCCCATCAATTCAACACTCCTGTTTATAAAGTTTGTCAATGTATTTCCCTTTAGCAACCCCTGCGACAATAATGCGAGGTCAGCTAAATTATGGACAATTTTTTCCTGCTTTTCTTTTACAGGCTCTGCCAAAATATTTTTATACACCGGATGGTTGCCATTTACAGTTAATGTTACTTCGTCCGGCATGCTCGCATAAAAAGCGCCCATACCGCCTTGCATTGCAGCCATATCTTTCATGCGCCGCATAAACTCCGGACGGGTAGCTATAACGGGCGGTGCTTCTGTACTTAATCCTTTCACATCTACCGTTACATTTAACTCGGGTATTTTCATCCCAAATAATTCTTTCAATTTTGCCTCTTCTTCTTTGCTCAACACACTCTCAGTTGCATCCTGCTTGTCAATTAAATTATCAACAATATCGCTGTCCACCCTTACAAACTGTACGTTCTCCCACTTCATTTCCATTTGGTTAACAAAGCCATTATCGATAATGGTTTCCATTTTTATAACCATGTAATTTTTTGCAACGGCTTGTTGAATAAATGCATCCTGCTGCACAGGATCAGTGGTATAAAGTATTACCTGCTTGCCATCTTTATTTTTTTGCAAAGTTTCAGTGGCCAGCCTGTATTCCTCAATAGTTAAAAATTTGCCTTCTGTGTTTTGTAAAATTAAAAACTTGTTCGCCTTCTCTAAAAACTTATCATCCGTCATCATACCGTACTTCACAAACAATCCCAGGCTCTCCCATTTTTCTTCAAAGGCAGTACGGTCATTTTTAAATATTTCTTCCAGCTTATCAGCAACTTTTTTGGTGATATGCGAATTGATCTTACGAACATTCGGATCGCCCTGGAGGTAACTGCGGCTAACGTTCAACGGTATATCCGGAGAATCAAGTACACCCTGCAACATCATTAAAAATTCCGGAACAATATCCTTTACTTCATCTGTTACAAAAACCTGGTTGCTGTACAGTTGAATTTTGTCTTTTTGAATTTCGTACGACTGTTTGATCTTAGGAAAATAAAGAATACCAGTAAGGTTGAACGGATAATCAACATTTAAATGGATCCAGAATAATGGCGCTTCATTAAATGGATACAGTTCTTTATAAAAATTCTGGTAATCTTCAGTAGTTAAGTCTGCTGGCTTCTTCGTCCAGGCCGGCTCAGGGTTATTGATTTGTTTTCCTTCAAATAAAATAGGAACAGGCAGGAAACGACAAAATTTCTCAAGGATGCTTTTTATTCTTTCTGGTTCTAAAAATTCCTGGCTTTCTTCATTTAGGTGTAAAACAATATCGGTTCCTCTTTCTGCCTTCTCAAATTCTTCCAATAAAAATTCGGGGCTGCCATCACATTCCCATCTCACTCCTTTGCTATCTTCTTTAAATGATTTTGTAATTACTTCTACTTTCTCACTTACCATGAAGGAAGAATAGAATCCTAAACCAAAATGCCCGATGATATTATTTTCATTCTGCCCTTTATATTTATCCAAAAATTCTTCTGCACCGCTAAAAGCTACCTGGTTGAGGTACTTATCCACTTCTTCTTCTGTCATCCCAATTCCCTTATCCGAAATGGTGACTGTTTTTGCTTCTTTGTCGATTTTTATTTCTATGCCAATCTCTCCAATTTCGCCTTTGGCTTCTCCTAAAGAAGATAAGGTTTTCAATTTTTGTGTTGCATCCACAGCATTACTCACCAGCTCTCTTACAAAAATGTCGTGTTCGCTGTATAAAAACTTCTTGATGATGGGAAATATATTTTCCGTTTGTACCCGAATGTTTCCTTTTTGCATAAATATTTTTTTGGGTACCCAGCAAACAAAATACCAATTATGTTTTGCTGTCAGCTTGTCACATAAATTTCTAATAACCGTGTACATTGAGCTGATAAGCTGTGTGGCCTCATTAAAGCTATAAAAAATACTCATTTATATGACTTCCCGATTGTTGGTTATAGGCATAAGAAAAGGTATTTTTGAAAAACGCAACCTTAAAAACTCATTATGAAAAAAATTTTTACACTATTGTTCATATTATGTTCAGTAATCATTACTGTTTGCGGACAAACTTTTACGCCAGGCAACATTGTGGTTTGCCGTGTTGGGAATGGCGGGGCCGCTTTAACATCTGCAGCCACTCCGGCATTTTTGGATGAATACACTACCAGTGGGGCATTTGTAAGAACGCTAGCTTTACCCACTGCAGCCGCAGGAGCAAATAAAATGATAACAGCTGCCGGAACCTCTACCTCAGAAGGATTTTTGACCCGCAGTACAGATAAAAAGTATTTAATGGTAACTGGCTATGATGCAGCGGTAGGAACTGCCGCAGTAGCCACCACATCTGGCGCAACTTTCAACCGGGTGGTTGGAAGAATAGATGTCAATTCAAATATAGATGCAACTACGGCACTACCTGATTACGCCACCGGGGGCAATCCGAGAAGTGCATTCTCTACCAATGGAACGGCTATCTGGGTGGGCGGCAGTACTGGTGGTGTAAGGTATACGACCCTGGGAGCCACTACCTCCACCCAGTTAAGCACCACTTCCACTAATATTCGTGTGGTGAATATTTTTGATGGTCAGTTATATATCTCATCAGGCGGCGGAACAATAAGGGTTGCTACTGTCGGTACTGGCACTCCCACTACTGCAGGCGAGGTGATCACAAATTTACCTGGCACCCCCGCAACGGGAAGTCCGTATGGATTCTTTTTTGCCGACTTGTCACCAGCGGTTTCGGGAGTAGATGTTTTATACGTTGCTGATGATGCAGCAGGTATCATTAAATACTCATTGGTTGGCGGAACATGGACAAGCAATGGCACTGTAGCAGGGCTTTCCAGAGGATTAACTGGTATAATTTCGGGCAATAGTGTTACACTATTTGCTACTTCTGCCACCTCCACTTTAACATCCATTACCGATGTAAGCGGCTATAATGCAGCATTTACCGGCTCTCAAACTACGCTTGCCACGGCGGCCACAAACACTGCATTTAGAGGCGTTGCTCTGGCGCCCGAAGCAGGCGTACTCCCAATAAAGCTGGATTACCTTAAAGGCCAGAAGGCGAACATTGGAAATAACCTCAACTGGAAGGTAACATGCCTTTCGACAAACATAGTAATGGAAGTGGAAAGGTCTGCCAATACCAGCAATTTTAAGTCTGTAACTTATATTGCTGCTACACAGGCACGATGCGCCCAACCTTTTGATTTTACAGATATGCAGCCCCTGCCCGGCAAAAACTTTTACCGTATAAAAATGGTTGATGCTGATAGTAAAATTTCTTACTCGCCCATTGTTGTAATTATTAACGGAAATATCGGGATTGAATTCGTTGGGCTTTATCCCTCTGTTGTTAAAGGCGAAACCAAGCTGAGTGTATCCTCAGCCAAGACCACGTCTATTGAAACCAAAATTACCAGCATAAGCGGCAAACTGTTCCAGGCATATAAACAAAATATCCCATCAGGCAGTAGTTTTATTACAATTGATTGCGGCCAGCTAGCGCCGGGAATTTATAATATTACAGCAACAGCAGCAGATGCCACGACGAAAACGATCCGGTTTGTGAAACAATAAAACTTTTTTAAACAAAAATGCCCTGGATAATTCCGGGGCATTTTTTGTTTTCGCTGTTTCGATTTCAATCTCCAAATAAACGTAGTAACATGACAAGAGACCGTGGGGGCTTAATTATCATTTTTAATATTACCTGCACCACTTATTTTTTGTTGCACTTCAGCGCCACCCTTATAATATATATTACCGGCTCCGCTTGCATCTGCTTTTAGGTGTACACTGGCATGTACCCTGGCTTTGCCTGCACCGGAGGCATGCACAACTGTATTTTCACTTTGTAGGTTTGCCGACTCCAAATCAGCGCTCCCGCTTACTTTGGCTAAGTAGTCCCTTGTTCTTCCCGTTAAATTTATATTGCCCGCCCCGCTTGCCTCTACTGATACTTCAGGGGCATCAACTGATGCAGTAACATGTGCTGCACCGGATACATCCAAAGATATCTTGCCATTCGTTTTCAACATATCAATTGCCTTCACGTCGGAGGCCCCTGAGCTATTGATTGATTTTATTTCGGGTGCGGTGATCAATACTTTCAAATGCGTGTCATTATAGTTCATTCCATTTCTGGTTCTAATCTTTAACGTGTTGCCGCTCACTTTCGTTTCTATAAATTTAATAATGTTGTCGTCCGACTCCACCTCTACCGACGTTACCGGCCCCTTTCTGATTTCAACTTCAAACGCCCCTCCTACCGATATACCGGTAAATTCCCCTGTTTGCCTTTTTTCAGTAACAATGTTTCCGCTACCAGTTTTGTGGTTACAGGAACTGATTACCATTAACGCCAGTAGATAAAATACAATTTGCTTCATAGTTAATATTTTTTGTAAAGATTTATAATAAAAATCGGCAATGCAAATCTTTAAAATAAATAAGCCTTGCGTAATAGGAAAAAAGGCAATACTGGTTGAATCTGTACCGGCCAACTACTATGACTCAATAATATGCCACAGCGAGCTAAGGGAGTTTTTTTGTGAATGGTATTATTTACCTTCGCGGCATTATGACAGAAAAAATTCTTATCCTCGATTTTGGATCACAATACACTCAATTAATTGCCCGTGCAGTAAGAGAAGCAAACGTATTTTGCGAAATAACTCCTTTTCATAAAGACATTGTTTTTACGCCCGGCTTAAAAGGGATCATACTTTCAGGTTCGCCTTTTTCTGTAAATGAAGAACTTGCTCCATTGGTAGACATTGAATCTATAACAGGAAAGGTACCTGTACTCGGCATATGTTATGGCGCCCAGTTAACAGCCAAGCTCTTCGGCGGTAAGGTCGAAAAAAGCGAAAAAAGAGAATATGGCCGTGCAAGGCTGGAGAAATTAAAAGAGGATGTTTTATTAAATGATGTCTTACCCCATTCGCAGGTTTGGATGAGCCATAGTGATACGATAAAAGCGCTACCGGAAGGATTTGAGATTTTGGGTACCACGGAGAGCATTCCCGTTGCAGCATTTAAGCGCACGGATCAAAATACGTTTCCATTGTACGGACTGCAGTTTCATCCGGAAGTATATCATTCTACAGAAGGGAAAACAATAATCAAAAATTTTTTGGTGAATATCTGTGGCTGTACCCAGGATTGGACACCCGCACATTTCATCAGCGATACAGTTGCTGAGCTTAAAAAGAAAATTGGCAATAAGCGGGTGATTATGGCACTGAGTGGCGGGGTTGACAGCACCGTGGCTGCTACCCTGATACATAAAGCCTGCGGAGATAATCTATTCGGAATATTTGTTGACAACGGCGTTTTACGCAAAGGCGAATTTGAACAGGTGCTTGAAATGTACGCCGAGCTGGGACTTAACGTAAAAGGCATCGATGCAAAAGAACATTTTTACACCAAACTTGCTGGTAAAACTGACCCGGAAGAAAAGAGAAAAATCATTGGAAGCGGCTTCATAGATATTTTCGATCAGGAAGCGCACCGCATTGAAAATATAGATTTTTTAGGGCAGGGTACTATTTATCCTGATGTAATCGAATCGGCCTCAGTTCATGGGCCATCCGCCACAATTAAGTCGCACCATAATGTAGGCGGCTTACCCGCAACAATGAAATTATCGCTGATAGAACCGCTCCGTACACTTTTTAAAGATGAGGTAAGAAAAGTAGGCCTGGAGCTAGGCATTCCACATGATATGCTCTTCCGCCACCCCTTCCCGGGACCGGGACTTGGAATCAGAATTTTAGGCGATGTTACCGAAGAAAAGGTACGGTTATTGCAGGAAGCTGATGCGATTTATACGAATGGGTTAAAAAAGGCAAACCTCTATTCATCCATATGGCAAGCGGGTACTATTTTACTGCCAGTAAAAAGTGTGGGTGTAATGGGAGATGAAAGAACGTACGAATTCACTATCGCCTTACGGGCAGTGACTTCGGTGGATGGAATGACGGCTGATTGGGCACATTTGCCTTATAGTTTTTTAGCTGATATATCAAATGAGATCATCAACAACGTGAGGGGTATTAACAGGGTGGTTTATGATATTAGCAGTAAGCCTCCCGCTACGATCGAGTGGGAATAAGATTATAAATGGTGGCCTCTCAGTCTTCAAATTTTTGGGCAGCAGCTAGTTAATATCGCTTGTTTTAAGTTACAATAGAATCAGAAAAAATATGAATCAAAAAGTACGATTGCTGGTGTTTTTTTTAACGGTGTTTTTTTCTTTGCAAAAAGCAACGGCTCAGCAAGATTCTGTTCCCATAATAAAAACCTACCGTGTTGGTATTTTTGCTCCCCTGTACATTGATTCAGTTTTCAGTGAAGAAGGTAAGTTTCGTTTTAAACAAGGAATGCCACGATTTATAATGCCAGGTATTGATTTCGTAAACGGAGCACAAATAGCGCTTGATTCACTTAAGTTGAATCACAATGTTGAGGCATTTATTTATGACACCAAGTCGTACAGAACACCTCTGAGCAAGCTTATTAGCTCCAGAATTATCGATAGCCTTCATCTGATTATCGGATCAGTAAAAGACCTGGAATATAAGCAGCTCGCCGATTTTGCTTTGGCAAAAAAGATCCCCTTTATTTCCGCTACTTATCCCAATGACGGCGGCGTTACCGCCAATCCATATTTGGTATTGGTCAATTCTACATTAAAAGCTCATTGCGAAGCCATCTATAGTTATATTGTACAAAATCATGGTACCGACAGAATTTTATTGGTAAGAAAAAAAGGGCAACAGGAAGATAAGGTGGCCTCTTATTTTAAAACGATCAATGAGCCTGACCGTAAACCGCTTATCAATATCCAGACTGTCAATATGGACAGCACTTTCTCAGCAAGGTATTTACAAAAAAGATTGGATACCAGCATACAAACCATCATAATTGGTGCATCGCTTGATGAAAGTTTTGCTACCCGGCTTGCAGCAGCCTGCTACGACCTGCATGAAGCTTACCCCATCATCCTGGTAGGGATGCCCAATTGGGATGCATTTAAAAATTTGATGAAAAAAGATCAGTTTGAAGATTTTCCTATCTATTTTACTTCCCCATACTTTAATTACAAATGGGATGATTACAGCAGGGTGCTGATGGCGGGGTACTCAAAAAAATATAAGGGCAAGCCCGGTGATATGGTTTTCAAAGGATTTGAATCTACCTACTTATTTACGAAACTACTTACTACCTATCCGAATAACGTGATGGAGCATCTCAATGACAAAGGGTTTAAAATTTTCTCCGACTATAACTTCCGCCCCGTATTTTTAAAAAAAGAAAACATGGCGCCTGATTACCTGGAAAATAAACACCTTTACTTTATCAGGATGATGAACGGCAGTGCTACTAAAGCATGGTAAACCTTTTTACCCGCCATATTGCATATTCTACCTACAGCAAAAAGCATTTTTTTTGCATTAGCAGAAAATATCTGTACTGATCAGTTATGCAGGAACATATAAATGCGAATAAAATAATAAAGTTTAATCTTATCGACTTTTTTCCACTAAGGTTAAAGACTCATGATAACCAATAATTTTTTCATTTAGGTTAGCAGTACCCGCTCATTTGAAATGGGCTAAAGTCACTAATTTACCCGTTACGAATCAAATTTTCCCCAAACAAAAGAGGTTCATTTTTTGTATACTCCAAGTCAACACAAGGTTGCTTGTGGGCGTTTCTATTTATCAAAATGTAGATCGTGAAAGTGAATATTGAATTTCCAACCTTCAGCAACAACCTTCTACCTTCAACCTTCACCCATGGCACTGATTGAGTTTTCTGATAAAGGATTATACTGCAGGCAGGGGGGCTTTTATATAGACCCGTGGAAACCTGTGGACAGGGCTGTGATCACCCACGCACACAGCGACCATGCCCGTTGGGGAAGCAAGTATTATCTGTGCCATCATTTTACCAAACCCATATTACAGTTGCGCCTTGGAGATAATGTGTATGAAACGGTGGATTGGAACCAACCGGTATTGATGAACGGGGTAAAGGTATCGCTGCATCCTGCCGGGCATATTATTGGCGCTGCCCAAATAAGGGTAGAATATGAAGGCGAAGTATGGGTAGCCAGTGGCGACTACAAAACAGAAGATGATGGTATCAGTGGCACATTTGAGCCCGTGCGCTGCAACACTTTTATTACTGAATCCACCTTTGGATTACCGATTTACAAATGGAAAAAACAGGTGGAAATATTTTCCGACATAAAAAAGTGGGTAGCCCAAAATATAGAAGATAAAAAAACAAGTGTGCTGATTGCTTATAGTTTGGGTAAAGCACAAAGAGTGTTAATGCCGTTATCAGAAATGGGCTTGCCGGTTTTTGTACACGGTGCTGTATGGAACGTACACCAGGCCCTGGTTAACAGCGGATGGAAATTACCAGCGGTGCAAAGGGTACAGCCGGATACCCCCAAAGAAAGTTTAGCGGGCAATATTGTAATAGCCCCGCCCAGCGCCGACGGCTCGCCCTGGATGAAAAAGTTTTATCCTTACAGCGTGGGTGTATGCAGCGGATGGATGCAGGTAAGGGGCAATGCCAGGAGAAGAAACACGGATGCAGGTTTTGCCCTGAGCGATCATGCTGACTGGGATGGTTTGTTGCAGGCTGTGAAAGCCACCGGTGCCGAAAGAGTATTTGCCACTCATGGATTCCAATCTGCATTTAGCCGTTATTTAAATGAACAGGGCATTGAAGCTGGTGAAGTAAAAACAGAATATGGCGGTGAAGAAGAAGTTGCGGTTGCAGAAGACATTAATGAAAACATTGCAGGTGATGCGGAACCTTTTAAAGCACCTGCCTTATGAAGCAGTTCGCAGCATTGGTAAATATATTGGGTACCAGTACCAAAACGAATGATAAGCTGCATGCGCTTCAAGATTATTTTGCTACTGCGCCAGATAAAGATAAAACATGGGTAATAGCCATTTTTAGCGGCAGGCGGCCAAAGCGAATCATCAACTCCACCATATTGCAAAACTGGTGTATGGAAGTGGCCGGTATTTCCCAGTGGCTATTTGATGAATGCTATCACACCGTTGGTGATCTTGCCGAAACTATTGCACTGCTATTGCCAGACCAGGAGGCGCCTACCGGATTTACTGCCGAACAATCATTGGCTCACTACCTGGAAACTTTTATTCGCATTGAAAAAGAAGAGGAGCAGGTAAAAAAACAATTCATTACTGAAAGCTGGCAACAGATGGACCGGAATGAAAAATTTGTTTTCAACAAACTTATTACTGGCGGGTTCAGGATTGGTGTATCACAAACAATGATGGTAAATGCGCTGGCAAAAACGGTTGATACGTCGCCTTCTGTTATTGCACACCGCATCAGCGGAAACTGGGATCCAGCCGCCACTTCATTCGATAGCCTGCTGAGCGAAAGTGGAGATACCACAGACTTTTCAAAACCTTATCCTTTTTACCTTGCTTATGCAATTGAAGAAGATTTAAAAAACCTGGATGCAGCAGAAAGCTGGCAGGCCGAATGGAAATGGGACGGCATCCGGGGACAACTGATCAGGCGCAACAATGATTTTTTTGTGTGGAGCCGTGGTGAAGAATTGATGACAGAAAAATTTCCGGAATACAACGAATTTAAAGAGCAGTTGCCGGATGGAACGGTAATAGACGGTGAGATCATCAGCCTGGCTGTACCCGCCGAAAAAGGTGTTTTCAGGCCGCTTCCGTTTGCTGCTTTGCAAACAAGGATCCGCAGAAAAAACATCACTAAAAAACAATTGACTGAAGCGCCGGTCGGTTTTATTGCCTACGATCTGCTGGAATACCTTGGAGAAGATATCAGGTATAAGCCCATGGTAGAAAGAAGACATTTGCTTGAAAAAATAATTGCGGGCATTGACCATCCGGCAATACATATTTCACCACTCATTGAGTTTTCGTCCTGGGACCAATTGGGTGAACTCAGGAAATTTTCCCGGGATATTGGCAGCGAAGGGATCATGCTGAAACGAAAAAATTCCCCTTACCAGGTAGGCCGCAAACGGGGTGATTGGTGGAAGTGGAAAATTGATCCGCTCACCATCGATGCCGTAATGATCTATGCCCAAAAAGGCCACGGAAGAAGAAGCAACCTGTACACTGACTATACTTTTGCAGTGAAGGATGGGGATAAATTAGTGAGTTTTACAAAGGCTTACAGTGGATTGACCGATAAAGAATTTGCGCAGGTGGACGCATTTGTAAAAAGAAATTCCATAGAGAAATTTGGCCCTGTACGAACAGTGAAACCCGAGCTGGTTTTTGAAATTGCTTTTGAAGGCATCGCCGCAAGTAACCGGCATAAAAGCGGTGTAGCACTTCGTTTCCCCCGCATGAGCAAATGGCGGCACGATAAAAAGCCCGACGAGATCAACACCCTCGATGATCTTAAAGAATTATTAAAAATATATAATCAAAACGGAAACAATGGCGATACGGTTTAAAAGCCGGATTTTTGTTACCCGGTAATTATCCCATCGTTTACAGATATCAATTGTTGAAGGCGAAGACAAGCTAAACACTCCATTCAATTAAATAACTATTTCGTTAAATTGTACCATGAAAAAAGGAATTATTTTATTTTTCATTGCCGCTACCTGCTTTGCATTTGCAAGCCTGTCAGATAAGTACAACAGCGATGATGAGCCTGAATTCATCGAACCCAGCAAGCAGCGAACCGGCAATGCGGTAACAGGTTATAATTATCTAATCACCGGCGATTATGTAAAAAGCGGTATCCCCTACTCCTTGTTTTTTTTAGGAGCGCCCAAAGACACCAACAATCATTTACAACGCACCGGCAATAATAAAAACCTGCGCTACGATTTCACAGCAGTAAAAGCTCCCAATGGCGAGCTGGTGGTGGCGCCCAATTGCCTGCAATGCCACGCACAGCCTTTTGAAGGAAAGCTCATTGTTGGCCTTGGCAATTCACTGTCAGATTACACCGTTAACAGAGAGCCATCAGCATTGCTTGCCGAAAATTATTTGTTAAACGTTGTGGGCAAAACTTCGAAGCAATATGAGGCGGCAAAAAATTTCCTTCGTTCTATAAAAACGATTGCTCCAAAATTGATCACTTCTGCAAAGGGAGTAAACCTGGCAGACCACCTGGCTTACCTGCTCGTATCCCACCGGGATCCGAAAACATTACAATGGAGCGATAAGAATTTAATGGCATTGCCTTCCGAAATCATACCAACCGATGTGCCGGCGTGGTGGTTGTTGAAAAAGAAAAATGCCATGTTTTACAACGGCTTTGGCCGCGGCGATTTTGGGAGGTTTTTAATGGCCTCCAATTTACTCACCACTTCCGGTGCAGCCGAAGCAAAGGAAGTGGACAGCCATTTTAATGATGTGCTGGCTTATATCAATTCAATAGAGCCGCCAAAATATCCCAAAGCAATTGATACAGTGATGGCCGCCGAAGGAAAAACCATTTTTATGGCAAAGTGCAAAAAATGCCATGGCACCTACGGCGAAGATGCCAGCTACCCCAACTTGCTGATACCGGCAAATATTATCAAAACGGATTCAATGTTATACACTGCCAATTATTCCAATCCCCAGTTTATCGAATGGTTCAATAAAAGCTGGTTTACTACCGGCGACCATCCGGCCAAACTGGTACCCTACCGTGGTTACATCGCCCCGCCGCTGGATGGTATCTGGATAACGGCGCCGTACATGCACAATGGATCGGTACCCAACCTCGAAGGGATGTTAAATAGTAACATACGCCCCACTTACTGGCAGCGCAGTTTTTCAAGTCCCAGTTACAATTATGAAATCCCGGGTTGGCATTTTGATAAAAGAGATGAGCCCGGCAGCAACGAAGTATATAACACAACAGTAAAAGGCTATAGCAACAAGGGCCATTATTTCGGAGATAAATTATCGGACACTGCCCGGCGTTCTTTGATAGAGTTTTTAAAAACTCTGTAAAAGTTTCTTTGGTGAAAAGTGCATAGGTAAAGACCATTTTGCCCCTTATAATTTATTGTATTTAATTACACCCTTCATTTGAAACTTCCCTCCACCCCCGGATATAAAATCATTCATCACTGGCTGGCCACAAAAGGCCAGCATCCGTTTTTGTTTCAGCAACAAACCTGGCAGCATGTCATCAATAGAGAAAGCGGATTGGTAAATGCTCCTACCGGTTGCGGTAAAACGTTTTCTGTTTTTCTTGGTGCTGTTATTGATTTCATCAATCACCATCCAAAAAATTACCAAACAAAAAGCAAAAGTGGTTTACAACTGATCTGGATAACCCCGTTGCGGGCATTGGCAAAAGACATCGGGCGTGCAATGGAAGAAGTAATCAGCGAACTGGGCATGAACTGGAAGGTTGGCATTCGCAATGGCGATACAACTATCAGCGACCGGCAGAAACAAAAAAGACAGATGCCTGAAGTGCTCATCATTACCCCGGAGAGCTTGCATTTGTTGCTGGCGCAAAAACATTATCCAGAGGTTTTTAAAACGCTTAAAATAATAGCGGTAGATGAGTGGCACGAGTTAATGGGCGGCAAGCGGGGCATACAGGTGGAACTTGCCATTTCAAGAATTGTAGGATGCCACCAACAGCAGGTAGCGCTCACAGAAATGGAGAATGCAAATTCCGTGTCAGCACTAGCTTCGACCGGAAGGCAAAAAAAAACGGCTACAAAACTGCAAAGTAGCCTAACAAAAAAGCTACCTCCTCCACTTTCCATCTGGGGCATTTCTGCAACCATTGGCAACCTGGAACAGGCAATGGATGTATTGCTTTCATCCATGAAAGTAGAAGGCGTAATTGTACGGGCCGATATCAAAAAAAATATACAAATCGAATCCATCTTTCCGGATGAAATAGAAAAATATCCATGGGCCGGCCACCTTGGGATCAAGTTGGTAGCCAAGGTTGCTCCAATTATACATGCCAATAAGACCACGCTTATTTTCATCAATACCAGGGGCATGAGCGAGAGATGGTACCAGGCTTTGCTTGATGTGGCGCCGGAACTCGCAGGCCTCATTGCATTGCACCACGGAAGTATTGAACAAGACCTGCGCCTGTGGGTAGAGGATAATTTACACACAGGGAAATTGAGGGCGGTTGTATGCACCGCCAGCCTTGACCTCGGCGTCGATTTTCGGCCAGTGGACACCGTTATACAGGTTGGCTCACCCAAAGGTGTAGCCCGTTTTTTACAAAGGGCCGGAAGAAGCGGGCACCAGCCGGATGCCGTTAGTAAGATTTATTTTTTACCCACTCATTCGCTGGAACTGGTGGAAGCAGCGGCCTTAAAAAAAGGCATCGAAGAAAATTATATTGAGCCAAAGGAACCCATGCTTTTGTGTTTTGATGTGTTGCTGCAATACTTATGTACCATTGCCATTTCGGATGGATTTAAGCCAGATGAAATTTTTCCTGAGATAAAATCAACTTACTGTTTTAGCCACATAAGCGAGCAGGAATGGCAGGAAGTATTGTTCTTTCTTACGCAGGGTGGCAAAGCCTTGCAACAATATGACGAGTACAAAAAAATCGTCATTACAGATGGTGTTTACCGAATTGAAAACAGGCGGATGGCTATGCGTCACCGGATGCACATTGGCACCATTGTAAGCGACGCCATGCTGAAAGTAAAATTTTTGAGTGGGGGGTATATTGGAGTGATAGAAGAATATTTTATTTCACGTTTACAGGCTGGCGATATATTTACCCTGGCCGGAAGAAACCTCGAGTTTGTGATGATCAAAGACATGACCGTACTGGTAAGAAAATCAAATAATAAAAAGTCGCTTGTACCAAGTTGGCTGGGCGGCAGGATGTCACTTTCGGCAAACCTTGGCCAAAAACTGAGGGAGGTAATGGCACCTGCCAAATGGCAGCCGGGCGGGCAGCCGTATGAAGAAATAATTGCATTGAAACCATTGTTGGATTTACAGGAAAAGCTGTCCAGCATTCCCCGGGAAAATGAACTACTGATAGAACATTTAGAAACAAAGGACGGTTTTCATTTATTTGTATATCCTTTTGAAGGCCGGCTCGTAAATGAAGCGATGGCAGCCATCCTGGCTTACCGCATCAGCTTGATCACTCCCATCACTTTTTCCATTGCTATCAATGATTACGGGTTTGAATTATTAAGCGATCAACCGATACCGCTAGACGATACAAATGCCTATGAGTTGTTTACATCAGACAACCTGTTGCCGGATATTTTAAAAAGTGTAAACTCATCTGAAATGGCTAAACGAAAGTTCAGGGATATTGCTGTGATCGGCGGCCTCATTTTCCAGGGCATGCCCGGTGAACAAGTAAAGGCAAGACACCTGCAGAGCAGCGCTGGTTTGCTTTTCAATGTGTTTAGTGAGTACGATCCCAACAACGTTTTGTTAAAACAAGCTTACCGGGAAGTGCTGGACCAGCAGATGGAAGAAGTGCGGCTGAGGAATGCCCTGCACAGGATAGCAGGAAGCAATATCATTATTAATTTTCCAAAACGATTGACCCCTTTTTGTTTTCCCATATTAGCAGATGGGCTAAGCCGCAATAATCTCTCCTCGGAAAAATTTGAGGACAGGATTAAGCGGATGCAGGCACAATTGGAAACCTAATTCTTGATGTCTGATTTGTTGATTGCTGATGTCTGATGTTGTTTGGTATTCACTACCTCTTTCCCTTTGGAAGTCGTTAAATTAGACATCCCCTGGTTTCTGTGTTTGGATATGTTGATGGCTGATATTGTTTGGTATTGAATACTTGATTTCTGATGTTGTATTGAATACCTTTTTCCTTTGGAGTAACTTAAATCAGAAATCAAAAAATCAGACATCAGATATTTAAATCAGACATCAATTAATAAGGTGTTTCCGCTGGTTGGCATATAAGATCACAAAAAGAACAGGAATACCGATAGCGATTACAATACTGAACACTCCAGTAAACTGTGCGGTACCCAATAGGATAAAGTTGGCAATTGGTGGCAACAGTTCGCCGCCGGTATAGATCCAAAACCCGTCTTTTTTGAGTTTACGCATCATGATGGCTCCTGCAATACACAAGGCAATACCTATTAACCCAATGATCATGATTGGCACCGCATTGGCAAGGGTCAATTCCATTACAGCCTTGCCCTTCTCTATCTCAGTCAATTCTTTTGTAGTAAGTTCCTTTCCGGATGATTGCGCCTTTTCCATAAAGCCAAGAAAAAATTTGCTAATGACCGGCGTAAGCAACACCAATATCAACCCCAGTCCGCTGCCGATAAAAGTAAGAATAGTAAGTACATTAAGGCCGGAAGGTAAGGCCGGTTTGCCGGCCTGGTTCAAGGTAACTGTAGAAGATGTCTCCATATGTTGGTTTTTAAAATTTAACCTAAAGTAAACCGTATATATTTTATTTCAAAACAAACAATCATTAAATTATAAATTGCCCAATTTAACTTTGCCGAAATGCAACAATTTATTCCGCACATTTTATCAGGCGATACTTTTTTATTATCCGCTGACCGATGTATTTTTTGGCAAGAGCAAAAGACCCTGATACTTTCTGACCTCCACCTTGGTAAAACAGGCCACTTTAGGAAATCAGGTATTGCCGTGCCACAGGCAATATTTAAAGAAGATATGCAACGCCTGGTAACGCAGCTACAATTGTATAAGCCAGAGCAGGTAGTAGTGATAGGTGATATGTTTCACAGCCATGACAATAAAGAACATGACTTTTTTTTGAAATGGCGAAATGATTTTTCTCAGCTTAGTATTCAACTGGTAAAAGGTAACCATGACATTTTAAAAGCAAGCTGGTATTTGACCGCAGGCATCACCATCAATAACTGCGAACTGACCATTGGAAACATCGTTTTTGTACATGACTTTACAGATTGTACTCCCCCCGATAACGGCTATGTTTTCAGCGGCCATATTCATCCTGCTATCAGCCTGAGAGGAATAGGTAAACAAACCCTGCAATTCCCATGTTTTTATTTCGGAAAAAAATATGCCGTTTTACCGGCATTCAGCAGGTTCACAGGGTCTTATTTAATTAAACCATTGAGAGGTGAAAGTGTTTATGCTATATTACCAGCCAACCACCTAAAAGCAGAATTGGGCGGCATAATGAAAGTATAAACCATGGCTCAATTATTGAAGATCGCCTACGCCCCAATTTACGCACATCCGTTGCCGGAAGGCCATCGCTTCCCTATGCTCAAATATGAACTGATTCCAGGGCAGCTATTGCATGAAGGAAGCATTACAATGGATAACATATTTGCACCACAGCCATGCACAGACGAAATCATTTTATGGACGCATGATGCCGGTTACCTTGATAAATTAAAAAACCAAACGCTGTCTGCAAAAGAGCAACGCCATATCGGCTTTCCCCAATCGCAGCAGTTAACACAAAGGGAATTGATTATTACCCAAGGTACCATTGATTGTTGTTTGTTTGCAACGAAAGCCGGCGTAGCGTTGAATGTTGCCGGTGGTACACACCATGCTTTCACCGACCACGGTGAAGGCTTTTGCCTGCTGAACGATATGGCGGTGGCTGCAAATTATTTATTAAGAAATAACCTCGTCAACAAAATACTGATCATTGATCTTGACGTACACCAGGGGAACGGCACGGCCAAAATTTTTGAAAATGAAGAGAGCGTTTTTACATTCAGTATGCACGGCGAACACAACTATCCTTTTCATAAAGAAAAAAGCGATCTGGATATTGCTTTAAAAGATGGAACCGATGACGAGACCTACCTTTCCATGTTGAAACATATTTTACCCAAACTTATCCAGGACGTAAAACCGGGCTTTGCTTTTTATTTATCCGGCGTGGATATTTTAGCCACCGATAAATACGGCAAATTAAAAATATCAATAGATGGATGCAGGCGCAGGGATGAATTAGTATTTACTTCTTTAAAACAAAATAACATTCCCTGTGTGGTAGCAATGGGTGGTGGGTATAGTGCGGATATAAAAATAATTACCGCGGCACATTGCAATACATTTAGAATGGCGAAAGATATTTACAGGTTATAATTTCAGTATTATTGAATACTTCAATTCTTCATCCCTCTTCGCTTCAGTTCCTTTTTTATCAAACTTAATTCCTTACCTGTCTGCCCGCTCATCGAACTGTTCTCCTGCGCCCGTCTCATCAGGTAAGGAACCACATCATTGATCGGGCCAAACGGCAGGTATTTGCTTACAGAACATCCCGCCCTGGCCAGATTGAAAGTGATATTATCGCTCATACCGTACAACTGGGAAAAATGTACATGAGGATGATCATGAGGCAATCCTTTTTCATCCAATAGTTGAGTAGCATACAGATTACTGTATTCATTGTGAGATGCTACGATCAATGCTATTTTATCAATATGAGCTATCGAAAATTCAACCGCGGCATTGTAATCATTATCGCAACTTTCCTTATCCGGTTGTATGGGAGATGGATAATTCATTTCGGCGGCTCGCTTTCGCTCATTTTCCATATAAGCGCCCCGCACTAACTTAGCGCCCAACACAAAATTTCTTTCAGCAGCAGCTTCGTAAGATGCTTTCAAAAATTGTAGCCGGTCAGTTCTGTATAACTGAAGGGTATTGTACACTACCACCCTGTCTTTGTTAAAAGTATCCATCATTAATATTGTCAATGCATCCACCGGGTCCTGTATCCACGTTTCTTCTGCGTCTACCAGCAGGCCCACCTTTTTTTCATTGGCCGTTTCACAAAGTCGAAGCATCCGAACCCTCACCCTGTGCCATTCTTCCTTTTCATCTTCGGATAAATTATCAAGCGCCTTTAAATACCTCTTCATCAATGTACCTGCTGCATTGTGCATCAGGCCATCAATCTTCTCCAGCAAAGCAAACCGTGAAAAGCCGGTCACTTTAATGCTCATAAAGGGAATATTGGATTGAGTAGCTGCGTAATTAATTACCCGCAAAAACTCTTCCATCGAATGCTCGAAACCCTGTTCGCCATCATCACCGCCCTCTACTCCATAATCAAGGATTACCTGCACATTATATTCACCCAGTTTCTTTGCAACGGTGGAAGTTTCCTCCAATGTTTCACCCCCTACAAATTGCCGAAAAATGGTTTGGCGAATAATAGTTTTTGTAAAAGGAAGGTTCCACTTCATCGCAGGTGGCGTTAGCTTTAAGCCCAGGTTAACTAACCATTGTGTGCCCATTACAGAAAAAAGAAAATGCGCTTTTTTAAGGTCTTCATCTTTTTGATAGGCAAAAGCGTATTCAGTATTATCAAAGGAGATAACAGGTTTCGTATCCATAACAATTTGAAAATATCAGTAAAGATAAGCAATCCGCCTTGCAGGTCTATCTGCCTGGTACATTCAACTATAGTGTTGATTTTATTTACCGCTATCATATCTTAATAGCAGAAAATATTTCGTCTTTTATCCAACAATATTTTTTCGGACTGCCTATAAAAGCTACCAGCAACTTTCTTGCATAGCCCATCAATACAACTAGTATTTTTTGGTCCGGGCTGCGAGCAATAGGATCATTGTTGCGTCGCCCTCTTCTGCTGCATACCATTGGGCAGCTTTCATTACGTTACCGATCGACACTATGAAGCTTTAAGCCATAGGCAAGGTTTTTTGAATAAAAATAAATTGTATACCCAAAAAAATGATATCCCCATCCACTAAATTGAACATCAATATCTGCTCACAAAAAGGGTTTCATATTTGCAAAAAATACCACAGTTTAGCCATCGAAAATTACACATCATTCATTCCTGTTATCTTTGCGCAAAAACAAATACATGGATAAGAAAGCAAGTGAGTCGCTGGTAGTGATGACTGAACTGGTATTACCTAATGACACCAATACTTTTGGTAACCTGATGGGTGGCCGGCTGATGTACTGGATGGATATTGCCTCGGCACTTGCTGCGATGAAACATTGTGGTGCGCCGGTGGTAACTGCTTCGGTGGATAATATTTCTTTTGAGAACCCTATCAAACTGGGCAATGTAGTGCATATAGAAGCTAAAGTAAGCAGGGCATTTACTACCAGCATGGAAGTGCATTTGAAAGTGTGGGGAGAAGATGCAATACACCAGCACAAATATAAAAGCAATGAAGCTTACTTTACTTTTGTAGCGCTTGACCCTAACAGTAAGCCGAAACCTGTTAACCATCTGATTGCAGAAACAGCAGAAGAAAAGGAACTCTACGAAGGCGCCCTGCGGAGAAGGCAGCTAAGGCTCGTACTGGGCGGAAAAATGAAAGCTGCGGATGCAGGCGAGTTGAAAGCATTGTTTGCATAAAGGGTTATCAATACAGTTTTATTAAGGACGATAATTATAAGGCAATAAGTTAGCAGCTTTTTCGTAGATCCAATAACCACTAAACTCTACACTGAGCGGAGCGCCCAAAATACCATTTTCATCAATGGTAAAAAAATCGCTAAATGGCGCAATAAAGGCCCTGAAACCTACCGGAATATAACCTTGCACCATCACTTTCCTTCTAAGGTAATACTTGGTTGAAGGCTCCTTTTTATACTCTACCATTAACCTGGCGCCAGGATGTATGCGATGAGAATTTAGCTTTGCACTATCAGGCGAAACTATCTGTGCTGCGCTGGTACGGGCAGCTATCGACATCGGCGATTGCCCTCTTTCCAGCTGCACATTCTTCAACAGGTAAATATCAAATCCTTCCTCCTGCAACTGATCACTTATCAGCGCCCTGAAAAAATGCAGTGTGCTTCCGAGATATGCATCACACCTGTTACGTGTCCACCTTTTCTTACTTCCTAGTTCTTCATAACGCGTGTATCCATAAAAGTAAGTGCTGCCATTTTGTTCGTTGTATGCAAATTCAATCAATTGGAAACTTACTTTGTAGCCCAGCATCCTGTTGAGGATCACCAGTGGTGTGTCGCTATATGCATTAAAGCTATACTCGTCCTTACCTCTGGAAAAATAGATATCGTTTTCATTGACAATATTACTCTCGGATGCTTCTTCTGTAATACCTAAAAAGTTTCGTTTAAATATATCCAGCCACTTTTTCCTATGCGAATCTGTAAGCACCAACACTTCTTTTAAAGCCTCAGTTTTCACCTTCAGCCTGCACACAAAATATTTGCCGTTTCCAGTAGCTGCGTCGGGCTTAAATGCCAGTATACCGTATCCTATACTGGAAACAATCAGTTCTGTATTGACCAGTTTAATAGCACGGAATGAAAACTCACCGCTGGTATTTGAAATGGTACCGGTGGACGTGTTATTAAAATACACACTGGCACCGGCTATGGGCAAACCAGTTTCATCATTGACAACTTTTCCTGAAAAACTTATCTGTGCAGCACAGGGGAAATAACAACAGCAGAGTATCCATAGAACGAAGAGACAACAAATATTCCTGAGCATATTAGGTAGTAATTTTATCCAGCACCGTTATCGTGTGATGCCTGCTCTGCAGCATATATTTTTTGCTTTGCTCAATGGCGTCCATCACTTGTTCCAAAATATTTTCAAGGCTATCATTATAATCGATCACAAGTGGATCTTTAAATGTAACAGATAAAATAGAGCCCTTTTTTTTGAACTTTAAACCTTTTTTATTGAAGGCCCTCCAGAATCCATTGATCACTACAGGAATTACAATGGGGCGGTGATGTTTGATAATAAAAGCAGTCCCTTTTCGGCCAGGGGCAAAGGGCTTTGTGGTGCCTTGTGGAAAAGTGATCACCCAGTTATGTTGTAATGCCCTTTCAATTTTTCTTGTATCACCTGGGTTTAAATTCTTTCTCACTTCCTTAGCGTCTTTGCACCAGGTACGTTTCACGGTTATTGCCCCTGCCAGGCTAAATAATTTGCTGAGCCAATTTTGCTTCATGGTTTCTTCAGCAGCTACATATTTCACTTTTGTAAAGGGCCATAACAGGTAATAAGGAATGCCAAGCCTGTATTTTTTGCGCCACCTAACTGCACAAAAAATATGAATAAATGTAATTACTTCCGCAAAATAAGTTTGATGATTGCTTACAAATAATACATTTTGCTTTGGAAGCTTATGGAGGTTATTCATACCTTTTATCTGCAGTTTGTTTATCAAATTAATCCCTGGATAGGTAAATGCTCCAACAAGTGCGTACACTATTCCCTGTACCAGCCGCAGCTCTTTTAATTTTGCAAAAAAAGTGGACATTTATAAATATTTTTTAGGCAACAATCTCTTGTGCAATATACAGAAAAAAGACTTTTTTGACCAGCTATATTTATTTTATACATAGCGCTTACGGGCTAATAAATTAAGTTAAATATCTTTACCGGATATGAAATTGAATACCGTAATTTTTGATATGGATGGACTGTTAATAGATTCAGAGCCATTGTGGGATGAAGCAGCCACTGAAACTTTTAAACAGTTCGGTTTCCAGTTAACGTCATCGCAATGCGCTACTACTACGGGTATGCGAACAAAAGAGTTTGTGGAGTGGTGGTTCAATCACCATGAAATTGATGCACGCCATAATGAAGCTGCAGAAAAAGAAATATTAAAGGCTGTAGTAAATAAAGTGGTCAATAAAGGCAAGCCCATGCAAGGCATTGAACACATCTTTAATTTTTTTATCAACCGCCAATTTAAAATCGGACTTGCTACATCTTCCGGCAGTGATTTAATAGACGTGGTAGTGGAAAAACTAGGGATCGGCAAATATCTGCATGCCATTGCATCTGCTGCTGACCTGCCGTTCGGCAAACCACATCCACAGGTATATTTAAATTGTGCGGCGCAACTAAACAGCCATCCTACCGAGTGTATTTGTTTTGAAGATTCTTTCAATGGAATGATTGCAGCCAAAGCGGCCCGCATGAAATGTGTAGTGGTTCCTGCAGCGCATGAACGCCAGCACATAAAATTTAACGCGGCCGACTTGAAAATATCTTCGCTGCAAAATTTCAATGAATTGTTATTGCAATCCTTGTAAATTTTTGTGCCTTAGTACGCAACACCAGTTGATCTATTACTCCCCGCCGCCGCTGAGATTATAGATTTCCATAATTCCAACCAATTCTTTTGTAAAGTCAATTTTCAGGTCCTTTAGTTTACCCGTCTTAATATCGAATACCCAGCCGTGTACGGTAAGGCCCCTTTCTTTATAGGCTATTTGTACCGCGGCAGTTTTAATGAGATTAACGCATTGCTCCTGAACATTCAGCTCAACCAGGCGGTGGTAACGTTCATTTTCGTCAGCGATGGCAAACAATTCCGTTTTATGAAGGCGAACGACGTCCCTGATATTTCTGAGCCATGGATTTAAAATGCCCAAGTCTTCAGATTGCATAGCTGCTTTTACGCCGCCGCAAAAATAATGTCCGCAAACCACTACATGATTTACCCTAAGATGGCGGACAGCATAGTTAAGCACAGACATCATATTGAGGTCGATGCTTATGACCATGTTAGCTATATTGCGGTGAATAAACGCCTCCCCTGGTTGCACGCCCATCAGTTCTTCGGCTGTAACCCTGCTGTCGGAACACCCGATGTACAATATCTCCGGCTTTTGGCCCGTAGAAAGTTTTTCAAAATATTGCGGGTCGATAGCTAATTTCTCAGCTACCCATTTTTCGTTGTTTGCAAACACATTTTTAATTTCCATAGTAAACATCTGTTAAAATAATTGTAACACCCCATCATGCTTGCCTTAAGCCAAAGTGACCGATCCTACATTTTCAAATTTAGTGCATCATTTCGATTTGCTCGCAGTGCCGCCCTTGCGGCTATCTACGGCAACTGTATATTTCGAATTGCCTTGAATGATCCACCTTATAGTAACCTGCCCGAGGCCGGGTATATTGTCCACCTCGATTGTTCCAGGATCATTTTTTTGTTCTAGCGTGGCGGCCGAATTGCGGTTGTCCACTGTCATCCCCGCTATCACTTTTGTACCGGATAAAGAGATGTAGTCAGGGCGTTCTATTTTATATTTTAGATCCTGGCTGGAGTGAGTGGGCATTAAACGCTTGTTACTGATAATAGCCGTTACTTCTTTAAAGCCATCTCCAAAGTTTTTTTCCGTGATGGTATCGATCTCCAGCTTAGGTGTGTGGTAAGCGTGGTAGATAGTAAACGCCATATTTCGGTGAGCATCACTCTCCATCAAAAAGCCGGGATGCATGCGGGTAAAATTTTTCTTGAAACCGCCGATCTCTATTTTGCCATATTGCGGATGATCGTAAGCGTGCCATTCTACAAATGCATCTTTAAATAAAAGGTAACGATCAAATTTGAAAGTAGCTTCATCATTGACGTCACGTGTGGCATCTGAATTGAACATTAAATAAGGTGTCCATAATTCATTAGAAAAAGTATAGATGCCACGGCCCCCGTAAAACCAGTCAAGTTCACCACCAAAGACAGAATAGAGGTCTTTATACACTATCAAATACTTATACCCCGGAATAATCTCTTCTCCTTTTTTTCCCAGCACATCATATACCTGCACATCTGCGGCATTGTAAGTAGAGACGTCTTCAATAGCGCCAGGCCCACGAAGTATCTGGCCTCCCGCATTGTGAAAAGTTTGCCCTGCGGCAATATTGGGATGATTCATCACAAACTCCATCACAGCCCGGTTTTCAGGTAATGAAAATGGATATTTATAAGCACCTGCCTGGATATTATTAGGCTGCCAGTTCCATCCCCAATCACGGTTGGGATCGTATTCAAATTGTGCCCCGTCTTCATTTACCAGGCCATCGCCATCGTTGTCGATACCTTCCAGGCCCAGTAATTCATAGTTGCCTTTCTCATCCGCACCTACAGCCGTCATCCTGTTGGCGTTGGTGGGGTCAACTTTAAATCTCCCATTTGGGTTTAGCCGTCGCATTTGTACAATACTGCCATCCTTATCCAAATCATCATACCCATCTTCATCTATCAATCCATCCATATCATTGTCTACCGGCACTGCACCGGAACGAGGTGAATTTGGATTATTTGGATTCTTGAAAAAGTTATCCCTTGCATCAGGATTGATGGTTGGTACTATGTAAAATATTTTATCTGCCAGTAGCTCTTTTATAAATATATTATCGTTGAAACTTTCAGTTAAATACCAGGCGGTATACATCGCAAACTCACTTCCCTGTGTTTCATTGGAATGAATATTTCCATCTATGTACATCCCCGGCTTTTTTGCAGCATCCCCACTTGAATAATCAGTTATTGCAATGCACCAAAGGTCACGCCCTTCATAAGATTTCCCAATTGATTCCAGCTTCGCAAGGTTTGGATAAGCCTTCACTATTTTCTTTAATATCTCAGTCAGTCCTGAATGGTCATTATACCTGTTCCAACTAACAGCCACCTTTGGGTTTACGGGCGAGCCCGCTGCTTTATAAATCTGATCAATGGTTTGCGCTTTCAGCTGGCCCATGGTTGCGGAAAATAAGGCGGCAAGAAAAATATTTTTTATGAAATTTGCCATCATCTTCTGAATGTTTTTACTCTTTATTTATTAAGTGCTGAAACTTATGACGTGAATAAACCTTACCTAACCATCCACAATGAACAATCAACCATCAACCCTAACCTCAACCTTCAACCATCAACTGTTTCACAAAGTGATCTCCATCTTTTTAATACCAGTAGTAGGACTGCCTGCTTCCAGCACAACTTTGCCACTGCCATTCACCAGCCAGGTCAATTCTTTTACACTATACCCTTCCAATGAATTCAATAACTGTATTTTTTTACCGCTGACAACGGTTTGATTGCCTGATAGATTCAACGTCACATTAATGCGCTTTACCCAGTAAGTCCGCTCGCCTAATTTTGAGTGTGAAGGCAAAGCGCCCCGGTTAATAATGGAAGCAGTGATACGGGTTAGCCCCCCACCAATTTTTTCTGTTTTAGTATTGATGATATCGATCTCCGGCTGCAGGGAAGCAAGCTTTATTAAAAAATCTGTATGCCTGGCCGTTATTTCATTTACCATTTTGTAAGGTGGGTTGGTCAATACAAATGGATCAATACCGCCTACTTCTACCTGCTGGCCGGGAAAATCGGGGTGCTCAATTTTTTTCCATTCTGTAAAGGCATCCGTTATGCCCTGGCGGGATGCCCAACGCAAATAATTGGCCGTCGCATCATCCATCATCATTAGCTTTTCTTTTTTGGATGTGTCAGCAACTGGTTTTTTTGTAGTATCAGTAAGCGTCTTTTTTGTGGTGTCGGCCCCCGTCTTCGGCACAAACCACCCGGGAGTACTAAAACTAAAACGCCCATAATGATAATAAGCCCATGATAAAAGGTCGCCACCGGCAGCGGTGATTTTGGGAGCATCTTTCATACCTGCAGTTTTGTTATAGAATTCAGCTACGATGGCGTTTACTTTTACATCCTGCTCCAGCCAGCTAGCAATAATGCGTGTGGTGGTATTGCCGGCATTAAAAGTATAAGGTGTTGATAAATTGTTATTGCTGGAAAAGCTTACAACCGCATACACATTAAAAAGCTGAAATAAATTATCAGCCAATGCCCTGGTTTCCCTTTCGGAAACTGCAAATTCGCCGGCTCCTTTTGTAAAGGCCGGGAAACCAAAAGAAAAGTTTTTATTGAACCATACACCACCTTCTCCGTCTTCGTTAAAATTGCCGTCTTTATCATTGTCAATACCCTCACGCATTAATAAGTATTGCCCTTTTTCGCCTTTTGTAATATCTGCCTTCACCATGTTACGCTTATCTTCCGGATTAATTTTATACTCACCAACCGGTGACTGGATCCGCATAAAAGTGATCCTTCCGTCCTTATCAAGGTCCTCGTACCCATCCTCATTTAATTTGCCATCCCTGTCATCGTCCGTCTGCATTGCATTGCCCTGTCGTTCATATTTCAATGGTGCAAAATATTGTTCCATTGCATCAGGGCTCATGTTGGGAAAAACATAAAAGGTGGTTTTTGCCAGCAGGTTTTTAATACTATCTACATTACTCCCACCTACTATTTTTTCTGCAAAACCGATTGCCAGCTCAGCACCGAGTAAGTGATTGCCTTCTACACCGCCAACTACCGCGATCGCTGGTTTGGCTTCGGTATTACCACTACCAATGGTTATCATCCAGATATCTTTTCCACCAACTGTTTTTGCTATGGATTTCAATTTTACCAAATGAGGTAAGCCTTTGACAAGGTTATTAATCCGTGTAGACTGCTGGTTATAATTGCTGTATTCGCTTTGTGCAAATGCAGTGACTACAAAATGCAAATAGCAAACGAGTGCAGTTAATCTTTTAACCATCAATTATTTTTTGGTAAATATAATAAAGAAAATAAGCAGTGATAAGATCTGTCGCTGCTGCAAACTTAAAATTTAGGGCATTCCAAACTGCGCCGCCGGTTACCAGGCAATTTATTCTTTGGATTTCTGTCCTCTCTTGTAAGTTGTTTGCCTGGCCTGATAGTAAGGGCAAGATAAAGCCCTCCTCTCTGCGTCTTATTTTTTGAAAAAATGTTAGCCAGATTGTGTGTACCCAATAATAGCGGTCCGGCCTTAAATGCCCCGCCCACCCACACTTGCTGCTTATTGTTCACCAAAATTGGAAAATAAGCACCCAGGGATTTGGTCTCCCACCGAGGGGTAATCGCCAGCAAATTGATATCCTTTACAAACAGTGCATATTTCGCCACCACCGGGAGAATGGGTATGGTAAGTTCGGCATTTACAAAAAAATTATCTACTATGTGCTGGTCTATATTGATCATTACCCGGGCAGGCTGGTAAATATGAAATGCGCCGCCAATGCCTGAAATGGAACCAACGATCGTAGCAAGGCTATCATTGAAATTATCAATGTTAGTCACGTTTAAGAATTTGCTTTCCATTATTGAATCCGTTATCCCTGTCTTTCCGGCAATAGCCAGCCTGCTTCTCCGCCCATAGCGGTAATTATTTTTACCAATATCCATCATGGACAGGCCAATTTTTGTCTCATACGCATAATCACTCCCTTCCTCATCTTCGGCTGATAGCAAAATATATTCTAACCCAATGTCAGCACTCAGGCTGGAATATGTTTTCTGGTAAAAAATTTTCCTGTTGGCTGATGCAGTTTTATTGCTGTCCAGGTTATCAAAATTGGATGAATAACCATATGACACACTGCCTCCGGTAAGTAAGTAATTTTGACCATTAGGCGAAAGCGCATGGGTTAACCCGTCAGCCCGCCCATACCCTCCTGCGAGGCCCCTGTTTATTTTTACGGTGAGGCCGGCGTTCAGGATCTTTTCGCCATTATCAATGATTGTATGGGCAAAACTGCCATACAATTCTGCCCAGGCATTGCCCGCAAATTGGCCAGAGATCGGCAAATTGCCCACATTTGCCTGCATGTAATCATCCAGGTGATAAAGGGTATCCTGCCAGTTTGTTTCAGTGCTGTTTGCAAAAACATAGTTACGAACATTGGCTCCAAAAGCTATAGCCGATTTCGAGTTCAGGCTTATTCTTGCGTTTAGCAAGCGGATATCCTGGTTAGCATATACGAATCTTTTTTTTGTTCCCTGATCGGCTGAAACTTCCGCATTGCCAGGTGACGACAGGAAAGAAAATTTTTCAATAGTAACTGCGTTGGTAGTTTGCTTAAACTGACCTGCAAGCGGTGTAACATCCCATGCAAAAGGAACATGTACAATTGACGCAGGGTTATTTCCGGTGGCGAGGCTGCCGGCATAAGGAGAACCATTTATTGCGTGATAATTTTGCGCCATTAAAAAATTGAATAGCAGTGTAAATGGAAGGAAGAGGTAATATTTAAGAAGGCGCATACGATACAAACTTTCAGTTCAAATGACTGGATTAATGAGTTAAAAAAAGTGCAATATACAACGAGGCGGCTTTTACTCTCAGGCCCGATAAATAAATGCTACAATGTCGATTGCAATAATTTCCAATGCATGCAAAACTGCGTCCAAATAATTAAGGATGCTATATTTTTTTACAACGGTAATATTTCGATTCAATCCAGCATCAACAAAATGTGTATGTCGCCAGAATATTTTGGGTGCCGCACATCAATATTTTTATGGGAAAATGCCAAGGCATAATCGACAACGTAAAACAATTGGCAGGTATTGACTTTGTTCATATTTAAATATAATTTAGTCTTAAAAAAAATATGCCGTCAAAAAAGAAGGAGCCGGATTACCTGAAAATGTCCGAACAAGAAATCGATCTTTTTATTGGTGAAGCGCTTCTAAAAGATAGTATGGGTTCTGCACCGGTTTCGGATACTGAAAAACAAATAGCTGCTCAAAACTGGTTTGAGGCAAATCTTCATCGTTTTGCAAAGGCTGTATGTGAGAAAAAAGGTGCAATGAACAGCCTTATCGGGCCTGAAAAAAAAGAAAGAAATTCTCTTTTGGGCGCTGTCGCCGATGTGTTGCTTAAAGTATTAGGGCCCTCTGGTATAGTTCCTGTAGCGGCCTTAGCTGCCAAACTTCTACATTACGGTATCGATCAGTTATGTTCGGAAAAGCCGCAAGAAAAATAATGGATTCAAATTTATATAATGAAAACCTCCTGATTCATGGCGGGTTGGCGGTAAAGGAAAAATTACCGGCTGTAATTCCTACGGAGGAGTTTGAATCCCTGCAACAAACATTGATCATTTCAGAAACTGCCTTCAATTATATTCTTCAGAAGGAAGAAAATTCGCCCCGGTACGTAAAAATCTTTCCGGTTCAGTCTACTTCCATGGCCTGCTCCGTTCGAAAACTGGATGCCGTTAATGCCTTGATAGTAATTCCGCTGGGTGTAATAGCCCGCATCCGTGTACTGGCAAGACTGCTGCTGAAGTATTGGAATGCCTCCTATAATATTGGTATTTTAAACTCTCCCCTGGATAATATTCCGGAAAATAGCTGGGTAATCCCCGAAAAGTTAAAACCCCTATTGGGTAGTTATCTACCCGGTGAAGAAAAAAAATTCTGGCAGGACATCAATGAGCTTGATAAATCGATCGGCTTGCCCGAAGCCTATGATAATGACGTCAGTGAATTACTTCATCTCGCCCTTGTCCATTTGGCATCCCATGAATTTGCTCATTTTTGGCAGAAACATTTTGAACTGCTTAAATTGGGCCTTACACCAAAACAATTAAAAAAATACGACCTCACACAATTGAAAATAGAGAAAGGAGTGGAATTACACGCAGACAATGTTGCCGGGCAATTATCCATGGATATCCTTTTAACCCAGGTAATGATTAGTTATCCTTCCAACGATTATGACGCTTATTCCCGTGGATTTTTACGGCTTTCCTATATTACTACGTTGATTTTTTCTTTATACGATCCGAGGCGCAAATACCTGTTGGCGTACGATCGTAACTTATATACGCACCCGCTTGTGCGCAGGCACCTTATTTTTCAGGCAAGTGACGACAGGTTGAAAGAAAGAGGGCCCGAACTGCATAACCACTGGCAGGCAAATGAATTACACGGCTGGACAAAGTGCATGCAAGCCCTCAATGACCTCAATCTTGATTGCCTGAAAGGAGATTTTGGACCAGTTGATTTAAGTAAAAACATTTTTCCAATACACATCAACCCAGGCGGGTCTGTCTCTTTTAACTTTATTGGTGATATGGTAAATGATTCAAATATTATAAAGGTCAATTTTATTAAATTGCTTGCTGACAAACTCTAATCCAACACTACTCCTCAAATACCTGTCATTTCCCCCGCATTTTTAAGCATGTTTTCTTACCTTTGCCCTCCCGTTAAAAAACCGGGGATTATATTATGTCATTTAAAATTATTAAACAACTAAACGCAGATGCACAGGAAGGATCAGCCACCAACGATGGTACTGAGACTGCTGCGACAACAAATGTACCTGCGGAAGCTCCCGAAGCTGCGGCTCCGGAAGTGATTGAAGCTACGGCTCCGGAAGTTTCGGAACCAGTAGCAATTACTCCTCCTGTTGAAGAAAGAGTAGTTACTGCTCACGATGATTTTGACTGGAGTGTTGACAAACGCAACGTTTCAAGTTACAACAAAGAAGAAAAAGCGAAGTATGATGTTGTGTACGACAACACCTTCAAGCAGATCAATGATGGCGAAATGATCCAGGCTACTATTGAAGCGATCACAAAAACAGATGCGGTTGTAAACATCGGTTTTAAAAGTGACGGTTTAATTTCTCTGAATGAATTCAGGGATATCGTTGGGGGATTGAAAGTAGGTGATGTGATTGAAGTAATGGTGGTGGAAAAAGAAGACAGGGAAGGAAACCTGCACCTTAGCCGAAAACAAGCACGTACCAGCAGAGCATGGGAAAGAATTGTTGAGCTACACAAAACCGGCGAAATTGTTACCGGTATTGTTACCAGCAAAACAAAAGGTGGCTTGATCGTGGACGTATTTGGTATGGAAACATTCTTACCAGGTAGCCAGATCGATGTTAAACCGGTTACTGATTACGATCAGTTTGTTGGTAAAACAATGGAATTTAAAGTGGTGAAGATCAACGAAACCATTAAGAATGCAGTTGTATCTCACAAAGCACTTATTGAAAGCGATATCGAAGCACAGCGTGCTGAAATTATTGGCAAACTCGAAAAAGGACAAGTACTGGAAGGCACCATCAAAAACATTACCGACTTCGGTGCGTTTCTTGATTTGGGCGGCTTAGACGGCTTATTATATATCACTGATATTTCATGGGGCCGTATCAACCATCCAACAGAAGTGTTGAAGATGGATCAGAAACTGAACGTGGTGGTATTGGATTTTGATGATGATAAAAAACGTATCAGCCTTGGTTTAAAACAATTAACGCCGCATCCATGGGATACACTTACCGAAGTAATTAAAGAAGGTGAAGTAGTGAAAGGTAAAGTAGTGAACATAGAAGACTACGGTGCTTTCCTTGAAATTATGCCGGGTGTGGAAGGTTTGGTACACGTAAGTGAAATTACATGGGCCAACACTCCTGTCAACGCTAAAGAATTCTTTAAACTGAATGATGAGTATGAAGCTAAGATTGTAACACTGGATAAAGACACCCGTAAGATGAGTCTGTCCATCAAGCAAATGGCCAACGACCCATGGAGCGAAATTGATGTTAAGTTTCCTGAGCACAGCAAACATACAGGTACCGTTAAAAACATTACACCTTACGGCGTATTTGTTGAACTGGCTACCGGTATCGGTGGCATGATTCACATCAGCGACCTTAGCTGGTTGAAACGCTTCAACAATCCAAACGAGTACACGAAAGTGGGCGAGTCAATTGAAGTGGTGATTATGAACATTGATAAAGACGGCCGCAAACTGCAGTTAGGACATAAGCAAATTGAAGAAGATCCATGGAATTCACTGGAAAGCACTTTCCACGTAGGAAGTGTGCATGAAGGTACCGTTACCAAAAAAGATGATAAAGGTGCTGTTGTACAATTACCATATGGATTGGAAGGTTTTGCTCCTGCCCGTCACTTATTGAAAGAAGATGGCAAGACTGTTGTTGCAGACGAGATCGCACAATTTGTGGTGATTGAATTTGACCGCAACGACAAGCGCATCGTTCTTAGCCACACCCGCTTATGGGAACAGGCTATTGAGGAAGTGAAGCAAGTGGAAATGAAAGAGAAGAGAGCAGACGCTGAAGTAACCAAAAAGGCTGTGAAAAACCTACAAACAAAAGTAGAGAAATCCACCCTTGGCGACCTTGGTGTATTGGCTGGACTGAAAGCTAAAATGGATAGCGCCGCCGCTGATAAAGCAGGTACTGCAGAAGAAGCAAAGGCCGACGAACCAAAAGCTGAAGTGAAAGCTGAAGTAAAAGTTGAAGAGCCTAAAGTCGAAGAGCCTAAAGTTGAAACACCGGCGGAAGCAAAAGCAACACCAGCCGTTGAAGCAAAGGAAGAACCAAAGGCTGAGTAATCACTTACAGATAATGTATCAATCCCATTGCGAAAGCAGTGGGATTTTTTTTGTAGCAGCCCCGTTTGTTTTATATTTTTATTAACCAGGCATTGAAGCCCCCATTTAGTTTCATTGGCGTCGCACATTTGAAGAGTTGTTTTTCAATTAAGCTTCATAGACGGAGCAGGTGAATAGCGACATTTCTTTATTAAATTAAACCTCCTGCCATAAGTTGGCTTCGCCCTTGTTTGAATTACCTTTGCACAAATGGACAATTTTCAAAAATATTCCCGGTTGATGTTATTAATTGTGGGTGGTTTTTTTGGCTTTCTGATAGCCATCGCACTGCTCATTTATATACTTCGGTTATTTTCAATAACCATGTTTCATATTCCGGGTTTCGATCTGTTTTTTCAATATGTCATTATCATCATCCCCTACCTTATATTTTTTGCAGCGTATTATTACTTGTATAAAAAAATCAGTTTTTCCAAAACTAAAGCATCCCGCGTTATTGCGAGGTGCTTGCTGGTTGCGGGCCTTCTTACTTGTTTATTCACTTTGTTTTTATCAACAGCCCTATTTTTAAAAGTAAAAAATGAATGGCTGAAAAGCTATGAAGAAAGTACCCACTACGCTTTGGTAATACAATTGGTAGTACTTTTTCTAACAGCCGGCATCCTGGCAAGTGGAGATGCGAAAGAAAAGGATTGGATGGAGCGGAGAGAAGGTTAAGGGTGGAAGGTTCGGGGTTGATGATTGATGGTTTAAAACGAAACGCTTCCTTACATTTAGGTGTGGTATCAAAACTATCAATCCCGAACCATCAACAATCAACAATCAACTATCAACAGCAACAGCCTTCGCCGCTATCCACCCTGTCGTCCAGGCATTTTGAAAATTGAAGCCGCCTGTTACCCCATCTACATTTAATACTTCCCCCGCAAAAAACAAATTAGGGGCAATTCTGCTTTGCATGGTATTGTGATCTACTTCTTCCAATGCAATGCCGCCCGATGTTACAAATTCTTCTTTAAAAGTCGTCTTGCCATTTATTGTAAATTCCTGCGAACAAATATTTCTGATAAGCTTGTTTTGTTCTTTTGCCGGCAGATCAGCCCAACGCATGTTTTCGTTTATGCCCGATTGTTGCAGCAAATATTCCCAGAATCTTTGTGGCAATCCAAACGGGTTTCTGTTGGTGATTTTTTGTGCGGCAATTTCAAACCTTACCTGCTGAAGTTTATCCTTAAGCGTTTGCTCATTATAAACCGGCAACCAGTTTACCATTATTTCAAACTGCCAGTTTTTTACCGCCAATTCCCTTGCCCCCCACGCCGATAATTTTAAGATCGCCGGGCCACTCAGGCCCCAGTGCGTAATTAATAAAGGCCCCTGCTCTGACAGTTTGGTTCCGCTTATTCTCACCTGTACCTGCTCCACGACAATTCCCATCAATGCTGTAATTGCATTGCCCGGCATATTAAAAGTAAACAATGATGGAACCGGGGATGCGATGGTATGACCTATCTTTTGCAGCCATTCAAATTGCGCTGATTTTGGATACCCGCCACTTGCTATACAGACATAATCTGCGGCCAGACTTGCGCCATTTTTAAAAGAGATTGACCATTCACCATTCACCATTGACGTTAGTTCGCCTACTTCCTTGTTCATCATAATCTCTACCCCATACCTGTTCACTTCATTCATCAGGCAATCAATGATCGTTTGTGATGAATTCGTTACAGGAAACATTCGTCCATCAGCTTCTGTTTTTAATTCCACTCCTCTTTCCTTAAACCAGGCAATGGTGTCGGTGGTAAAAAAATGATGAAAAGCTTTTTTCAAAAAACTTCCTCCACGGGGGTATTTCTTAATCATTTCCGCCATACTGAAACAGCTGTGCGTAACATTGCACCTGCCTCCCCCGCTAACCTTTACCTTGCTCAATAGCTTGCTGGTCTTTTCTATTATCACCACCTCCAGTGCAGGTTTCATTCTCGCGGCGTTGACCGCACAAAAAAATCCGGCAGCGCCGCCGCCTATCACTACCAGTCGTTTTTTTTTCATTGAAATAAGATGATACTTTAGAGTCTAAAATTTGTTGAATCAAATATTGGTAGTTTTTATCTGCCGGCCTCATAAAAAAGGTGTGAAGAAAATTTGAATGCTTGTCGTTAAGAAATGAAATTGATGTTACAAATGCGTGGCTATAATTAGCTCGCAAGTCGCACCAATGTTTGAATATATTCTGAAGCCAGAACCAATTTCATTTTAGGCAAGCATTCAAATTTTTAGCCTTTTTATGCAGCCTTGATTTTTTTGTTTCTTTTTTTTATCAAGAAAAAAAAGAAAATGGACTATACAAATTAGTGAATTCCATTAGTGAACTTCCAGTTATTATGAGAGACATATCAGCCCTCCGCTTACCAGAGACCTCTTGCATATTTTAACCAACCGGGAGTGATTCGTCATTTACAAACTCCCTCACCCATTTGCCCAGCGTATTTACCCACAACGGATTTGTATTCAGGCAAGGTATCATCGTGTAAGTTTCTCCGCCCGCTTTCATAAAAGATCCCTTGCCACGCTCATCAATTTCCTCCAGCGTTTCCAGGCAATCGCTCACAAAGGCAGGACATAATATCAGCAATTTTTTGATGCCTTCCCCAGGCATTTCTTCCAGGCGTATATCCGTGAACGGTTCCAGCCACCCTTTTCCCAGTCTTGATTGGAAAGAAATGCTGTATTTATCCCTGGGCACTCCCAGCTCCTCCATTACCAACCGGGTAGTGGTAAATACCTGGTGGCGGTAACATTGGGCATGTGCCGGCGATGCAACTTCACAACAATTGTCCACCTTCAAACAATGGCAGCCGGTAACATCACTTTTTCGGATATGCCTGCCCGGCACACCATGATAACTGAATAAAATATGATCGTGCGTTTGTTGCAGGTAGGGCCTTATGTTTTCTGCCAACGCATGGATATAATTGGGCTCATTGTAAAACGGTGGCAGAAAAGTTAATTTGAAGGGATACTTGTTTTTTGCATGAATTTCTTTAGCATATTCCACGGCAGTTTCGTAGGATGACATTGCATAATGTGGATACAGTGGTATTGCCAATACTTCACGCAGCACGGGATTATTTTTAACCAAATTATCAAAGGCCACAGCCACGGTCGGGTTTCCGTACCGCATCGCCACTTCGACTGGCACGTCCACTTGTTGCTGTAAAGCATGCTGCAATTGTCTGGTTAACACAACCAGCGGTGATCCATCTTTTGTCCAGATGGTTTTATATGCTTCGGCAGATTTCGGTGCCCGAAAAGGAACAATAATTCCATTGATCAAAACATACCGTGCAAGAAACGGAACATCGATCACCCGTTCATCCATTAAAAATTGCTTTAAATATTTCCTTACATCCTTCACCTCAGTGGAATCGGGAGACCCCAGGTTCATTAAAACTACTCCTGCATTTTTTGACATAATTAATTGAATGATTTGCAAATGTAACCACTGGTTTTGCTAAATGTTCATTGTCCAACAAAAAAGGCCCTCTGTTAAGGCTGTATACCCAACGAATGATAAACATCACGCCCCTAAATGACACAACTCATATTGCAAAATGACAATCCGATGACATTGAAATTAGTTTCAAAGCCCTGTCACAATTACTTTTGCAATGTAATTTATTCAATCACTTTTTTTCTAATGCCAGGATATAAGCCTACAGATTTATCGAACTTCTTCATAGCAGGTATTAACTACAAAAAAACCGATGCTAATCTACGCGGCCGCTATGCCATCAATAGCGATCAGTATGCTGCCTTATTTGCTTTGGCTCCTCTCTACGGCACAAAAGAATTTTTTATACTCTCTACCTGTAACCGTACAGAAATTTATGGCTTTGCTGAGAGTGCTTCCGGCTTATCCCAACTACTTTGTACACAAACCATTGGCGGCGCAGATACCTTTATGGAAATGGCTTATATCAAAAAAGGAAACAAAGCCATTGAACATCTCTTTAACGTAGCTGCAGGTTTAGATTCGCAGATTTTAGGCGACTATGAAATTGTAGGACAGATCAAACAGGCAGTTAAATTTTCCAAACAAAATAATTTTATCGGCGCTTATATGGAAAGGCTGGTAAATGCAGTGTTGCAGTCTTCAAAATTGATCCGCACAACTACGGCATTAAGTGGTGGAACTGTTTCTGTTTCATTTGCAGCAGTACAATATATCAAGGAAAAAATTACCGATATAAGCAATAAAAAGATCTTGCTGTTAGGCACCGGAAAAATTGGGCGCAACACATGCAAAAACCTGGTAGATTACCTTGGCACAAAAAATATAACGCTTATTAACAGAACAGAAGGCAAGGCAGAGAGACTGGCTGGCGAGCTCGGATTAAATTATGCATCGCTGGATGAATTACCAAAATATATCAATGCCTCAGACATTATTTTAGTAGCTACCAACGCTGCTGATCCTGTTATTTTAGCATCACACATTGCAAATGCCGGCGATAAATTGATCATTGATTTGTCTATTCCTTACAACGTAGAAAAATCAGCCCAGCATTTATCCAATATTACGTTGGTAAACGTAGATGATCTTTCGAAGATTAAAGATGAAACACTTTATAAAAGACAGGCCGAAGTACCTAAAGCAAAAGCAATCATCGCAGATCATATCAATGAATTTTTAGACTGGCATGAAATGCGCAAATACGTTCCTCTTCTGAAAGCGGTAAAGCATAAACTACAGGCTATGCATACCTGCAATTTATATATCAATTATTCCGCCTCCCTCACGCCGGTTATTACCGGCAATCCTGAAGAAAAAATTCAGAAAGTCATTAATGGCATGGCAATTAAAATGCGCAGTCAAAATCAACGTGGTTGTAATTATATAGAAGCCATCAATGAATATATTGCCACCGGCACAAATTAATTTACATGGGTAAAGTGATACGAATTGGCACCAGGGAAAGTCAACTGGCTGTGTGGCAGGCTACGCTGGTACAGCAGCTGCTTGCAAAAAATAATTTCGAATCTGAACTGGTTTTTATAAAAAGTGAAGGCGACATTGATCTGCAAACTCCTTTGTACGAAATGGGTGTGCAAGGCATTTTTACCCGGAGCCTTGACATCGCATTGTTAACCAACAAAATTGATATTGCGGTCCATTCGATGAAAGATGTGCCAACCCAGTTAGCAAAAGGCATCGCACAAGCAGCAGTGCTGGAGAGAGCGTCTTACAAAGATATTTTCGTGTACAAAGGAAATTTGGACCTCATCAATAAGGAGTTGTCTTTCGTTAATGGCGAAACGACAATCGTGAATAGTGAATCGTCAATGGTCAATAATTTTTCAGCAATGAATGAAACCAGCCATTCCGAATTGACCATTGACCATTCACCATTGACCATTCGCCCCTTCATCATCGCCACCAGCAGTATCCGCCGTAAAGCGCAGTGGCTAAACAGGTATCCAAATCACCAGGTTGAAAATTTGCGTGGTAATGTTAATACGAGGCTTCGTAAGGTGCAGGAAGGTAACTGGAACGGTGCCATCTTTGCAGCCGCTGGGTTAGAAAGAATTAATCTTCGTCCTCAAAATGCCATTGACCTCGACTGGATGTTGCCAGCGCCAGCCCAGGGAGCCATCATGATAATTTGCAGGGAAGATGACAATTTGAGTCTGGATGCATGCGGGCATTTTAACCATAGCGATACTGCGCTTTGTACAAAAATAGAAAGGGATTTTTTAAGAACCTTATTGGGCGGTTGCTCTACTCCCATCAGTGCTTTGGCAGAAGTGAAGGCAGACAAAATAATTTTTAGGGGAAATATTTTATCGGTGGATGGAAAAGAAAAAGTGGACATCGAAAAAACTACCGGCCTGGAAGAATCGCTGAACCTCGGCAATATTGCGGCAACAGAAATTTTAAATAAAGGAGCAGATAAAATTGCTGATGCTGTTAGAAATGCAAAATAGTATCCAAATATTGTGCACCAGGCCATTGAATGAGTCATTGATTGACGAAGCGAAGCAGGTCGGCATAACCATAGATGAGCTATCGTTTATTGAAACAGAACCCATACAGTCCATAGAAATACAACAGGAAATTGAACAGGCATTTTTGCTAACAACGACGGTAGTATTTACAAGTATGAATGCGGTAGAAGCAGTTGCATTTTACCAGGAAGAAAACCAACCGGCCTGGAAAATATATTGCATTGGAAACACTACAAATAAATTAGTAAGCAACTATTTCGGAGAAGATAAAATTACCGGCACAGCAAATGATGCAACGGAGTTAGCCATGTTGATTGCTGAAGATGAAAATACAAAAGAAGTGATCTTCTTTTGTGGCGATCTACGAAGAGATGAATTGCCAGCCATATTGCGCAATAGTGGTATCGACGTAAATGAAATTGTTGTATACCAAACGACCACTGTTCCGCATAAGATCAGTAAGAATTATCACGGCATACTGTTTTTTAGTCCGAGTGCGGCAGTCAGTTTTTTTCAGCAAAATAAATTACCAGCCACAACTATTTTGTTCGCCATTGGTAATACAACAGCAAACGAAATAAAAAAATACACCATCAATAAAATCATCATCAGCGACGAACCCGGAAAAGAAAATCTAGTAAAGAAGATGATGGAATATTTTACGTGACTGGTGAGATCGTGAATGGTGAAATCGTGAATGGTGAATGGTCAATGGTGAATAGAGTAGGCTGGATTAAGATTGCATTATAGTTTTTATACCAATAATTTTTTAGGCATTTCACGCAAAGAAACAAAGAAGCAAAGACGCAAAGATTATGATTTCGTCTTTGCGACTTGGCGTGTTTTTCTTTTCGACTTTGCGAGAAAGTTTAAATATACAAGTAACAACATTCATTAACTCCTCACCATTGACCATTCACCAGATGAGCCAAATTAAAAACGATTTACTACTTAGAACACTGCGAAAAGAAACTGTTGAGCGTCCGCCGGTGTGGATGATGCGGCAGGCGGGCAGGTACCTGCCGGATTATTTAAAGTTGAAAGCAAAGTATGATTTCTTTACCCGGGTGCAAACACCGGAACTGGCTTGTGCCATTACATTACAGCCCGTAGACCAGGTAGGTGTAGATGCGGCAATTATCTTTTCTGATATTTTGGTGATACCGCAGGCAATGGGTTTGGAAGTGTTGATGGAAGAAGGGAAAGGTCCATCTTTGCCAAAGGTAATTGAAACACAAAAAGACATTGATGCATTGATTACCGATGGTGCAGAAGAAAGTTTGAAATATGTGTACGATGCATTGTCGTTAACAAAAAGGGAATTGAATAACAGGGTTCCATTGATTGGTTTTGCAGGTGCCCCGTGGACCATCCTCTGCTATATGGTAGAAGGCAAAGGAAGCAAAACCTGGGAGAAAGCTAAACAGTTTGCCTATACGCAACCGCTGCTGGCTCACCATTTGTTACAAAAGATCACAAATATCACCATTAGTTATTTAAAGTTGCAGGCCAAAGCCGGAGCAGATACGGTACAGGTTTTTGACAGTTGGGCAGGTTCATTAAGCCCGGCAGATTTTAAGACTTTCGCCCAACCCTATCTGTTACAAATTGCAGATGCACTAAAAGATGATGTACCTGTGATCTTATTTCCAAAAGGTAGTTGGTACGCACTGAAAGATTTGAGTGAAAGCAGCGCTTGCGGTGTAGGAATTGATTGGTGCATTACACCACAGTTTGCCCGGGAGTTGACAGATAATAATATTGTATTGCAAGGTAATTTTGACCCGGCTAAATTGTTGGCGCCCATACCCGAAATAAAAAAAGCAGTAAAAGAAATGATTGATGCCTTTGGCACACAACTTTATATTGCCAACCTGGGGCATGGCATAACCCCCAATATCCCGGTAGATCATGCACGGGCTTTTGTGGATGCGGTGAAGGAATATAGACACGATGTATGATGTAGTATTTTTTGATGTCTGATTTGATAATGGCATTGCTAAATTATCTGTTTAGAAATGCAACGAACTGAATGCAATTTGTAGCGACAGATAAGACAGCAAAAGTTACCCGAATAAATAAACACAATCTATTTTGACATCATGCCGTCGGATATTTATATTATATATCTGCGAATCATATACCATACATTTTTATGAGCATTAAAAACGAATGGATTTCTTTTATCAATCAACTTCAGGATGACATTTGCACCGCATTGGAAAAGGCCGATGGTAGTGCAAAATTTATGGAGGATAAATGGGAAAGGCCGGAAGGTGGGGGCGGCAAAACGAGGGTAATCAGCAACGGAAATGTCATTGAAAAAGGCGGTGTAAATACTTCCATTGTTTTTGGCAAAGTGACTAACCTAATGCGCAGTCAATTGAAGATCGAAGGCGATAGTTGGTTTGCATGTGGCTTAAGCCTGGTGATCCATCCACTGAATCCTTTTCTGCCTACCGTTCATTGCAATTATCGCATGTTTGAATTATACAATGCTGATGATGAAGTAATAGATCGATGGTTTGGCGGCGGCACGGATCTTACGCCCTATTATTTATTTGAAGAAGACGCCAGGCATTTTCACCAGACCTACAAAAATGTTTGCGATGCCTTTGATCTTTCCTTTTATGCCGACTTAAAAAAAACATGTGATGACTATTTTGTGAATACCCATCGCAACAATGAACGACGTGGTATTGGTGGTATTTTTTATGATTATAAACGACCCACTGATGAACAAGATATCGAATTTTGGTTTGCGTTTGCAAAGGCCTGCGGATATGCATTTATCGATTCGTATATCCCAATCATTGAACGCAGAAAAAATTTACCTTACACCGCTGAAAATAAACACTGGCAGGAAATAAGACGGGGCCGCTATACAGAATTTAACCTTGTCCATGACAGGGGCACAATATTCGGATTAAAAACAAATGGCCGTACAGAAAGCATTTTAATGAGCCTGCCACCAACTGTACGTTTTGAATACAATTATCAACCGATTGCAGGCACTGAGGAAGACAAATTATTACAGGTGTGTTTGCAGCCGCGGGAGTGGATACAAAAAACAAGCGAGGATGATAAAAACGAATGGGCGAACAAAGTGAATACGTGTTAATCAAATAAGACATTATTATGCAACTACAAAGACGAAATAGAATACTAAGAGCTACGCCTTCGATCCGAAGTATGGTAGCTGAAACCATCTTAACGCCCAGCGATTTTATTGCTCCCCTATTTATTGATGAGGGGGAAAATATACAATTTGAAATCCCATCTATGCCCGGCTATTACCGGCGCTCGCTGGATGGAACGATTAAAGAAGTGAAGGAATTATGGAGCATGGGTATTAAAAGTGTTTTGCTGTTTGTGAAAGCTCCGGATAATGTAAAAGATAATACCGGCAAAGAAGCATGGAACCCGGACGGTTTGATGCAACGAAGCATTAAAGCAATAAAAAATGCGGTTCCCGGAATCGTGGTAATGACAGATGTTGCCCTTGACCCCTATTCATCATATGGTCATGATGGCATTGTAGAAGATGGCGAAATAGTGAATGACCCGACTGTGGAAGCGCTGGTAAAAATGAGCCTGAGCCATGCAACTGCAGGAGCAGATTTTGTGGCCCCCAGTGATATGATGGACGGGAGGATCGGTGCCATCCGTGAGGCGTTTGAAGAAAATAATTTTACCAGTACCGGCATTATGGCGTACAGTGCAAAATATGCTTCCTGCTTTTATGGGCCTTTCCGCGATGCATTGGACAGCGCACCCGGTTTTGGTGATAAAAAAACTTATCAGATGGATTACGCCAACCGCATTGAAGCCGTAAAAGAAGCGCTGATGGATGTGGAAGAGGGCGCCGATATTGTGATGGTAAAGCCCGGGCTTCCTTACCTTGATATTGTGAGAGAAGTAAAAAATGCAGTGGATATTCCGGTAAGTGTGTACAATATCAGTGGCGAGTATGCGATGATTAAAGCCGCTGCAAAAATGGGCTGGATTGATGAAGACAAAGCGATCCTGGAAACGCTTACAGGTTTTAAAAGAGCAGGTGCCGATTTGATAGCGACTTACTTCGCGAAGGATGCATGCAGATTGTTGTCTTAAAAAAGAAAATCAAACATGATAAATAAGAGCATTGAATTATTTGAACGGGCGCAAAAATCAATTCCCGGTGGTGTTAATTCACCAGTTAGAGCATTTAAAAGTGTTGGCGGTACACCGCTGTTTATCAAACGTGCTGAAGGTGCGTACCTGTATGATGCGGATGACAATCAATACATCGACTTCATTGCCTCATGGGGGCCAATGATACTTGGGCATGCATACGAACCCATCGTAAAAGCCATTCGGGAAAAGGCGGCGTATTCCACCTCTTATGGTGCGCCTACCGAACTGGAAGTTGAAATGGCGGAGTTGATTATCACAATGGTTCCCAATGTGGATTTGATCAGGATGGTTAGCAGCGGAACCGAAGCTTGCATGAGTGCATTACGACTGGCAAGAGGCTATACGGGCCGAAATAAATTCATCAAATTTGAAGGCTGCTATCATGGCCATGCCGATGCATTTTTGGTAAAAGCCGGCAGCGGAATGGCGACTTTTAATATCCAAACGGTTCCTGGCGTAACCGCTGGCGTTAGCAACGATACGCTTACCTGCGAGTACAACGATCTTGCCGCAGTAAAACAATTGGCCCAACAATACAAAGGTGAAATTGCCGCGATTATTATTGAACCAATCGTAGGTAATATGGGCTGCATTTTACCTGCCCCTGGATTCCTGGAAGGCATCAGGACAATCTGTGATGAAGAGGGGATTGTTTTTATTTTTGATGAAGTAATGACGGGTTTTAGGTTGGGCGCAGGTGGGGCACAGGAAAAATTAAATATCAAAGCCGATCTGGTTACTTATGGAAAAGTAATTGGCGGCGGATTGCCTGTCGGTGCCTTTGGTGGCAGGAAAGAGATCATGCAACACATTGCACCTTTGGGCAGCGTTTACCAGGCCGGCACTTTAAGTGGCAATCCTATTGCAATGATTGCAGGTTACACCTTACTCAATGAATTAAAAAACCATCCCGCTATTTATGATGAACTGGATGCCAAAACAAAATACCTCGGCGATGGCATTGAAAAAGTTTTACAAAAGCGGGCTGTAAAATTTCGTATCAACCGCTTTGGCAGTATGATCAGTGTTCATTTTTGTGATCATGATGTTGTTGATTTTACGTCCGCATCGAAGGCTGATATTCCGCTCTTCAATAAATTATTTCATCACATGCTGGATAGCGGAATTTACCTGCCTCCGTCGGCTTACGAAAGCTGGTTTTTGAACAACGCACTTTCTTATGCTGACCTTGATAAAACGATCGCTGCATTTGACAGCTTCGATCAATTTTAGATTGCAAAGGTTGCCAACCTTACACAAGCTTTATAAATTGAAGACTCTACTTAAGGTTGGCAACCTTAAAAGAAACACTAACATTAAATTCTATTTTCTATATTTATAGGTAATCTATCAACGACCTATGACAAGAGAAGAAAAATTTATGCTGGAAGCCATCCAGCTTTCGCATAATGGGATGACAAATAATGAGGGTGGCCCTTTCGGCTGCATCGTTGTAAAAGGTGATGAAATAGTTGGCCGGGGTAATAATAAAGTTAGCTCCACAAATGACCCTACTGCGCATGCAGAAGTAACTGCCATAAGAGATGCCTGCAAAAATCTAGGCACCTTTCAATTAGATGATTGTGAAATATATACTTCTTGTGAACCATGCCCCATGTGCCTCGGAGCGATTTATTGGGCAAGGCCCAAAGTTGTTTACTATGCCAATAACCGACAGGATGCTGCTGACATTGGTTTTGATGATTCGATGATTTATGATGAAATGACGGTGGCGATAGAAAACAGGCGGATCCCTATTGTTCCTCTTGGGCGTGAAGGCGCTTTAAAAGTTTTTGATGCCT
>JBDSAA010000083.1:0-26778 GCA_039922375.1 Ferruginibacter sp.
CAATGACAGCGAATAAAAATCAACGAACGGCATACGGCGGTTTGGCAAAAGTGGGGGTTCAGTGTTTCGTATGCCAATTTTGTGGTTCACCAGACTTCCTACTTCGTATGAACATTTGCGGTGAAAATCGCCCACTTTTGCAACTGCCAAACTTTAACTGTCATTGTAGATCGACATCCCCAACAACAAAAAAATGAACGAAAAACATAAATAAAAATATGACCAAAATAATCTTTGACAGTGGAATATCTCTTGACGGTTTTTTCGCAGGAGATAACAGAGGTCCTGAAAATCCTATGGGTGGTGTTTCAGGACAAATTCATTCGTGGATGTTTAATCAGAAAGCTTTCTGGGAATACTTAGGATTCAAGGGAGGCAACGAAGATGGACCTGATGGAAGATTTATTAGAGAGTCAATTGAACGAACCGGTGCATTCATTATGGGAAAACGTATGTTTGAGGAAGGCGAAGCCAGTTGGCCAAATGACCTATATAAGGCTGACGTTTATGTATTAACACACGAAAAGCGAGAACCTTGGGTTCAAGAAGGAACGACAACTTTTTACTTCATAAATGATGGAATAAAAAGTGCCTTGGACAAAGCAAGACAATCAGCAAAAGGAAAGGATATAAGAATACAGGGTGGTGCAAACACTATTCAACAATTTCTAAATGGAGGACTTGTGGACGAGTTTTTTATTCACATTGCACCTGTTTTTTTAGGAAGCGGAATCCGACTCTTTGACGGCATTGACAAAGACAAATATGACATACAAATTGAAGAAGTAGTACCGTCAGACTTGACAACTCATTTAAGATATAAACTGACAAAGAAATAAAAACAACGTCACGCTAACATAATGTCGTATAGCTGAAAGCCCCTGAATTTAAAATCGCTAAAATAAAATGCAAAAGCCCCGAACCATCAGGGATCGGGGCTTTTGGCTATAAGCTGTTCAGCGACACCGGGGCTTTAGGAGTTTTGTACAGAGAGTCGTTGCAATTTTCTGCTTCCATGGTTGGTTTATTCGAACATTAAATGCTTTTTCCCGTGGCCGGGTGTCTCACCTTATTTACCCTTGAATTTTTTGCTTGCCCCTGGCAAATGCTCCAAAGAAATGCACTTCCTCTGGAGTCGAAGCCATTCTCCTCAGAGTCGAAGCCCTTTTCCTCAGAGTCGACACCTTTCCACTCAGAGTCGAGGCCCTTCTCCCCAGAGTTGAAGCCCTTTTCCTCAGAGTCAAAGCCCTTTTCCAGTGAGCCGACGCTCTTCGACTGTGAGTAAATGAAGCACACCTTGCAGCAGGGAAGCCTGGCATTTTATCCATACTCACGGGCTTCAAACCCAGTTAAAATCTTTTCACCCGCACAAAAAGCGCTTCCATCCGCGAATGAAGGGCATCTTTCCGGAAAGGATGGACAGGTAATGATCAATAATATGAGCGGCGGCCTTCGGTTTGATCAATGCCCAGTGCAATTCGTCAATGGCTCTTAGCGGCGATTTTTGGTAACCCTCGCCTATATGATAAGCAAATGCTAAACCGATGGTATAAAAATAGTAACTAACAACAATACAAAATGTATAACACTAAAGTATTGATACTGAATAGCCATTATTTTTGATGGATGAGTTTTGTAACATATATATTTGCGTTGAACTAACATCGCCTATACAGGCGATGGGTTTTAGATTCTGTAAATTGCAGGTTTATTATTTAACTCAAAAATTTGCAGATCATGGAAAAAAAAATCATTAAGTCCGCAAGCTATTGCGGCATTACAAAAAACAAGTGACTATTTATCTTTAGGACACTACAGCCCTAACACTACCCGCAATTATTTAGCTGAGCTCCGCTTCTTATTCGCCTATTACGTGGATACAGATCCCAAAGATTTTACTGAAGAACAGCTTTTTGAATACCTGCTTTACCTGGCAAAAACGCTCTGCTGTAGCCGGGTAAAATGTACCATGGCTGCACAAAGCATTTCTTTCTTTTTTCGCCATGTACAAAAACGCCCTTATGTGGTTCCTTCTTTTATTTATCCGGCAAAATCCACCAAGCTGCCACCCGTAATGTTGCCCGAAGAAATAAAACGACTGATTGACGGAGTAAAAAATCTTAAGCACCGAACCATATTGATGCTGCTGTACAGCACCGGCATGCGTATCAGCGAAGTAGCCAACTGCCGGATTGCAGATATCGACAGCAAGAATATGCGTATTAAAATAGTACAGGGCAAAGGGGCAAAAGACCGGTTCACTATATTATCGGAGCAGGTATTGCAGGAGCTAAGGGCGTACTATATTATTTACAAACCAACAGAATATTTATTTAACGGCTACCGCCCTGGTAAAAGCTATAGTGTACGCAGCATTCAGCACCTGATGGAAAAAGCATTGGCAACCATCGGGCTTCAAAGTAAAAACTATACCATACACACCATCCGCCACAGCTTTGCCACCCACCTGATAGATAATGGTGCAGACCTGCATACCGTAAAAGAATTACTGGGACATACCAGCCTGCAAACAACGATGAAGTACCTGCACTTTACTGCCAAACGCATGGCAGGCATTGTAAATCCCTACGATGTATTGCCGCAGCACTACGAGGATAACATGGCCCCTTTTAAAAATAAAAAATGAAGCCATGTTATCTTATACAACGCCACAGGCTACCTTGCAACACCTGTTGCAACAACATCGGGTAGAATTTAGTTCGCAGGATACTGCTCATGTACAAAGAGTATTGAACCGGCTGCAGGTTTGCCGTACAGCAACCTTAGGGTATCACCTATACCAGTGTACCAACCAGGATTGCGGGTATTTAAAATATCAATACCATAGCTGCAGGGACAGGCATTGCCCCAACTGTGGTGCCATAAAAAAGCAACAATGGGTAGACGCCCGCATGCAGGAACTGCTGCCTGTAAAATACTTTCATGTGGTTTTTACATTGCCCCATGAGCTTAACAGTATAGTAATGGGGCACCGGAAAATTTTGTTTAAACTATTGTTTGAAGCATCTGCTGCCACACTGCTTTGTTTTGCAAAAGACCCCAAATACCTTGGCGCTATCCCGGGCATCATCAGTGTATTGCATACATGGGGGCAGCAGTTAAGCTTTCATCCGCACATTCATTGTATTGTAAGCGGGGGCGGTATCGCAAGGGCCAACAACTGGAAGCAACCAACCAGCAAGGAAGGAGGTTTTTTGTTTCCCGTTAAAGCAATGAGCATAGTTTACAGGGCAAAATTTTTACAGGCATTGAAATTAATGATTGCAAAAGATGAAGTGATACTGCCTGATAATACAGATGCAAAGCAACTGTTTAATTTATTGTATAAAAAAGACTGGGTAGTATTTAGCAAAGCCCCCTTTGGCGGCCCGCATGCTGTGATTGAATACCTGGGCCGCTACACCCATAAGGTAGCCATCAGCAATCATCGCATACAAAGTATCAATGACAACGATGGCACTGTAACTTTTTACTACAAAGATTATGCTGATGGTGGCACAAAAAAAACAATGACCCTTGTTGCAGCAGAATTTATCCGCCGCTTTCAGCAACATATTTTACCAGCCTGGTTTACCAAAATAAGAACCTACGGATACCTTGCCAACAGGGGGCGCAGACAGCGGGTCAATGAGGTGTTGCTGCAAATGAAACTGCCCTCGCATCAGCAAGCTGTACAAATACCGATGCAACTATACCTGCTGGAAAAATATGGCCTTGATACTACTGAATGCCCCTGCTGCAAAAATAAAACCCTGCAACTGATACATGTATTTTACCCGTGGAAGCACACCGCAGATGACGGATAAAACAGCACAGCCTCCGTACTTTGTGAAACAGGATTGCTATAACGCCGAAGCGTAAGGGCAAACTATACAGTTAAAAGAAAAAAAGAAATAAAACTGCTGAAATGCAAAAGGTAAAACCTATTTTTAAAATAACATTCATGCTGAAGACGATAAAAAAAGCCATCAGACTGAAATTAAATCACATAAACCAACACCCAACACCAACGCATTGTAAAAAGCCATCCGATACTTTACTCCATAGGTAGCTTACGGCGACATCAGTCAACTCAAAAGTATACCGCAATGCCCCCGGCAAAATTTTTACTGCGGGGCTTTTTAAAGGGGCATCGCGGATACTTTTCTATGTGTTGTAAGCCATTTTGCAGAAACGATCAAAATTTGTATTTTTCACAATAAAAAAAATTATATCATGAAAAAAAGCCCGTTGTTTATTGCCGTGATTTTTTCTTTTGTGCTTCTGATTTCAATTCCTTTGAAAAATTATGCGCAATCAAGTTTTGACAAAGCGAAAATTACCGACTCTAGTTTTAACGCATTTTTATCCCAATGGGAAAGATACGTTGATAGCACTGCAAGTGGTAATCCGACCTTTATGAAAGAGAACGCTTCACATAGTAATGACATTACAATAATGGGTGCATTTGGTGGATATGAAAAGGGCTGGGATAAAGTTGGTGCCAGATTGGATTGGGCGGCTGCTCAAATGAAAGGAAATGAACCGAAAAAAGCGAAGGTCGAATACATTAATATTGTAGTAAGCGGAGACCTGGCATTTACCGTAGCAGTCGCAGGTTCAGTTCAGGGAAACACAATCAGTGAAAAAGATCGTCCAATACGAGTGACAGAAATTTTTAGAAAAGAAAACGGTTCATGGAAACTTTTGCATCGTCATGCCGATCCACTTATTGAAAAGAAGGCTCCTACTGCTCCTGCAAAACAGTAAGCCTATATGCCAGCTAAAAACGGCTTACAACAACGCATTTGCAAAAGCCGGGCGGGACATTGGAACTTCAACAAAAGCAAAGTGGCAGCAGTGGTTCGGGCAGAACATTTGCTATTGAGCTTTAGCTGTTAACTTGTACTTTATAATTTCAATTTAGCATCGGTCCAGGCTGGACCAACTTTGAATGCCCAGCCTTCGCAAATGCACAACGTTGGTGGCAATTTTTCAGCAACCCTCTAAACATCAAAAAGTAAACTATATGACTTTAAAATTAATTTTATCCTTTATAACTTCCCTAATACTCCACTCATCTGTTTTGACTGCACAAACAAAGAAAGAAATAAAAGCAATGGCAAAACAGGTTCAGGAAGAAAATAAACGTCAAAAAAAATTAACAGTGGATGCGACGAACGGCAATGTAGAAGCCGCCTATGAATTGGGTATCATTTATTTTGTTGGTATTAATACAAGTCCAAAATATGACAGCGCATTTAAATACATTGCAATTGCCCAACAAGGCGGGTATCCTGAAGCAATGTATAAAACGGGGGAATTCTGGCAGTACGGTGTTAGTGGGTGCAATGGTTGTAATGTTGAGCATCCTAATCGAAATGAGGCAATTATATGGTATAAAAATGCTGCAGCAAAAGGCTATCAACCTGCGATAGATAAGGTAAAAGATTATCAGATAGTAGATAATAATCCGGTACAATTAGCTGACAGTTTTATAATAAAAGGCAATTATGACGAGGCTTTAAAATATTTAAAATTGGCAGCAGAATATAATAATGACCCTCGGGCTATGTACAAAATTTCACAACTTTATTTACATAGACAATTATCAGGTGTCGAACAATATCCGTACTGGCTAAAAAAGGCAGCAGATAATATGTATACTCCTGCCTTTTTGGAATTGGGCTTTTATTATGAGAAATTAGCCGATGCAAATAACGACAAAATATATAGAGAGTTAGCGTGGGATTATTTTTACAAAGCAGGCATGTATGGCGATAAGACAGGGGATGCAAAAAGAAAAGAATATTATGCTCGCTATAAAGAAGAATTAGACAAAGCAGAAAGAGAAAGAAGTAAATATAGTGCAACTAATAGTGGTGTAGGATACAGTTCAGGTCTTTCAAAAATATCTACAACCGTAACAAAAAAAACGTGCCCAATATGTAATGGCACAGGCAAAATTACAGATAGATATACTTCAGAAAAACGAGACTGGAATAATAAAACAATTACGATGACAGACCATGTAACTTCAAAGGCATGTAGTCGTTGCAATGGGCAGGGATATTATACTTATTAACAGGTTAAAAAATAAAACTGCCACCAACAACCAAGGCTTCGTCGGGCCTGCAAGGCCAACGATGAAGCCTTAGTTGTACGGAACCGGTGATTTGAAGTTGGGAGCCACTCTATGGGGATTGATAGGTGGTGAGTGCTTTTGAGCCTTCCTGTTTGTGCAGGATGGATTGGGTTTTGGTACTTCTGTTGGTATTTTCAGGATACCATATTTGCCATTTGCAGCGCTTTGGGCTTTACACTGCTGTTCTTTTTAGCTTCTTTCGGGTATTGATTTCAACATCAGGCATAACACTGCCCTACCGCTGTTTGCAGTAAAAAAATCAGGCGCTGTTTGCCAGTAAATCTTTTGCCAGTTGCTCCCAGTACCAGGGTGGCGGACGGTTGTTAAAGTGCAATAGTGTTTCCATCGTATCTTTTTTACAACAAGGGCATTGTTTGGGATTATAGGGCTCCGGTTTGGCTTTGGGTTGGATGTATGCCGGTATTTTTATAGCAGGCAATTGCGCTTTTATTTTTTGGGCGTAGCGCTGTTTGCAGCAGCTGCTCAATATTCCAAAATGACGGATGCGTACAAAACCTTTGGGTAAAATATGCAGGCTAAAACGGCGGATAAATTCCATGTCGGGCAACTGCATTGTTTTGGTAATACCACCCTGTTTATAATCTTTACAAAAGGTTTTGTATAATGGGGGCTCGACGTTGAAGCAATCATCGGCAGTGCGTATCCAAGCTTCATAATCGGCGGACGTAATTCTGCCCGGCAGTGGTTCCAATCATCAACTTTTAGTTATAAATTTAGCTTCAGTTCCAGGCGACCAGTTGGTCAATTCCCCAACTGCCCCGGATGTTACCAGCCATTTTAAAAATACAGTTCTCAAATAGACAAGTAGGATGGAAATCAATCAAGATTGTACATGACGTAAATTCATTACAACTGTTACGGGTGTAGGTCACTTTCGGTTGCTATAAAATCCGCCGAAAGGTCTATTTCCAAACGGTGTAAAAAATTCTATTTTTACCAATAAAAATTTACCTCTTATGCTTTCGCTTTCAAAACAGCTTTTGGTAGCCTGCATTGTTCTGACTTCAATGGTACATGCGCAGGTACCGGCTTTGCTTAAGGATATTCGATTGGGAACCAGCAGCTCCAACCCCAGCGAATTAACCATTGTTGGCAATACGGTTTTCTTCGAGGCTAACGATAATGTAAACGGTTCTACGATATGGAAAACAGATGGCACCCCCGATGGTACCGTGATGGTGGTTCCACCAGGCATGGGTACCATGCCATTAAGTCCTCTCAATTTGAAAGGCGTTGGTAACCTGCTCTATTTTGCTGCTACCACCGCAGCCGCGGGCAGGGAGCTTTGGCGTTCGGACGGAACCGTGGCTGGTACTTATATGGTGATCGATCTTAACCCCGGTGTTGCGGGGGGTGGAGCTGGTAGCATTTTCGAGATCAATGGAACTGTTTTCTTTAGCGGCTCAAACGGAACAACCGGGTCGGAACTACATAAAACGGATGGTACTGCAGCTGGAACGGTACTCCTAAAAGACATCAACCCTGGAGCTGTCACTTCCCAGATCGAAAACATGACTAACCTGAATGGTACACTCATTTTTTCGGCAGCCAGCAGCACGGTTGGTGGTATGCAGACCGATTTCGAGCTTTGGAAAAGCGATGGAACGCCCGGTGGAACTGTACGCATAAAAGACATTAATCCTGGCGTTGCAAACGGCAGTCCGCAGGCGTTGGTAGCAGTAAATGGGGCCGTTTATTTCAGAGCCACCAATACAACAAATGGTCTCGAACTCTGGAAAACAAACGGCATTGAAGCCGGCACTTTAATGGTAAAAGATATTAACCCCAATGCGGCCAGCAGTACGCCACAGAATTTATATACACATAATGGCTATGTTTATTTTTCCGCTCTCGATCCAACCAATGGCAATGAACTCTGGCAAAGTGATGGCACAGACGTTGGCACTGTGTTGGTAAAGAATATTTATAGCGGCAGTACCGGCAGCCATCCCAGCAATTTCTATTCCCTCGGTGACACATTATTGTTCAGAGCTTCTAGTAGTGCGGCAGGTATTGAGCTTTGGAAAACCAATGGCACAGGTGCAGGAACCGTTCTGGTGAAAGACATCAACCCGGGTACTACCGGCAGCAATCCAATGGATTTTGCAACATTTGGCGATACAGCCTATTTCCAGGCTAATGGGGGAAGCGCCATCAACTCCGAGATATTTAAAACCAACGGAACAACCGAAGGCACTGCCCTGGCAGCCGAACTGGTGCCCGGCGCCAGCGGTTCATTCCCCGAGCAACTAGTAATCCTTGGCAATAAGCTAATTTTTGTTGCCAATACTGTCGCAACCGGAACCGAAATTTTTGTGATGCCTTTGAGCAGCTCGCCAGCCATTGTGAATTGGACAGGCAATTTAAGTACTGTTTGGGAAGACCCTGCCAATTGGGAACCCATGCAGTTGCCCGGAAGCAACAATGAAGTGGTCATTCCCTCGGGTCGGCCACGGTACCCCATAGTAGCAGCCAATACACAAGTGCGAAAACTTAGTTGTGAATCCGGCGCATCTGTTACAGTGGCGGCAGGTATATCATTTAAGGTACAGCAATAGCTATTGCTATATAGCTCATCTATCTCGCCGGGCTTCGTAAGCATTCACCTGCGGGCTTCTCGAAACAATAGTAACGACCGATTTGGAAGGAAAACAAATCAAGGCTGGGAAAATGAAAAAGAAGGATGCTGCTTCCATAGTTAATTTATTCGAACATTAAATCCTTTTCCCCGTGACCGGGTGTCTCACCGGCCATCTCCTCCGTCACAATACTTCGGCAAAATGGGTAAGCAATCCCAACTCAGCCACTGACCTCGGGGAGTGTTAAGTATGGGTACATACCTTGGAAGCATATTTATGTCTGTGAACTATTTAAGCGGTAGCTGCAAGGATGGTTGGGCGCCTTTATTTTCGGCTGGCAGGGTTGATCGGAAATCGCCTATTTGATTACTTCTTCCGTATCGGGGTCATTATTGTCCTCTTTTTGATTGACGTAGTTTTCTGTTTTTTCAAAATCCTTTTCATCTTTTTGATTTCTGCGAACCAGGAAAATTACCAGGATTACGGCAAAAATGCCAAAGGGAATTAATATCAGCCAGTTCATAAAATTTCGCTTTCCTTAAAGTTAATTTATTTTCAGTTGCTCTTTTCAGGATATCAATTTATTGACAATTTGTTTTTGTTATGTTAACCACGAGGTAACAACTACTTAAGGCAGCGAAGGCAGGTTGTTGGCTAAACTTTATTGCATGATTAAAAATTTTACATGGGACTGAACTATAGTGGCCATTGCCAAAATTGATATGGGAACGTATTATGTATAAAGCCATGACAACACTTGTACGAGATCAATAAATTATATTTGTTACACCGGTATCAGCATATTTTCTGCAGCATCCGTAGATTGGTTTTACTGTCTTTAGGCCTGTCTGCATTTGTTCATCATTTATTAATGATAATGCGATTGGATAACGAGCTCAAACCTTCATATTTGCGGATGGTTGCGATACAGAATAATATTGAGAGACCAGCGTCAGCAACCTGCCTTCCAATGAAGGGGTTCTATTTTTTAAATTTTAAATTATCATACATGAAATACCTGTTATTTTTTGTTACCCTGCTCTTGCTTTCTTGTTTTTCCAAAGCACAAAAAAGCAATGCGTTTGAAGAGGAATTGAACAAAAAAAGAGTTATGCTTCCCAATAGCTGGCATCTTTCTCCTGCGGGCAGATCGTTGCCACTCGGAGATTTGCCGCTTAATATTGCCGTATCTGCATCGCAAAAACTGATGGCTGTTACCAACAATGGACAAGGCGTTCAAAGCATTCAACTGATTGATACAAAATCAGAAAAGGTGCTGGATAATATATTGATTGCAAAATCCTGGTATGGATTAAAATTTAGTGCGGATGAAAAGTTTTTATATGCTTCCGGCGGTAACGACAACTGGATACTGAAATACTCAGTCATCAACAATAAATTGAAATTGATGGACAGCATCGTATTGGGAAATAAATGGCCGAATAAGATCTCCCCGGCAGGTATTGAAATTGATGACCAGGCTAATCTGTTGTATGTGGTTACCAAAGAAAACAATGCATTGTATATCATTGATCTTGCAACAAAGAAAATCATTTACCGGCTTGAACTGGGTAGTGAAGCTTATGCCTGTTTATTATCTCCCGATAAAAAGGAATTGTATATCTCCATTTGGGGCGGCGATAAAATACTGGTGTTTGATACAAAGAAAAGGACGGTCATTACACAAATAAAAGTGGGGGACAATCCCAATGAATTATTACTGAATAAAAAAGGTACTTACCTGTTTGTTGCCAACGCCAATGACAATAGTGTGTCCGTTATTGATATTAAAAAACGGATTGAATCAGAAGTGCTGAACACCGCCCTTTTTGCCAAGGCGCCCGCCGGTTCCACTGCCAATGGATTGGCCCTTTCTGCTAATGAACAAACTTTGTATGTAGCCAATGCGGATAATAATTGCCTGGCTGTTTTTGATGTATCCCTTTCCGGAAAAACCAAGTCAAAAGGTTTTATCCCCGTGGGCTGGTACCCAACAAATATAAAAGTGATCGGTAAAAAAATATTTGTTTCCAATGGTAAAGGCTTCTCCTCTTTTGCCAATCCAACAGGCCCCAACCCGCTGCGGCGGGAGCAAACGGTAGAACGCCATTTCGGTGACACTACCATTAAAGTAAGGGATGGATACATTGGTGGATTGATGAAAGGAACCATGTCTGTTATTGATGAACCAACCGATGCGGCATTGGCTGTTTATTCTAAAGCGGTTTATAAAAATACATCCTATACAAAAGCAGGGGAATTAAACGCAACCGGTGAAAAGGGAAACCCTATCCCTATGAAAGTTGGCGCTGCATCTCCCATCAAACATGTGTTCTACATTATAAAAGAAAACCGCACCTACGACCAGGTGCTGGGCGATATGCCCGGTGGAAATGGAGACACCAGTTTGGTTTTATTTGGAGAAAGAATAACACCTAATCAACACAAACTTGCCAGGGAATTTGTGTTGCTTGATAATTTTTATGCAGACGGCGAAGTAAGCGCTGATGGGCATAACTGGAGTACTTCTGCCCATGCTACTGATTACCTGGAAAAGAATTGGGTAACAAGCTATGGAGGAAGGGGAGGCACTTACCCCGGTGAAGGAAAACGGGCCGTTGCAAATCCTAAAAAAGGCTTCATTTGGGATTACTGCCAAAGAGCAGGTGTAACCTACAGAACCTATGGCGAATTTGCAGATGAGGGCAAAGCAAACATCCCTGTTTTAGAAGGCCATTTCTGTCCTTACTACAGTAGCTACGGTCTTGAGGTAAGAGATACTACCCGTTTCAATCAATGGCGGCAGGAGTTTGATTCACTGGTTGCAAAAAATGCTTTACCAGGTTTTAATTCAATGCGTTTTGGAAACGACCATACAGAAGGATTGCGTAAAGGAAGGCCAACGCCATTTGCGCATGTAGCAGACAATGACCTGGCCGTAGGCATGTTCCTCGACTATCTTTCAAAAAGCCCGGTTTGGAAAGAAAGCGTTGTGTTTATTATTGAAGACGATGCTCAAAACGGCCCCGACCATGTGGACGCACACCGCACTACAGCTTATGTTGCAGGCCCCTTTGTGAAAAGAGGATTTGTGGATCATACTATGTATTCTACCTCATCTATGCTTCGTACAATGGAGTTAATACTTGGGTTGCCACCCATGAGCCAGTATGATGCTGCAGCTACACCTATGTGGAATTCATTTACCGCTAAACCTGATACGAAAACTTTCAATGCTTTACCTGCAAATATTGATTTGAACGAAAGAAATACATCAACCACTGCCAGCGCCAAACTAAGTGAAACCTTCGATTTTTCAAAAGAAGACAGAATACCTGATCTTGTTTTTAGCGAAGTGATCTGGAAAGCGGTAAAAGGGGAAGATTCAAAAATGCCGGCTCCCCGCCGCAGCGCTTTTGTAAAAATTGTTGATGAGGATGATGAAGAGGAACTAGCAAAGCTGCCAATTGGAAAGAAGAAATAATAGGGAGTAATTTTTTAATGAACTAAAATTAAAAACGGATGGAACCATGCACAATGAATAAACCTCCATTCGGCGAAGGGGATATCGACGTTGGCGATGAAATATTATTTGATAACCCCGGTACTGTGGAGCACAACCTGTTTTGGAAAGTTGTAAATAAAATATCGAATAGTCGTTTAATAGTGGAGATAAGAGAAATGGGGTTTGCTCAAAAAATAATGGTTGAAACCAGGGATGTAATCCTCCTGCAAAAAAACGGAATAACGGTTGAACAGTTTGGCGTGTAAATTATGAACCGGTTGGTTTTATGCAATATCATTTTATCATAAGCCTTGTTGTACGGATTGCAGGCGGCTTATGATAAAACAGTAATGCCAACTTAATCTTTAGGTAATCCTATGATTACAGGCGGCATATAATTTTGATAAACTCTTTTAAATGAAATGCTGCTTAATTCTTATGTTGTCAGGATTTTCTTTTCTCCTAACGGCATAGTCCACCTTCACAACACAAAATGTTTTTATCCCAGCAACTGGTGGTTTTCGATGGGAGGAAGGTTTTACCCGTGCAGATTCGTTGCTCATCAATAGTACAAAGTACACAGAAGGCAGATCGCTTCCCAAAGATCTGTACCGGGATGACGATCCTACAATCAGGAGAAAAAATACTGCCTTTTTTGGAACGTAATTGCAAAAAAAGGTAGTTGTATGGAAATCGGCTGGTACGAATACTGTGGTTTGTGTTATTAACCGATACAATGCCCCGTTTTGTCGATACATTTATTTCCCGGTGCTGGTAATGATGAATTTTACAGTGTAATTAATATTCACCTACACCTTCATTATTATGGAAAGAAAAGCATTTTTACGAAATGGCCTGGCTGCACTGGGACTGGCCGTTTTTACACCAATTGCACCAGGTTGCAAAAAAGACGTTGTAACTGATTCGGCATCTACGGGTACCACCACTGCCGGCAGTGGTACATGCACCGTTTCACCCACCGAAACGGCGGGGCCATTTCCTACAAAAACGCCGTCATCACTTGTAACCAGTGACATCAGGAGCGACCGCTCAGGTGTTCCATTAACCGTTAAGCTAACAGTAAACAATAGTAAAGCCAATTGCAGTGCTTTGGCGGGTGCAATAGTAGACATTTGGCATTGCGACCAAAATGGCAACTATTCAGAATATGGCGGATCAGGAATGCAAGCAACTGATCTTACGTCTGTACATTTTTTAAGAGGGCGCCAAACCACCGATGCGAATGGCATTGTTAATTTTACTTCCATTTTCCCGGGCTGGTATTCAGGAAGGGCTCCGCATATTCACGTTCATATTTATAGTGCAAGTGGCAGTTCGCTGCTGGTTACACAAATCGCTTTTCCTACGGATATATGCAATATAGTTTATACCACTGCAACGAACTTTTATACAAGGGGAGTGCAGGATACAGCTAATAACCAGGACAACGTTTTTTCGGATTCTCTTGCCAGTGAATTGGCTACCGTTGCTGGTAGTGTGGCCAGCGGTTACGTGCTTACCCATTTGATAACGGTAGCATCTTAAACAAACTGAAAATCTGAACCAATGAATGCTTCGTCGAAGGCAAGTATATTTCCTGCGGAACAAAGGCAGGTGATCGAAACAGATGGCCTGAAAGTTTATAATAGTTTTATGGCCGGTAGTTATAATCAACCCAACAGTATGCCCTTTGGAAGCCTTACTGTATTGAACGAAATTATCCTTCAGGGTGGTAAAGGCATCGCCATTTTACCGGAAGAGAACACTCTTTTCATTATACTAGTCATGGATGGGTCACTAGGATACCAGGATAGTGCCGGCGATATTATTCTTCTTGAAAAAGGAATGGTTACTTCTTTTTTTATCAAGGATAACAAGGCAGTTTTACTGCATAATCCTGGCAGCGCAGGCCTCTCTGCTTTTTTACAGATCGGTATCAACGCCGGCATGGATTTTTATGCAAGCGAAACAGCCCTGCCGTCTCCTGTTTGCTATAACAATGCAGGCGGACTGTTTGAATTATTTGGTTCTGCAATTATCCATGAGCGAAAGCCTTATAAGTTCTTCATCGGAAAATTTGCTGGCCGGCAGGAAGCCTATCATCCATTGAATGAGGGAGGAGCAGTATTTGTTTTTGTTCTGCAAGGCGCCTTTGAAGTGCAAAACAGGTTACTGGAAGCAAAGGATGGGCTATTGATCTGGAGTACCGGACTAATTGAAATGGAAGCATTGTCAGAGGAGGCAATTATTCTCTTAATTGAGCAGCCCTTTCCTTACAGCCTCCGGGATTAAGATATACAAGATTGGGTTAACTTTATCTCAGGCTTAGCAGCAGTTGATGTTTAAGCTCCTTAAATCAGGTTGGCCAGGCGTGGATAGGTAATTTTTTATTTTGTGTAATGAACAAACCGGTAGTTAATATTCTTGCCCACGTAATTGTTTGGCTATTATTTTTTGCACTTATTCTAAGTGTCACTAACGCTATGTCGGCATCCGGTTTTATGCAAAAACTGGTTTCACTCCCGTTCCTGGTATTTTGTTTTGTTTACCTGTTTGTTTTTTACTTTAACACCTTTTTCTTATTTCCTGTTTTATACCTGCAGAAAAAACTGCTCCTTTATTTTTTCGTGATCCTGGGATTATTCATCCTGGTATTAATGCTCACTCCTTTCGATAATTTGATTAGTTCCGGCGGCCCTACACGCCGGGACCTTGGGCCACCCCGCAACCAAATGGAACCGCCTCAATATGAAAGGATGGAACCTCCAATGCGTCCACCCAACGGGCTCCCCCGCAGGACGGGGCCGGCCGTAGACATAGCGAGCATTATTATTTTTCTGATGGTTTGGCTGGCAAGTATTTCTTTCCAACTCATGAAAGAATGGCGCAGCAGCCAGCAGCGTACACTCGTGGCCGAACGGGATAAAAAAGGAGCAGAACTTGCTTTTTTGAAAGCGCATATCAATCCACATTTTCTTTTTAACACGCTCAATAATATTTATTCACTGGCTATTGTCAACCATGGGCAAACTGCCGTGAGCATTTTAAAACTGTCGCATATTATGCGGTATGTTACGGAAAGTGTAGCCATCGATTTTATTTCGCTCGAGGATGAAGTGGAATGCGTGGTCGATTATGTTGACCTCCAAAAACTGAGGCTAACTAAAAAAGTGTACCTCGACTTTTCAGTCACTGGTAATACACAAGATAAAATGATAGCGCCTTTGATCCTGATCAGTTTTATTGAAAATGCGTTTAAATATGGTACTACTAACCACTACCAGTCAACCATTACCATTAAGTTGTTTGTGGAAGATGATTCAGTTACTTTTTATTGCCAGAACAGGATATTCAATGGGGGCCTCACATACAACCGGTATGGCATTGGACTTGAAAATACCAAAAGGCGCCTGGAATACCTGTACCCTGAAAAGCATAGTTTAGACATTCAAACCGACAAGCAATTTTATACTGTTCAGTTAATTTTGCAAACACCTTCTTAGATGATGAAGCTAAAATGTATAGCAATAGATGATGAGCCACTTGCCTTAGTTGTAATAGAACAGTTTGTAAAGCAATTTCCTGCGTTGAACCTGGTAGCCACTTTTGACGATGCTATCTCCGGCGCAGAATTTTTGAGGGCGCATCCCATGGACCTGCTGTTTATTGATATCAATATGCCTGACATATCGGGGCTTCAGTTGGTAAGGTCATTGGAAGAAAAGCCCATCATTATTTTTGTGACGGCTCACAAGGAATTTGCAGCCGACAGCTACGATCTGGATGCTATAGACTATCTTCTTAAGCCAATTGATATAAGCAGGTTTAGGAAAGCAGTAAATAAAGCCGTCGATTATCATAGTTATAAAACTTCCAGGCGTAACGTTGATGAGCAGGCCATTTTTATAAGGTCCGAATACCGTTTATTGAAAATTGATCTCAATGATATTGAATACATCGAAAGCATGGAGGATTATTGCCGTGTTCACCGGGTAAATGCAAAACCTGTCATGACACTTATGACGCTAAAATCTTTATTGGAAAAATTGCCAGCCGATCAATTTAAACGTATCCATCGCAGTTATGTGATATCAGTAAATAAGGTCAAGTCGGTGTTAAACAAAAAAGTTACTCTTCAGTCAATCTCACTCCCTATTGGAACTTCGTACTTATCATCAATGACAAAATGGATCGGTCAATAAAATTCATCGTCATTTCATTCATCTATACATTTTATTTATTCGCCGATACTCCTGCAAGGCAGAGCCTCGGCTGGCTGATTCTTTGCTGAAGATATTTAATACCCAAAAACTGTTCATTAACTCATACAGAACTAAACCGATTTCAATCTATTAGGCAGGTATAAAAATTTGTTTTTATCTTTTGTCCTTTAATGGCCCGCAGTTGCGGGCCTTTTTTTGTATGCTGTTGCAACATTGCGTTGTTAAAAAGCTTAATGTATTGAGAAGTTAATATACCATAATGTTTTGTCATAATTCTTGCAAGTTTTCCATAGCACTATCGTTAACTTTGACTCGCATTTTTAGCGATTTAAAGTTGCTTGCTATAAAAAAAGGCAGGTAGTATTTTACATGCCTGGTTGCCATATTTTTTTTAGAAGTTTCATCTTAATTAACCTGGTTAAGACTGCTTCTTCGTTAGCACTTCAATAAAAGCTATATCACTAAATTCATTCATAGAAGTGATGTCCCTGGTTAACCGGAACCGGCTTAGGAAAGTATTAGCGGTACGACCAAAGGGTAAAATTTTATTAGGGTATTCACAATTAAAGGTGATTATGAAAGAAAGAAAATGGCTCATTAAAATGCCGATATGTGTGTTTTTGATTGTTTGTTTCAATGGTGTGCAGGCAATGCAAAATCCACTGCAGCAAAAACGGGTTGTCACCCTAACGATCATCGCTGGCAACAACCATCCGAGGACTTCATTTGGTATTGAGAAATTATCCGTTAGTCTCACGAAGGCAGGCTATCGTGTCATCAGAAAAGATGAGCACGGCGGGCTCAACACTTTAAATGCGCCGTTTATAATCGTCGCTTCAGCGGCAGACCCACTATTTAAGAGAGTGGCTGAAATATACAAGATCAGTTCCGGAGCAAAGTTGCCACAGGAGGGTTTTACGATCAGCTCACCTCGAAAAAATATCACCATTATTTCAGGTTCAGATCCTTCAGGCATATTATACGGCTGCCTTGAATTGTCAGAACAGGTTAACAAAAGCAGAAAACTTCCAACCAATATCGCCCTTAGCGATAAACCCGAAATGGTACTACGTGGTGCATGTATTGGTGTGCAAAAACCGTATTACCTGCCGGGGCGAACGGTATACGAATATCCCTACACACCTGAAACATTTCCATGGTTTTATGATAAGAAATTATGGTTGCAATATTTAGATTCCATGGTGGAAAACAGGATGAATTCTTTATATCTCTGGAACGGTCATCCCTTTGCCTCACTCGTACGTTTAAAGGATTATCCCTATGCGGTGGAAGTGGATGATGCTACTTTTAAAAAAAATGAGGAAATCTACCGCTTTCTCACAACGGAGGCGGATAAACGTGGCATCTGGGTAATACAGATGTTTTACAATATTATCGTATCAAAGCCATTTGCAGAACACCATCAAATTAAAACACAGGAAAGAGAAAGGCCCATCATTCCGCTCATTGCAGATTATACCAGGAAATCCATTGCAGCATTTGTGGAAAAATACCCCAACGTCGGCTTAATGGTTTGCCTCGGCGAAGCCATGGAAGGTGTAGGCAATGATGATATTGAATGGTTTACAAAAACAATTATTCCCGGTGTGAAGGATGGGCTAAAAGCATTAAAACAAACTGAAGAGCCACCCATTGTATTAAGGGCGCATGATACAGATGCACCAGGTGTAATGAAGGCAGCTCTTCCCCTCTACAAAAATTTATACACGGAGGCAAAATTCAATGGCGAGGCGCTTACCACACCGAGGCCACGTGGGGCATGGGCCGCCTTGCACCAAACACTGAGCAAGCTCGGAAGCGTACAAATTGAGAACGTGCATATTCTTGCTAATTTGGAACCCTTTCGCTATGGCTCGGCAGATTTTATACAACAGTCAGTAAAAGGAATGCACGAAGTAATGGGTGGCAACGGTTTGCATTTATACCCGCAAGCATCTTACTGGGACTGGCCATATAGCGCCGATAGCGTTAAGGGCAAAAGGCTGTTGCAAATTGAGAGAGACTGGATCTGGTACAAAGCATGGAGCCGCTATGCATGGAAGGCAGGAAGAAACAGAAATGAAGAAATTAATTATTGGGCAGGGTTGCTGGCAAATAAATTCGGCTGCAGCCCGCAAGCCGGAAAGAATATCTTAACCGCCTATGAACAATCGGGCGAAGTAGCACCTAAATTATTGCGTCGTTTTGGTATCACTGACGGCAACCGGCAAACGCTTACACTTGGTATGCTGATGACGCAACTCATTAACCCTTACCGTTATGGATTATTTACTTTACTGTATGATGGTGAAAGCCCCGAAGGAGAGATGCTGATTCAATATGCCGAAAAGGAATGGAAGGGAGAATCTCATATCGGCGAGACGCCTGTACAGGTTATCCGGGAAGTTAGAAAGCATGGCATTGAAGCTGTGGTGGCAATTGAAGCAGCGGCTAAGCAAATCAAGGTAAATAAAGAGGAATTCAACAGATTGAAAAATGATATGTATTGCTACCAGGCTTTGGCGGATCATTTTGCTTTTAAAGCTGAAGCTGCGCTATTGGTATTGCGGTACAAGTATTCAAATGATATCCGTGACCTGGCGAAAGCCTTGCCGGCGCTAGAAAAAAGTATTTCCAGTTATCGAAGGCTGGTGGATTTAACAAGGGGCACTTACTTCTATGCCAACAGCATGCAAACCCAGCAACGGAAAATTCCCATGCGTGGCGTGAACGGCACTTACAAACACTGGAAAGACATGTTACCGGTTTTTGAAACGGAGTTGAAAACATTTAAAAACAAAATTGATTCGCTCAAACAAGCGGGTACCGTAGTGAAAGCAGTGGCTAAGCCATTTGCAAATGCAGCAGTTAAAACAGTAGACTCCGCAAGGGCCTATTTTACAATGGAAGAAGGAGCAAAAGTATTTGCTGACACTGGCTTTGTAATAAAGTCGTATGCTCCTGAATTGAAAGGTTTGAAGGGATTGAACTTTGGCTATAAACAACAAATAACGGAAAGTGCCTCATTCAGTTTTGTATGCGATAAGCCGGTTAAAGTATTGGTTGGCTACTTTAAAAAATCAAATGCCGCCTTTACAACCGATGCTATCTATTTAAAAGAACCCGAATTGGAAACCAACGCCAGTGCCGATGATTATGGACAGTCTGAAACAAAAATTGCCAATGCCGTTGCTATCGAAGGTATGCCACCGGTGAATATTCATGCCTATAGTTTTAAAGCCGGTAAAAATACATTGAAGCTGGAAAAAGGGGTGTGTTTGATCCTTGGTTTTGTAGATGCAGATACTGTTATCCCGGTGTACGATGCCGGATTGATGAGTGACAATAAGAACAGGGAGTTGGATTGGTTGTTTGAATAAAAATTAATAGGATTAGGCGGACCTGAGCAATGAATACCGGGAGCGGCCTCGAGTAAAAAGTGCTAGAAAATTTCCACCGTATCCGTTAAGAAATCAAGGCTGTTTGAGCCGGGCATACGTTTCAAAGTATTATACTACTGGCGGCGAGTTCCTTGATTTTAGGATAAGGTGGAAATTTTCAGCCTTTTTACTCGGAGCCTTGATTTTTGTCTTTCTTTTTTTATCAAGAAAAAAAGAAAATGAAGTATAACCTATTCTCAGCTTAGGTTGGTGAATGATACACCTAACCCCAAAAGTTAATTAATGAAAAATATAATTTCAATTGTATTGCTGCTGTGCACCACTACTGCAAGCCACGCACAACAGTTTTACGACGTAACAAAATACGGTGCCAAAAAAGACAGCAGTGCTAAGGTAACAGGGGCAATAAAGAAAGCCATCGAAGCAGCATCAAAAGCCGGCGGTGGTACGGTTTATTTCCCAGCCGGAAAGTATTTAACAGGTGCCATTCATCTAAAAAGCAATATCACCATCTTCATCGATGCGGGTGCAGAACTCCATTTTAGCGATGACTTTAATGATTACCTGCCAATGGTAGAAAGCCGATATGAAGGTGTGGATGTAATGAGCTTCTCGCCCTTGTTCTACGCATACAAGGCGGAAAATATTGCCATCAAGGGAAGCGGAAAAATAAACGGCCATGGCAAAAAATGGTGGGATTATGTAGAGGGGTTTAAAGAGGGTGCAACAAGAAATAAATGGCAACTACAATTTGACAGCCTGAATAAAAACATCCTGTTACCTGACGATCCACGCCAAATGAAGCGGGGTTTTTTGCGTCCGCCATTTATACAACCGATGTATTGTAAAAATGTGTTGATAGAAGGGATCACCATCACCAATTCACCTTTCTGGACAGTGAATCCTGAGTTTTGTGAAAATGTAACAGTCGATGCCGTTACCATCAACAACCTCCATTCACCCAACACCGATGGCATCAACCCGGAGTCATGCAAATATGTACATATTTCCAACTGCCATATAAGTGTAGGCGATGATTGCATTACGATCAAATCTGGCAAAGACATTCCTGGCCGCACCAGGAACATGGCGGCTGAAAATTATACCATTACCAACTGCACTATGCTAAGCGGCCACGGTGGCGTAGTGATTGGCAGTGAGATGAGTGGCGGTGTAAAAAAGATCACCATTTCCAATTGTATTTTTGATGGCACCGACCGGGGTATCCGCATTAAAACTGCCCGTGGCCGTGGTGGCGTGGTGGAAGATATCCGGGTAGACAATATCATCATGAAGAATATTAAAGACCAGGCCATTGTATTGGATATGGAATATGCACAGGTAAAACCTGAACCCTTGAGCGAACGCACACCGCAATTCAGGAATATCCGTTTTAGTAACATTACGGCTTACACGAAACAGGCGATGTACATCAACGGGCTGGATGAAATGCCGGTGCAGGAAATCAGTTTAAATGATGTGGTATTTGAAGCAGAAACGGGCATTGTAATCAATAATGCAAAAGACATTGAGCTGCACAATGTACGGGTGAATACAAAAACCGGCAGTGCCCTGCAGGCCACACAGGTGCAACGCCTTGATGTTGATGGATTGGTTTCTGCAAAACCGATCACGGATATTCCATTGATCAAATTGATGAATGTGCAGGACGTATTGCTGCGCAATTGCTGGCCCTTTGCAGGCACTAAAATATTTGCTGCCATCAATGGAGCTGAAACAAAATCTGTGAGGATGCTCAACAACGAATTAGGCGAAGCGATTATATTGTATGGCGATGAAGTAAAGCGGATGGTGAATAAATAGCAATGGTCAAAGGATGATAGAATGTGGGTAGATGTGCAGATTCATTTGAAAAATTTGCAGAGGCGCAGCTTCGGTTCATATTGTAGCAACGGATTTAATCCGTTGAATATTGCAAACACAGAATAGAGAACCGTAGGTTCGGCACATATAAATATGTAGATACGAACGAACAAAATGCTTTTTGGATGTGGTGTAGATATGGTCCGATCCTACGGCTCTCATGGGATTATGAATCTTTTACACCGGGTTAAAACCCGTTGCTACAAAATGCTTCGAGCCTATGGCTCTGCATCGTAGGAGAGGCTGTAATTTTGTTGCAGGGCAAGAGCGTAATCCAATAAGCGTGCTGTTTTTTTTGCTAATTGTAAGCCGCCGCCGGGGTTAACTATAATCCAACCTTGACGGCGGTTGAAAACTTCGTCAGCGGTTGAGCAGGGTGGTACAGCCGGTTTATAACGTAATTAAAGCTGCCCAATGGTATGTGGTACAAGAGTGCGACGCAACAATGTTTAATTGAAATACCATCGCCAGCACAATAAGTTTTATCAGCACAATATTTTAATTATAAAATGATTTTAAAGAAAATAAGTTACCTGCTAAACATCATCTTCCTCTTGTGTATGAATACTATTTCATCCCAGGATTTAAAGCTCTGGTACAACCAACCAGCCACCAAATGGACAGAAGCATTACCCATCGGCAATGGACGAATTGGCGCCATGGTTTTCGGCGGGGTAGAACAAGACAGGATTCAGTTCAACGAAGAAACATTGTGGACCGGTGAACCAAGAAATTATAACAAATCGGGTGCATATAAATACCTGGATTCCATCCGGCAGTTATTATTTGCAGGTAAACAAAAGGAAGCCGAAGCGTTGGCAGAAAAGGAATTTATGGGCCTAAAAAGCAATGAAGGCAAACGGCCCCTATGGATAAACGATATGAAGGCTTTGAAAGGAGTGAAAGGCAACCCTTCATTAGAAAATTTTGATGACAGCAAATGGCAAACCATGCAGGTACCATCTTATGAAGGTTGGGCAGCAACAGGTTTTGAGGGACTGGATGGTGCCGTATGGTTGCGTACCAGTTTTGAATTGCCTGCAAGCTGGTTAGGAAAAGATGTGGTACTTGACTTAAACCGCATACGCGATTTTGACCTCACTTATGTAAATGGAAAGCTGGCCGGTTCGCAGGAAAACGCAGAGCCAAGAAAATACATTTTGCCCGCAAAGCTGTTGCATACTGGAAAAAATACCATCGCCATACAGGTCTTAAATTTTGTTGACAAGGGCGGCATCGCCGGTTATAAAGATACATCTCGCCATATTGGTGTTTATCCCGTTGGCGAGGAATCATCAAAAATTTCTTTGAACGGCCAATGGAAATATCTCATACAAAATGAGGAACCCCCCGCTACCGGCAGTTACCAGGCAAGTTACCAACCCTTCGGTGATTTGTTTTTGCAGGTAAAACATACAGCGGTTACAGATTATAAGAGAGAACTGGATATTGCCAATGCAGTCGCAACAACGTCTTATATTTCCACCGGCACAAAATTTAAAAGAGAATATTTTGTAAGTCAACCCAACCAGGCAATGGCACTGCATTTATCTGCTTCTGCAAAAAGCAGTATCAGTTTTATTGCATCCATGAGCAGTCCGCACAAAAACTTTTCGCTAAAGCAAATTGATAAAAACACAATCGCCTTGTCGGTGAAAGTAAAGCATGGTGCACTTCACGGAGTGAGTTACCTGCAGGTGAAAACATCGGGAGGAAGCCTGCGTATCATTGATAATAAAATTGAAGTAACAAACGCTGATGAAGCCACGCTGTACTTAACTGCTGGCACTAATTTCAAAACATACAAAGATGTAACAGCAGACCCCACAAAACCCTGCATCGATGCATTAAAAACAATTGCAGCTAAAACATATAATCAAATAAAGGCCGCCCATACAAAAGAGTACCAAAAATATTTCAATACCTGTTCCATTAATTTATATAATGACGCATCAGCAGAGGCCGTTCCTACCGATCAGCGCCTCCGGCAATTCGCTTCTTCAAACGATCCTTCCTTCGTTGCATTATACCTGCAGTACGGAAGGTACCTGCTCATTTCAAGTTCACGGCCAGGCACAAAGCCCGCCAATCTGCAGGGCATCTGGAACGATTTACTAACGCCGCCATGGGGCAGTAAATACACCACTAACATCAATGCGCAAATGAATTACTGGCCGGCCGAATTACTCAATCTGTCGCCGTTGCATGAACCCCTTTTTACAATGATCGAAGAGTTGTCGGAGAGCGGCCGCCAAACTGCAAAAGATTATTACAATGCACCGGGTTGGGTGTTGCATCACAACACTGATATCTGGCGGGGTACTGCTCCCATAAATGCAGCCAATCACGGAATATGGGTGACGGGTGCTGCCTGGCTTACCCAGCATCTTTGGGAACGTTATGCGTTTACACAAGACAACATTTTTTTGCGCAACAAAGCTTATCCCATGATGAAAGAAGCGGCTTTGTTCTTCAATACTTATTTGATAAAGGACCCGAAGACTGGCTGGCTGATCAGCACACCCTCCAATTCACCAGAACAAGGCGGATTGGTAGCCGGGCCAACGATGGACCACCAGATCATCCGCAACCTTTTTAAAAACACCATTGAAGCCAGCAAGCTACTCGGCATTGATGAGCAGCTAAGGGAAACGCTGAAAACAAAATACAAGCAGATTGCGCCTAACCAGGTGGGTAAGTACGGACAGTTGCAGGAGTGGATGCAGGATGTGGATGACACGTCCAACAAGCATCGCCATGTATCGCATTTGTGGGCGCAATACCCCGGCAATGAAATTAACTGGGATGAAACACCCGAGCTGATGAAAGCTGCCAGGCAATCCCTGTTGTACCGTGGTGATGCCGCCACAGGGTGGAGTCTCGGCTGGAAGATAAATTTATGGGCAAGGTTTAAGGATGGCGATCATGCTTTCAATATGATCAAAATGCTGATTAGTCCGGCAGAAAAAAATGGCGCTGGTTCTTACCCGAATCTGTTTGATGCACATCCGCCTTTCCAGATCGACGGCAACTTTGGCGGTGCAGCCGGCATTGCAGAAATGTTGTTGCAGAGCCACACTCAATTCATCGATTTATTGCCTGCCCTGCCTGCAGCATTGGCCAGCGGTGAAGTAAAAGGCCTGTGTGCAAGAGGAGGTTTCGTCGTGAATTTAAAATGGAAGGATGGCAAACTAAATGAAGCAGTGATCATTTCAAAGGCAGGGAAAGAAGCTGTGTTAAGATACAATATGAAAGTGATTCGTTTTAAAACTGAAAAGGGAAAGTCTTATACATTTGATGGCGAATTGAAAAAGAAATGATGAAGCAATTTTCTATACATGGTTTATTTTATGCAAAGGCTTTTTTTCTTTCAAAGAAGAGGTTAAGCAGTTGGTTACAGACAATTGTCTTTCATGGCAGCATCGTTGTGTCACTCCCTTGTACGTCATACCTATGGGGATCTTTACCCACCTTATTTGTAAGACGGGCTCAACAATTTTTTTTCCGGGTTGTACTTTTATTTTTACTGTTGCTACCAGTTGCGGCTGCCATTGCCCAGGCAAATATCCGCCAGGATATTTCATTGGACAACAACTGGCGAAGCATCGCCAATGATTCCAGTCAACATGCATACAGCAGTTTTGAAAAAGCCTCTTTTAATGACAAAAACTGGATTAATGTAAAAGTGCCGCATAACTGGGATGCGTACGAAGGATACAGAAGAATGCGTCATGGCAACCGGCATGGCTATGCCTGGTACCGAAGGTCCTTTTCCATCAACCAACCGACAAAGGGCAAACGCTTTTTCTTATACTTCGAAGGTGTTGGCTCCTTCGCTACAGTTTGGCTCAATGGCAAACGGGTAGGGGCACATGCCGGTGGAAGAACCACCTTTACAATCGATATTACGGATGCCATCAATCCGGCTGGAAAGTCAAACCTTTTAGCGGTGAGGGCCGACCATCCCGCAAATATCCAGAACCTGCCCTGGGTTTGCGGAGGCTGTTCCGATGAACGTGGATTCTCTGAAGGATCTCAGCCAATGGGTATTTTCAGGCCCGTCCATTTGCTTGTTACAAACGAAACCAGGATAGCGCCATTTGGCGTACATGTATGGAACGATTCAAACATCACTGCGCAAAAAGCTGCCTTGCATCTCGAAACTGAAATAAAAAATTACAGCAGTAAAAGTAATGCTGTAGTTGTAGTGAATAGCCTCAACGATCGTACCGGCAAAACCGTTACTGAAGTGAGAAGCAAAAAGTTTTTAGCTGCAGGTGAGGTGTCAATGATGAGACAGGAATTTCCCGTTATCAGCAATCCACATCTTTGGAGCACAACAGATCCGTATTTGTATAAATTGGTTACTACGGTCTATTCAAACGGAAAAATAATTGACCAGCTTACTACGCCGTATGGCATCCGCTGGATCAGTTGGCCGGTTGGCAAAGCCACTACTTCCAACCAGTTTATATTAAATGGTAAACCTGTTTTTATCAATGGCATTGCAGAGTATGAACACCTCATCGGCAAAAGCCACGCCTTTGGCGACGCACAGATTAAGGCCCGTGCAATGCAAATAAAAGCAACCGGCTTCAATGCCTTTCGGGATGCACACCAGCCGCATAATTTGAGGTACCAGCATTACTGGGATAGCCTGGGCATTTTATGGTGGACACAGCAATCTGCTCATGTTTGGTACGATAGTCCGGAATTTCGGGAGAACTTTAAAATGCTGCTTGCAGAGTGGGTAAAAGAGCGGCGCAATAGTCCCTCTGTAGTGATGTGGGGATTGCAAAATGAAAGCAAGCTGCCCGAAGATTTTGCAAAGGAATGTACAGCGTTGATCCGTAAACTTGATCCTACTGCTTCGTCGCAACGCCTTGTGAGTACCTGTAATGGAGGGAACGGTACGGATTGGGATGTACCCCAAAACTGGACCGGCACTTATGGTGGCGATCCTGCAACTTATGATGTTGATTTAAAGAAACAAATACTCATAGGCGAATATGGCGCATGG
>JBDSAA010000084.1:0-5045 GCA_039922375.1 Ferruginibacter sp.
TTTAATCCCGATGTGGTCGGTATTCCGTCAATTACGAATAAAGGCGAGTTTGATCCGGAAAATGAACTAGTACCCCGGATGGTAATATTATAGCCGCTACCCGGCTTTCCTACGTTTTTTACCACTATAGCACCAGGAACGTTTCCTTGCAATGCTCCTGTAGCATCGGGTGTTGCTGCGCGGGTAATAGTTGTGTTATTTACCGATGCAATAGCCCCGGTTACATTTGCTCTGCGCTGAGTACCATAACCTACCATCACTACCTCTTCCATAGAATTGGCCAAAGTTTTCATTTCAATGTCAAGGTTAGTGACAGCGTCTGTTTTTAGAGTGTAGCCTGACAAGGTTTGGGCCCCATAGCCAACGCTGGTAATGGTGAATGTATATGGCCCCCCGGCCGGCACCCGGGCAGTAAAGACACCTGCAGCGTCAGTTTTTGTTCCTGTCGAAAAACCTGTTTGGTTGTTGCGGATGGAAACCGATGCGTCTGCAAGGGGTTGATTGTTTTCTCCACGCACTACTGCCCTTACCGTACTAAGGTTATCCTGTGCATGGGAAAGGAGGGGATAAATCTGTGAAAAAACAAGTAAGGCTATAAAAGCCACTTTGATCTGAAGCAGTCTAAATTTCATACAGCATTAGTTTAAATGAACAATCGTAATTATTGGTTTATTAAATCTTACTACCAAACCGGTTTTCTGCGGTTATCCTACCCGTTTAGAGCGTTATTCAAGAACCGGCAGACAATTATGCCCATAAGACGGTGAAGGAAATATGCTCTAATATCCAGCCTGCAAACCAAGAACTACCGATTCGATTAGTACCAGGCAATTCTCGCCAGGTATCTGAAGAATCTTCATTATTTCTGGTGAGGCCAAATACCAGATAGTCATTAACAGGTGCAAATTATTATGGAGGAAGTGAGAAATTTGGGGGGTATTTCGTACAAAAAGGGGTGATTCTCGTACGAAATGGCTATTATGCAAGCCCTAACTTCTTATAAACTTAATATTGGAAGAATTGCTGAAGGGATCAGCAAGGTTCAGGAAGTTTGGTTTTTAGGCTTTTCTTTTACAACATTTGATGAAATATGATAAGCCTTATTAAACGGGTCCCGATATTTCCTGATATACTCAGATGGGTTCATTCCGAATAGTTTATTAAACTGTACCCGGAAATATTTAATATCACTAATGCCTACTTGGTAAGCGGCCTGGTTGACATTGCAATCAGCCTTGATCATCAGTTCCGCTGCTTTTCTTAACCGGATGTACCGGATAAAACTGTTTACTGATTGGCCCGATATAAGCTTTACCTTTTTATAAAGGTAAGAATGGCTTACACCCACTTCCTGGCAAAGTGATTTGACTGAAAATTGGTCGTTGTAAAAATGTTTTTCGACTATTTGTATACATTTTTCAAGAAACTCTTTATACTCTGGAGAGATTTTAAGGGTATTTTTCTTTAGTGTTATTTCATTGAAGAAATACTCCTGAAGTTCGCTGCGGCTTTTGAAAAGGTTTTCCACTTTGGCGAGCAACAGGTCTTTGTCGAAAGGTTTGGTAATATAAACATCTGCTCCGCCTTCAACACTTCTAAGTTCAACTTCATGCCCGGAATCACCGGTTAACAAAACAACTGGTATGTGATTCAAAGATTGGTCCTGTTTAATCTGTTTGCAAAGCTCAATACCGTCCATTTCACTCATAAAAATGTCACTGATTAACAGGTCGGGAAATTGTTTCTGAGCTAGTTGCAGTGCTTCTCTTCCATTTTCTGCTTCTAGAATCTGGTATTTTTCTTTGAGAATCTGGTGAAGATATTGCCTGATTTCCAGGTTGTCATCTACTATCAAAATAGTACGCCTGTCTGTTATCACCTGCTCCAGGCTTTCTATTTCAGAAGGAGATGTTATTTCTTCTGTATCTACTTCTTCCTTCAATTCGTCCAGTATCATAGCCCCGGTGAGGAATTTCTCACCAATAGGCTGTCCTTTCAAATGGGCCTGACCTTTTTTAAGTCGTAGGAAGAACCTGGTACCCTTGCCCAGTTCGCTGTCAAAAGAAATTTCCCCCTTATGTCCCTCTACAAAATGTTTTACCAGGAATAAGCCAATTCCAAAGCCGGTTTTAGCCGGAACTGTTTCAGAAGATACCTGGTAGAACTTTTCAAATAAACGTGAAGCTGCTTCTTTTGGAATGCCATAACCATTATCGCACACCGATATTTCTACCTCTGCTTCTGTTTCTACAACTTTGAAGATGATTTTGCCACCCTCAGGCGTATATTTTATTGCATTTGAAACAAGATTAAACAAGGCAATTTCAATTTTTTCCCGATCAACATACAATTCAAGCTCTTTATTATCATATTCAAATATATAATCCTGATGATTCATTCTCGCCTGCTGCGCAAAGCACAAATAAACTTCGTGGCACAAATCATAAAAATTATACCTTGCAAACTTCATGTTATCTGCTTCTACATCAGCCTTACGGAAAATCAACAATTGGTCTACCAGGCTTAAAAGCCTGCGGGCATTGCGGTGAACCATATTCAGGTCTTTGTGTTCCTCTGTTGAATCAATTTTTCGTAATAAATCTTTTACCGGGTTGATGATTAAAGTAAGCGGTGTTCTGAATTCATGTGAGATGTGTGTAAAAAAGGAAAGCTTCTTTTCGGTTATTTCTCTTTCTTTCTCTTTTTCAAGGTTGGCGAGTTTGACCTCATACTTTAGGCGCTCCTGCCGTTTACTGTACGTGATGTATAAATAAACAACGCTGCCGATAATAAGCACATAAATAAGATAAGCCCACCAGGTCCGGTACCATGGCGGCAATACTACCACACTAAGCAAGCCGGTCTCGTTGCTCCAGTCTCCCGTACCATTGGTAAGTTTTACTTTAAAAGTATAACTGCCTTCCCGCAACCGGGAGTAATTGGCCGTGCGAATATTATTTGCATTGACCCAGTTTTGATCCCATCCTTCTAATTTGTACGCATATTTTATTTTATCAGCATTGTTGTAGTCCAACGATACATAATCAAGGGAGAGAACTGCCTGATCATAAGGAAGTACAATTTTTTTGACCCATTCGGAACTTCTTTCCTTCACGTAAGAATCGTCCTTTTCAACAGGCTTATCATTGATTTTTACAGCCGTGAGATAAATCTTAGTCGCTTCTGTTTTCTGAACAATACTGTCTGGGTAAAAAATATTGAAGCCTTTAATGCCACCGAATAAAAATTCACCTGACTTCAAAGCCAATGCAGCGTTATAACTGAACTGATTGCTTTGCAAGCCATCGGATTTTGAAAAATTCCGGTATGTTTTATCAATGGTATTGAATTTACAGAGGCCATTATAGGTGCTCAACCACAGGTTATTTTTATCGTCTTCCAGCATACGAAGAATGGTATTACTTGGCAATCCATCAGAAGTTGTAAATCGCCGGTACGTGCCTTTTACACGATCGAATAACAACAACCCCGCATCATTAGTTCCGAGCCAAAAGTTTTTATTGCGATCTTCAAGGATACAAACAAGTGATTGGCCGATATACCACGATCTATGTTTTTTATTTACGCGGTCAATTTTAATTAAGGAAGTCTGGAGCCCAACCCAAATATTGCCTGCCTTGTCTTCTGTAATACTATTAACATTGATTAAGCTTTTATCAAAAACTTCGAAGCGGTTGGCATTTCGATTGAAGACATATAGTGCCCCGCCATTGGCGGCAGCAACCCACAATTGCTTTCTGGAATCTTCAAAGATCAGCCAGGCGTTGTTTTCAAAAGAGCTTGTATAAGAATTATAACAATCGAAATGTTCAAATTTTTGTGAGCCTTTTTTCAACCGGTTTACACCAGCAAACCAGCTAACTGCCCACAGGTCCCCCTCTAAGTCATAGATAGTACTGTTGATAAAATCACTGCTAATGCTAGAGGGATTGTTTGTATTATGCTTATAGTTTGTAAATGTATTATTATGACGGTCCCAATACCTCAGTCCGGCACCATCAGTCCCAATCCACACATTACCTTTTTTATCTTCAGCAAAAGAAAAAATGAAATCGTCAATATTGTTCTGCCTGGACGCTAAGTAAGTAATATGCTTAAATAAATTATCGTTAGATGGAATAATATTGATACCTCCACGCAACGTTCCAATCCATTTATTGCCCTGTGCATCACCATAAATGGTATATACAACATTGCTTGTTAAAGAACTTCTTGCGACTGGACGATAAGGAACGGGGCGGAACTCACCGGCGGGCATTGACCACACACCATTCCCATCTGAAGAAATCCATAACATATGTTGCAGGTCTTCAAGAAGATTCATTACCCTCGCTTTAAATGGCAACACATTATTTGAAAATACATTGTTCCGCATATCGTATAAGAAAAGTCCATTTTCATTTCCCAACCATAAGTTGCCTTTGCTGTCTAACTTTAGACAATCTGTTTTTTTAATGCTGCCATTAACTAACTGAAGATTTTTATTTTTTATGTTATACAGGCAAAGCCCAGCCTGCTGTATAAATACCCACGCAATTTGCCGGCTTGGATCAATGGCAATAGCCTTTGCATCATAATTGCCTTCGTGTCCTTTCCTCAACATGAAGCGGATTTGAACACCGGTTCTGCTATTTTTTTCGAATACCAGCAAACCTTTTTGCTGTGTGCCAATCAGCATGCTTCCATCTTGGTTATTTTTTTGAATGGCACCAATAACACTTTCCAGAGGAGTTACAGAAGTATTATCCCACGATTTAAATTTGGTAGAATAAAAGTTTGCTTTAAGAGGGTTGTAGATATTCAACCCTTTCCCGGTTCCTATCCAAAGCTGATGATTGCCATCTTCGGTAATTGCTCTAATAACACTAGAGTTTAAAGATGTAGTATCGTTAATAACATTTCTGAAAATCTTAAAGCTGTAACCATCATACCGGTTCAGGCCGTCAAAAGTGCCAAACCACATAAAGCCATGCTGATCCTGGAAAATGCTAGTCACTGCGTTATTAGACAGCCCCTGATCAATT
>JBDSAA010000085.1:0-37888 GCA_039922375.1 Ferruginibacter sp.
ATAAAATTTATGGCGTTTTAAACGATGGTAATAACAGGCCGTATAATGTAGTTGACATCATTGACTGCATTACAGATGCTGGCAGCTTTGACCAGTTTAAAGAAAATTATGGTAAAACGATTGTATGTGGTTATGGCCGTGTAGATGGGTGGGCTGTGGGGATTGTTGCCAATCAACGGCTGATCGTAAAGAACAAAAAAGGTGAGATGCAGTTGGGTGGCGTGATCTACAACGACAGTGCCGATAAAGCCGCACGCTTTATAATGAACTGCAATCAAAAGAAGATGCCGCTGGTATTTCTGCAGGATGTAACGGGTTTTATGGTGGGTAGCCGAAGCGAGCATTCGGGCATAATAAAAGATGGCGCAAAAATGGTAAATGCTGTCGCCAACTCTGTGGTGCCGAAGATCACTTTTATCATTGGCAACAGTTATGGTGCAGGCAATTACGCCATGTGTGGTAAAGCATACGATCCCCGTTTTATTTACGCCTGGCCTACTGCAAAGATTGCGGTAATGGGTGGCGAGCAGGCTGCAAAAACTTTGTTACAGATACAGGTAGCATCATTAAAAGCTAAAGGCAAACTGATAACTCCTGAAGATGAAGAAAAACTCTTAAGCGAAATCATGCAGCGCTATCAAACTCAGACTACGCCATATTATGCTGCGGCAAGGTTGTGGGTAGACGATATTATTGACCCTGCCCAAACACGCACGTTAATCTCCGAAGGTATCAATGCGGCCAATCAAAATAAAGATATTCCCGAATTTAAATCTGGTGTTATGCAGGTGTAGGAAGGTGGCGTTTTTTCAGCAGCGCTGCATTCCGGGGATAACAAAATGTTTTATTAACCAGCTCTATTTCGACGGTCAGCATTGTTGTGTCACTCCCTTTTACCGCATACCATTGGGCAACATTTATCAACGTAACATGATCGCACGGTATACACACTAACACCATTGCGTATACCAACATTATTTTCTATTTCTTTGCAACAAAATTTGGAAGTTTAATTTAACCAATGGAAAACATACTACTTTATACAGACGGCGCATCCAGGGGCAATCCGGGCCGTGGAGGATATGGGGCTATCCTAATGTGGAGCAGCCACCGCAAAGAATTATCGCAAGGCTTCAGGCTCACTACCAACAACCGTATGGAACTAATGGCCGTTATTGCAGGATTGGAAGCAGTTAAAAAAAATGAACTACCTGTAACAGTTTATTCTGATAGCCAATATGTAGTGAATACAGTAGAAAAAGGCTGGCTAAAAACATGGATCAAGACGGACTTTGCAGGTGGTAAAAAAAATAAAGACCTCTGGAAACATTACTACGAACTGGCGAAAAAATTCAATGTGAAATTTGTGTGGGTAAGAGGTCACTCTACTAATCCATTTAATAACCGCTGTGACGAACTGGCCACTTCAGCAGCAGATGGAAAGAACCTGTTAATTGATAAAGGCTATGAAGAAGGTCTATAAAAAAAATGCCACGTTTAGGTGGCATTTTTTTTATAAATATCATAATGGTATAATGGCTAATTGGTATAGATAACGTGCTTGGGTAAAGTATATTTACTAATAAGGTAATAGCCGCCGAAAAAGATGGCATTAAAAAATAAAGTAGCATACAAGCTCACTTTAAAAAAAGGAATACCTGCTGCAAAGCATGTCATTAATCCATCCCATGTTTTGGCATAAGGCAGATTATTAAGTGCCAGTCCGCCGCCGACCCAAACAACAAAATTGGATGCTATAAAATAAAACACAGCTCCTGCAAGAGACCCTGCTGCAATGTGCAATACACTTTCCTTTCTTATAAAAAACCCAATCACAGTGACAGCAACAAATAAACAATAATTTAATAACTGGCCGTTATAAAAACCTGCAATGGATGAAACATTAAAACGAAACAAAACTTCATAAATAACATCTGAAACCAACATGGAAAGAATGGGCAGGAGGAAAGAAAACTTTTTGTCTTTGATAATACTCCCACTAAATAAAGCCATTGCTATTTGAGGAGCAAAGCCCATCGGCCTGCCAGGCATTATTCGGTATAGGGAAGCAATAACTACTAATAAAACAAAGCTTATAATGGTTGATTTCTCTATCTTCATTTTTAAAAATTTAGAAGGGCAAAAATAGGCAATAAATACTTGTGCAGCAATATTTAAAATTCTAAATGGATCATCAATAAATCATCAGATTTACTCATTCTTTTAACATGGCAAAACACATTCATACCGGCAAAACAGGAGAAGCAATGGGGATGGCATGGCTGCTAACCAAAGGTTACCTGATAAAGGAACAAAACTGGCGGCATTCCCGCTATGAAGTGGATGCCATAGCTGAAAAGGATACCATATTACATTTTATAGAAATAAAAACAAGGCGCTCCCGCAAATTCGGATTGCCCGAAGAACGTGTAGGTAAAAAAAAGATTCAGAACCTCATCAATGCTGCCGAAGAGTACCTGTACCAACATCCGCAATGGCAGCGCATACAATTCAATATTCTCGCTATCCTGATAATAAAAGATGAACCCGTGGATTACTTTTTAATAGAAGATGTTTATTTATGAGAGCATACTATCTACAATAATCAACTACTTGCCACTATTATCCAATTTCAATTTTACCCTTTTTCAAAAGTGCAAAGCGCCTTCATCTTTTCCACCATTTTATAGGTTGCCGGACAGTATTGAATATTTTGCTTGTGTACATGTATGTAATCCACCATTTTCTTTTTGGTAAGGTGTGGAAACCCTGCACAATCTGCAGGACGTATGGGATAGATCGAACACTTATTATCCGTTAGATCCAGGAACTGGCAAGGTTGTTTTTTATTTTGCCAGTCGCCATCCTTCTTATCATAGCGAAGCCATTTTTCTTTGAATTCATTGGGTGTCATTTCAAAATGGTTTGAAATGCGTTTAATATCCTTTACAGAAAAAGTAGGTGTCATTTGCTTACAACAATTGCCACAGCTCAGGCAATCAGTTTCCAACCATACTTCCTTATCCACCTTATCGATAAGTTTATGTATTTCTTTTGGTGGATTTTTTTCTAACTTAGTTAAAAAGGCTTTTAATGTCTTTTTATGGTATCGTACTTTTTGTTTGAAAGAACGAAAATTAATTATCATCATTCATAAAGGATTGTAAAACGAAAATAAGAAAAACCTTCATCAACAATGTGAACAATTACCTGCAACACCTTTGGCATAGCCTTAATCTATCACCATGAAGTTTGCAATTTACATCTATCAGACACATTATCTTTTCAACTTAAATTTTTCAAATCTGCATTATGTGGGAAGCGTATAAAAAAGGATACAGGTCTTACCTGCAATTAGAAAAATCCCTGAGCGATAATTCGGTGGAAGCCTATCTGCATGATATTGAAAAATTAACCACCTGGATACAACTAACGAATGAGCTAAAAACACCACAGCAAATTGAATTAAAGGACCTGGAACATTTTATCAGGTGGCTAAGCGAATTGGGTATGACGGCAGGATCGCAGGCAAGGATCATTTCAGGAATCAAAAGTTTTTTTAAATACTGCCTGCAAGAACAAATTGTCTCAATAGATCCCACTACCCTGTTGGAATCTCCCAAAATTAAAAGAACATTACCGGATATTTTGGGGTTTGATGAAATAGAGTCTATTATCAATAGCATCGATTTAAGCAAACCGGAAGGTGGCAGAAATAAGGCGATACTGGAAACATTATACAGTTGTGGCCTAAGGGTTACCGAAGTAGTAAACCTGCGCATCAGCTGCCTTTTTCTTGATGTAGGCTTTATCCGGATCATTGGGAAAGGTGATAAAGAAAGGCTGGTACCCGTGGGAAGTGATGCAATCAAATACATTAATATCTACAGAAAAGATATCAGGGTACATATTAAGGTGAAGCCAGGCAATGAAGACATTTTATTTTTGAACCGGCGGGGCAGCAAGCTTTCGAGGGTAATGATATTTTTGATCATTAAAGAACTGGCCCGGATTGCCGGAATAAAAAAAACAATTTCGCCCCATACATTCCGCCATTCTTTTGCAACACATTTGGTAGAAGGAGGCGCTGATTTGCGTGCTGTGCAGGAAATGCTTGGGCATGAAAGCATTACTACCACAGAAATTTATACGCATCTCGACAGGGAATTTCTCCGTACTACTTTGCACCAGTTTCATCCGGCGTTTAAATAAAAACAAAGGAATTTTTTGAAAAGAATTTTTGAAATGTGGGGGCAAGCAGGCCTGATATTTACCCGGAGGGGCTACTTGGATTCTAACAACACTTCGGTTTTGGGATATGCAACGGTATCATTGGGGTAAACGTTCTTTACTTTATTACGGTAGTTTTTAAACATACTCATCCAGCGTAATTTCAGCACACCAAGAATACCTTCCTTTACAATACCCTTATTCATCTTACTGTCACCCAATTGGCGGTCTATAAAAGTGATGGGCACTTCAGCAATCTTGAAACCTAATTTCCATGCGGCAAATTTCATTTCTATCTGGAACGCATAGCCGACAAAAACTATTTCTGATAAATTGATGGTTTCCAAAACCTCCCGGCGATAGCAAACAAACCCTGCCGTTGGATCACGTACGGGCATCCAGGTTATTATGCGGGTATATAATGAAGCTCCTTTTGATAAAGCAATGCGGTTATGGGGCCAATTCTCAACTGCTCCACCTTTTACATACCTTGAACCTACCGCCACACCAGCCCCATTTTTACAGGCTGTGTATAATCTTTCCAGGTCACGGGGATTGTGAGAAAAATCGGCATCCATTTCAAAAATGAATTGGTAACCTTTTTCCAGCGCAAGCCGAAAGCCATGAATATATGCAGTGCCCAGGCCTAGTTTGCCTTTACGTTCTTCCAGAAATATTTGCCCGGGATATTTATTAATAAGTGATTTTACTACAGCAGCCGTACCATCAGGAGAGCCATCATCAATGATCAGGATATGATAGTTTTGATGCAAGCCAAGGACAGCAACGATTATATTTTCGATGTTTTCTTTTTCGTTGTAAGTAGGTATGATAACTAATTTTTCCAATAATTGAAATATGCTGTTTTTACGAATTTACAATTTGTGTAGTAAACCATCCTTAAGTAATTTGCCGCCCCTCTATTTTAGATGTTTTTTAACAGGGTACGATTTAAAATTTCTGTAAGCTTTTGCTTTGTGTGAAGCGGAAAATCACCTCTCATCATCCAGTCATAATACTGCGGTTCTGCCTTTAGCACATCCACAACGGGCCGGCCTTTATGTTTGCCGAAATTGAATACTTCCACACCCTTTTCATCAAACAAAAACCTGCGGGCATAATCCACCACCTTGTCTTCGCCAATGGTACCCAGGATCGTATCGATGGAATTGCCCAATTGCGGGTAGCGTTTTATTTGTGATAACAATACATCAATGGTAGCATTTACATCTGCTTCGGCGCTATGGGCATCTATCAATTCTTTTTCACAGTAGTATTTATAGGCGGCCGTGAGGGTACGGGGTTCCATAGTATAAAAAATGTGTTGCACATCTACCATCCGGCGGCTACAAAGATCTACGTCCATTCCGGCCCGTAAAAATTCTTCCATTAACATTGGAATATCAAAACGATTGCTATTGTATCCACCCATGTCACAGTTCTCAATAAATTGTTTCAACTCATTACCGCACTGTTTAAATGTGGGTGCATCTTTCACCATTTCATCTGTAATGCCGTGTATTGCTGTGGAGGGTGGCGGTATCGGGATACCTGGGTTGATCAATTTTCTTTTTACCTGCCGGGTGCCATCAGGCATAATTTTTATCATCGCCACTTCTACAATTCTGTCGGTAGAAAGGTTTACACCGGTAGTTTCTAAATCAATAAAAGCAATTGGACGGGTTAAAAGTAAGGACATTTGTGATTTTATTTAAATGGTATTGTATTGTAAGACTTAAATATTTATTATAACCTTATACTAAATTCTCTAAAAAACAGTTTATAGGAGTGCGTCTTAGAAACTTTATATGCCGTGCTTGTTGGAAAGAACGTTAGCAAGATAACTTTTAATAGTGAATTTGTTACGATAATAACCCCAAAGCAAAGGTTATGTATATTTGTAAGGCAAAAATAGAAATACATTCAAATAAAACCCAACCAAAATGAAAAAGATTTTATTATTTGCAATCATCTTAACTACCGGTATTGTTATGCTTTCTTCCTGTGGAGCAAGCAGGCGAGGCACCGGATGCCCAATGACAGACAACATAATTCACTAAAAAGTACCCCCGATGGATTGGATAGAGTTAACAGAACTGGCTCAGTTGCCAGATATTAAAGAACAGTCGAAAAAGAAACCCCAATTAATATTCAAACACAGTGCCCGCTGTTCAATCAGCAGTGTTGTAAGGGGACGGTTAGAAAGAAGCGCCCCTCCCGAAAACGTAGATTTTTACTTTCTTGACCTCATCAGAAATAGAGATGTCTCCAATAAAATAGCCGAGGAATTTGCCGTGTACCACGAATCGCCCCAGGTGCTTTTGATTAAAAATGGAGAATGTGTTTATGATGAAAGCCACTCAGGCATTACAATGGACGACATCAAAGAACAGGTCGCTTTACATTAATTATTTGTTGATCTTGTTATCTGCCCGCCTGGCAATATTAACCAACTGCCAATAGGGTGGCCTGTAATGGCTTGCATTGATGAACTGAACCGTTAATATTGTTGTTTCTTCCCTAAGCTTATTATACATAGCCACAAAATATTGACTTTTTAAAGCTTGAGTGGCAGTCATTCCCTCAGGAATGATTGCCGCCTTTCCAAAGTAATTTTTTATCACGCACCATCCTTTCACAATCCTCACAAAGGGCAATTGCATTGTAGAATAATGAATCGGCCTGCCTTTGTCCGCCGCTTCAAGTAATACATCCATCACAGCATTGTCAATATGATCCTTGTTCAGCGTTTCGGGGTTGCGCCATTCTGCCACTATGCTTAATTGCGGGTCGTATTCGAGGTCAGAGGGCATCTGCGTCACAAAATTCTCCACGCCAAATGCATGAAGCCAATTGACGACACCCTGGGAAGAAATAGTTGATACACCCTGCCACAGTTGAACACCATTTTTTCTATAAGCATAAGACCCTACTTCTGAACAAAACAATGCGGCCGAATCTTTAAAGTTCATTTTAAAGTCGTAAGGAATATGCCGGCTTTTGGCATCATCATAAGCCAGTTTAGCTGCCTTTTGTGGTAGCAGCGGATCAGCTTTCAACTGCGGTAAATCAGCTTTTGGCCTCAATACCATAAAGCGTAGTTTTTTATCCTTGATATATTCTTCTACTGAAGCAATGGCTACGCCTTTCTCGATATGGGCTTCAATTAAAAAAGGCTTGTTCTTTTCATCCACATAAATCAAGGCTACATGAGAAAAATTCCCGGGATAGTCATTGCCTCGTGAAATTAATGCAGAGACTTCCGCTCCTCCTCTTGAAACCAACAGGTCGCCACTATGAACCTTGATGCCGAAAATAGAAGTGTATGGTGTAGCTGATGGCTCATTGCTTACCAGCATGTCGCATTTAAAGGGAATGTTATCTGTTTGCAATAATACTTCTTCCACTGCTGCCCTCATGCCATACAGCTGCTGATACAAAAGGTTCCGTACTGTTTTATCATTCATATCCCAATGCCGGGATCTGTTTTTTACATCTCGTCTTATTTTGATGTAAAAGTTGATAAAAGAATCCCGTTGTGATGGCTGGGCCGCAACCAATGAAGCAAGGGAAAAGAAACTGCGTGAAAGGGCTGCAAAATTTGTATCCGTTACGGCTACAATTCCTGGTTGAATTTTAGTGTATAATGACTCGCCTGTCTCAAATAACTTTTGTGTAGCTGAATCGATTTTGGCTTTGGGCTGCTGACGGGCATTTTTAAAATCATTTTCCAACTGCAGCCAAAGGTCATCTTTATTCCAGGCAAAAGGTTTTTCTGATGCTTTGATAATAGTGGCGTTATTGGCATCAGGTATCAATAGCAAGAGATATAGAACAGCCAATCCAATAAGTATTTGCAGGAATCGCCTTTTTATTTTGTTCATAGATTTTAATGAGCCTGGTGCCTTGTTTTGTATCAAAATTATAGAAGCAATTATACTCCAATTAATTAAAAACGTAAGCAAGCTGCCAATAGATAAAATGTACAAGAGTGCGACGCCTGTGAAGTATAATTGGAATACAACTGTTGGGTCAATAAAGCACCTAAAAGCTGGATGCTAAATAGTTTCTCCCTTGGGAACAGAAGCCAATAAAAATGCCTTCAGCAATTCACTATCCGGATTTATTTTTGTGCTCTTCTTTTGCAGCTCCAATTGTTGCCTGATCGCTTCGGGTATGGCTACAGGTTGGCCGATCACTGGTTCTACCACATCATAAAATTTAACTGGATGCGCTGTTTCCAAAACAATGCCTTTTTGATCAGGATGCTTTTGTAAATAATTCTGCAATGCCAGGAAACCAACTGCTCCGTGAGGATCGAGCAGGTAGTTGTTTGTTTGATAAACAGACCGCAGTGTGGCCTTTGTTTCATCATCAGAAATACTGCAACTGCTCAATACATTTTGCAGGTCTTTGAACTGGTGATGAAATATTTCGAGTATACGAATGAAGTTGCTGGGGTTGCCCACATCCATTGCATTAGAGATAGTAGCCACGGATTTTTTAGGTTCATATTTTTCTGTGAGCATAAATGCCGGCACTACATCATTTGCATTGCAGGCTGCAATAAAATGCTGAACCGGTAAGCCGGAAATATGCGCCAGTATGCCTGCACAGATATTGCCGAAATTACCGCTGGGCACGGATATCACCGGCGGGTTATTTTTCTCAACCCATTGCTTGTAAGCAAAGAAATAATACAACTGCTGAGGCAGCCAGCGGGCTACATTTATAGAATTGGCGGAAGTTAGAAAAAGTTTTTCATTGAGTTCCTCATCCATGAACGCAGCCTTTACCATTTGCTGGCAATCGTCAAAAGTACCGTTCACTTCGAGCGCATGAATATTTTTGCCCAGTGTGGTCAGCTGTTTTTCCTGCACCGAACTTACTTTGCCAGTGGGGTAAAGAATAACAACATCTATTCCATCCACCTCATAAAATCCATTGGCAACTGCGCCACCAGTGTCGCCGGAAGTAGCCACTAAAACTGTTACTTTTTGGTGTTGTTCTTTCACAAAATACCCAAGGCAGCGGCTCATAAACCGGGCGCCCACGTCCTTAAAAGCTAAGGTAGGTCCGTGGTACAATTCGAGCGAAAAAATATCATTGGTTACCTGCACCAATGGTGTATCGAAGTTGATCGTTTCGGATACAATCCTACGCAACTCGGCTTCGGGAATACTGTTGCCCACATAAGGCTTCATCACCTGGAAAGCAATTTCTTCGTTTGAATATTGTGTGATATTATCAATGAGTTCTTTAGAAACTGTAGGTATGCGTTCCGGGAAGTACAAGCCTTTGTCCGGAGCTTGCCCGTTGATAGTAGCTTGCTTAAAATCTACTTCAGGTGATTGACGATTGGTACTGAAATATTTCATTACTAAAACTTAGGTGAATGGTCAATGGTGAATGGTGAATGGTCAATTGGCAAAAGGCAATGCTAAATGATTACTTGTTAATGTTGATGCCATTAAGTTATATTTCTGTTTAGATAATTTTATTAAAGGACAGATACTGAGTAAATTTCAGCCTGTCAATATGATCTTTGATTCTAAGCCGGATGTAGTTAATTGGTTATAATGATTGCATACTCACGTTTCAATTACCCATTCAAGATTCACTATTCACCCTTTCACCATTCACCTTTCACCATTCACCAAAACCTTCACGCCTGTTTTATTGATGGTGGTTACGTAAGTGTTGTAATCCAACCCTATCCTGTTATAAATTTCTTTCATCACTGTTTCCACTTCTATTGCTGTTGCCTCATTCCTGCTCAGCATAAAAATAGACGGGCCCGAACCTGAAATACCGCCGCCGAGTGCCCCTGCTTCTTTGCACCGGCTTTTTATTTCATCAAAGCCGGGGATCAAAATACTTCTCACTGGCTCAATGATCACATCTTCCAGGGATCGCCCTATCAGGTCTGTATCCCCCTGCATAAATCCAGCTACCAGTCCGGCAATATTGCCCCATTGCCTGATAGCATCTTTTAGCAAAACTTCCTTGCGCAAAATCTGCCTTGCATCTTTTGTACGCACTTCTATTTGAGGATGAACAATGGTTACAAAAAGATCCGGCGAAGGTATGGAGATGATATCGAGCGGATGAATGCTGCGGATCAATGTGATACCACCATAGATACAGGGCGCCACATTATCTGCATGCTTTACACCCGATGCTACTTTTTCGCCAAACATGGCAAAGCGCACCAGTTCTTTATTTGAAAAAATATTACCCAACAAATGATTGGCAGCTACTACCGCTCCGGCTGCACTTGCAGCGCTGGAACCAATGCCACTTCCTGGTTTTATTTTTTTATGAATGATCACTTCAAAACCTGTTGGCGTATCCAGTTCATTGATCATTTCTACCAATGGTGCGCCGGCCGTATTTTGCGCCGGGTCAGATGGTAAAGGATAACCGTCAGCACTATGAATAATGATTTTTTTTTCATCCAGTAATCTTATCTCCATCAGATCGTTGGGTTCATCTAAACACATACCCAATACATCAAATCCGCAAACAAGATTTGCCACAGTACCAGGCGCCAGCACCTTAATGTACCTTTCCACTATCGGGCTATTGCGTTTGACAAATGTGTGATCAACTTTCTGCTGATTTGGATCCATAATAGTATTTATCTTTTATAAGGTATTCTTTGGCTGCGGCTATATCCTGCCTGTGCGAATGATATCCGCAAATACGCCTGACGCTGTAATGTCTGCTCCTGCGCCTGCGCCCTTTATCACCAATGGCTGATCAACATACCGATCGGTATAGAAAAGTACAATGTTGTCTTTTCCATACAAATGGTAGAAATCATGCTGCGGGTCAATATGCTGCAAACCGACAGATGCTTTTCCATTATTATACTTGGCAACAAATTTCAACTTTTTACCCGCGGCTGAAGCTTCTTCAAATAATTTTTGAAAATGGGCTTCGTGCGCTTCCATCGCCACATAAAAATCTTCAACTGATCCTTCCATACAGGCAGGAGGCATAAAAGAATTATTGACGATATCTTCCATTTCCATTTTTTCACCGGCTTCTCTTGCAAGGATCATAATTTTCCGCATCACATCTTTACCACTCAGGTCAAGCCTTGGATCAGGTTCTGTATATCCTTCGGCCTGGGCCTGCCTTACAACGGATGCAAAACTTTTTTTGCCATCATAATTATTAAAAACAAAGTTCAAGGTGCCACTCAGCACTGCTTCCATGGTATGGATATTATCGCCGCTACGCAAAAGATCATTCAATGAACCGATAACCGGCAAACTTGCGCCCACGTTGGTTTCAAAAATAAACTGGGCGTTGAATTCAGTCGATAATTTTTTAAGCTTTGTATAATATTCAAAGCTTGATGAACAGGCTATTTTATTACATGCCACTACCGCAATACTTTTTTGCAATAACTGATCGTAACAGGATGCAACCAGTTCGTTTGCCGTAACGTCTGTAAATACGGCATTGCGTAAATTCTTGGCAAGGATAGCATTGATAAATTCCTGCATATTCATTGGTGCTCCGCCAGCCATTAAATCCTTCCAGTTTCGCAGGTCGATCCCACCATCATTGAAAAGCATTTTTTTACTGTTGGCTAAACCCACCACATTTATTTTCAGGTGCAGTTTTTCCTGCAGGTATTTTTGTTGCTGAAGAATCTGGGCCAATAGTTTGCCACCGACATTACCTACTCCTGCGATAAATAAATTCACTTCTTTATAAACTGTTTCAAAAAACTCTTCATGCAAAACATTGATCGCTTTTTTAACGTCGTGCGTAGATATCACAGCAGAAATATTTCTTTCTGAAGACCCCTGTGCAATGGCTCTTACATTTACACCATTGCGGCCAAGGTTGCCAAACATTTTACCACTGATACCGGGGTGGCTTTTCATATTGTCACCCACCAATGCTACTATCGCCAGTTCTTTTTCCACTTTGATGGGATCAACTTTTTTTGTCTCAATTTCATACGCAAATTCTTCATCAATGGCAGCCTTGGCATCATCTGCAACCATTGCATCTACGCCCACGCAAATGGAATGCTCTGATGAGCTTTGGGTGATGAGGATGACGTTGATTTTGTTTGCCGCCAATGCCTCAAATAATCTTTTGGAAAAACCGGGGATACCCACCATGCCACTGCCTTCCAGGCTTAGTAATGAGATACTATTGATGCTCGAAATGCCGCGTATGCTACTTCCATTTGCAGTAGTTTCGTCTTGTATAACTGTTCCATTGTCTTGCGGTGCAAAAGTATTTTTAACCCAGGTTGGGATTCCTTTGCTGCTGACAGGCTGTATGGTTGGAGGGTAAATTACTTTAGCACCAAAATGCGACAGTTCCATCGCCTCCTGGTAAGATATCTGAGGAATGATCTTTACATTGGTAACAAGCCTTGGATCAGCAGTCATCATTCCCGAAACATCTGTCCATATCTCCAGCACATCTGCATCCAAGGCAGCAGCGATGATGGCTGCGGTATAATCAGAGCCTCCCCTGCCCAGCGTGGTGGTGGCACCGGTAGCATCTGAAGAAATAAAGCCTGGTAAGATAAATAAGGAAGAGGTGGAATTTTTGAAATAATCATTTACTTTTTTATTGGTAGTTGCAAAGTCTACTACTGCCGCACCAAAGTTTGAGTTGGTAATAATAATTTCCCTTGAATCTTTCCATTCTGCTGTTGCACCTTCACTTTGAAAACCAGCCGCAATGATTTGGGACGACAATATTTCACCATAACTTACGATCCTGTCCCTTGTACGTTCTGACAATTCCCTCAATAAAAAAATGCCATTGCAAATATCTTCGATCTCATTGCACAATGTTTTTACGAGACTTAATAAACTACTCTGCCTTGTGATGGGAATTAATTCCTTTGCTGTTTGCAGGTGCCGTTGTTCCGCCTCCAGCAAATACTCTTTATAAGCCTCATTCCCTTCTGATGCAAGTTTGCTGCATTGTAATAAAATGTCAGTAATTCCTCCCAACGCGGATACTACAACAATCGTTTTACCAATATTTAGTTTTTCATTTATAATGGCGATTACCTTGTTAATGTTTTCTGCATTCTTAACAGAACTTCCTCCAAACTTTAAAACCTGCATGACTTTTTATTTGTGTGTAAATGTAAATGTATATATCAATATTTTTCCCCTGAAATAAAGCCCCTGGCCCAATGGTAATATGATTTGTATAACCCTTAACGGGTAATAACAGACGTAGTAGTAGTAATAGTGGTACTGATAACCGGTGCAGTTATGGAAACTTTGTGTGAGATGATATGTAAATTCACTTGAACCACTTTTTTGAAAGCGCTAAATTAGGGAATTAATTATAACAGAGGGGAAGTATTTGAAAATTTTAAAGTATTTTCATGCTTTATTGTCATTGCTGCCAGCATTATCACATTTTTATTAATAAATATTGAACATGGATCATCAATCAAGCAGGGGTTTGCAGCATTTTAAAAATTTAGTAGGAATCAAGTTTCAGTTATACAATAGTCTCTTTACTTCACTTCCCTTTCACCGTATCGAAAAAACAGGTATCCTGTTATCGCTGTTATTAAATAATTGTGAAGAAGGTTACAAAAAAAAACAAAGTCCCACCGAAATCATTGAAGAGTTCTTTTCTAAGCATACAACTTATAAGCTTCCTCAGGAAAGGCTTGACCTGCTATTTCGTTTTATTCAGTACATAGAACGACAGGTGGTGTTGTTTGATGCGCTGGAGGATGCCGGCTTTAAAGATGTGCACGACATTGGCGGAGTAGGTACTTTGAAACACCTCGAAAGTGAAGTTATTGAACATAAAAAACAGGAAGAATTAAAGAACAAACTTAAAACATTTGCAATCCGGCTGGTACTAACGGCTCACCCTACGCAATTTTATCCCGGTGCAGTATTGGGAATAATTAATGACCTCTCTAATTCGCTGGCTGATAATAATGCAGTACAGATAAACATGTATTTGCAGCAGTTGGGTAAAACACCTTTTTTTAAAAAACAAAAACCCACACCCTATGATGAGGCGATGAATCTTATCTGGTACCTCGAAAATGTTTTTTATCCCGCCGCAGGCAGAATTCTTTCTTTTTTAAAAAACCAATTTCCTGATGCTATCGAAGATAAGAACCCAATCATCACGATGGGATTTTGGCCGGGTGGAGACCGTGATGGCAATCCTTTTGTAAAGGCCGAGACCACATTGAAAGTGGCTGACGCTTTGCGGGGGGGTATTGTTAAATCTTACTATCTTGAAATACGAAGGCTCAGGCGCAGGCTTACTTTTGATGGCGTAGAATCTATTTTAATTGACCTTGAAAAAGATATGTACAATAATATTTTTATACCGGGGCAACGAACGCATTTAAGTAAACAGGAGATATTAATTTCACTTAATAAGATCAAAGAAATATTGATCTATAAACACAATAGCTTATTTCTTCATTTAATTACTACCCTTATTAATAAAGTAAATGTGTTCGGACTGCATTTTGCTTCGCTTGATATCAGGCAAGAGAGCAGTATCCATGGAATGGTATTGGATAACATATCGGCAAAAAAAACTTACCTGCCATTGAATTATAATAGCCTTGCAGCAGAAGAAAAAATTAAAGCGCTTACTAATATTACAACAGCGATCAAAGATGATTCGTTTGAGCATGAATTAACAACCGATACCGTCGCCACCATCAAAGCCGTACAAAACATCCAGGATTATAATGGAGAACTTGGTTGTAACAGGTATATTATCAGCCAATGCAACAGTGCATTAAATGTAATGGAAGTGTATGGTTTGTTTCTATTGTGTGGCTGGCAGCAAGAGCATATGACGGTTGATATTGTTCCTTTATTTGAAACAGTTGACGACCTGCAGAATGCGGCGGGTGTTATGCAAACCTTGTATTCTAATAAAACCTACGAAGCACATCTTACCAGGAGAAATAAGCGCCAAACCATTATGCTAGGCTTTAGTGATGGTACCAAAGATGGAGGATATTTAATGGCCAACTGGAGTATCTATAAAGCAAAAGAAGAGCTTACAGCAATATCCCAGCAATATGGTATTGAGGTAATTTTCTTTGATGGCAGAGGCGGTCCTCCTTCAAGAGGTGGTGGAAAAACGCACAAGTTTTATGCATCCATGGGGAAAAATATTTCTAATAAAGAAATACAGTTGACAGTACAGGGACAGACCGTTAGTTCCAACTTTGGAACAGTGGATGCAGCACAATACAACATCGAACAATTGCTTCATGCGGGCATATCCAATGATCTTTTTAATAACCGGCATATCACGCTTGAAAAGGATGAAGAAACTCTTTTGCAGGAACTTGCAAATGCCAGTTTTACTAAATACAGTTCATTGAAGAACCATGCCTATTTTGCTGATTATTTATCTCAGGTTAGCCCCCTAAAATTTTATAGCGAAACGAATATCGGCAGCAGACCGGCCAAACGGGCTGGTGGCACTAAGTTGTCATTTAAAGACCTTCGTGCAATTCCTTACGTAGGTGCATGGGCGCAATTAAAACAGAATGTGACAGGATATTTTGGCGTGGGTACAGCATTGATGGAACTGGACAAGCAAGGTAAATTTCCACAGTTACAAAAGCTTTATCAAAGTTCTTTGTTCTTTAAAACATTGCTCGATAATTGTGAGATGGCGATGAAAAAATGTTTTTTCCCATTAACTGCTTTCCTTGCCAAAGATGAAAAATATGGCGTTATCTGGACCATGATCTATGATGAATTTATCCTTTCCCAGCAATATGTATTAAAGCTCTCAGGCAAAACCGAATTAATGAGTGATTATCCTGTTGACCAGCTTTCAATTATTATGAGAGAAAGGATAGTAATGCCATTGCTTACCATTCAGCAATTTGCAATTATGAACATAAGAGAGATAGAAGATAATCTTATTAATTCTCCCTTAAAAGAGACGTATGAAAAATTGGTGATAAGGTCGTCTTTTGGTATCATTAACGCAGGTAGGAATTCTGCTTAGGATAGCACACCGTTTGGTCTCAGTAATTTAAAATATCAAATATTAAAATCATTCTACGGCTATTCCACTAAAATTTTTATTGATACCGTATTTAAATTTGTGCCTATAACCGATACCTGGTAATTGCCTTTTTTAATTGATGCAGGCAGGCCCATTCTTTTTATATCAGAGCCGCCGGAATGGTTCACAATTTTTTTCACCAGGAGCTGTCCTGATGTGCTGGTTATTTTAATTATGTATGAACCGACGGGCTGATTATTAAATTGCATATTGATTACTTTACCCGATACCGGATTCGGATACACGCTAAAACCTGGCTCATTTTCATCCATTTTAATTTTTATAACCTTGCTGTATTGTATGTCGCCATCTATTCCAATACTCTTTATACGGTAAAAATTATATCCCTTGTTTGTTTGGGAATCGACGCAGTTATACTCAGCACTTGACAGGTTATTACCCCTGGCTGAAGTAGTATTTATTTTTTTGAAACTTGTTCCATCAATACTGCGTTCTACTTCGTATTTACTCATGTTGATTTCCTCAGCTACATTCCATTGTACCAGGATATTGTTTGTTTGCAAACTCCCTTTTACATCCAGAAATGTAACAGGAAGCGGTTTAGATTTACTAAATATTACCCTAAACCTATTGACAACCTTTGACCCTGCATCTCCATTAACTTCAAAATTAACTTTCGTAATCCCGTTAAGTTCCAATGGTATGGGTATCCCTGTATAACTATCCTCAAGTATCGGCTTTAGCAAAGGATCCTGGAAGCTGGCCTCAAATTGAAATTGATAAGTTTGCTTTGTGCTGTTTATCAGTCTAAAAAATAGCGTGTCGCTGGTTTTTATAGAAGGCCGTCTTTCCGTAGCGAGCAAAATGTTCTTTCGTATTAATCCGAAAGTTTCATTTGAGTTGTAACATTTCAAGTTATCGTCGTCATCAATACCCGCATCGAAAACTTCATTAAAATCGGCTCTTATACCATCAGCAGCAATGGTTGACCCCTCCGCCGGATTTAATAAGTACAAGTTGGCAATGAAGGTTTCCGCACTTTTCACCGGCCTGCCAAAAATCAGGTTATTTACTGAGGATGCTTTATTGCTTTCATTTACCTCCAGCACGGCGCTACCCGCTACGTTGGTTATTACAAAAAATGCCTGGCCGGATTGCATGTAATTTCCCTGCAAAGTGGTAGAAGGCGTAGGTAAAAATACTCCCGGTGTCACTACATCGTCCATCACAGTATATCCTCCTACCGCATTTAACTGGGGATCCCATATATAAAATTTTCTCTTAACATTGACAGTGCCGGCGTTTGAAAGTATTAAATTCAGGTCAATTGGAGATGCATAAGGATTACCAACCAATGCGAATGCCCCGGCATTGGATGGCAAATTTGTAAAACGCTGAGTGCCTGTTTGTAAGTACCCGGTGCTGCTCAAAGTGGTTGTATTTTTTCTTATTCCCTCGTGGTCAACATTCGTAGGTAGCCTGTCGCCTCTTACGAATACGAAATAGGATGTATTGTCTGCACTGCCTGTATTAGTTGCAGAAATAGGGACTTGTGTATTATAAACGGACACCAATGCCTGCGTTAAATAGTTCCAGGTTTTCATGGAAGCATATCGTGAAGTGTCGATGCCAATCCCGCCACCGGGTGCTGATACCAGCATCCCCCTGCCAGGCGTATAAACACCATTGTTTTGCCAGCTTTGATAAATCGTATTCGAATTACTGATGGGAGCTGTCATCAGCCGCCATGATCTTCTTGCAGGTATATAACGTTCTACATTTACATTACCAAGTATATAGGTGCCCGTACCCGCCGCAACCCTGGCAGTTCCTATGGAATCGGATATTAAAGTAAGATGGCCAAAAGTAGTTAATATACCTGCAGTGGGTGTCAGCGTGCCGGTCAAATTTAAAGCTCCGCCGAGTAAAACCCCGGTTGAATTATTGATGGTTAAATTTTTGATGGTATTGGTGGTGAAAGTATTGGCAGGAATTGTCTGCTGTGCAGAACCCCTCATCGAAATGGTTCCACTGGTAGCGGTAAAAGATCCGCTGTTGGTAATAGAGCCATATATTTGAAAAGTTCCGCCAACTGCTACAATGATACTTGCACCGGAAGAAATCCCGATGTTATTAATTGACGCAATATCAGAAATGGTAGGGAACCTGCCTCCTGATGGAGAAGTAGGTATTGTAATATTGTTTGTTGAAGAAGGTATCTCAGCAGGTGGCGTACCCCCACAATCCCAATTTGCTAAAGTACTCCAGTCTATAGTATTTGTTCCTGCCCAGGTGATGGTGTTAATAGTAGCCGTCACGGGTACCCTCCCTGCTGAAGTACACTGCGTGGCACTTGTATTTAGATAAAAAGTAGTGGTTACAGATATGGTGGGAGAATAAGTTGTTCCGGTGGCAACTGCGGAGCCGCCAGTACTTGCAGTGTACCAGCTAATAGTACCCGAAGTAGCTGTTGCCGACATGCTAACTACACCAGTACCGCACCTCGAAGCGGGAGTGACAGAAGAAATACCCGTTACCGTAATAGTTAAAGGTGATGAGGTTTTTGTACCACTACACCCGCTTCCACTGGAAACTTTTACCTGGTATAGAATTACGCCTGTAGCGTTTACTGGTGGAAGATAGGTCCTCAGTATCGCATCCGGAATGTCCACATAGCTTCCCGATGCATTCGTTTGCCATTGGTAAAATAAATTACTGCCACCCACTACCGTAGAGGATAGGGAAACGAGTGTATTGAGACAAGTGGTAGTAGCAGTGGATGCTATTGTTACCGAGGTAGGAGCCACGGGGCTGATTACCGATATAGTGAACACATCCGATACTGAACTAAAGCCGGTACCTGATTCAACAACAGTTGCCCTGTATTGATAGTTGTGTGTGGCTGAAACAATACTTAATTTTTTGGTAGTAGCCCCGGAGTAACTGCCCCCATTCGTAACCGACGACCAGGAAGCCCCGCCATCAATGGATCTCTCCCAACTATAAGTTAATGAACCACCATATGCAGCAGTTGCGATCACTTCTAAATTAGCAGTGCCCCCGGCACAAATCGAACTGTTTGTTCTTTCTACATTCGGGTCAATATTGGGCGCCATTTCAATTGCATCTGAATTAAAAGCTATGAAGGCATAATCACTGGAGCCACTGGGCGTTATTTTAAGGGCCGCGATTTCTGTGTAATTTGTTCCGGTAATTCCAAAGTCAGAAAGCTTGAAACCTACCAGGCGGATATCTCTGGTAGTGTTGGTTGCAAATGTGCTAAAACCTATAGCCGAATTAAATGGGTCAGCAGGACTTAAATTAAATAAGTCCAAAGTATATGTGCCCAGTTTTGCCAACATCAGCATGTCTTGGGAGATAGCATTACCTACCCTGACACCAGCCGCATTTACAAACTGGAATGTATCATTTCCACTTGAGGGAGAAGCAATCTGGGTAATTAATATATCCGGCTCGGCATCCAAAATTTTTGCTGGATTGATAATATGTATATCAAATGACATTATAGCGCTAATAGGCAAATTAGTAATACCCGTACCCATGTTTAACCCATTGCTTCCATCAGTCATTACATCTTTTATCGTTAAGCCGGCAACCGCGGATGCATTTGCTACCGCAGCGTTACCATCCACTTTGCTGGCCATGGCAAGATAAATACTGCTTCCCGTATTTATTCCTGCGATGTTAGCAACGGGCAATGATTTAAAATTGCCCGGAGTATAGCTAATACCCTGCCCTGTTAGTATACTATTGTTAACGCCGGTAGAGTAAGTAATGCCATTGAAAGTAAAGGCAAGTAAATTGTGTGAATCATCCGGGTTTGTAGTATTATTAGTAGCAGTAGTAGTGGGCCAGTAACCTGCAAAATCAGTTATTATACCTGAAAGTTCTAAGTAGTAAAAGCCCGTTTTAGTTCCCGTAAGCCCGCCTTTAGTAACACTTGCCAGGCCACTTGTGCCACTTGCTACCACCGCTGTTATTTGCGTACTGGAAACCACATTAAATGACGTGGCCGGGGTGCCACCAAAACTTACGGCAGTTGCTGCTGAAAAATTAGTACCGGTGATGGTAACTACAGTACCCGTGGCTGCGGATGTTGGTGTAAATGAGGCAATAGTTGGAGCTTGGGAAAAAACCTGCTGTGAAAATAGAATGATTAAAATCAAAAACGGATACCTGCGTTTTATACAATAATTCTGGCCAAAACAAAGAAGCCCCGGATGTATAAATCTTTTCATAGAGTAGGGTTGGGATGGATTTGGTATTATCTTGAAAAGCAGTTTTACTCGTATTTGTAAACCATTTGCCCATCACTATAATACCCGGCACTCATTGGTGAACGTATAGTTTTCCTAAATATTGTACCATAATTACCGGCTTATTTAAAATAAAGTAAAATAAAAAATTACAGGTAAAATGGGTAGAACTATACCTACAACGGAAGTAGTAAAAAATTAAATAATTGAGTAATTATTGAAGATACTTTGATGGAGGTTGCGTGTTTATCGTTTCAATTCTTCTGGTAAAAAATTACAAATCCTGCCTCGCTAATTTTTGAATGAATGCACAAAAAAAATTTCCTATTCTTTTCAAGGACAGCAGTAACGGGGTATTTGATAAACAATATTGCATATTTTGCTAAAAGATGCCAAGAATCAGCTAAAATTGCACCACAAAATTGCTTTGAATATTAATACCTTCACTGTCTCGTAATACTAATTACCTGAACGATTGCTAAATTATCTTAACTAACTATAACTATTTGAACCAGTTTATGATTGCATACGTAGTTTTTAAATTCCCCACTTTTTTCCAGGTTTAACAGATTAATAATTGAGTTTATTTCTTTAATGAAAGCTATACATTAAAATTACAATTTCGACTCTTTAAAAAAATTTTCTGACATAGGTCATTTATTCTTTTTATAAAAAGCATAATGCATTCTCAAACAATACTTTTAAATTTTACGACTTTTTTACAATTAAAACAAAAACTGCTATGAGAGATTTAGTACTGCTATGGAGAAAATTTTCTCCAAACAACTACAACAACGTAAAATGGAAAGTGATGTTCTTTTCACTGCTTACGATGTTTTCGTCCCAATTATTGATGGCGCAACAAAATGTTGTCAAAGGAAAGGTGACCTCAGGAGATGTTCCTTCCACCAATGTAACGGTATCAGTTAAAGGGTTAACTACCGCAACCCAAACTAATGCCAGTGGTGAATACACTATTTCGGCATCCCCAAATGCAACGTTAGTATTCACATCGGTAGGCTTCATTACTCAGGAAGTAAAAGTTAGTAATCAAAACACTGTAAACGTAACATTACAAAATAGCACTCAGCAGCTGGAACAAGTTGTTGTAGTTGGGTATGGAACGCTAAAGCGTAAGGATGTGACCGGCGCTATTAGCAGTGTTACAGCCGAACAGATAGCTAAAGTACCTGTTAATACTATCGATCAGGCACTTCAGGGCCGTGCTTCCGGAGTGCAGGTTATAAACAATGATGGCAGACCTGGCGGCGGCGTTAGTGTTCAGATCAGGGGAGTTGGTAGTCTTGGAGCAAACGGAAATGAACCTTTATATGTTGTGGATGGCTATCCCATAGGAGGAGGCCTTAACAATATTAATCCCAATGATATTGCTTCAATTGATATATTAAAGGATGCATCTGCTGCCTCCATTTATGGAATGAGGGCAGCCAATGGAGTTGTGATCATTACTACAAAACGAGGTAGAAAAGATGGCCTGCAAGTAACATTGGATGCGACTAATTCTTTCCAATCCGAACCCAAAAAATACCATGTATTGAATGCCCAGGAATTTTCGGCAATGGTTAAAGAAGTAACTGCCGATCCAACACAGGGCAGCTTTACCCCTTTACCCGAGTGGAATAATCCTTCATCTCTTCAAACAGTTGACTGGCAGGATGCGCTTTACCGTGGCGGGTTAAAGCAGAATTACAATTTGGGTATACGGGGCGGCAATGATAAAGTGCAGACAGCCATTTCAATAGGTTACAATGACCATAAAGGAGTGGTACAGGGGTCTTATTTTAAAAGATTTAACCTTGGACTAAACCTGGATTATACAGTTTCGAAATGGCTTAAGTCACAAACAAGTCTTAAATATGCCAGGCAGGATCAAAATACACCGTTTGGAACAGGCGGTTTACAACAGTTGACTGAACTTATCCCTACCATTACAGGGAACAAAAACACCAATCAAATAAAAGATGAGAATGGTAATTATGGCTTTTATAATCCAATAAATATTTATACCAAAAGCTGGGGTAATCCTCTTTATTCCATTGAAAAAAATGATTGGGTGAATCTGAATAATTACTTGTTGGCTAACACATCGCTTGAGGCTACTCTAATGGCAGGGCTAAGATTTAAAACAAATGTCGGAGTTAACATAAGTGATTTTTCGGGCTACTATTTTCAACCGGAAGATCGCCGTTGGGATGAACAATACGGTTTAGGCGGTGCAAACCAGGATGCGCTTTATTCTCAAAATGCCAATAATACTTTCGAATGGCTTTGGGAAAATACACTCTCCTATTCAAAAGCTTTTGGCCGTCATAATATAGATGTTGTAGCCGGCGTTTCAGCTCAAAAAAATACAAACCGTTATATAAATGCACAAGGAAACAGGCAAATCAATAATGCGCTGAGGGATATAAGCCAGGTTCAAAATCTTACTGCCGGTGGCAGCCAAAATACTACTGCCTTTGCTTCCCAGTTTGGCCGCATCAATTATAAATTTGCAGATAAATATTATCTTACCGGTACTGTAAGAAGAGATGGCGTTTCCAAGTTTGCCCCAGGCTTTGAATATGGAGTTTTTCCTTCCGTATCTGCTGCCTGGAGAATAAAAGGAGAATCATTTATGAATGGTGCTAATTGGTTATCTGATTTAAAATTAAGGGGTGGATATGGTGAAATGGGCAACCAGGCTCCAATTCAATCATTTCAATGGCAGAACCTGTTTTCGACAGGTGGGCCGGCAGCTAGTGGCAGCAATTTTGGTTATTCATTTAATAAAGTCTACCAGCCAGGACTTGCACCCACCCAGCCTCTTAACCCTACCCTTCGCTGGGAAACCGATAAAACTACCAATGTTGGTGTCGATGTAGGTCTTTTAAAAGGTGCGCTTACAATAACCGCCGATTATTACATTAGAAGATCCCAGGATTTTCTTTTAAATCTACCCGTGTCTTCTCAAACAGGTTTTAATAATTTAGCCCAAAATGTTGGAGAGATTGAAAATAAGGGCTTTGAATTTTCTGTGAATTATACTAAGACTAATAGAGATTTTAGTTACGGTATCGGACTAACTTTTTCCACAGTTAATAACAAGTTGTTAAGCATTAATAAAAGTCTAACGTTCATAGACAACCTGGTAACTGTAAGTGGTTTAAATGCTAATGGCTGGGGCCAGTTTAGCAGAACAAATACCGGACAATCGATAGGGCAGTTTTACGGTTATAAATCTGTGGGTATTTTCCAGTCGCAAGCGCAGATAGACGCACTGAATGCGGCTTCAGTAGCTAAAAATGCTGCGTTTCCTTTTTACCAAAAAAATGTAACCAAGCCCGGCGACCGCTATTTTGCTGATGTAAATGGTGATGGGCACGTGGACGTGTCAGACAGAACAGATCTTGGTAGTCCAATACCTAAATTTTATGGTGGATTAAACCTTGATGGCTCGTACAAAAGATTTGACGTCAATATTTATCTGTATGGCACCTACGGAAATAAAATTTTTAATTACCAGGCAAGAATGCTGGAAAGCTTCCAGGCTCCAGGTTTTGTAGGCGTTCAAAATGTCGGATATGATTATTTCAAAAACCATTGGACTCCTTCCAATCCTTCCAACCGTTATACAAGATTTACTTATAATGATGACGTAATTGCCAGTAATGTGCCCTCCAGCCAATATGTGGAAAACGGAAGTTATCTGCGTTTGAAGAACCTACAGGTAGGCTATACAGTGCCTGCTCATGCATTTGGCAATATATCCGTTCCTAAAATCAGGCTCTATGTATCGACTCAAAACCTTTTTACCATTACCAACTATACAGGTCTTGACCCTGAGATTGGAGTAGCTAATGGAAGTGCAACTGCTGGCGGAGTTGACCCAGGTAGTTATCCTTTGTCTAAATTTTATACTGTTGGACTAAATGTAACTTTTTAAATAAAAGATTAAAGATATTAAAATGAACAAAAAAACTTTGATAATAGCAGCCATGAGTGCGGTACTACTGTTACCCATTGCTTGTAAAAAAGACTTCCTTAAGGTAGATAACTTAACACAACTGCCAAGAGAGTCGTACTTTACTAAAGCGGCTGATGGTATCGCCCTTGTAAATTCAATTTATGACACCTATCAGAATGCCGACTTGCTTAAAAAGTCGATCTGGTACTATGCCAATTTTCAAACACATGATTTTTTTAACTGGGGTAATGACCGGTTTTATAATTACTTCGATATCCAGACCAACTTTGGGCCAATGAGGACTTTCTGGCAACGGTCTTATGTAGGTATCGCCCGGGCAAATACGGCAATTGAAGTGCTGCCAGAAATGAAGACAAAAGGTATAGTAACTGCCGCATTAGGAGACCGCTTGCTTGGTGAGGCATATTTTTTACGTGGCATGACATATTATTACCTGGGAGGCAGCTTTGGTGGAGTACCTTTAGAATTAAATTCAGTTACAAATGGATTGGCACCACGGGCTTCTCAAGACTCAGTATTTAAACAGGTAATTGCTGATATGCAGCAGGCAGCAACTTTGTTACCCTGGAAAGAAGAATACCCTGCAGCCGAAACAGGCAGGGCCAGTAAGGGTTCGGCATTGGGTTACCAGGGCGCTGCACGCATGTGGGTTAAAGATTATGCAGGCGCATTGGCTAATTTTAATCAATTAGAAGGAAAATATGCATTGCTTCCAAATTTTGTAGATGTAAATGAATATAGTAAACAGAATAATGCTGAATCTCTTTTCGAAATTCAGTTTGCAGTGAACGGAACGCAAAGTTGGGGAGCAGGTAATGAAGTAGCCTGGATATCCGATTTTAGCTGGCCGGAGGAAATATCCAATTTTGGATATGATTACGGCAACCCGGGTCTCTATCTTTCTTACCAACCCGGTGATCTACGTAAACTCGCTACAATCAGCGGCCCTGGTGATTCAAGTGTAAGCCCTGGTATAATTGCCAGGGGCGGTATCAGGTCTTACCCTTTGGTGAAATCTGGTTTCACTAGTACCACTCCTGCAACAAAAGCCAAGTACACCGGCGATGATGGCAAAATTATCAATACCGTTGGGACTTTATCCAACCCATGGTATGGCTCTGACGGAGACGGATTACGTACCGGATTTTATTGTGCTAAAATGTGGAGAGACCCTACCCTGGATGCAAACTCGGGCAACGGTACCATCTTTGGCGCTCAAAATCAAATACTGTTGCGTTATGCCGAAATACTGCTAAATAAGGCGGAGTGCCAGATACGTACAGGAGATGTTCCAGGCGGACTTTTAACGATCAAAAGAGTAAGGGATCGTGCATGGGGAGGCGTAGCACCCGCTGTTATGCAGGATGGAGCCAAATACGATGGAACCCCCGCTGCTCCTATAACTGATCCTTTACAAATGGTGTACAGCGAATACAGGCACGAACTGTCAGGTGAGTATTCCACTTTTTACAACTTGCGCAGAGCCGGTGTGGCAACTGCATTTGTGAAGGCGGCTTATGGTACTCAAGACAACAATACTCAAATGATAGTGAATCCTGCAGCAAGTATGAGAAGCCAGGATCCTGACAATGGAGGAAAACCCCATGGCCTGTTTAATAACTCCATTCCGGCAGGAAAGGAATTATATCCTATACCGGAACTTGAAAGAGGCCTCAACCCCAACTTAACACAAAACCCGGGCTATAATTAATATAAATAAATTTAAGAAAAAAGCTTTCTCCCCAAAAAGGAGAAGGCTTTTTTCTTTACCACCTTTCCTTATTATTTTTACAACGAACCTAATTTTTACCACAGTTTATGAAATTGTTTCGATCACTACTTATCTGCGTACCTGCGCTTTGCTTATTTGCCTGCAATAAAAAAAACACTTTGTTTGAAAAAATCCCCTCCTCTTATTCAGGCATTACCTTCAACAATAGCATTACTGAAAATGATTCGATCAATCCCATTAGCCTCGTGAATGTATACAATGGAGGGGGTATTGGTATGGGAGATTTTAATAATGATGGTCTGCAGGATATTTACTTTACCGGCAACATGGTATCTAACAAATTATACCTTAACAAAAATAATTTTAAGTTCGAGGATATAACCACCGAGGCAAATGTTGGCGGGATGGGCAGGTGGGCAAGAGGAGTAGCAGTGACTGATATAAATAATGATGGCCTGATGGACATCTACATTTGTAATACTATCTCAACTGATTCTGTTAAGAGACAAAATACTCTATACATCAACCAGGGTGTAGATAAAAACGGAGTTCCACATTTTAAAGATATGGCTGCTGAATATGGTTTAAATATTAATGTGCAATCCACAATGGCCAATTTTTTTGATTATGATAATGATGGCGATCTGGACGTTTATATAACCGTTAATGAAGCGGCGGCCCAAAATGAAAATAAATTTGGTAAAGTTTTTAATAAAGATCCTAAAAGCGATAAAGGAAGCAGAGGCAGGCTGTATCGAAACAATAGGGATTCCCTGGGCAACCATCCGGTTTTCCGGGATGTTTCTATCGAAGCAGGCATTACACTACATGGATTTGGACATGGTGCCACTGTAGCCGATATAAACCTTGATGGCTGGAAGGACATCTATGTAAGCAATGATTTTTTATCTGAAAATATATTGTACGTCAATAACAAAAACGGAACTTTTTCCAATCAGTCGAAAGATTATTTTAAGCATACTTCTTACAACGCAATGGGTCAGGATATTGTTGACATCAATAATGACGGCCTTGATGATGTGGTAGAGCTGGACATGAATCCGGATGACAACTATCGCAAAAAAATGATGATGCCCTCTAATAACTATAACACCTTTCAAAACTTTGATATCTACGGCAATCAATACCAATACATTCGCAATACGCTTCAACTAAACCAGGGGCCAAGGGTATTAGAAAATGATTCTATAGGCGCACCGGCTTTTAGCGAAATAAGCTTTATGAGCGGGGTAGCTCAAACGGATTGGAGCTGGACCCCACTAGTACTTGATTTTGATAATGATGGCTATCGGGATATGATTGTAACCAATGGATTTCCCAGAGATGTAACCGATCATGATTTTATAGCTTACAGAAAGGAAACAGGCGCCATTGAAACACCCATAAATCTGCTTGATAAGATACCGGAAATTAAACTTGCAAGCTATGCATTTAAAAATACGGATGGCATCCGTTTCAGCAACATCACAGATAAATGGGGACTAACAACACCTGGATTTTCGAACGGTGCCGCCTATGCAGATTTTGACAATGACGGTGATATGGATATGGTTGTTAACACGATCGACGACGAGGCGTTCGTTTATAAAAATACTTTGCGTACCAAAGAAGATACTGCCACGCACTACTTACAAATAAAGTGTATAGGCAATCAATCAAATATAAATGGCATCGGTGCCAGGATCGATGTTTATTATGATGGAGCAAAACATCAAACTTTTGAAAACACACCCTACCGGGGCTACCTATCGACTAATCAAAATATTGCTCATTTCGGACTGGGCAAAACTACAAGACTGGATTCCGTGATTATAAAATGGCCCGGTGATAAAAAACAAACACTGAAGAATGTTAAGGCGGATCAATTATTAAATGTCAATCTTGCTGATGCTAGCGAAACCTATTCCTGGCATTTACCCAACTCAACCCAACAGCCGCTTTTTAAGGAGGTGACAAAATCATTGGGTGTTAACTACACCTACACAGAAATGGATTTGATTGATTTCAATATACAAACAACTTTGCCGCACAAACTATCAGAATATGGCCCCGGGCTAGCGGTTGGTGATGTTGATGGAAACGGACTGGATGATTTGGTGATGGGTGGAAATACTTTTACTTCTCCCATGCTTTTTCTGCAACAATTAACCGGCAAGTTCATACAAAAAAACTTGTTAGAAAATGAAGGCCTGAATGGGAAGAACGCTAAGGATGAAGGGATACTTCTATTTGATGCAAATGGTGATGGCAATCTGGATTTATTTATAACTAGTGGAGGGTACAAATATGACCACAACAGCCCGAACTACCAGGACAGGATATATCTAAATGACGGTAAAGGAAACTTTGCAAAAGTAGAAGACACCCTTCCGCAAAATTATACCAGCAAGCTTTGTGTAAGAGCTGTGGATTATAACAATGATGGAAAGCCCGACTTGTTTGTATCCGGCCGTGTTGATCCATGGAATTATCCTAAACCGGTGAGCAGTTTCATTTATAGAAATGATTCTGATAAGGGACACATCAAATTTACCGATGTAACAAATGAAGTAGCGCCGGATTTAAAAAATATAGGGATGGTTTGCGATGCACTATTCACAGATTTTGATAACGATGGCCTGATAGATTTAATGTTAGCAGGGGAATGGATGCCAATTACTTTTTTTAAAAATGTAAATGGGACGTTTAAGAACACTACTTCGACTTCCGGCATCGGTGATAAAACCGGTTGGTGGACATCAATTGTTGCCGGAGACTTTAGGCAAACCGGCAGAACCGATTACATCGTGGGCAATGTGGGCTTGAATACACTTTACCAGGCAAGCGATCAGTACCCCGTTTATATCACTTCCAATGATTTCGATAACAATGGAGGATATGAAGCTTTTCCTTCGTTATTTCTTAAAGATCAAAAAGGGCAATTAAAGGAGTTCCCCACTCACGGAAGAGATGAAGTTTTAGAAAGACTACCGGCGATGAAAAAGCGCTATAATGATTATAAAAGTTTTGCTACGGCTACCATGGATGAAATATTTCCGGAAGATAAAAGAAAAGGTGGAATCCGTTTGAAGGCAAATATGCTCCAATCATGTTTTATTCGTAATGATGGTAGCGGAAAGTTTACAATGATACCCTTGCCAAAAGCTGCTCAAATTTCAGCTCTAAACGGAATGCTGGCCGATGACTTTGATGGAGATGGTAACCTCGATGTACTGATCAACGGAAACGACTTTGGTACGGAAGTTTCAATTGGCCGGTATGATGCTTTAAATGGCTTATTAATGCGGGGCGATGGTAACGGTGGCTTTTCACCAATGTCAATTCTGCAAAGCGGAATTTATATACCTGGTGATGGCAAGGCACTTGTGAAATTATCTGGTAGTACGGGCAACTATTTAGTAGCAGCCAGCCAAAATAAAAGCGAATTGAAATTGTTTGAACTCAAGACAAAATTAAAGGCCGTAAAAATTAATCCTCTTGATGTTTCCGCTATCATTAAATTTAAAAATGGCAAAACTGAAAAGAAAGAATTTTATTACGGCACCTCGTTTCTATCTCAGTCCGCACGGGTTATAAATATCAATGAAAATGTATCCTCCATTATAATATATGACAACAAAGGGCTCAGCAGGGAGATTGGTTTTTAAATGCTGCTACAACAAGCGATCATATCAAATGCCCCATGGCTTCTTGGGCCATTTGATACAACTCCTCATTCCATTATGAATAAATACCTCCTTTTTTTACTAACTCATCTCGCCCCGGGCGGGCAGTGGGTTCTTAAAAAATTTGTGTATAAAGTAACAAGGTGCAAATGGGTTCCTTCTCCTTCTGCTAAACTATGTGTACGGTTTGGATAAGGCATAAACTGAAACTGCTTGTTGTATTTTATCAGCTCATTCAACAGTAATTCTGCATTACTGTAATGTACATTATCATCACCGGTACCATGTATATACAGCAGGTTGCCTTTTAAATTTTTCGCATGGGTAACAGGCGACCCGTCTATAAAATCTTCTCTGTTTTCCTGCGGCAATCCCATATAACGTTCCTGGTAAATATTGTCATAAAATAATTGATTGGTAACCGCTGCGATCGCAATACCTGATTTAAAAATTTCAGGATACTGAAACATGAGGTTCAACGTAGAGGAACCTCCCCCACTCCATCCCCATACCAGCACACGGTCTTTATCAAAGTAAGACTGAGTAAGTATTTTTTTAGCTGCCATTGCCATGTCCCTGATATTGATCTTGCCGATCTTTCTATAAATTGCCTTTCTCCATGCTGCACCTTTTAAAGAAGGCGTGCCACGGTTATCAATGGCTATTTGGAAGTACCCATCTTCATTCATATCACCATTATACAAAGGATTTTGGTGATGGCCATAACTGTCACTAACCGTAGAAGCTGCCGGTTCACCATAAACGTAAAATACCACGGGGTACCTTTTTGTGCTGTCAAAATTATTGGGGCTGCTGATCCATGCATCGAGTGTAACGCCATCTTCGGTAGTAATGGTTGTGTATTTAATAGCGCTGGATGCTACTTCTTCTGTGGCCCCGATTCTACCGGCCGCATTATTTTTCTTGATGTAATCGGGCAGGTAAACCCATTCATCAGTCGACGGAGTTATGTAATTGCTGAAACTGTGTTTTGCCCATTTAGCTGTAGGAGAAATAATGTAATGATGGGTGCCCTTTTTAACTTGGTCCGATACCGGCTCTGCATCGCTTATTCCATCCATCCTTACTCTATATAGATAAAGCTGTGTAGCATTTTTAGGCGAAGCCATAAAATAAATATAATCACCCGCATCATCAATGCATTTTATTGAAGCAATATCATATTCTCCTTTTGTTAGCAACGTTTCCTTTTTACCATCTTTACTCACCTTGTACAAATGCCTCCAGCCATCTTTTTCGCTTACCCAGATAAAATCTTTTTTATTGTTGATCCATTCCCAACCTGTTGGATCGTCATTGTTCCAGTAACTCTTTATTTCAATCCAGGAGTTATTTTTTTCTCCATAAAAAGATTCTGTATTTCCATTAGTTGAATTGCAATAATACAATTTACTTTCTTGTTGTTTGCGGTCAAGCTGCTGCACAATTAATGTTCCGTTGTCGCTCCATTCCATCCTTGGCAAATAATGTTGCTGTGGGTCACCGGGAATTTTCATCCATTTTGTCGCACCACCATTTACACTCACCACGCCGATCGTCACTGCTGAAGGAGCCTCACCTACCTTCGGATATTCAACCGGAATAACCTGCGAGTAAATGGAATCGCTGGTATTCAGCATAAAATAATCTCTTATACTGGTTGCATTAACCTGCCAGTAAGCGATGTTTGTTCCGTCAGGGTTCCATCTAAAGCCATCCCTGCAGCCGAACTCTTCTTCATAAGCCCAGTCAAAAGTGCCGTTAATTAATTTTCGGGTACCATCCATCGTTAGTTGAACAATAATGCCGGAAGCGACGGTTTCAACAAATAAATTGTGGTTGCTTACATAAGTCAGTTTTTTGCCGTCAGGCGAAAATTTAGCATACATTAATGATTGGGGTGGCCTGTTTTTTCCAACTTGAATTAGTTTGTGGGAAACGATATCCAATATCCAATAATCTCCCTTTGTGTTATATCTCCACACTTTGGCTGTGTTGGTAAATATCAGCAATTTGGTATTGTCGTTGCTAAAGGTAAATACATCCGGTTCCAATACTTTCCCATTTGCCGTTGTTAATTGTGTTTTATTGATCACAATTGTTTCGGCTTGTGTTTTTATATCAACCCTCACTATGCTCCCATTATTGTACTCATAAATAGCATTCCCATCAGCCGTCCACTGAGTCACTTCACGAAACTGCCCGGTTACTACTTTGGTAACCATTATTAAAATGATCAATATAAAAAATCCATTTTTTTCAACACGCATACATTTTTTTTAGAAAACTAAATTAAGGAAATAGAGCCGGGCCTGGTACTATAAAAAGAAAAGGATTTAATTTTACCGAATGGAAACAGAAAAACTCCGGATCGATAAATATTTATGGGCCATCAGGCTTTTTAAGACGAGGAGCCAGGCGGCTGACGCCTGCGATAAAAATAAAGTGAAATTCAAAGGCGATAATATTAAGGCAGCGAAAACTGTAAATGTGGGTGATGAATATGAAGTAAAAACGGAAGCAAAAAGATGGGTAGTAAAAGTGACCGGCTTATTGCATCGCAGGGTTCAGTACAGTGAAGCTATCAAGTATTATACTGATATCACCCCGCCCGAAGAACTGGACCGTATTCAATTTCAGGCAGCAGTTTTTCATACGGGCAAGCGTATGAGTAAAGTGGGCAGGCCTACTAAAAAAGATAAAAGAGACCTGGATGGATACATGGATAGCGATGCGGCTGAGCGTTGATGAAATAGTAAGTTTTTTAATTTAAAACGTAATTAAAGTTCCTCACTGAAATAGATACAAGAGGGCTATTAGCGTGGCAGCAATGCTTTTTTTATTTTGCTCACATTAAATCAATAAGCCCTTCAGGGTAGTGCCATGAAAATTGATATCATATCTGTTGTTCCTGATTTGCTGCAAAGCCCCTTTGCGCATTCTATTATGAAGCGGGCTAAAGACAAGGGATTACTGGAAGTAAACCTGGTTAACCTGAGAGACTATACGACGTATGCGAGGGCACAGGTAGATGATTACCAGTTTGGGGGTGGCGCCGGCATGGTAATGATGATAGAACCGCTCGTAAATGCGATTGAGAGTCTGCAAAAAAACACTGCCTACGACGAAGTGATTTTTTTAACACCAGATGGCGAAACATTCAATCAAAAAATGGCCAATAATTTTTCGCTTAAAGATAACCTGCTGATTATTTGCGGTCATTACAAAGGCATTGATCAACGGGTAAGGGATCACTTTATCACCAAAGAAATCTCCATTGGGGATTATGTATTGAGCGGTGGCGAATTAGCAGCAGCCGTTTTAGTAGATGCCATTGGCAGATTGATCCCAGGCGTACTAAATGATGAAACTTCTGCCTTAACGGATTCTTTCCAGGATAATTTATTGGCTCCGCCCGTGTATACAAGGCCCGAAACGTTCAGGGACTGGAAGGTGCCTGCAATTTTAATGAGCGGCAATCATGCTAAAATTGAGCAATGGAGACATGAACAAAGCATTGAGCGGACAAAAGAAAAAAGACCTGACTTACTGGAAGATGAAAACCCGCAGGCTTAACGGGATTTGTTTGGAGTCATCTGGGATTACAACATCTTATAATATCTGCGCCAGGTGGGCTTTCACAAGGAAAATAAATTAAATTTCTCAAATATTTTGTGAATTAAGTATGCAATACTATCTTTGCCGTCCGAAAATAACGGCGCGTTGGTCAAGGGGTTAAGACGCCTCCCTTTCACGGAGGAATCACGGGTTCGAATCCCGTACGTGCTACCAGATTAAAGCCTTCAGCAATGAAGGCTTTTTCATTACAGGTATCTTTCCTTTTTACCTGAGTGGTGGAGACAAGTCCAGCTTTATTGTTTCGTTGCCGGTTGCTTTTTAGTGATGGTAAAATATCCACCTAATACCAAATTTTTATAAATTATTTATGTGAGGCGATGTCAAAGGATGTTTCTGCAATTGCAGCGAGTGGAACTAGTGTTATCTTAAGTGTAAGTGACGGTTTGATTCGTGAATGGCGAATGGTCAATCGTGAATTATTGATCATTCACCATTGACAATTCGCGTTTAACATAACATTAGTAAACATTGATAATAATAATTACTCAGCCCGGTCCAAAATCAAATACAAATTAATTTCATCAGTATAGACCATTGTGCAGCTTGATTTGCAAATAGACGTACTGGTTGCATTGTATCGAGCCTCTTGTTTGAGAGATTGAGCTTGTATCTTCTTGCTTTTTTAAAATATTCCAAGCAGGGTTAACGGCCTTTAGGCCTGACGACATTAAAAATATTAACCCTTAATTTTGCAGCTACTGCTACTTTCATTTGCATTGAAAAATCTAAAAGCCTATGCTTACCATATTACAGGACTGGGACAGGTGGTTGTTCACCAAAATAAACCACGACTGGACAAATTCATTTTTGGATGCTGTTTTTCCCATATGGAGAGAAGCCATCACCTGGTTCCCGCTGTACCTGTTTTTACTCCTGTTTGTATTGATGAATTTTGGAAAAAAGGCATGGCCCTGGATTATAGCTTTACTTGTTACTGTAGTGCTGACAGACCAAATAAGCAGCCACGTAGTAAAACCGCTGGTAAACAGGCAACGGCCTTGCCATGACCTGCTGCTGGCAGATCATATACGTTTACTGCTTAAGTATTGTTCCAATAGCGGAAGCTTTACTTCTTCTCATGCCACTAACCATTTTGGCGTGGCCGTATTCATTTATTATACCTTGAAACCTTATTTCAAAAAATGGATCTACGCATGGTTTTTCTGGGCAGCCACGGTGAGCTACGGGCAGGTTTACATTGGCATACACTACCCAGTGGATGTTATTTGCGGGGCAGTATTGGGCAGCACCATTGGCTACTTTACTTCCTTGTTATTTAATAAAAGATATAGCCTGGCTACATTCGAATACCAACTAGGCAGTAAAGTGGGTGTATGAAAAATAAAATAGTTTTACAAATACTGGGGCTATGCGTGCTCACCTATTTACTGGGTATATTTTTCGTGCCGTTGATGGATATAGATGCTACGCAGTATGCCTCAATGAGCAGGGAAATGTTGCTGCATGGCAACTACCTGCAATTGTACGACTTAGGATATGATTACCTCGATAAGCCACCCATGCTTTTTTGGCTTAGCAGCATTTCACTGCGGCTGTTCGGCATCCACGACTGGGCCTACCGCCTGCCCTCATTTTTATTTTCGCTACTGGCTATTTACAGCACGTACCGGTTGGCGTTATTGTTTTATAAAAGAGAAATTGCAGTGCTAAGCGCTGTGGTACTTGCTTCGTGCCAGGCCATGTTTTTGATCAATCATGATGTAAGAACAGATACAATGCTGATAGGTTGGGTAACGTGCAGCATTTGGCAACTAGCCGAATGGTATCAATACCATAAATGGAAAAATTGGGTCTTTGCTGCCATAGCCATAGCCGGCGGTATGATGACGAAAGGGCCGCTGGCGCTGATGATCCCGGTATTTGCCTTTGTGCCGCACCTTGTGTTTAGAAGAAACTGGAAAGAATTTGTGCAATGGCAATACCTGCCGATGATTTTACTGATAGCTGTGTTGCTGATTCCCATGAGCATTGGGCTATATCAGCAATACGACCTGCAGCCAGGTAAAATAGTAGTGGGGAAAAAGATTGATTCTGGCCTGCGTTTCTTTTACTGGACACAAAGTTTTGGGCGCATTACAGGCGAAAACACGCAACGGGAAAACGGTTCTATTTTATTTCAGTTACAAAATATGCTTTGGAGTTTCCTGCCCTGGATATTGTTTTTTCTTATTGGATTAATTGCAGCAATTAAAGCCGTTATGCAAAAAAGATTTCTTCTTACCAATAAGGAGGAATGCATCACGCTTTCCGGTTTTCTTGTTACTTACCTTGCCTTAGGAACCAGCAAGGTACAATTGCCTCATTATATTTTTGTAGTATTTCCTATGGCTGCTATCATCACTGCTAATTTTCTCCATAACCTGCTTTATACAAATGAATGGCAGAAATGGAGAAAGCCGCTGTTTGTGATCCATGCGGTAATTTTCTTTTTATTATGGATAGCACTGCTATCATTAATTGCACTGCCCTTTAAAAACATACCCGTCTTTGTACCCGTAATTGCCGGGGTCTTTTTTGTTGCCTTTATTTTCTTGGTTGCCACTAAAAGGTTGCCTATCCCAAAGCTTTTGGCAATCTGCCTTTTTACCTCTATTGGTTTAAATATTTTTTTAAACACTGCTTTTTACCCTGCACTGTTGCAATACCAAACAGGCAATATTGCTGCGGCATTTATCAATGGCAATAAATTGCCCAAAGACAAAGTATTCATCTATGGTGATGTGGTGGAGGCCGGCAGATCGCTCTATTTTTATGGAGAATATTTCTTTAAAAAAATCAGTAATGTCCAGGATCTAAAAACTGGCGATTATGTACTCGCTTCGCAAAAAGATTATGAGGAATTGGTAAAGCGTAAAGAGGCTTCCGTAATATTTAAGGGTAAGGGATTTCCTGTAACCAAGCTGAGTCTAAAATTTATTAATCCAGCTACCAGGGAAGCAGAGTTGCAGCCATTTTATGTGGTGCAAATAAAATGAGTTAAGATGAACCTCAATGTAGAAAGCCGAGAAAATATAGGGATGTTTTAAGAATATACTTTGATCAAATATTTTATTCAAGGCGATACTTATTAATCCTACACTAATTTTTCCGGTACCATCCTTCCTCCAACCTGTGCGCCTCTTTCGCCGGATTCATGGTATTCAGCATCCTGGTTTACATTCCACAGATCATATAAATGTTCGCCGGCAATGATATTTTTTGCAGCCAGCATCGCAGTCATCATACTATGGTCCTGGTTGTTGTATTTGTGCATCCCGTTCCGCCCCATCAGGTACAAACCCTCATAATCTTTTAAGCCTGCTTTAATGGTTTCGATATTGGCGGCATAAAAATGATCATAAACAGGATAAGCTTTTTTTTGCCTAACCACATAACCATCTGTAATGTCGGCTGCATTTGCTAAACCGATCTGTTCAATTTCTTTTTTTCCCAAAGCAATCAATGCTTCATCAGTGCTGGTCCACATGCCATCGCCTTCAAAACAAAAATACTCCAGGCCATAACAAGCCATTGAAGGATCAGGGACCATGTAAGGACTCCATGATTTGAAATTTTGCACCCGCCCTACTTTTACTGAAGGGTCATGAATATATATCCAGTTATCATCAAATTTATTTTGGTCTTTTAATATCAGAACGACCGTAATAAAATCCCTGTATTTTAATTGCCTCGCAGCTTCCAAAGCCGGCGCTGGCAGTGCAGGGGAAATAAATGGCACCAACTGGGCCATCGCTGTTGATGATAATACAAAATCAAATCCGTCATATTCCTTACCGGTATTTGTTTTAACCATCCATTTTTCACCCAGCATTGTTATTCCGCTCACTGCTTCATTCATTAATATTTCTACACCCATTTCCCGGCACTTTTCGGCACACCTATCCCACATCATTCCCGGGCCATATTTTGGGTAACGAAAAGTATCAATCAGCGTTTTAATAACCTTATCCTTGTCGCCGGATAGCGTGGGTTTAAACAAGGCATTTTTTATAGCACTACTTAGCGATAATCCCTGGATACGTTGTGCTGCCCAATCGGCCGATATTTCTTTGCAGGGGATTCCCCATACCTTTTCGGTGTAGGTTTTAAAAAAAATATTGAACAGCCTTTCTCCAAACTGGTTTATTACCCAATCTTCAAAATTCACAGGTTTTTTTACAGGAAAAGCTTTTGCTTTAAGATAACTCAATACGCATAAGCCAGACTCTATTATGCCCAGCTTTGTTAATGCTTCGGTAGCAACAAGCGGGTAAGAAAAAAACTTCTTATTGTA
>JBDSAA010000086.1:0-12213 GCA_039922375.1 Ferruginibacter sp.
GGGCCTGGACGATACACCAGGGCTGGAAAGCACCCCAGGCTGCCAGCGTCATCCATACCGATTTTGAAAAGGGGTTCATCAAAGCCGAAGTAATATCTTTCCAGGATTTTATCACTTACAAATCAGAGGCCGCCTGCCGTGAAAATGGCCGTTTAAGAATTGAAGGAAAAGATTACGTGGTACACGACGGAGACGTAATGCACTTTAGGTTTAATGTGTAGCATCTCCGTAGTTGTAAATTAAAATCATTATTTTTTTGTACCAACTAACGTTCAATGGTCATCATCGTTGTGTCACTCCCTTGTGCGGCATACCTTTGGGCAACTTTATTTACGTTTTATTTATTGCGAGGTTCAAAGATTCAACCTCGCTGGGGTTGTTGAAATCGAAACATTTCATCCCCAGGTTTTACCTGGAGCTGTTCAAATGAAACCCTTGTATGGTTTTAACCAACGATTTTAATTTGCGAAGGATCAGGGGTTTTGAAACTTATTTCAAAAAACATTTTACTAAAATGAATGTTGCTAATTACCAAACTGTTCTAATGCGCCACTAGTTTATTTTTATACACCACTTCATTACGGCTATTGGTAACTGTTACATAATGTACACCGGAAGACCATTTTCCCACTGGCAGGTAAACGGTACTGTTTGCCCTGTTCTGATAAACTACCTGACCCAATGAATTATGAACACGGATATTCATTAGTTCAGTTACACCATTCATCGTAAGCACACTTTGAACCGTAGCAGGGTTAGGGAGCAATGTAAAGGCCGTGCCCATTGTACCACAGTCAGAGGTTACAATTCCCCAATCCTTTATGCTGCCGTCCTTTCCCTCGCTTACTAATTTATAAAAAACAGAAGAGCCAGGGTTACCATTATCCGTGTAGCTGTAATTCAGGCCAATAGAAGAATTGCCTGCCGGAGCCATTGAAGCGATGGTTGCGGCAAGGTCAAATTTTACACCATCGCTGCTTTTGTATAAGAGGAAATGCTTATTATTGATTTCAGCTTGGGTTGACCAGGCAATGATAAATTTTTGCTGATTGCAAGCTGCCCTGTAGTTATTGATTATTACAGGTGTAACATTCGCGGCACGAATTTTAATAATCCTGTAGGGAGCCACATTGGTAGCAATAAAAATACTTCCATCAGGCCCGGCTGTAATATCCCGCAGCCGGCCCCATTGATTTGTAAAATAGTCGGTTTGTGTTGTAATAGCATCTCCTGCGGCATTGATACGGATGCTTCTCAGCTTTTCAGTTTTTAAAAAAGCCACTAAAAAAGAATTTTGAAACTCCGGTATCGACGGATGATTGTACCAGATCAGGTCGCTGGGAGCCCATGTACCACCTGGCACCGGGTTCCAGGAAGCAAGCGGTTCCTTTACATTATTAGCCGTACAAAAGGCTGATTCACCGGCAATGTCGTTATCACAGAATCCCTCCACATTAGGCCATCCATAATTCCTTCCTTTTTCAATTATTTGGAACTCATCATTATTATTAGGCCCGTGCTCAGTTGAATATATTTTCCCATTTGTATGCAACATTAATCCCTGACCATTCCTGTGTCCAAAAGAATAAACAGCATTACCTGCAATTGGATTATCCGCCGGTATTGTTCCGTCAAGGTTAACACGAAGAATTTTTCCATTCAGGCTAGCGGTGTTTTGCGCATTGGCGGTATTAGCCGCATCGCCAGTTGTCATCAAAATCGTGTTATCAGGCAACACCAATAAACGGCTGCCATTGTGTATTGTATTGGCCACTATATTGTCTATTAAAACAAACTCACTTGTTAGTGCGGTACCAGTGTAAATAAACCTGGAAAGACGTTCTCTGTTGCCCGAATTGGTGTAGGTATAAGCAATGTATACATAAGGGCTTGCCGGAAAATTGGGATGAAATGCCATCCCCAGCATACCCGCTTCGCCGGCCTGGTACACAGTGCTGCCATAATCCAGCAATAACGTAGCGGCGCCGGAGCTGGGATGAATGCGATATACTTTACCATTCTTGGTTGTCATCCATAAAGAATCGTCGAAACCGTATTTTAGTTCCCATGGCGGCTCAGAAGTTGTGTACAGCGTGGAGGTTTCTACTGTGGTGGTGCCCAAATTTATTAGCACTGGCTGAGCCTTGATAATCTGAAAAAGGAAAAGGATAAACGGTATAAAAAGTAGCAGCTTTTTCATAAGTCAAATTTTGAGGTAAAAAGATGATTTCCTGTCAATGGGCACAAAAATGGTTCCAAAGCGGAAGTAAAAAAGAATGCTCACAGACAATAAAAAGAGAGCAAATGTCTAAGAATTAACGATTACCGGGGCCATGTGAATGAACAGGCTCAGGGGCATCTATATACATTGGGATTTTTCTTACACATTTTTAAAACGGAAATGCCGCTTAACTAAAGTTTTACTAAACCTTGCTTATTTAACGGCATTCAACTCCCTCACTATTAACAAGACACATTTAAGAAGGCCTCTTTACTCCATATTTTCTATCACCATTGCTGAAGCCCCTCCTCCACCATTACAAATACCCGCAGCACCATACCTTGCACTATTTTGTTTCAATACATTAATGAGTGTCACAATTATCCTGGCGCCGCTACAACCCAGGGGGTGGCCAATAGACACTGCTCCTCCATTTACGTTCACCTTGGCTGGATCCAGTTTCATGCGTTTTGTGTTTTCAATACCAACTACTGCAAAGGCTTCATTTAATTCCCAATAATTAATATCCTCCATTTGCAGGCCAGCTTTTTCCACTGCTCTTGGGACTGCCAAAGAAGGTGTAGTGGTAAACCATTCAGGTGCCTGTTCTGCATCTGCATAACCCAGTATTTTAGCGATGGGTTTTAATCCGAGTTCATCCGCTTTTTCTTTACTCATTAATAACAACGCAGCGGCGCCGTCATTCATCGTGGATGCGTTGGCTGCAGTTACGGTGCCGTCTTTTTGGAAGGCGCCTTTCAGCTCAGGTATTTTATCAAACTTTACGTTAAACGGTTCTTCATCTTTGCTAAATAATAAACGATCGCCTTTACGCTGGGGTATCTCCACCGGCACGATCTCGTTGTCAAACCTTCCTTCGTTTATAGCAGCCTGTGAGCGCTTATAGCTTTCTATGGCAAAGGCATCCTGGTCTTCCCGGCTGATGCCACAGGTACTGGCGCATAGTTCTGCGGCATTGCCCATTGCCTTGCCATCATATACGTCCGTTAGCCCATCCTTTGCAAGGCCGTCTATCAATTGCGTGTTGCCGTACTTGTTGCCCCAGCGCATTGCATCTGCATAAAACGGTACATTACTCATGCTTTCCATACCACCTGCAATTACAATGTCTGCATCGCCCAGCATAATACTTTGCGCAGCCATTGAAATTGCTTTCATGCCACTAGCACAAACCTTATTAACAGTTGTACAGTTTACCTCATCAGGCAATCCCGCAAATTTTGCCGCCTGCCTCGCAGGTGCCTGTCCCATGTTGGCTTGCATAACGGCGCCCATCAACACATCATTCACCATACCGGGTGCAACACCGGCCTTTTGTATAGCCCCTTTTATAGCGATAGCGCCTAACTGTGTAGCTGTGAAACTTTTTAAAGAACCGCCAAAGCTTCCGATGGGTGTTCGTACTGCGGAGATAATATATACTTCTTTCATATGGCTGATAAAAATTTTGTTCAATCACTTAGTTGGCAAAATCACCATGTGGGTACTGCTGGCCAAGCCAAACTAATTATTGCACTTATTTGAAGGGTAAAGTTACAATTATGCAAATAGAAATCCGGGCTGAATGCAATTGCCCATGGATGCGATTAGATCAATAATAGTGTTGAAAAACACAGTGAGCTGGTTCCGCGTTAGATATTATGCGGTTTTACACAAATAGCGTGGATAAAGATGCCCATAGGTATGCCTTTGAACCGAGCGTGGCAACGATGCTGCTATGAGAACAAACGCTTGTTACCCAATGAAGATTGAAATCATATTATCGCTACAATTACTTCTTGTTTGAAGCTTACAAAATGCCGGAACAATTGCTCCGACACCTGTCGTTTGCAAAAAAATGTGCACAAACTTACTTATTAGTAAGTAAATGATTTATATTCGTATGGTGAACGCAAAAGTAAATGATACAAAAGAGGCTATTCTTCAGCTCGGAGCAGCGTTGATACAGCAGGTGGGATACCATGCTTTCAGCTATGCTGATATTGCCAAAAAGCTAGAAATGAAGAATGCGGCTGTGCATTACCATTTCCCTGGCAAGGCCGACCTTTATGAGGGAATCGTTGATGCGCATATCAACACCTATACCATGCTGGCAAAGGAAATGGAAAATGCATCAATACCCGCCAAAGCAAAACTTGAAACGATCTTTAACCGCTACGCTCACCTGGTAGACTGTGACCGCATTTGTATAATTGGAGCCATTTCCACAGATTATTCCACCTTACCTGAAAAAGTAAGAGACAAAGTAGGATTATTGGTTGGACTGGTGTTGAAATTGGTTGAAAAGATTTTGCACGAGGGCAAAAAAAAGGGGGAGTTTAGGTTCAGTGAATCTTCCCGGGTACAAACCTTACTGATCATGACCAACCTTTCTGCGGGTGTGCAACTAGCGAGGATAACAGGAAAGAAAGATTTTGACACTATCCGGAAAAGTATTTTTAAACAATTATCGTCTTAAATTTTTTTCTAAAAAAAACTTACTTATTAGTAAGTAAATTATAAACAAACATAAAAATTACGATCATGAAAAAGTTATTTTTTTTACTTGCAATAGCAGGTACTTTAAATGCAACGGCTCAAACCAATTCAGGCCCGGAAGGTTTTACCGCTGGTTACTTAATTAATAACAGCAATGAAAAACTGGAAGGGTTTGTTAAAGAATCATTTAAAAAAGGCAGCATAGTATTTACCAGTGCTGATGGCAGCAAAAAAAACATTCCCCCCGCTGATATCAATGAATTCGCAGTTGGGCCCAATGTATATATTGCCTACATGAATGATTTTTACAAAGTAACAGCTGCTGGAGTGAAAGGAAGTTTGTTACAAAAAGTAACAAATAATTCAGGAAAGTTCATGTACAATGGTACGGAAGCCTATGCAGCTAATACCACTGAAGGAAAGCAAGGTGATTACTACCTAAAGATTAAAGCGACAGATAAGGTGACATTGGTAACCAAACAGAATTTTGAAAAAGTATTTGCTTCCTTTTGCGCCGACTGTACTGCTTTGCAGACAAATATCCAGGCCAAGCAAGTGGACTATAACACTATTGAAAAAGCGGTAGAGCTTTATAATAACTGCAACTAGTGCTATAATTGAGGCATCGACTTGTGAATGGGGAATGGTCAATGGTGAAATATTGACCATTCACCATTGTCATTCACACTTAACTTAAAACTAATAACAGCCCCACAGTGTTCTAAATCCCCTCTATCAGCAAAGCTTACTGAGAGAGGGGATTATTTTGATGGCAAATAGTGAACACTACATTTACGTTAATAGAAAAGTCTTCATCCTGCCAAGCGTAGCCTGTTCAAAATTCAGTGTGTAGGATCAACAGCATTAAGTTTTGGCCATTTCTAAAATTTTTGATCAACAATTACTTTCTTCCGGTAATTTTGGTTATGCGAAAGTCGCTTAATATTCTCCGCAATTCTTTACGGCTTACCCTGCAGGAGCTTAGGGTAAATAAACTTCGGACGGCGCTTAGCCTTACGGGTGTTGCCTTTGGCATCTTTTGTATCATTGGGGTGCTGGCTACAGTCAATAGTCTTGAACGCAATATTCAGAACGAGGTAAACAGCCTCGGCAGCAATACAATTTACATTGACAAATGGGAATACAGCGGCGGCCCCGATAAGCCCTTTTGGAAATTCAGGGCCAGGCCGGTGATGAAGTACGAAGAAATGGATTTGATTAAAGAACGTTCGCAACTGGCAGAAGATGTAAGCTTTTTGATCCGGTCCAGCGGCAACCTGTCGCACAATGATGAAATCCTGCAAAATGCGTCTGTGTATGGAATCGTGGAAGGGCAGACAACAGTGCAGCCTGTTTATTTCGACGGGGGCCGCTATATATCTTCTGCGGAGTTTAATAGTGGCTCGCCCGTTGGACTGATCGGATACGATAATGCTGAAAAATTGTACGGCACAGCGGAAAGAGCGCTGGGAAAACAGTTCGATATTAAAGGAAAAAAAGTAAGCATTGTAGGGGTAATAAAAAAAGAGGGCAAAAACTTCATAGGATGGGATTATGACAACTGCGTAATGCTGCCCTATAAATTTTGCAAACAAATTGTGGATGAAGACAACGCTAACCCCGTGCTGATTGCCAAAGGAAAAGACAAAGTAACCACCGATGCACTAATGAATGAACTGGAAGGCATCATGCGCCAGATCAGGCGGCTCAGCCCCACTCAGGAAGATAATTTTTCTTTAAATAGTGTGGAGGCATTTAGCAAAGCAATCACAGATTTATTTGGCACAGTAAATATTGTGGGTGCCTTAATCGGCGTCATCAGCCTGATCGTTGGTATGTTTGGCATTGCCAATATAATGTTTGTAACGGTGAAAGAAAGAACCAGCATGATCGGCCTTAAAAAGGCAATTGGCGCCAAGCGGGGCAGCATCCTGTTTGAGTTCCTGATGGAGGCGGCCATTCTTTGCCTGATGGGCGGCGCATTCGGGTTATTTTTTGTTTATATCCTTACGTTGATACTCTCGGGGCCACTTGACTTTCCCGTATATGTTTCGCTTCCTTTATTGATTAGCACTGTTATTATCTGTTTAGTAGTGGGTATTCTTGCAGGAATATTCCCCGCTTCCAGGGCTGCAAGGATGGATCCTGTGGTTGCTATCCGGAGTAAATAATATTGCTTTTACTGCACTTTTATCACACCAGGGTACTATGGGTTAATTTTGAAGATTTTTAATCATTGTTTTCGTAAGGCTTATATTGCAAAGAAGCCTACTTTCCTTCATTAAGATGAAAATGACAAGATCTGAATCGGATGAGAAAAATAAGTATTTTTGGAAAAATAAATATGTTATGAAGACAGCATCCATACGACAACAATTGCACAACTACCTGGAAATTGCAGACGACAAAAAGGTAAAAGCAATTTACATAATGATGGAAGAAGAAATAAAAGAAAATACAGTTGAATATACAGACCAATTTAAAGCAGTGCTTGATAAGCGGTATGGAGATTACAAAACCGGCAAACTAAAATTGATTTCCCCTGGCGATAGCAAGAAAAAAATACAAGCAATTTTAAAAGGCAAGGCGGGTGGGGTATAATTATAAATTTCATGAACTTGCACAGAAAGACTATGAAGTTTCTTTACAATGGTATTTGGAGAGAAGTATACGTGCGGCACAGAATTTCGTTGCGGCTATGGATGGTGCCCTTCAATTAATAGTTGAATACCCAACGTGGTGGCTAAATAAATACAAAGACTACCACGAAATAAGTTTAAAAAAATATCCTTTCACAATCATTTATAAGATCGAAGAAGAAAAACAACTGATAATAATTTTATCCATTTATCACCACAAAAGGAATCCAAAAAGGAAATATAGGAAGTAGTCCTGCTTCGAAATTACGTTTTTACACACCTAAGAATGGCACCCAATTTTTTGAATACTATGAGGCTTTCCGTATTTATATTTTTTGCAAAATGAAGAACGTCTCGAATAACAACCCTTCCGACGATGGTACTACCATTTTAGCAATAGAATCTTCCTGTGATGACACTTCAGCGTCTGTATGCAGGGACGGGAAAATTTTATCAAATATCATTGCCAATCAAACCGTACATGAAAAGTATGGAGGCGTAGTGCCCGAACTTGCCAGCAGGGCTCATTTGCAAAACATTGTCCCCGTGGTAGACATCGCTTTAAAAAATGCCGGCTGCGAACTGTCATCAATAGACGCCGTAGCGTTTACGCAGGCTCCGGGCCTTATCGGCTCATTGCTGGTGGGTGCACAATTTGCAAAGTCCCTGGCCCTTTCTCTGGATAAACCACTGATTGCAGTACATCATATGCAGGCCCACGTGTTAGCAAATTTAATAGCGGACGAGAAGCCACATTTTCCCTTTTTATGCCTTACGGTTAGTGGCGGCCACACACAAATTGTACTGTGCCAATCTCCATCCAGCATGAAAGTAATCGGGCAAACCATTGACGATGCTGCGGGTGAGGCTTTTGACAAGAGTGCTAAATTATTAGGCTTGCCCTACCCTGGCGGCCCGCTAATCGATAAGTATGCAGCTAACGGGAACCCAAAACGATTTCAGTTTCCCGAACCACAAATTCCAGGGTTAAATTTTAGTTTTAGCGGCTTGAAAACCTCCATCTTATACTTCTTAAAAAATGCAGGCAGCAGCAATGTGTTTAAGGAAGAATTTACTGCTTCGGAAGAAACAAGAAAGAAATTTATAGAAGAAAACCTGGCTGATATCTGTGCTTCTATTCAAGACAGGATCATTAGCATATTGATCAACAAGCTTAAGAAAGCAGCGAAGGAAAATAATATAAATCAAATCTGCATAGCCGGCGGCGTAAGTGCCAACAGTGGCCTGCGCAAAGCACTAAAAGATACCGGTGAAAAAATGGGCTGGCAAACCTTTATCCCTGCATTTGAATACTGCACCGACAATGCCGGCATGATTGCTATTACTGCTTATTATAAATTTTTAGAAAAGGATTTTGTGCAACTGGATGTCAGCCCTTCGCCACGGGCGGAATGGTAGGTTACTATTAACGAAAGATATCTTCAGACGGGCACGCAGTTTTCATTAATGTAACTTCACATTCGTGGCCAACAACTATTTCCAATTCAGTCAGTTTATAATCTACCAGGATCACTGTGCGATGAAAGTATGCACTGATGCCTGTATTTTTGGAGCGTTCGTTGCCCACCATATCAACCGCCTGGAAAAGCCACCCAATAACATTTTAGATATTGGAACCGGTACTGGTTTATTGAGTTTAATGTTGGCCCAAAAAACAAATGCAACAATTGATGCCATTGAAATAGACCAGGCGGCATTTCAGCAGGCAACTGATAATTTTGAACGGTCAATTTGGAAAAACCGGTTGAATATTTTTAATACCGATGCCACCCAATTTCATTCAGCAAAAAAATATGATTGCATTATTTCCAACCCTCCATTTTTTGAGGGTGATCTAAAATCCGGCGACAAAAAAAAGGACGCAGCCAAACATGATACTACATTTACATTGCAGCAATTGTTACATATCGCAGATGCGCATTTGGACACCGATGGTTTTTTTGCAGTGCTGCTTCCCTTCCATCGGGTTGACTTTTTTATTGAAATAGCAACTGCAGCCAACTATTATTTAAATGAGCAATTGCTTGTTCAACACACCAGCGATCATCCTTTTTTTAGAGGAATTTTAATTTTTAGCCACACGAAAACTATCGGGCCTTGCAGCAAATTGGCTATTAAAAATGCTGATGGAAATTATACTGCTCAGTTTATCGATTTGCTGAAGGATTACTATTTACACTTATAAAATGCAGTCTAATTAATACCAGCATATTCTTTCATATAAACATAGTCATGGGTGAGTTTTCCTTCTTTAACAATGGTTGCTTTCTGAATTGTGTCACTGCCGCCGGTACGAATATCCTCCAGCACAAATTTTATCAGTTGTTCACCGAAATAGCGACTTGCATCCCTTGGTAATTCGTTGGGCAAATTACCGACAGCCATCACATCTACTGAGTTGGGTAGGTAAGGCGCCGTTCGTTGAAAAGTGTTTTTATCTACACCGTATACAGGATCGTCAATGGTAGCATCGCCCATATTGCAGGGAATAGAACCAGCCCTATCATCCGAAATATCAGCGATGGTAGCAAGGCGAAACCAGGGCTGTTTCATATCTTCCAGTTCAAACAAGCGAGGAACAAGATGGTCCCAATAAACGCCATTAATAAGCATATCCGTTTTCGGAATAAACGTGTTGAATATGCATGTGTAGTGATCGGGATGCTCATGAAAATCATCCCTGCTGTATTTGCCTGTTTCCTTATGTGCGTACAAATCAGCTCCTTTTAAATGAACATAGACCGGGTATGTAAATTCACGGCCAAGGTATTCATCGGGCTCCACTTCGTGAATCCCCAGCAGGTTCATAATTTCCAACACGCCATGTGCCACACGACCACTACCCGTAACAGCTATCTTCATGTTAGGGACTTTCAATCCAAAATAAGTGTGTATCAGTTTTTGGAAACTATTAACGGAAGCAACCCGCTGCAATTTGTATAAACTGGTTCGGTTGCCATAAGCAAGCATACCATTGTGAGCGCCAACAATACCGGCAAAAAATCCAAAACCAATAATACGTGTGCCATCACTATGTTCCATGCATTCATAGTCCACCAGCGTGATTTTTTTTTCAATAATTGATTTCAGCATTTTCTGGTTATAGGACTGCAATTTTTTAGTGTGTGAGAAAAAAAGGTAAGTCTTGTCTGCAATCAACATTTCTGCGGGCACTTCTTTTATACCCATCAATACATTGCAATCACTCATATCTTCCTTTACTTCTATCCCCGCCATGCTATACTCTTTATCGCTATAGCAACGGATCTCACTATGCTGTACAGTAACCTTTACGTCGGGGAAATTTTTATGCAGCCATTTGCATTGGGCAGGTGTCAACGCCACCCTGCTATCGGCCGGTATTTTGCCTTCTCTTATCAATCCAATCTTTAGCATTGTGTAATTTGATGCAATTTATCGTTAAGTTTTTAACAATAACCATTGAAGAACCCAGTCAATTTTTCAAACAGCTATGAGGCTTAAATGCTTAGTGGGTATATTTGCGGAATGAATTATTTTGAATTATTTGATATACCTGTTGCTTTAAAAATTGATAAGGCAGGATTGGCAAAAAAATATTTTGAGCTACAAAAAAAATTTCATCCTGACTTTTTTACGCAGGCCGGTGAAGATGAGCAAAAAGAAGCACTTGAAAAATCTTCCCAGGTAAACAAGGCGTTAAAAGTATTACAACAACCGGATCAAACAATTCAATATGTATTACAGTTGAAGGGGTTATTGAGTGAAAATGAAAAATATGAATTGCCTCCTGATTTTTTGATGGAAATGATGGAACTAAATGAAAAATTAACGGAGCAAGACGAAGATGCTTTTAAAATTGAGGTCGCAGCCTTGGAAGACGCTCAATATGAAGCGGTAAAAAGCACCATAGAAAATTACAATGATGAAAGTGTAACTACTGAAGGTCTCCTCAAACTAAAAGAATATTATTTTAAGAAAAAATACATGCATCGTATTTTGGAGAGAATGGCTGATTAACGTAATATTGCAGCCCTGTTGGATGGTTGATGTAGCAACAGGAAAAAAGTAAAATGCCCATGTGGCGGAATTGGTAGACGCAGCAGACTCAAAATCTGCCGTTCGCAAGGGCGTGAAGGTTCGATTCCTTTCGTGGGCACCCGGTAAAAAAGCCTTGATAGCAGTAGCTTTCGGGGCTTTTTTTATCTTATTAATCCTTTTTGCCTTCTACCACAATTACTATCTCGCCTTTCACAGGTTTCGCATTAAAATGATCATGCACTTCCTGTAAACTGCCTCTTTTATTCTCTTCAAATTTTTTGGTGAGTTCCCTGCTTACACAACATTGTCGATTGGGACCAAAATATTCAATAAAATCATTCAAAGTTTTTATTAAGCGCATTGGGCTTTCGTAAAAGACCATTGTCCTTTCTTCTACAGCCATCTTCTTTAAAAAGGTCTGGCGGCCTTTTTTTAAGGGAAGAAATCCTTCAAAGCAAAAATTATTCATGGGCAAGCCGCTATTCACCAATGCAGGTACAAAGGCAGTGGCACCAGGAAGGCACTCTACTTTAATATTGTTTTTTACGCATTCCCTTACCAGTAAAAATGCCGGATCGCTTATACCGGGAGTACCTGCATCGGTAAGCAATGCCATGGTTTTGCCACCTTGCATCTGCTCTGCCAAATGATAGATAATTTTATGTTCGTTGTGCTGGTGGTATGGAGTGATTGGCTTTTGAACCTGGTAGTGCTGCAATAATACAGAAGATGTCCTTGTATCTTCAGCCAATATCAGGTCTACCGATTTTAAAATTTCAATGGCACGAAAGGTAATATCCGCCAAATTGCCAA
>JBDSAA010000087.1:0-31846 GCA_039922375.1 Ferruginibacter sp.
TCATGTTTATAAATGAAAGGTGCTTCAATGGCCGCATCGCCCGCTACCGAATCAGGAAGGATAAAGTCTCTTTTCCGGCTGGCAACAGTATACCATTCTTCCGGTTGGGCTACTGTTTTTAAATCATTGTTCAATTTTACCAATTTCATTCCATTCCAGAAAGAGCCGAATACCAGCCACGGCGTTTTATTTTCATCCAGCATTAGGTTAGGATCAATGGCATTCCATAGATCACGTCCTGGTACCGATTGAACAACCTTTCCATGGTCTATCCATTTAAAATCTTTAGAGGAACTGTCAAGTGTTTTGTTGGTTGCCACCCCAATAGCGGAAGTATTTTTGCCGAAAGCAGATACTGAATAAAATAAATTGTACTGGCCATTGTGGTAACTGATATCGGGTGCCCAGATATGTCCCCTGAAACCCTGGATAGCATTGACTGCCCATTGCGGAGCGCTGCTAAACACCGGCTTATTTTGCTTCCAGTGTTTCATATCCGTTGATGAAAAAACACTGATGCCCTGGCCGGTGCCAAAAATATAATATGTGCTGTCGTGGCGTATGATCACGGGATCATGCACCGGAATTAGTGTATCATTAAAAGGCCGCTGGGTGCCAGGTTGCGAAAATGCATTGGCACCTAACAATAATCCAAAAAAAATCATGAGCCCTTGAACTGAAATGAATTGATTGCTGTTCATAAACATTTTTTTAATTTCTTAAAAGTTATCCAGAACGCTATTGCATTAGCTGAAGGCTAACTCACCTGCGCCTTAATATCACCGTTTTTTTGTGCTGCCTCTATTTTCTTTTTGCCAAAATAATGTTGAGGTTATTTAATTGCGATGCGATAAACGGTAAATGAATAAGCAGGCAATGAGACAGCAACTTCCTTACCTTTTAGTTGTATGGTAGCCGTAACAGGGGCAACAGCTTCCGGTGTAGAAAAACTATTTACGGCTGTCAATGAATTGCTTTTAAGGACGGTCGCTACCCCCGTTGATGATAGTTTTTTCGCACCCTGGATTCCAATTGTTTTATTGACGGCATTACCCGAAGCATTGACTATTTTAATAATTACGTCACCAGTATTGTTATCGATGACAGATGAAGCATAAAGGCTGTCCTGTCCGGATAATACTTTACCATTCATCAATGCGGGAACGGTGTTGGTTCCTTTATTGAGCGAGTATAATTTTTGCACATAATAATTCGGTGTGCCATAAGATTGCAGGTTGTTAACCCATATCAGGTCCGGGGTCCACTGCCAGCCATCCACATGCGCAAACAGCGGTGCATACGATGCAAGGTTCACTACATCAGCATTGCGTTCGAGGCCTGTCATGAACGCAGCTTCCGCAATAGCGGTTTGCGCATTGTTCCTGTTATTGATGCTAACTGTTTTATCACTCTGAGCTGCATATTCGCCGGCAAAAATTTTTGATCCGTCTCTTGGGTAGTTATCATAACGGGCCGCATTGGCAAGAAACCATTCAGGCCTGCGGTAATAGTGTTCGTCAATAATATCAGCTTTCATTTTTCTTAATTCCGTATTCAGTAAATCAAAGCGCTCTCCATCAGGATCGGTACCAGAACTGTTTACCAGTTTGAAGTCAGGGTATCTTGCCTTGATTGCTTTGGAAAAAATCTGCAACCTTTCCAAATATTGCGGGCCCCAGTTTTCATTTCCAACACCCATCATTGTTAAATTAAAAGGTGCCGGATGTCCCATTGCTGTTCTTATCTTTCCAAATTGCGTGTTGGCATCGCCGTTGGCAAATTCTATCAGGTCAAGTGCATCCTGCACATACGGATCCAACTGGTCTATCGGCACTACCTCCGCGGTATTGAACTGGCAAGCCATACCTGCATTGAGAATCGGCAAAGGAGCAGCTCCAATGTCTTCGGCTAATTGGAAATATTCAAAGAAACCAAGTCCGAACGTTTGAAAATAATCAGGTGCAGGCCGGTGAGCAAATTCACTGTTCCAGCGGTTGATGATGAGCTGCCGGTCCTCTACCGGGCCCAGCGTTTTTTTCCACTGATACCTTACAGAAAGGTCGTGGCCCTCCACAATACATCCACCCGGAAAACGAATAAAACCGGGCTTCATATCGGCAAGCATCTGTATCATATCAGCACGCATTCCACCGGGGCGTTGCTTCCAGGTATCTTCCGGAAAAAGAGATATCATATCGAGGTCTATTACACCACTGCCTTCAAACCGGATATGTAATTTTCCTTTTAATGCCGAATCAGTCGCATTAAAACTGACAGCCTGTTTTTTCCATTCATGCCCCGCGGCAGCAGGGGTAAGCGTGGCTTTGCCGATCGACTTACCTGACGTACTTAACAGTTCAATATGCATGGTAAGGCCTGGTGACTGCTGGCGGTACATTACTGAAAAATCATACCTCAATCCCTTTTTAATACCCATGCCACGAAACCCTTCATTGGTAAGGCCCAATTCTTCCGAAACATCTTTTTTTGTGACCCTTACAAAGCGGGGGTTGGCGATGTTCTCTGTCTGCCTGTTGAGCACCAGCACACTGCCTTCATTGAACTTCTTTTGGGTAACAGCCCAGCCCATTAGCGGTTTGTAAAATTCGAAAGAACGGTTCTTTATCATCTCTGCATAAATGCCGCCATCGGCACCAAGGTTGATGTCTTCGAAAAAGATACCCCACATGGTAGGCTCTACTGTAGCTATCGGTTTATTTACCTGTACGATGATTTTACTGTTTTGCTGGGCAGGCAAAGTTGCCGGCAATAATAAACCTGTAGTAATGAGGGTAAAAACAAAATTTTTAATATGCATATTCTTAATTTTCCGGGTTTGATTTATTTATAATTTTTTGGGTGCTGCACGCAGCCCTTCTGTCGTCATCACAATTCGCTTGATCGTTCCATCAGTATTATAGTACAATCGATCTATACAAACCGAACGGCGAAAACTTCCGCCATCTGTTGGGATGCTGCCATTGTGATAAATAAAATAAGACTGGCCCTTGAAGTCAATGATAGATTGGTGGTTGGTATTGGAATTGCCTGCTACTTCATTTAGAATTCCTTTGAACTGCCATGGGCCTGTGACGCTTCGGCTCATTGCATAAGCAATTTTTTCGGGAAACTGGTAGGCGTAGGAAAGATAATACCTGCCCTTGCGTTTGTGGATCCAGGGAGCCTCCGTAAAGCCAGGCAATTGAGCTGAATCAATTGTAATGATCGGGCCATCCAGTTCGGTCATGTTGTTCTTTAATTTGGCGTAGTAGCATTTTGTATTGCCCCAATACAGGTAAGCCTGGCCGTTATCATCAATAATGACTGAGGGGTCAATATCATCCCAACTGATTTTGGCCTGGGTAGTCATGTCATTTGTGATGATTGCAGAACCTCTTGCGTCTTTAAACGGCCCCGTGGGTTTATCGGATACGGCAACCCCAATTGCCTTTCCGCCAATGGTGCCATGTGTAATAGCCACATACCAATAATACTTCCCATTCCGTTCAATTACCTGCGAAGCCCATGCATCATCCTTTGCCCATGCAAAATCTTTTACATTAAGTGGGATGGGATGCTCAATCCAATTTATCATATCTGCTGATGAATAGCAAAGCCATTCATGCATGATGTATGTTTCTTTCCGCGGAGGCGCTTCATCGTGGCCGGTATATAAATAAACAGAATCGCCGTGTACAAATGCAGCAGGGTCGGCTGTGTATTTATCTTTAATAATTGGGTTGCCCTCTATAATGCGGGCTGCTTTCTCCTGCGCCATTGCACGACTACCGCTAAGCACGCCAATGCCAAGCGTAGCCACTATCAAAAACTTTTGTATCCTATCCTTTGGTCCTTCATTTTTCATGTGCCGTTTTTTGTTAAAACTAGTATTAATTCAAGTGATTCAATTTTATTACACGAATTGGATACCTAATTACACGAATTAAGAAATAGTACCTTGTTAATTTGTGTATTTAGCCTTTTATAATTTCAAATAAAATATATCATATGCCTATTCATTTTTAGCACATCACAAGTTTATTTGCAGATTAATGTGGTTTTATTACTTGCTTTTTTATTGTAAAACATCTGACAGCGCCATTGTTTACTGCTGCTATTATGAACGTCGCATCCCTGGTTGTGACGGAGGTAATTGCTTTTACATCGCCGTTGATAATGAAGCCGGTTTTAACAGGTCTTTCGGCAACAAATTTACCCCTGCCTAAACCCTTTAAAAATAAACCATACGAGGCATCATACCTTCCCGTAGATACTTCTTCCTGGTACTCATTCCCTGCCAGGAGAATATCGGTTATTCCATCTCCATCCATATCGTCTGCAAGCATTGTATTAATGGGTGCAAACTGTGCCTGTAGCGGAAGCACATGATGTTTAAAATGCCCATTGCCCAGGTTTTCTATCCAAACCGAAGCCGTAGTTTGACATTCTTTTTCCACTACATCCTTTACCGCGATACTGGCTAAAAGATGTTGCATATTTACACCTGCAAAATCTTTATGCATCAAAAATTTTTTCTTAATTGACGGAAGCTGGTCTGCAAGCTGTGTTCTATCCAATGCCGGAAATAGCTCATATCGACCTTCGTTATTTTTCATAAAATATGCGGGCACAATATCCGTAAACTTATTGCCATCAAAATCACCGGCGTATAATTTTAACGGGGTTTCAGGACTAACATTAAATTTATTATTGAGCCCGAGGTTGCCAGCTATAAAATCCATGTCGCCATCCTTATCAAGGTCCGCAGCTTGTAAAGACCTCCATTGTCCATTCATTTTCTTCAGGCCCGTATGCTCAGTAGTCTCAACTAGTTTTCCCTGCTGGTTTACAAAAAACCGCACAGGCATCCATTCGCCACAGATCACAAGGTCGGGCTTGTTATCATTGTTAAAATCGGTGAATACAGCACCTGTAATTAATCCGGGGAATTGTAACAGGGAGCAAACATCTTTGGTAACGTCCCTGAACTTACCATGATCATTTTGTAAAATATAACTGCGGGGTGACTGCGGGTATTTTTCAGGTACCAGCCTGCCACCGATAAAAATATCCATGTCGCCATCCCCGTCATAATCCGCTACTACAACTGCTTTTGTAATCTCATTGATCCCTTTTGGCAAAGCATTATCGTTTATTATAAAATTGCCTTTGCCATCATTGTTATAGAGCCGTGGCTGATTGTATGCAGGGTAACTGGAGAATTCTGTAGTACCGCCGGTTATCAGCAGGTCAAGGTCCTGATCTTCATCGCTATCAAAGAAAACTGCGCCAAGGTCTTCTCCTACTTTAGGCTCTGTTACAAGGTTCTTTGAATCAAAACCTTTGTTAGCATTTTGAATAAATATTTTCCCAGGCTGGGTTGCAGCGCCACCAATAAAAAAGTCCATCATCCCATCGCTATTTACATCTCCTGCTGCCAGGGAAGGGCCTAATTGAGAATATTTTTGAGGAACAGCCCGCTGGGCACCAAAATCAAAATACGCCGCTTCCTTATGGGTGAAAGCGATTTTAAATTGATCAGTCACATCATTGAATAATGCCACACTTGAATCTTCCTTTTTAAAAACAGGTTCCTTTGCATCCTTGTAGTAGATGATCAACAACTGATTTGCTTTTACATTTTTTACTACCTGCACTTTATCATCGGGCCATTCAATCTTTAAAGAATCAATGGCCCATGTATTGCCTACACCAAAATGAAGCCTGCAATCGACGCTGGATGAAAAGCCACGGACCGGTGATTGTTCCAAAAACTGAATAGTGCCTTTACTGATTAGGGATACCTTACTTCCTATCCCGGATGTATTGCCTGCAGGGCCTTTTAACTGGATGTCAATAAAGTTTCGAATGCTGTCTTTGATGGATTTCCTTGTTTCATTTCTATGAATAAATGCTTCCTGGTTCATGTTGTTTACCACCAGATCAAGGTCGCCGTCATTGTCAAGATCTGCATATCCGGCTCCGTTAGAAACTGATGGAATAGCAAACCCTGCTGTTGCCGTAACATTGCTAAAGCCAAGCCCACTATTGTTATGAAAAAAATAGTTGTCTATTTTGATGCTTCCAAATTCATCCAGTTTTTGGCGAAGCAACTGAACAGTATTTTTGTCCGGTATGGCTACCGCCTCTTTGGTATCGAAGTAACCATTTTGGCTTTGTGTATTTTTAAAAGTTGCATAATCGTTGTTGGTGACATCCCGGGCCAACCCATTTGTAATATGAATATCTTTCCAGCCATCATTATCAAAATCGGCCATTAAAACACTCCAGCTCCAGTCTGTTTCTGCAATACCAGCCAACTGCCCGATTTCGCTGTAAAATGGCTCTATGCGATTGTTGATCTTTCTTATGCCATTGTTCAGCTGCAGCATATTTCTTACAAAGGAGGGTTCATAACCCAGTCGCTGCTGCATGTCATATTTCTCCTGGCTGGATGCATTGAACATCATCTTCTTTCTTTCGTTGGTCTCAGGCAACATATCCAGCACCGCGATATCGGCAAGCCCGTCGTTGTTTATATCAGCAGCGTCAGCACCCATGCTGTTGTAGCTTTGGTGTTGGATTGCCGTTGAAATTATATTTGAAAAAGTACCGTTTTTATTATTCAGCCACAACACATCGTTACCAATATAATCATTGGCAACATACATATCCGGCCAGTTATCATTGTTTACATCTGTAATTACCAGGCCTAAACCATAGCCATCTTCCTTGATGCCTGCCTGCTGTGCAACGTTGGTAAAATGAGGATGGGAACTACCTGCCTGCACTCCGTCGTTTCTGTACAGTTTATCATTGGCCGGCGAATTTCCACTGGTATCTTTTGGCACAAGATTATTATTATTGATATTGTATAATCTATGATTAAGAAGATACATATCAAGGTCACCATCTTTATCGTAATCAAAAAAAGCGGCCTGCGTGGAAAAGCCAGTATCCGCTAAACCATATTGTGCGGCCTGCTCAGTAAAGTGAAGTTTACCATCATTGATGAATAATAAATTTTCCCTTTCTTCACTACCAGGCGAATGAGATGAGCAAAGATAAATGTCCATGAAGCCATCAGCATTAATATCAACAACGCTTACGCCGGTTATCCATTTACCGGTCTGTACGCCTGCCCTGGAAGTAATATCTTCAAACTTAAAGTTGCCTTTGTTCAAATACATTTTACTGCTTACCATGCTGCCGCCAAAAAAAATATCAACCAGGCCATCATTGTTAAAATCTCCAATACCCACTCCTGACCCATTGTACATGTATTCATTTCCATACACGTTCACGGAGTCGCTTTCGGTGATTTTATTATTGAAATCAATATTGGTTTCGCTGCTGCCAAGCAATTTAAAATATGGGCTATTACCGTTTCCGGGTGATCTTGATTTGCAACTGCCCAGTAACAAAGCTATTATGCAAGCTGCCACTACCAGCCGTAGCCGGAAGCTATAATGGTCATATTCAGCAACTTCAGTCATCGATGTTATTAATGTTTTTTTTGTAGGAGAATCAACCTTAACCTTCCTTTGTCTGAACCGTGATTTTTAGATTAAAATGATTCGCATGATTTTGATTGGCTTTATAGGTTTTGTAATTTTGATTCCTTTAACCTTCAACCATCACTATCAACTATTTCTTCTTCCCCCACACTGCTACCCCCACATTATTTAATCCTGTAAAAATGATGGTGCTTTTTTTATTTTCCCAATCTCTTCCTTTTTGTACATATACTTTTTCGTTAGTTCCTGTACTCCAGTTTAATTGTAGCCATGGCGCCGTGTAAGTCCAGGTATTGGTGGCCGAACCATTTATAGTGCCTGCAGCATCGATGGTGATATTTGCTGATAGCTGGAAGTCGGGATACAGTTGTTCCTTATCATAACCGGGCACTACATTGTAGTCCATCTTTATCCTCTCCCATTGGCCTGCAATACTATCTTTTGCCACAGCCGCATTGTCTTCCCATGCATATCGTTCGGGTGACACAACCGGCCAGCCGTTGTCCATCCAGAATATTTTTCTAACATGCAGGTCCATTGAATAAATGCTATTGCCGGGCCTTCCCTGGTGTGCCATAAAATATTGTCCTGCATCATCTTTAAATACGGTACAGTGTGCGGTGCCCTGCCAGCCAGCGTGGCCCTGAAATTTATAAGGCGCCAATATCATTGGCCCATGATCCTGCACCGTATTTATATTCACATTATTGTAGTCAAAGAACGGCCCATTGGGATTATCGCTCCGCCCTACCCTCAGATTGTATTTTGTAGATAACCAGTCGTAGGAAATGAACATATAATATTTGTTTTGAGCATCGTTATACACAACCTCCGGACCTTCAATATTTCCATTGATGGAAGAGCCGGTGAAACCCCGCTGCGCAACCCGTTTACCCTTATCGGCATTGATTGAAGGAAACCCTGTGGCCGCATCAAGTTTGAAAACATAGATCCCATCAAAGGCTGAACCGTAATACATCCAGTGTTCACCAGCCGGTGTTACTACTACGCTGGGATCAATGGCATTGGTTTGCGTGGTACCATCATTTGCAGAAGTTACTACAAGGCCTTTTTCAGTCCACGGCCCTTCCGGTGATGTGGCAGTTGCTAGGCCTATTACGCTTAAACGAAACACCGGCGATGATAAAGAATAATATAAGCGGTATTCGCTGCCAACTTTTAAAACACAGGGTGCCCAAAGTGAGTTAAATGCTTTACTGCCCTGGTTGGAAATATAGGCCGCACCCAGCGGTGGCAAGCCATTAAAAACCCATCCAACGTAAGTCCATTCTACCAGGTCCTTTGATTTACGTATCTGTAAGCCGGGACGTACATCTATTCCAAAACCGACATCCGTACTATAACTGTAATAATATTCACCAAACTTGCGGATGGACGGGTCATGCACATTGTAAACACTCCACTGTGTATAAAAAGCAAAGGGTGCAATGCCCTCATACGTATCCGTTATTGAATTGATATCGAAGGCAACCGGAGGTGGAGGTGGTGGTGGAGTTGGTGGTGTCACTACAGGTGGCGTGGTACCGCCTGGTTCATTTTTTTTGCAAGAATTGCACATTGTCAAAACAAGCACCGCACTGCATACACCCAAAACAATTCCTCGATAATTTTTCATAATTAATATTTTTCGCCAGGTATGCCAATGCAGGCCCATTTATAGCTTCCAACGGGAATAAAAGGATTTTTTTTTGCCACGAATGCACGAGTAAAAAAAAGCAAATAAAATATATTGCTTATTCGTGCATTAGTGGCAAGAAAAAATTTAAAGAGCTTCTTAAACAAATAAGGCATCCATTTATTTAAAACATAATAAGAGTTGCCCAATGGTATAGGGTACAAGAGGGCGATGCAAGAATGATCCTATGAAATGGCTCAGCCCGGACTAAAAAATTCTTCCCTGTAACCTCACCCCAACCCCTCTCCAAAGGAAAGGGGCTAAGGAGAGGGCTTTTTTTTATTATGATATTAATTAGCCGGGTTTGGTAATAAGTTTTTATTGAGATCAAGCTCTGTCTGGGGAATTGGCAAGTACTCATTCCCGGGCGTCCATGAATCAAAATCAGTGTCATGGGTTTTTAGCTCCGCAAGTTTTGTTGGATTGTATAACCAACCCCAACGGATAATATCATTGATCCTTTGTCCTTCTATGGAGAACTCCAAGGCTCTTTCATGCGCTATCTGGTCACGCATTTGCACCTGGGTCATATTCGGCTTTACGGTTGCCAGGTTAGGGAGCAACGCTCTTGTTCTTACCTGTTGAATAAATGGATATGCTTCGGAAGTCTTGTTCAATTCATTTAAGGCTTCGGCGTGCATTAATAAAATATCCGCGTACCTCAATATTCTGTTGTTTATGAAAGATCCGCCGAAAGCTTCGAATGCGGGGCCAAGGCCATCATTGGTATATTTTCTTGGATAGATATTGGTGATTGGGTTTGTCCATGGCCCGCCATAAGCAGTGATAGAATTGTCTGCCGGTTCATACGATGCAATGGTGGCTAAAAGGCGTGGATCGCTTTTGGCTGTAGTTGTTTTCTCCAGCTTAAATTCATTGTAGATCCAGCGGGTAGGCAGGTAATCTGAAAACCCTTTTCCATCCATGGCGTAGGTAATTGAAACAGAAGTCCATTGTCTCCAGCTACTATTCGGCTCACAGCACCAGTTATCAGTGGAACCGCCGGATGTGAACTGTATTTCAAAAAGCGACTCAGCATTATTTTCATTTACATCTTTAAAATTATCCCTGTAATCAGGCATCAACGAATAAACATTTTTTAAAGGGCCTGAGAAAAACTTTTCAAACTGTGCCGCGGCTTTGGTCCAGTCTTTCCTATAGAGGTATGCTTTTCCAAGTAGCCCTGCTGCTGAGCCTTTGGTAGCTCTTCCTTTCTGGCCTTTATCGGGGCCGTCAACACCATCGTAGTTAATGGGCAAATTTGTTTCGGCTGCCTGCAAGTCAGTAAATATTTGGTTCCATAATGCATCTTCTGTAGCGGTTGCGGGGTAATTGCTTGTATTTCTGTCAAACTCCGAAGAAGTAATGACTGGCAATATCTTAAAAGTGTTTGCCAAATTAAAATAAGAAAAAGCCCGCAGGAAATATGCCTGCCCTAAGATCCTGTTCTTCTTTTCCTGGCTTAAGACAGCAGGATCCATTTTACCAACACCTTCTATAACCTGGTTTGCACGATTGATCACTATATAAAAATCTCTCCATATCCACTGCACGGGACCTGATGTACTGGGGATAATGAATTTGCCGGTCAACACCAGGTCAGCCCATGGACTATCGCCAACAAAATCGTCCCCACGGCTATCCGACAGGCCGGGAAAAGACCGCATGTAAGTTCCATCAACTGTCAGGCCACTATACATGGCTGTTGATCCGTCAAATGCCTGCTTTTCTGTAACCCAATAACCGTTTGTTGTTGGCGAATTGGGATTCACCAGGTTTAACTTTTTTTCGCAACTAATATTAAACAATATTAAGGCTGCTATAAATGATATTTTTTTCATACTTAAAGTATTACAAATTAATTTAAATGTTTAAAAACTTACCTGTACGCCACCCATGATCGTCCGAGGTTTAGGATAAGAACCACCGTCGAAACCCGGGTTAAATACACCTGATGTAAAATCGGGATTATAGCCTTTATATTTCTGGAAACTGTAAAGATTTTGAGCCGTTACATAGACCCTTAGCTTTGAAACTCCTTTTATCAAACCATTGGTGAAATTATATCCAACCGATAAAGTATTGATCCTTAAAAAAGTACCACTTTGCAGCCAACCTGGCCGGTTCGAGTTGCGGCCATTGTTATTAGGATCTAATTCTTCTACCCTGGGAATTTCTGTATTGGTATTTGTAGGCGTCCAGCGGCGCAGCATGTCTTCATGATAATTGGTAGATCCACCTGTATGCATCAGGTCCCTGTACAATCTTTCGTTTATCAGGAACTTAGCACTTCCAGCTGCAAATAAGGAGAAATCAAATCCTTTATAACCTGCCGAGAAATTCATGCCGTAGTGGTATTTTGGAATACCACTTCCCAGTACTTGTCTGTCATAATCATCAATTACGTTGTCTGGCTTCCCTGCTGGCCCGCTGATATCTTTGAACTTGATATCACCGGGGGCCGTTTTTATATTTTGAAATGCATGCGCCGTTACTTCCGCAGGTGTTTGAAAGATGCCCTCATATACAAATCCAAAATGCTGGCCTATTTCGGTACCCACTCTTGTGATTGAACCTGCTCCATAAATGGGTTCCTTATTAGCACCAAGGGAAGTAACTTTATTTTTAACTGTACTCAGGTTGGCTGATATGTCGTAGGTAAATGCGCCCCTGTTCTTGTGCCATGTGGCCGAAAACTCCAGGCCTGAATTCTTGACAGTTGCAGCATTTACTGTAGGGCGATCGTTTATAGATCCAAATAATTGCGGGATAGGCACCCCAACCAATACGTCGATGGTTTTATTGTTATAATATTCTGCGGAAAAATCCAGTTTGCCATTGAGCAATAACGCATCCAACCCAATATTACTGGATGTCCTGTCTTCCCATTTGATATTTTCATCCACAATATTTGTTGATATAGCGCCCACATACCTGATGCCATTAAATGTATAAACGACTCCCGGATTTATCGTAGGCTGATAAACATAATCTCCGATGTTGTCATTGCCTAGCTTACCATAGCTACCACGGAGTTTGATATCCGAAACAATATTCCTGGGAAGTTTAATAAACTTTTCATTGGTCAATCGCCAGCCTACAGCAATGGAGGGAAAATAGCCCACCCTTGCAGCAGGTGAAAACCGGGACGATGCATCACGGCGGCCCGATGCTGTCACTAAATACCTGTCATCATAATTGTAGTTAACCCTTGCCAGGTAAGACGCTTTTGCGTATTCGATTAATGAACCTGATGAAGCGGTAACTGGAGCGCCGCCACCTCCTAATACCGGGTAGTAAGGCTTAGTAAAGCCTTCAGCGTATCCGTTGCGAAACAGTGAAGTTGTTTTTTGATAGGTTTGGCCTGCTAATATTTCTACCGCGTGTTTATCAAAATTCTTCTGATAGTTAAGCGTATTTTCCACTATACCTGTGGTGAACACACTGCTGTTATCATTTAGCTTAGCAATGGGTGATTGAAAAAAGTAGCCGAGATCAAAAGATGGCTTGAATGCGTAGTCCCTCACCTGGGTTTTATCATAGCTTAAATTGATTTTGTACTTAAGGTTATGACCGTTGTTTTTTAGCAATTGGACTTCGCCATAAACATTTGCAAAAGTGCGGTCAACATCCGTGGTATTTTTAAGAATACTATTGAGACCGATCCCATTCATTGATATAACATCTTCCACAGTAGAAAGCGTACCTGCAAAACCACCATCCCGGTTAGGGTCGTAAATCCCCATTGTTGGTATGGCAAATACAAGTGTATTAATTAACGGAGGCAAAGCACCTGCCAGGTCGTTGCCGGTGGTAGGATTCAGGTTATTTGAATGAGAATGGGCGTAAAACATATTCTCACCGATCTTAAATATTCCCTTTTCTGCAGAGCTGTTTACCCTTGCTGTATAGCGTGTATAGTCAGGGCCGTTTCCTACATAAGTGCCGTTGTTTTTAAAATAATCGAGTGAGACAAGATATGAGCTACCAACACCGCCACCAGAAAATGCGACATTGTGGTTTTGCCTGTTGCCTTGTTTCAACCCCTCTTTCTGCCAGTCGGTATTAATGTTGGTAATATATTTGGGCGAAGCCGGATCGTTTCCGGGTGCCAATGGCCGGGCCGCATTTTTCCTTGCTTCATTATTAAGTAATTGGTAATTTGCCCGATCCAACACAGGCATTATCTGCCATACATTGTCTACCCCGTAATAGCCATTGTATTCTACTTTTAATGCCGTGTTTTTTCTTCCTTGCTTTGTTGTCACTATTATTACGCCATTGGCTGCAGCAGAACCATATAGTGCTGCGGCAGACGCATCTTTCAAAACCTGGATAGATTCTATGTCATTGGGACTAAAATCACGTACAACTGTACCGACCTGTACGCCATCAATTACATAGAGTGGCTGGGCATTTCCAAAAGTGGCAAAGCCCCTGATCCTTACGCTGGGTACAGCACCGGGCTGGCCGTCACTGTTAACCTGTACACCACTTGCACGGCCTTGCAATAACTGAGCTACATCACTCGTACTGTATTTTTTTGTTTCAGCGACGTTCACAATCGCTACAGCACCGGTGATGTCTTTTTTCTTTTGCGTACCATAAGCAACTACTACCAGATCATTCAGGGTAGAAGCAACCTGGTTAAGCGATATTGAAATATTATTTTGATTGCCTACCGCTAATTCTCTTGCTTCAAAACCAACCGTGGTAATAACAAGTGTCTGCCCCGGATTGGCTTCAATACTGAATTTACCTGCGATGTCTGTAACACTAACTTTTTTGGATTGTTTTACCGTAACGGTTGCCCCCACCAAAGGCTCATTGTTTGTGCCGGTTACTGTGCCTGAAATTTTGTTGGACTGCGCCATTAGCTGGCCCGGCAATAGCTGAAGAATGGCCATTACCAAAATGCATGGTGCGAATAACAGCACTTTATGCCACTTTTTTTTCATATAGCTTAATTTTTGGGTTTAAAAAATAATGCCCTGGGGCTTCCATCTATCTATTAAAAAATCCCTGGCAGAAAAATTAATTAAATCGAAACGCTTTAATTGTCGTTCCTTGATGCGTATGGTTTGTTTGAAAATAATGCTGCCGGCTGGGCCAAAAGCTTTCAGTGTTTCTTGATGGACTATATAAAAACTGGCGATGCAAAACAGGATGTTGCTGCACGAAAAAAAAATAAAAATGGGATAAAATTAAGCAGCCCAGTGTTTGGTTTTAAATAAAATCGCAAGCCTGTTGATCAATCGTTTTTGTATAGCAAACTTTAATACGGTGTAAAAATGATGTTAATAATTTTAACGTTCACTTCATATCGTATCATTGTTTCATCAATAATTCTCAATCTGCATATTGCTGCGTTGCCTTGTGTCAACAAAGGACAATTGTTAAAAAAAATCCCTTCCTTTAGGTATTCATTTATCTTTATAAATTTTAAAAATTCGATTGTTTGCGGTATAAAATCTACATAGCTGCCCTGCTTTTTTTTATTGCACAGGACTTGTTTAGCCAGTCTTATAATTTCCGGCACTACCAGGTGGAAAACGGCCTTTCAAACAATGCCACGATTTGCTGCCTGCAGGATAAAAAAGGATTTCTTTGGTTTGGTACAAAGGATGGCCTCAACAGGTTTGATGGCTATTCTTTTAAAGTGTTTAGGAATTCCCCTGATGATACCGGAAGCATCGGAAGCAATTTTGTTCATTGCTTATATGAAGGGGCCGATGGCACACTTTGGGTAGGAACAGAAAATGGCATTTATACCTATGACGCTGTTACCGAAAGTTTCAAATTGCTGCAACTCTCTGCCAACCGGCCTATCCGGGATATCCGGATGGACAACATGGGCAACCTCTGGTATATCCGGGGCTTTACCCTTACGCGTTACAATAAGGAAAAGAACGAAAATGAGCGGTATCAGACGGATAAGTATTTTGAAGCTACATCACTCTGCACTGCATCCGATGGAACAGTCTGGATTGCTACCACTTCAGCATTGCTTAAGAAATATGATCACGTTAAAAATACCTTTACTGCATACGATGTATTTTGTCATTCAGAGCCGTCCGTATCTAAGTGGATCGAACGGGTGTATGCCACCACCCACGGAAAAATATTAATCGGCACTTCTAACCAGGGTGCAAAACTATTTGATATACAAACGAATACTTATAAAGACATCCTTACCTACAATGCTAACAAGACAATCATCTTTGTTAGAAATTTTGTCCAGGTATCTGATAGTGAATGCTGGATAGGCACAGAATCCGGCATTTTTATTTACAATATGAACACCGGGAATGTGGTGAACCTGCAGAAAAAATACAATGACCCATATTCCATTTCTGACAATGCTGTTTATTGTTTTGTAAAAGATAAAGAAGGAAGTATTTGGGCAGGCACTTATTTTGGAGGAGTTAATTTTTATCCTAAACAACATACAGCTTTCAAAAAGTATTTTCCAAGATTGGGGGAGAATTCTTTAAGCGGAAATGTAGTAAGGGAAATCCACCAGGATGGCTACGGTAATTTATGGATAGGAACAGAAGACGCAGGTTTAAATAAATTAAATGTTGCATCTAAATTGTACTCATCTTTTCAACCTGGTGCCAGTAAACACAACATTTCAAGCACCAATATTCATGGCCTTTTTGTAAATGGAGATGAGTTATGGATCGGTACATTTGAAAATGGATTGGATATACTAAACATTAGAACCGGTAAAGTTGAAAGGCACTACGCTACGGGTGAGGACGAGCATTCTTTGAAAAGTAATTTTATTTATTGCATTTCAAAAATCAATGATAATGACATTGTGTTGGGAACTACAAGGGGAGCTTACAAGTATAACCGCAACGCCGATAACTTTAGCCCGCTGCCGGGCATGCCGCAGAACATTTGGTACACCTGTATTGTAAAAGACGATATAGGGATCATATGGGCAAGTACGTACGGAAATGGTGTAAACTATTATAATACCAACACTGGCACCATGGGGAATTTCAGGTACGACCCGGACAATAAAAAGAGCTTGTCCAATGATAGGGTAAACAGCATATTTCAAGACAGTAAAAAGAATTTGTGGTTCGCAACAGAAGGCGGCTTATGCAAGTTTAACAGGGGAACAAACGACTTTAAAAGGTATACGATACGTGATGGTTTTCCCAGCGATTTTATATTGTGCATCCTGGAAGATACCCACCACAATTTATGGATTTCCACTTCCCGCGGACTGGTTTCTTTTAACCCTTCCACAGAGCAAACAATTGTGTACACGACGGTAAATGGAATACTGAACGACCAGTTCAATTTTAATTCTGCTTACAAGGATAACGATGGAAAAATGTACTTCGGAAGTGTAAAAGGAATGGTAAGTTTTCACCCCGATGAATTTGTGAAAGACACATTTGTTCCACCGGTTTATATCACCGGGTTCCAAATTTTCAATAAAGAATTATCCATCGCCAAAAGCGGCTCCCCGTTACAAAAATCAATTACCAATACAGATAAGATCGTGCTGGACAATAACCAGTCAACCTTTAGTATTGATTTCGCTGCACTGAGTTATACTGCTCCGGAAATGTCGGAGTATGCTTATAAAATGGAAGGCCTCGATAAAGATTGGATATACCTCAAAACAAACCGGAAAGTATATTTTACAGAGCTTTCTCCCGGCACTTATACTTTCAAAGTGAAAGCATCCAACAGCGGCGGTGTTTGGAATAAAGCAGAAACTAAACTGGTCATCCAGATACTGCCTCCTTGGTGGACCAGCTCATGGGCGTATTTTGTCTATGCAGTAATGGTGATACTATTAGCTTACTATATCATCCGTAATTACCACAAAAGGACAGAGCAAAAAAACAAGCAAAAAATCGAAGCACTTGAAAGAGCAAAGGAAAAAGAAATATTCCAGGCCAAGATCGAGTTCTTTACCAATGTAGCCCATGAAATAAGAACGCCGCTAACGTTGATAAAAGGTCCATTAGAAAAAGTGATCAGGAACACCTCTGAGATGGTGGTGATAAAAGACAGCTTGAAAATAATGGAACGAAATACCAACCGCCTTATTGATTTGAGCAACCAGTTACTCGACTTCCGGCAAACTGAGATACAGGGCTTTAGCCTTAATTGTGTGAAGGCAGATATAACAGAGTTATTGGAAGACACCTATCTTAATTTTAAACCGCTGGCAGAACAAAAAAACCTCAGCTTTCAAATTGAGATACCACCTGCCCGGTTGTGGGCAGTAGTGGATATCGAAGCGTTTAACAAGATACTGACCAACCTATTTAGTAATGCTGTAAAATATGCAGAAACCAAAGTGCTTGTACAATTGCTGCCCTTTAGCAAATCGGATAAATCATTTACCATTGAAATAAAAAATGATGGATACCTTGTACCTTACGAAATGAAGGAAAAAATATTTGAACCATTCTTCAGATTGAAAGAAACAGAAAAACAAAAGGGCACTGGTATTGGCCTGGCATTATCGCGTTCGCTGGTACAATTGCATAAAGGCGAGTTGGATATTAAGCCATCAAAAGACTCCTTAAATGTGTTTTATTGTACGATGCCTTTGAGCCAGGAATGATCGGGGAATAAGAATGAAGAATTAAGAATTAAAAAATAGAATTAAAAAATGAAACCATTGCTGCTATTGGTAGATGACAATGAAGAGATACTAGAATTCATAGAAAATGAATTGAACGAGAAGTACACTGTTGCTAAAGCATTAAACGGGCAGGAAGCATTAGACATACTTAAACAGGAAGTAATACAGTTGGTAATCTCCGACATTATGATGCCGGTGATGGACGGGTATGAGCTATGTAAAATAATTAAAACAAATTTTGAATACAGCCATATTCCTGTAATTCTGCTCACCGCAAAAAATACCCTGCAATCAAAAATTGAAGGTCTTGAGATTGGCGCCGATGCATATATTGAAAAACCTTTTTCGCCAGAATACCTGTTGGTGCAAATCGCAAACCTGCTTTCCAACCGTGCCAAGATCAAGGAATATTTTGTAAGTTCTCCATTGGTGCATATCAGGAGTATGGCCCATACAAAAACGGATGAACTTTTCCTTGAAAAATTAAATGAGGCGATCTACAATAACCTGGAAGATGCAGGGCTGGATGTAGAGAAATTAGCTAAACTGGTTAACATGAGCAAGCCCACTTTGTACCGTAAAATAAAATCCATTTCTGACCTTACACCAAATGAGCTTATCAATATCACCAGGTTGAAAAGAGCAGCAGAATTATTGGTAGAAGGCACCTACAAAATTTATGAAGTAGCCGATATGACGGGATACGGATCTCAAACCAATTTTGGCCGAAATTTTTTAAAGCAATTTGGCATGACACCGACTGATTATTTAGTGATGAAACAGGGGAAGCCGCCGGCTTTTTAAGAGAGCATTTAATGGAAGAATATTGGTAATCCATTTATGTGTTCGCATTATTCTACAATGTGAAGACCGTCTATACGTTCAAAATGCTTTCTATTCAACGTAGCAAAATCCAAATTGTTAGCCAGTGCTGTCGCGGCAATAAAAAGGCCAGCCAGATCAATTAGCATACGCTTTTGTTTTAATTGCCTGTTAATTACTACAGCTTGTTTTACAACGTCCTTATCGAAAGGTAACACGTTTATCTTTTGCAAAAGCTCATCCCAAAACGGTAGCTGTGCTGTTGTAGCACCTCAATAAACTTTATATTCTGTTATCGCTGAAATCTGGAATTGATAACCTTGCAATTCAAGCTGTACAAACCTGGAATTAGTTTTCTCCGTTTTTCTAAAAAGTTCAATGAGAATAGAAGTGTATGCATTAGTATTTTGTTCGCCATTGGTTGATAGCTTTTCTGGTTTTGGCAACCTCGTCCAACTGCGTCTTACTATATGCTGGTGCAGACAACAGTAAGGATACCAACTCCGGGTTATGTACCGGATGTGCTTCTTTTTTTTCGACTTCTTTTTTGAGTTTCAACCATTGGGTAGGAGGAAGCTGTTTTACCAGTTTCACCAATTGGTCAAATTCTATTTCTACTTGTGCTTGCATAATTTCAAATTTAAGAATTTTTGCCGAACAGCACTCTTTCCGGTGCTGTAACCTTGCCACATAATCACTTCCAGGTATTTTGCCCCGGCACAAAGTTTAGAAAAGCATTAAAAGAAGCGTTGTATTTTTTAGTATCCAGCTTGTAATAAAAGGCACCTTTTTTCGAGCCTCCTTTATCCTTATCTTTTAATTTCATTAATAATTTAGTCGACAATAATTTCCGGTTGAAATTGCCCTTATCAAAGTGGGTGTCATATACACATTCATACAGGTTTTGCAGTTGGGGCATGGTAAATTTATCAGGCAACATTTCAAACAATAAAGGGTGCAGGGCTGCCTTGTAGCGTAGCTTTTCTTTTGCAAGCTCTACTATTTTTTTGTGGTCAAATATCAAGTCAGGAAGTTCATTGATGGAAAACCAGGCAGGATGATAATGTTCGATGATCTGCTTTTTATACTTATGGATATCAATCAGTGCAAAATAGGCAATGGAAATGGTTCGCTCAACAGTGTCCCGGTCAATCGCTGAAAATGCATGCAACTGTTCCATATATAAACCATCCAGCCCCGTAAGTTCCTTTAGCACCCTGCCCGCTGCATCTTCCGCACTTTCAGTTTCACGGACAAAGCCTCCTACCAGGCTCCATTGGCCTTTGAAGGGTTCAAAACCTCTCTGTATAACCATCAGTTTTAATTCCTGCCCATCAAAACCAAATATGATACAATCGACCGCAAAAACGAACCGCTTCTGTTGTAAATATCTTGTCATGCCTTGTTATTTATTCTTTTGCTAATGATGCGGTTGTTAAATAAAAATCTAAATAATAATACTCCAGATAAATAAAAGTTGATTTATACGAATGGAAAAGATATGTATACACAACCTCAGCAGTCCTAAATTTAACAGGTACACTCGCCCATGCTTTCAGTCCCATAAAGCAAAAATGTTCGTTTTACAGATATTTTAGTGTCACGAATTCCTGTGCAAGCAAGGAGTAAGTTTAAAGCTTTTTTATTCCTTTTAGGACCTGCAAAGTTTCCCTTGTTATAGATTCAATGCCAGCATAATTTTTTGCCTCCAATAAACTTTTACTGATCAGGGTATTTCCTAATCCCACCACACTTGCACCACTGTTGAACCAGGTAGTTAAACTTTCCGCATTCGTTTCTACGTCGCCGGTAGGCATAAAAAGCAGGTCGGGAAAAACTTCTTTTATAAAAGTGAGGTAAGCATAGCCTAACAAATGACCCGGAAAAAGTTTGATCAATTCGGCGCCTAGTTCGTCTGCCTGGATAATTTCCGTGGAGGTTAAACAACCTGGTATCCAAAGCAAATTATTGTCGTTCGCAAGGTTGGCAACCGATTCTATCACGCCAGGGCAAATGATAAAACCTGCACCTTCGTTGATAAATTCGGTTGCCTCTATTTTATTGCGGATGGTGCCGGCTCCTAACAGTAATCCCGGCATTTCTTTATCTGCAAATTTGCGTAGTTGCAAAAAATTATCAACGGCATTTTCTCCACGATTAGCGTATTCCACTACCCTGATACCCGCATTGTATAAAGCCTTCAATATTTGAACGCTAACGCCTGCATCTTGATGATAGTACTGCGGCAGTATGCCTTGATCAATGATCCGGCTTACCAGCTTTTTTTTTCTGTCCATAATAACTGATTTTTAATTTTTTTAAAAAATTTATCAGTAACCTGTGCCTGTTACAACGCTTAAAAAAAAAGCATGCAACAGGAACAGATTATTATTTCCAGGTTTCAGAAAACATCAATGGTTGATATAGTTATCCATCACTAATAGCTTGCCAGGAGTATAAATGATATTATTAAAATGCACGCTGTTTTTACCAGAACTTAACATACAACGCTGCAATAATTAACAGGGTTACTACAATTAATGCTGTTGTTTGCGGCTTTAATTTAAACATCTCTTTATCCAGCTCAAATGCCTTTGGATTAATTTTAGGGCCACTCATACTGACAGCAACCATTACAATCATAGTAAACAAAAATGATAACCCCATGCAAATATGAAAAGGTATTTCAAATCCACCTTTTCCATTTGGATAAGCTGTGTATAAAAAAGTCTCATTGCCGAACCATGAAGGTGCCAGCTCATTGAATAAAACTGACAATGCAAACCCTGTTATCAGGCCCGCAATGGCAGCGGCACCGGTAGTTCTTTTCCAAAACATTCCGAGGATAAACATGGCAAATACACCCGGGCTAATAAATCCTGTATATTTCTGGATATAAGTAAATCCACCCACACCACCTATGCCCAGCACATCGTTCCATGTAAACAACACGGCAATCACCATGGCAGCAAATACAGCTATTCTTCCGGTATAAACCTGCGCTTTTTCGGTAGACTCTTTTTGAAAGTATTTCTTATGGATATCCAGTGTATAAATGGTAGAGATACTATTGACCTTTCCTGCAAGCGAGGCAACTATGGCTGCCGTTAAAGCCGCTACAGATAACCCTTTGAGGCCGGTTGGTAAAAAAGTAAGTACTGCGGAATATGCACCATCTTTACCTCCAACCAGGGGAGTTAAATTTTTTGCCACTTCCGGATTATTATATAGAACAAAAGCAGCGATACCTGGTAACATTACGATCAATGGCATCAGTAATTTTAAAAAGCCGGCAAACAAAATACCGGTACGTGCTGTTTGCAGATCGGCTCCCAATGCCCGTTGTGTGATGTACTGGTTACAACCCCAATAATTTAGATTGATGATCCAGATACCAGCGAGGTAAGAAAGCATACCCGGAAAAGTAATGTACTTATTGATATCGTTTTGAGAAGAATCAGCAGCTGGTTTCGGGATGATCATTTTAAAATGCTCTGGCGCTTCTTTCATCAATACTTTAAAACCTGCAATGGCATCCTGGCCTACCCCAAAATATTCACCCACCGTTGTTAAGGCGATGTAGGTTGTAACCAATCCACCGATGATCAGCACTGCTACCTGTATTACATCTGTATAGGCAACTACCTTCATGCCACCCAATGAAATCAACAGGGCAAAAATGGCCAGGCCCACCATGATGGTATGGAAGTACCCACCACCGGCGATACCATTAATAGCCACAGCGCCTAAATACAATATCGAGGTAAGGTTTACAAACACATACAAAAACAACCAAAACACCGCCATGATGAGCGCCGTTGATTCGTTGTACCTGGTTTTTAAAAACTGGGGCATGGTATAAATCTTATTCTTGAGATATACCGGTATAAACCAAATGGCAATTATTATAAGCGCAATGGCGGCTATCCATTCGTAAGCTGCTACGGCGATCCCTAAAAAGAACCCCTCGCCGCTCATACCTATAAATTGCTCCGCAGAAATATTGGAGGCAATTAAAGATGCCCCGATTGCCCACCAGGTAAGTGTGCCTTCCGCCAAAAAATATGCCTTGGCATCGTGTTCGTTTTTTTTACGCTTTCTGTAAATGCTGTAACCATAACCGGCCACAATAATAAAATACACAATGAAAACCATGTAATCCGCAAAAGCAAGGTTCTTATCCATAAGCAAGAATTTTGATTGTTTTAATATTTGATTTAAAGCAATTACAATGTATGTTTATTTATTGATTTGGTAAAACACTTCATTCCACCGCAGCTCATTTTTAAACTGGTAGAGGTTGGTATCTTTCCCGATCAATGCAAATTCGATGTTGGCCATCTCTGCAAAATCCTGCATGTGGGTGGCAGTAAGGTTTTGACTATAACCTGTATGATGTGCGCCCCCAGCTAATATCCATGCAGCACAGCCGGTTTTCATATCAGGATAGGGTTTCCATAAAACCCGGGCCACCGGAAGCTTTGGTAAATCGTGCAGTGGCTCTACTGCCTCCACTTCATTCACCAGCAAACGGAAACGATTTCCCATGTCTATCAGCGAAGCGTTGATTGCAGGGCCTGCAGCTGAATTAAATACCAGGCGAACTGGATCTGCCTTACCCCCGATACCTAAAGGATGTATCTGGCAACTTGGTTTGCCCTGCGCAATAGACGGACATATTTCAAGCATGTGTGACCCCAGCACCATTGGGTTTGACGGATCAAAATGATAAGTATAATCTTCCATAAAAGAGTTGCCACCAGGTAAACCGCTGCCCATTACTTTCATTGCCCGAACCAGTGCGGATGTTTTCCAGTCGCCTTCACCTCCAAAACCGTAGCCAGCCGCCATCAGGCGCTGAGACGCAATGCCTGGAAGTTGTGCCATGCCATGCAGGTCTTCAAAAGTATCAGTGAAACCTTTATAATCCCCCGCTTCAAGGAACGTCCGCATACCTATTTCAATTTTAGCCGCCTCCTTTAAAGAACCATATTGAGCGCCGCCTTTCAACAGCGAAGGAACCATTGTGTAGGTATCGCCATATTCACTGATCAACTCATCAATGGCCGCATCAGTTGTTTCATTGATCACTTTTACCAGGTCGCCAATGCCGTGTGTATTTACCGCATAGCCGAATTTATATTCTGCTTCTACTTTGTCGCCATCAGTTACCGCCACAAAGCGCATGTTATCTCCAAAGCGTACAAATTTTGCGCCCTGCCAATCATTCCATCCTGCAGCAGCACGTGACCATGTATTCAGGTCGTCCAGTACTGCAGGGTCTTGCCAATGCCCAACAATTACCTTTCTGTTCATCCGCATGCGGCTAACCATAAAACCAAATTCCCTGTCGCCATGAGCACTTTGATTCAGGTTCATAAAATCCATATCAATATCATTCCATGGAATGTCACGGTTGAATTGTGTGTGCAAATGACACAAAGGTTTTTGCAAAATTTTCAATCCGCTGATCCACATTTTTGCAGGAGAAAATGTATGCATCCAGGCGATGATACCGATACAGTTTTTTGCTGTATTGGCTTCCATGCAAATGCTATAAATTTCTTCGGTACTTTTTACCGTTGGTTTAAATACAACCCTCACCGGAACTTGCGAAGCATCGTTCAATGAACCGGCAATTGTTTGCGAATGAGCGGCCACTTGTTTTAAAGTTTCTTCACCGTATAAATTTTGGCTGCCGGTTACAAACCACACTTCTAATTCTTTAAGATTTATCATTGTTATTATTTTAATTATTGTTTTTCAGTGAACGATTTTATTTTTTTTGACCAGCAGTTGAATTTCAGTTAAGCATTGTTGTGTCACTCTCTTGTGCCGTATACCATTAAGGATCCTTTTCCACGTTGTACATACACCTGCATTAATTTAAACCGACATGCTGCAACATGGCTCTACACAATCACGACTCAACCACAATTGCTATTTTGTTTCGCCATACGGTCCACAAAATCAAACATCATCAAACCAGACATCAGACATTAGCATCAGGCATCATCTTGCAATTACCTCAATACTTTTTATCTGCTCCGGAAACCATAGCATCATTTCTCCTTTACCCCTATTTGCCCAACTATAATATGGTATTGCCGTAAAGGATTGTTTGACTGTTGTGACGCTCTCATTGTTATTGATCATCACTGCGGGTACTTCAGTTTTTAAAACTGTTACACCATTTAATAAGGCTGATTTATATTCTGTCGTAAAAGTTGCATTAGCCGGAACTATTAGGTTGCTTGCTTTGCCATTGTTATCAACCCACTCCGCACAATACATTAATGGTCCGCGTTGCAAGGCTACTTTGCCAATATCATCTTTTAAATTTTCATTGGCCACTACCCTTCTCACTTCCATTGGCAAATCAACTTCCACCTTGTCATTTTTTTTCCATGTTCTTTTGATGAGGGCATAACCGTTCTGAATAGCGTATTCGAAGGCCTGGCCATTTACTTTAATCGTTGGTTTTGCACCAGTACTATTTTTAAACTTGTAGAGATTAGAAGGAATAGCCTGGTTTTGTGCCCAGCCCGGAATACGAATAAGTAAGTTAAAAGCTGTAGTAGTTTTGGGATTGATATTGAATACAAGCGCTCCATCCCAGGGGTAATTATTTTGCTGGATAAGCTGCACTTGTTTATTGCCGATGGTTAAGTCTGCTTTGCTGTTAATAAAAAGATTGACATAAAGATTGTCGTCTTTCTGTGCATACATATAACCGGGTACAGAGGGTATCAGCCTGGCAAGATTGGTGGGGCAGCAGGAGCACTCAAACCAACCGGATCTTGATGCTTCCATATCCTTATGTGCATAATGATTTTTTACTTCCATCGCATTGGTATAAAAGAAAGATTTACCATCTAATCCTATACCGGATATGAGGCCGTTGTATAAAATTTTCTCCAGCAGATCAATATATTTCGAATCGCCATGCAACATAAACATGCGCTGGTTCCAATAAACATTTGATATGGCGGCACAGGTTTCATTGTAAGCTGTACCGTTGGGCAATTCGTAATTGTTACCATAGCGTTCTCCATCACCTATTGCCCCTGCTCCACCTTGTACATAGAGTTTTTTCTCCACCACATTGTTCCATATTTTATCAATTGCAGCAAGCAACGAATCATCACCTGTTAAAGCGGCTACATCTGCCACGGCAGAATAAAGGTAACCGGCTCTTACTGCATGGCCCACTGCTTCATCCTGCATTACCACGGGCTTGTTATCCTGCCAGTAAGCCCCACTCTTCCAGCTATCTTTGCTGTTGGCTTCATATCCTTTATACCTGCCCCGGGCATCAATAAAAAACTTTGCGGTTGACAAATATTCCTGCTTTCCTGTGAGGCGGTACAATTTTACCAAGCCCATTTCAACAATTTCATGACCGGGTGCCACTTGTTTTTTTCGGGGGCCAAATACAGAACACACGAGGTCTGCATTTTTCAATGCGATATTTAATAAGTTTCTTTTTTTTGTTGCTAAAAAATGCGCTGCGGCGGCCTCGTATAAATGGCCCGCATTGTACAACTCGTGACTGAGTTCTCTTTCTTTTTCCCATCTTTCTTTACCCACCCATGAACCAACATTTACAGGATCAATCGTTCGTGCAGTGTACAAATAACCATCAGGTTCCTGGGCGTTGCCAATGATAGTGATCAATGAGTCGAGGTAGGACGATAATTTCGGGTCGGGATGAACAGCCAGGGAAAAAGATGCCCCTTCCAATGTTTTATAGATATCGGTATCATCAAAAGGATAAGTAGTGCAAAACTTACCTTTCTTTTCTGCTGCCATAATAAAATTCTTTACCCGGCCGGTACTTTCGCAGCGTTCAAAAGATGCAGGAATGGTAACGGTCCTGTTGATCTCAATTCGTGGCAACCAAAAATTATCACTCAGCTTTACCTGGGTAAATGCAACTCCCTGGATGGCATAATCTTTTTGCTGTGCGTAAACAAAACCCTGAGAACAAATTATGATTGTTAGTATAATTTTTTTCATTTTGAGTTTGTTGCTATGTTTTACTTGTTTTTTAGTACCTGCTGCAAATAAGCAAATGAATTAAATAAACCAGACATCAAAAAATCCTGCACCAGGCATTTAAGCTCATTGGCCATAATAACTATCCGGCCCATGCTTACGTTCAAAGTGCTTTTTTATCAAGGAATCCTGCAGGCGTGGTGCTTTTGGATTGACCTGTTCTGTTAACAAAGCCATGTGTGCGATGCTTTCCAACACGGCACTATTGTACACAGCTTTCTCCGGAGTTTTACCCCAGGTAAAAGGTGCATGGTTTCCTACGAGGATCATTTCTATTTCTTCGTAAGAAATGTTTCTTTCCTTTAACGCATTCATTATTTGAAAACCAGTCTGGTATTCATAATTCCCCCGGATCATCTCGTCGCTCATGGGCGGTGCACAAGGGATATCAACGGTATTGTGATCGGCATGCGTGGTACCAAAAATAGGAATGTCACGATGGCTCTGTGCCCATGCCGTAGCGTAGGTAGAATGTGTATGAACAATGCCCCCAATCTTTTCCCAATGCTTATACAGTACTGCGTGGGTCAGCGTATCAGAAGACGGCCTGAGTTCGCCTTCAACTGTCTTGCCATCAAAATCAACGATCACCATTTTTTCCGGCGAGAGATCTTCATAAGGCACGCCACTTGGCTTAATAGCAAATACACCCGCAGCCCTGTCAGCAGCGCTCACATTGCCAAATGTAAAAAGCACGAGCCCTAATTTGGGCAATTGCATATTGGCATCGTATGCTGCCTGTTTGATATCCTGGTATTTGCTCATATGCCTGGTATTTTGGTGAATGGTGAATGATGAATCAATCTCGTTTAGTTAAGGATCGGCGTTTTCTTGCTCCTTCTTGCTGAAAATGTACAAGGGAGTGACACAACGATGTTAAATTGAAAAACAAATGCTTGTAAACAAATAAGTTTCTTAACTAAACGGCATTGAACGGTCAATGGTGAACAGTGAAAGCCTTTAACAATTTTCATTTTCAATAATACATAACAACCGATATTATGTACTCACTTCTGCCCTTCAATAAATTGTCCGAACTGTTGATACTTTGAATATCTCTTTTTATAAATTTCTACCCGCTCCCGGTTAGGAAAATATTCCGCATCAAATCCTTGTCCCATTGCTACCATGGCATCTTCTACCTTGTTATAAATACCTGCTGCTGTTGCGGCGAACATAGCTGCACCCAAGGCACAAGTTTGTTCTGATTTGTGAATGCGTATGGGCATATCCATTACGTCGGCCATCATCTGCATAATAAAAGGTGATTTCTTTGCAACACCACCTATACCGATCAATCCTTTTACCGGAACGCCCTGCTCATTAAAACGGTCTACAATTGCCTTTGCACCAAAACAAGTTGCTTCAGCAATTGCCCGAAATATCCTGGGTGCATCCGTACCAAGGCTAAGCCCTGAAACAGCCCCTTTCAATAACTGGTTCGCATCTGGTGTGCGCCTGCCGTTGAACCAGTCCAGCGCCAGTTCATTGTTCTCGTCTGGTGTTACCAGTTCGGCCTGTTTACTTAATTCAAAAATAATATTATTGGTAGCTTCTTCTATCAATTTGGCGGCGGTATCTGCATCAATCAGTTCCGACTTTGGCAACAACTTTTGCAGTGGCCATGCCAACACACCTTTGAACCAGGCATAGGCGTCGCCAAAGGCAGATTGGCCTGCTTCCATGCCCATCATACCCGGTATTACAGAACCTGGTACCTGTCCGCAAATGCCTTTGATTAATTTACCTTCTACTTCATTCATGGGCGCTACCAGCATATCGCATGTGCTGGTGCCCATCACCTTGCTTAAATGATATGCTTCTATCTGGCCACCTACTGCTCCCATATGTGCATCAAAGGCCCCAACACCAATTACTACATCGGTTGTAAGTCCTAATCTTGTAGCCCATTCGGAAGACAGGTTACCCACAGATTGGTCGGAAGTATAAGTTTCTTTAAATAATTTTTCAGTAAATCCTTTCAGCAAGGGATCAAGCGTAGCAAAAAAATCATTGGGCGGCAGGCCATCGAAATCTTTGCTCCATAAGGCTTTATGCCCGGCGCTACATACACCACGTTTCATTTGCTTAGCGTCAGTACCACCCGCAAGCAGGAACGGCACCCAATCACAATGCTCTACCCATGAGTACACTGCATTTCTAACTTCCCTATCTGCACGCAGAATCCGAAGCAACTTTGCCCAATACCATTCGGATGAATAAATTCCACCCACAAACTGCAGATAATTGGTTTCAAATTTTAAGGCATGCTCATTTATTTCCGCTGCTTCGCTTGTAGCGGTATGGTCTTTCCACAACACAAACATGGCGTTGGGATTGTTTTCAAATGCCGGCAGCAGCGACAACGGTGTACCGGTCTCATCTACTGCAACCGGCGTAGAGCCAGTTGTATCTACTGAGATCGCTTTTACATTAGCCGCCACCTCAGGCCCGGCTAGTTGTAAACAGTTTTTAATGGTTTGCTCCAGTCCTTCCACATAGTCAAGCGGATGTTGACGAAACTGGTTTACAGTTGCATCACAATAAAGACTTTTTTTCCAGCGGGGATAATAAAAAACGGAAGCAGCAATTTCATTTCCGTTGGCGGCATCTACAATGATCGAGCGTACTGAATCGGTACCATAATCGACTCCTATTACAAATTGATTGTTCATATCGGCAGTGCAATGTTTTCACAAATATAATATTATTTGTAAAATTGACAATTAAAATTTATTCACATTTAAACCCGGAAAAATTCCGGGTTTAAATGTGAATATTCTTAAAAAAATCGAGGTTTTTAGTTGCTTACGGGGTTTACAACAGGGTGTGAACGGGTGCCGGATCCATATCCGGAAATGCCTGGTTTTCGCCTGCCATTCCCCAGATAAATCCATAGTTGGAGGTGCCTGAACCAAAGTGTACACTCCACGGGGCAGAGATCACAGCGTCATTGTTGGAAAGCACAACATGCCTGGTCTGCTGAGGCTCGCCCATAAAATGGAAGACCGTTTGCATGACGGGTACATCAAAATAAAAATATACTTCCATTCTGCGGGTGTGGGTATGTGGCGGAACGGAATTCCATACACTGCCCGGTTGCAGCACTGTAAGTCCCATTACCAGCTGGCAGCTTTTAATTCCATCAAGATGAATGTATTTATAAATGGTTCTTTGATTGGATGTTTCCACCGCTCCAAGTTCGACAGGGGAAGCTTCGCTTTTGGTCATTTTTACAGTAGGATAAACATGATGAGCGGGCGCCGACAACAAATAAAATGACGCCGGGTCGGCTGTATTAACTGATTGGAAGCTTACATCCTTTGTTTCCCTTCCCAGGTAAAGGCAATCTAATTTATCAATTTCATATGACTGCCCATTGGCCGATACCATACCTGGTCCACCTATGTTAATAATTCCCATTTCCCGTCGCTCCAAAAAATACGCTGCTTTTAATTCTTCTTCATTTTCCAATACAATTGTTGAATGGACAGGCTTTGCGCCTCCAATGATCACCCTGTCGTAATGAGAATACACAAGATTGAGTTTATCATCCTGTAGCAGTGATTGGCACACAAAGTTTTTTCTCAATTCCTCAGTATTCATTGAGGCCGTCTCTTTCGGGCTGTTTTGAAATCTTATTTCCATAATGGTATTTGTTATTAATTGTTACGTTCCTCCAACCTCTTTCTTGATTTGATTTAATAAAGGCTCTTTCAAACCTATACCTGTAATTTCTAATACTTAATGCTTGGTGCTTAATTCTTAATTTTTAATTCTTTACTCTGATTTGCACTACTCATTAGCTGCCTTTCCCAGAGAAGCCAGGATACCTCCATCAACATATAGAATATGCCCATTAACAAAATCAGATGCTTTCGATGAAAGAAATATAACCGCTCCCTGCAGATCATCTGGATTACCCCAACGCTCTGCGGGTGTACGACGAATAATAAAATCGTTGAAAGGATGTCCGTCCACGCGTATCGGGGCTGTTTGTGACGTTGCAAAATAACCAGGCCCAATGCCATTAACCTGTATATTATGCTTTGCCCATTCGGTGGCCAAATTTTTAGTCAGCATTTTCAAGCCTCCTTTTGCTGCAGCATATGCACTCACAGTTTCCCGCCCCACTTCACTCATCATCGAGCACATATTAATGATCTTACCACTACCCCGTTGAACCATATACTTGCCTATGTGCTTTGACATGATGAATGGCCCGGTCAGATCAACTTTCAAAACCAGCTCCCAGTCTGCCAATTCCATGTCCACTACCGGTGTACGCTTGATGATTCCTGCATTGTTTACCAATATATCAATAGCCCCTACTTCTTTTTCAATCAATTCAATATGCTGCTTCACGGCTACTTCATCGGTTACATCAAATAAATAACCATGCGCCTTAATACCATTGGCAGCATATTCTGCCAGAGCAGTATCCAGCCGCTCCTGGAGAAGGTCATTGATAATAATCTCGGCCCCTGCTTTGGCTAACCCTGTAGCCATTGACATTCCTAAACCATGGGTGGCACCAGTGATTAAAGCTCTCTTTCCTGTTAAATCAAATAACGATAGTGACATGTTTATTTTTTTAATTAATAACTAAAATGATTATTTAAAAAATAGCAGCTAAATAAAACGTTTCAAGTATTTAAATCTTTCATGCGATTCAGGCGTTAACGATACTTGCCCCTTTATTTTTTCAACAATGCGGCTAAAGGTAGTATGTAAGTAATTGGCCCGGATACAATTGAGGGTATTTATTTGCGCAAACGAGTGCGTAAGATTTAAACATTTTGAAATAATAGAAGGGGAAATCATGAGTAATTAGCAACCAGCATTCACAAATAATGCATTTTTTTATTTTTTCAAATTGCCATTTGACAGCACAGCGTTCCGTTTTAAGTTTAATTCAACAAAGGCATTGTTGAAAAGGAATGTATCTATATCTTTGCCGTCCAAAAAAGCTGACTCCTTAGCTCAGCTGGTTAGAGCTACTGACTCTTAATCAGTAGGTCCAGGGTTCGAGTCCCTGAGGGGTCACAAAGAAGCCCGCTAGTTATAGCGGGTTTTTTATTTTGGTATAACTGAAAGAATAGTCAAAAACTAGCTGGTTTTCAATTTACT
>JBDSAA010000088.1:0-64024 GCA_039922375.1 Ferruginibacter sp.
GATTCAATTCTGTCATTTAAAGATTGAATGTATATTTCTGACACACGTTTAGTAGCGCCCATCACGTTGGTAGGGTTTACCGCCTTATCAGTAGATACCAGCACAAACTTCTTTGTATTGTGCATCATCGATAGATCGGCGATCACTTTAGTTCCAAAAACATTGGTTAGTACAGCCTCGCTGGAGAAGTATTCCATTAATGGAACATGTTTATAAGCAGCAACATGAAAAACAATATCAGGCTGGTGAACCATGAATATTTTTTTTATCCGCATATAGTCCCTTACGGACGCAACTTCCACGTGCATACCATGGTGCATTCCTTTTTGTTTCAACTCGTATTCCAGGTCAAATAAACCAGATTCCGCCTGGTCCAGCATGATCAATTTTTTTACATTATGACCAATCAACTGACGGCAAATCTCGCTGCCGATAGAACCCGCGGCTCCGGTAACAAGTATAGTAGCATTTTTATAGTTTGCTTTTGAAAGATCATAAGGAAGAATTATTTCATCACGCTGTAAAAGTTCCTCAATATGCATTTCCTTTACCTGGTTCTTTTGAAATAATCCACCAGACCACTGATTGGCATGAGGAACTACATTCACTTTTATTTTGAACGGCGCACAAAGGTCTGTGATAGCTATTTTCCTTTCTACGGTCAGCCTGTCAATTGCTATATATAGATGAGTAATTTCCTTTTCTTCTAATAATTTGACTAACTGGTCGCCAGCTGCACCGTAAATCGGTAAGCCCTCTAATTTCTTCCCGATTTTGTAGTGACTATCGTCAATAAAACCTACGAGAGTTGTGTTTATTTTAGCATCCTGTTCTAATACCTTTTTAGTGATCTGCCCCATCATACCTGCCCCAAAAATAAGTGTTCGATGAATGGGGTTGGGTTTTGTCTGAGCCATAAAATAAATCTCTTTTACCAGCAACCTGAATGCTACCAACACAAACATTACAGTAAATAAGTTGATCAACAATAAAGAAAAAGAGATATCGGTTGACACAATATTTTTGATATCAGCCAAATATATAATTGACCAAATGGCAAACTGCAAAAATGAAAATTTTACGATCCGGACAATATCTCTAATTTCGGAATACCGGATGATTCCTTTATAAATACCGAATACGACAATGCAAATTATACTAATTGCAAGGTTGGAAACTAACCTGGGGAGAAAAACAGTTAAGTCAGGCAAATCCACAGAAAGGTGCCGAACCAGAAAAAAGGAAAAAATAAAGGAGAACGAGATTAAGGTAATATCAAAGCAAAAAATAATCCAGCGGGGAGCAAAGCTTTTTAAAAAAGGGTTGGGCATAATGTTCATTTTAATTACTGCACATCGTTGTCTCTAAACGACAAAAGGCCTTCAAAATTGCCATTGTCAATTATAAAATACAATGATCATTAAAAGATAAGCATGCAAAAAACCAAAATAAAAAACCATGGTAAGTTGTCGGTATTTTATTTTAGCATTGTTGCGGACTTATTTTTGTTTGCAAAAGTACTGCCAAAGAATAGAAATAAAGCATTTTCCCGCAATTTTAATATAAATATTTTGAATGCATCGCCGGTTTAAAATATTACCCTTGTAAAACCCAACTCGTCGTTTGCTTTTAATTAAATATTTGTATTTCACATATAACTTAATCGGCAATTGAAGCTTTTAATTTCCCCAGGTATTCATGAATAAAGTAATTCATTAACCCGATATTCCCCAATGACGGCCACCATTTCATGCTTTCCTGGGCAGGGCCCTCGTTGATTTTATAATTAGTGGGTGCCGCCATCGGATCCAGACCTTTTAATTGAAATAGCTTCATCGCCCTGGGCATATGAATAGCATCAGTGACAAGAATTATGTTGGAGGTTTGTAAATATTGCCTGGCAAATTCCTTTGCTTCTTCCTGAGTAGTACGTGGCTTATTCAATGTTTCAATTTTACTTGCCTCTACACCCAGTACTATTGCCGCTCTTTTCGTTACTTGTGCCTGTGTTTCCAAACCCATTGATGAATAACCGCAGCAAACCAACAGACTATTATTTATAGATCTGTGAATTCTGATGGCTTCCGCCAATCGTCCCAATGCACACAGGCCTATTTGAGCATTCGCCGGCAATCTTTTGTCTAAAGTATAACCACTTCCCAATACAATGATTAAAACCCTACCGGTATCAATCTTGTTATTTTGTAGATTGAATGGTGTGTATTGCCGTTCCAGTTTGTCTACAAGGTAACCCGGCAAATAATAAGTTGAACTGAGTAAGAAAATTAAAATAGCAATACCAAGTAACCATCCTGCCATTATTCGTTTTTGATACCTGAAAAAAAAGAAAGCCAGTATCAAAAGTATTATTAAGCCGTTTATGACAGTGGCCTGGCCTTTGAGATTATATAAAAATGAGCCCATCCCGGCAGTTTTAGTTTGAATAATTGAAGGGGGTGCCTTGTAATAAATGTAAATGAGTATCTTGATCAGAATAATATTGCACAGAGTATACTACTAGAAACATTCACCCGGGTTTTCCCAATATTTTCAAATGAGTTCTTTCGTACTTTACGCATCACTTTCAATATTATCCTTGAATGTTTAATATCGTGGCTTGCTTATATTCGTGTTTTATACCACCGATCTTTAATTGAAGCATGGCCTGTACATGCGGCCCGTTATCTCGTACTGTTTTTAATGCCTGCAGTTCTATCATATTCAACCAGGCCGTCTGGTTCCCATCCACAGAAGCGCTTTTATTTTTGGCTTTTAAATGATCCACCAAGTCCAGCAATCTCATTTTTTGCTCATACCGTTTTTGCGTCGCAGCTAATTTTCTTTTGGCTACTTCGTGTTGGTATTGCAGTTCTTTTGTATGACTGCGCAAAAGTTGGGCAGTTTTTGTTTCGAGGGATTTCACATGCGGGTGCACATTTTTTTTTTTAGTGGTGGCTGCTTTATAAATAAAAGCAATTCCGAAAGTTTCACCATGGCGGCCGTAGGAAGATCCCGTTTACCAATTTCATGGAGCGACAAAAGGCTTCGGCTAACAGAAAGGTATTGCGCCATTTGCTCTTGGGATAAACCGAATTTTTGACGAATTTCCTTTGATGCATTCATACAGAGTATATTTGTTGCAAAGTACAATAAGATACTTAAGTTGTAGCAAATTGTTTTTAGAATTAAAAATAGCTACAAGGTAGTAGCTATTTTTAAAATTTTACTTTTTCTGCTACACTACTTTCATAGAACTTTTGATAATTTGGATGAAATTTTACGAAAAATACCTTGTCGCATACCACGTCATTGTAGCCCAACCAATTGCACAGAACGGCGGCAATTTCTAATCATTCAGAAAAGTGAGTCAGATCATTCTTAATTCAATTTTTTGAATTTACCTCGGTGATATAAGATGATGAATGTAATAGTGTGCATATTTTGATAGTTTGGTAATTAGTAAATCACCCCCGTATTTTATTTGCAATTCACCATTTTGTCCCAATGCTGAGTATAGATATGTTTAACAATTTTTATCTATGGAATTTATTGAATGAATGAGATTTGCTTTTTGGTAGCTCCGAGGTTATAAATTATTTAGGGTGGCCTTACGGTCACCCTAAATTGGTTCCAATAAAAAAAATTAGATTATTTCACAGTTAGAACTATTGTAACTGCTGCCAATACTCTATCCAAATCTTCTTGCTTAAGGTTTGAGCCCGATGGAAGACAAAGCCCATTCTCAAATAACTTTTCTGAAACTCCAGTCCCGTAAAAGGGAGCTTTAGCAAATACTGGTTGCAAATGCATTGGCTTCCATAATGGCCTGCTTTCTATGTTTTCCTTTTCTAAAGCAATTCTTATATCTTCTCTAGTTATGCCATTTGTTTTGGTTGGATCAACTAAAATAGTGGTTAACCAACGGTTACTGAAATATCCCGAAGGTTCAGCTAAAAACTCGATTCCGTTGATAGCACTAAGGTGTTTAAAATAGTAATCAAAGTTGCTTCTTCTTTGGGAAACCCTTTCAGGCAAAACGGTCATTTGACCCCGGCCAATACCTGCACTTACATTACTCATCCTGTAATTGTAACCAATGTGAGAATGCTGGTAATGAGGTGCAGCATCCCGTGCCTGTGTTGCTAAAAAACGAGCCTCCTGTATGTAACATTCATTTTCAGCAATTAATGCGCCCCCACCACTGGTTGTGATTATTTTGTTGCCGTTAAAGGACAGGATACCAAAAGTACCGAACGTGCCGCAGGCTTTTTTATTTATTGATGAACCCAGCGCCTCTGCCGCATCTTCAATGATTGGTATTTCAAATTCATTTGCTATCTCTATAATTTCGTCCATTTTTGCAGGCATTCCATATAGATGCACAGGTATTATTGCTTTGGGTTTTTTGCCTTTTACTATCCTGGACTCAATTGCCCGGCGTAATTGTATTGGGCACATATTCCAGGTATATGGTTCCGAATCAATGAAAATTGGAGTAGCCCCCACATAAACAATTGGGTTTGCCGAAGCTGAAAAAGTAAAGCTCTGACAAATTACTTCATCACCCGGTTTAATGCCCAATATTATAAGTGCTAAATGAATAGCCCCAGTACCCGTGTTTAACGCAGCGGCATTTTTACAGCCGGTAAAATCGCATAAATCTGTTTCAAAGCCATCTACATGCGGACCTAAAGGGGCGATCCAATTGGTATCAAATGCTTCCTTAACGTATTCGAATTCTTTGTATCCCATGTGGGGAGAAGAGAGCCATATTTTCGGTTGCGTCATTATTCTAATATTTTACGTGCGAATTTCGAAGTAATTATCATTTTAAGGCTTTTTATATTTTATGATACGTGCAGGATTGCCAACAACAACAGCATAATCAGGAACATTTTTTATAACAACTGAACCTGCCCCTATGACAGACCAGCACCCAATAGTAATGCCTTGTATAACGGTGGCACCGGCACCCACCCATGCACCTTCCTTTACGGTAACATTGCCAGCCAACGTGCCATTGGGAGAAATGTGGGCATAGTCTTCGATCACTGCATCATGCTCAATTACTGCGGCTGTATTAATAATGCAATGTCTCCCAATTATTGAGCCCGGATTTATGATGGCACCCGCCATAACTACTGAACCCATGCCTATTAAAACATCACCCGACAAAGTTACAGATGGATGAAGAGCAGTAGTGTAAGTATAAGATGAGGAGCCAGCAATTTGTTTTCTTGTAGCATTGTTGCCAATAGAAAGAATTATATTTTCTTTTGCTGTATGCTCCCTGGGCCTTACACTAAAACCTGGAATTACTGCGAGCGGATTATCATCCCAGAAAACAATCTCCTTTTCACCGGAAAGGATCAATATATCGGCAATAACCTTTCCATGCCCGCTTGCACCTATTAAAATCATTTTGTTCCTGTAAATTTTTCCATTGTGACTGAAGTATCAGAGCTTATACCTTCTTTTCTGAAAACCTTACTAAAGGTCATCCAAAGTATATTAAGGTCAGTCTTAAAAGAAATATTCTCCACGTACCAAACATCGTACTCAAATTTCTGTTCCCAACTTATGGCATTTCGCCCATTAACCTGCGCCCATCCGGTGATGCCCGGTTTTACGAGATGCCTTTTGCTTTGCCTTTCATTATAAAGGGAGAGGTATTCCACCAACAAAGGGCGAGGCCCCACAAGGCTCATATCGCCTTTAATAACATTGAGTAATTGAGGAATTTCATCTAATGATGTGTTACGTATGAATTTGCCAATCGCGGTTATTCGATCAGCATCCGGCAAAAGCGTCCCATTAATATTTTTTAGTTCAGTCATGGTTTTAAACTTTATAACCTTAAATAGTTGCTTTCTTCTACCCGGTCTTGTTTGAAAAAAGAATACGGTTCCCCTATTTACAATTATAAGTATCGTGGTAAGAGACAAAAAAACCGGAAGCAATAATACAAATCCTATTATACTAAAGAATAAATCAAATACCCTTTTCCCCAAAGACTTATACATTTTCAAAATGATTCATTATTATTGAATATGAAAGACTTACATGATAATTTTTCTTCAAATAGCAATACCCCCGCTCTCCCATCATGCGACGTGTCTCTTTTGAAACCTGTAATTCTTTGACAGCTTTATCGAAGTTCCCGAGATCATCGCTTTCCGCCCACAAGCCAAATTTATTATCAAATATCACTTTGCCTATATCTGTATTTTTATCAGTTGCCGCCAGCACTGGTAATTTGAATTCAAGGTATGATAACAAACGTGAAGGATAGTTTGGAATAGTAAATCTTTTGTCCAAAAAAATCATTCCTACATCACAGGCCGACAGCAATTGATCGTACTCATTTTTTGGCAAACCATCTAACAATAGGGCGTTGGATGGTTTATTATCGGCAAACCAGCGTTGTATTTTAAAAAATTCTGTCCCCGATCCGATGATAAGAAAAAATGCTCCTTCATTATTTTTGTTTGACTGGAGTACTTGGAGAAGAAAATCAATCCCCTGCGGCTTACCAATATTTCCACCATAAACAAATAGAACTGCATCAACAGGAATTCCAAATCTTCTTCTGATTGCAGTAATTTTTTGGAGAGTCATTTCATGACTAATTGGTTCGATACTATTTGGATTAACTTCCACCCTCTCTGGTTTTAAAGAAGGATTGTGTTTTAAAATGTATTCAACATTTGCCGGAGACATGCAGCCAATAAAATCCGATACGCTGTATAATTTTTTTTCCTTGTTTCTAAAATACCAATGTATCAATCCATTCTTTCCGATCATTCCTAAATCCACAGCATTTTGCGGAAAGATATCTTTTAACAAGAGGTAACTAACTGCCTTGTCCTTTTTCTTAATATAACTTATTATAGTTGAAAATGTTATTGGCGGAGTAGAATACAAAATTGCATCAAACCTAACTTGTTTACAATATTTTCTGATCCCATAAAGAAAAAGCCTTTCGAGGAGCAGGATAGATATGCCTTTCTCAAACAAGTTTGTTTTTTGTGTGTTTAAGGTTTTAATCCTAATATAGTGAACGTCATCTTTACGTTTATAATATCCTGCTTCGTTAAATCGTCTTTCTATTGGCGACACGATATATAATTCGTGGCCATTTTTCTCAAAAAATCTTAGTAGATCTGTATAAATGCCTCTTTCCTGGATATCCGGAATGGGCACTAAAGTCAAAAAAAGAATTTTCACTTTAAACTACCTCCTTTTCCCAAACCACCCGATTAATATAATCTGTATAACTCAAAATAATACGAACGATCTTATCCGAAACATTAGGCATAGAATAATCAGCAACTTGCCTGTAATTACGTTCGGCGGCAGTTTTCTGCTGTTGCAAATGCATTAGCCCCTGTAATATTCTTTCTGTATTAAAGCCTACCATCATAACCGATGCCTCTTCCATCGCTTCTGGACGTTCATGAGCCTCGCGTATATTTAATGCCCTGAAATTTAATATGGAGGATTCTTCTGAAATGGTGCCGCTATCTGAAAGTACGGCAAAAGATTTCATCTGTAGTGCGTTGTAATCAATAAAGCCCAGTGGTTTTAAAAATTGGATTTCCGGTCGCATTTGAACATTTTTCTTTTCAATCATATTTCGGGTCCGGGGATGTGTACTCACAATAATGGGATGACCGTACTGCGCCGCAATCAAATTCAAACTGTCCATCAAACCCTGAAAGTTTTTTTCACTATTGATGTTTTCTTCCCGGTGAGAAGACACTACAAAAAACTTACCTTCTTCTAACTTTAGCCGTTCCAAAACATCAGAAGCGATAATAGATGGTAAATAGTGATTTAACACTTCAAACATCGGCGAACCTGTTTTGATGATCCTATCAGCGGAAAGGCCCTCCCGTAATAAATATTCCCTTGCGATATCACTATATGTTAGATTAATATCCGAGATATGATCTACAATTTTCCGGTTGGTTTCCTCTGGCACACGTTGATCAAAACACCGGTTACCTGCTTCCATATGAAAAATAGGTATGTGTCTTTTTTTAGCAGGAATTGCACATAAACAACTATTGGTATCTCCCAGGACTAAAAAGGCATCCGGCTTTTCACTTTCCAGCAAAGGATCGATTTTAATGAGGATCAACCCAATGGTTTCTGTGGCAGTGAGGCCTGCCGCATTTAAGAAAAAATCGGGTTTGCGGATACCAAGATCGTCAAAGAAAATTTGGTTTAACTCATAGTCATAATTCTGCCCGGTATGAACAATTATATGTTCAATGGCCTGTGATCCATCAAGGGCAGCCATCACCCTCGACAACCTGATGATCTCGGGCCTTGTGCCTACAACGGTCATCACTTTTAATTTCTTCATTCAGTCAATTTTTTAAACGGTTTCAAAAAATGTATCGGGATCACTGGCATCATAAAATTCATTTATCCAGAATATGGTATAAAGATCGTCAGCACCGATATTTTTAATATTGTGGGTATGCCATACGGGCATATCAACATAAGCAGGTTCTGAGCCATTTAAGTGAAAGTCCATGGTCTCGTGTGTACCAATCCGTCGGAGTTGTATAAGTGCGTTTCCTTTAATTACTGAAAAACGTTCGATCTTCCGGGTATGAAAATGATTGCCACGTGTAATTCCGGGAACGGTAGTTGAAAAGGACACCTGGCCTCCAACATTCAGCCTGACCACTTCTACAAAAGCACCGCGTTGATCTGTATGCTGTGTATATTTTACTGGGAAGTGGTTTTCAATATCCATATAACAACGAAAGGTATTGAACAAGTTGACTTCAAAGCGATTTTTTAGAGAAGGTATAACGCCTTGCACTAAATATTGATTCTTATACGCTTGGAGCAATGCCAGTATTTCAGACACCGTTATTTCTTGGGTATGAGCTACATTGAGTAAGGCCTGGTTGTTTTTACTTTTAATCTGATCGATTACTACTTTCACCAGTTCATCAATATATATCAGCTTTAATTTTCCGTCCACATCAATTACAGGGGTTTCTCCATGCGCTAGTTTATGACAAAAAGTGGCTACCACCGAATTATAATAAGGATGCCCAAATGGCCCGAAAACATTTGGGATAATCATACCGGTAAAAATTGCATTTTCCCTTTTAGCCCATTGGGCTAGTAGCTCCCTTCCCTCTTTTTTGGATCTGCCATATAAATTATCTTTTTCCTCCTGCGATGAAGAAGACATGATAATATGTGCTGAACTGCCTGTTCTGTCTAAGGACGCAACCAAGCTTTTAACCAATTTTATATTTGTAGCATAAATTACCTCCGGATCGTTGTGGCGGTTTTTAGCCGCCAGATGAACAACCACATCACATTGTGAAACGAATGCGTCTAACTCTGTTTCATTATCAAAATACCCTCTTTCAAATTCAATTTTTTCAAATTCGGTGGGATACAATCCAAGAGTATTATATAAATGTTTACCAACAAAGCCTGCCTGGCCGGTTATTCCAATTTTGAGCATATTTATTTATTTGTATTTTTTCGTTCTGAAAGATTGAGGTAAGGCAAGGGTAGCGATGTTACGGCATGAGGCGTCCGTAGAACGATGTAATGGAGAACAAATTAATGAAAATGTGTTTTTCGTTACGAAGAACAATATATGAGTAAAAATAGAGGGCACGGATTTTATTTGTTTACCTAAATTGGAGGGCAATATGTTTTAATCTGCTTCAAATTATCCATGGTGCCACAAACTCTGCGTTTACTTGTCATATAATACCTTACTTCTTAAAAAAATCAACCTCAAAACGATATTCATCCTTTACTTCACCCAAGAGATAATCGGCCATAACCAATAATTTAGACCCCGGCTCCAATGCCTTGATACTACTTACATAATTTGGTGGTATATGTAGCACGTCCATTTTTTTACCATTAAGGATAAAAGTAACTGGCTCCAATATTTTTGAAGGGGTATCCCAATTATCAATTGCAATTAATTGGATTATAAAACTACCCTGTACTGACGAAAGCCAACGTTGTTCAATGCGGTGCCCTTGCCAGGCTCTTATAAAATCAACATCTTTGTTTTCAATTAAGTAAACACGCTTTATAAGAGCAGCATCAAAATTGTTATTAAACAATAAACAACCCCTTTCATCGGAATAACGCCCACCGTCGATAATTGTTGGTATCATGCTGACTATTAATGAGGATACTGGGCAACATCTTCTCCAAAAACCTCCTTTCTTATCAATACCAATTTCGATAATAATTTTTTCATTCCTTCCACCCCCTGCTGTTCGGCATTATGCGAATGGTAATCTTCTATTTTGGAAATGTCCTGTTCACCTTCTGAAAAATATTGTGCATAGTTTAAATCACGGTTATCAGCGGGAATCCGATAAAAATTACCCATATCTTCTGCCTTTACCATTTCCTCCCTGGTACACAAGGTTTCGTATAATTTTTCTCCATGCCGTGTCCCGATTACTTTAATTTCATTATCTGCCTGGCATAGTTCTTTTAATGCCTGTGCAAGGTCGCCGATGGTTCCCGCAGGCGCTTTATTTACAAAAAGGTCTCCCTGGTTGCCATGCTCAAAAGCAAACAATACCAATTCTACGGCTTCTTCCAGCGACATTAAAAAACGGGTCATATTGGGATCTGTGATAGTAATAGGCTGGCCGCTTTTGATCTGTTTTAAAAACAACGGGATCACTGAACCTCTTGAAGCCATTACATTTCCATAACGTGTTAAGCACACCATGGTATCCGTCAAATTTCTTGAAGTAGCAATGGCTACTTTTTCCATCAGGGCTTTTGAAATTCCCATCGCATTAATCGGGTAGGCTGCTTTGTCAGTACTCAGGCAAATTACTTTTTTAACTCCACAGGATGCTGCTGCATCAATCACGTTTTGTGTGCCAAAAACATTTGTTTTAGTTGCCTCAATGGGAAAAAACTCACAGGAAGGTACCTGTTTTAAAGCCGCTGAATGAAATACATAATCCACACCACGCATAGCGCCCTCAATACTTTTATAATCACGTACGTCACCAATATAAAATTTTAGCTTTGCGCTTTTTAGCTGGTTACGCATATCATCCTGCTTCTTTTCATCCCTGCTAAAAATTCGGATTTCTTTAAAATGGTCTGTATGCAGGAACCGGTTAAGAACAGCATTGCCAAAAGAACCGGTGCCACCGGTAATTAATAATATTTTATTCTGAAACATAGATTTGTTTATGATAACCTGAAGTTGTTTTTAATGAGTTCATCTTTTTCGGAAGAGTTTGGATAATTAATCAACACCGCTTTATATACCCCTTTAAATACAAAAAGGCTACCCGCAGATGCACCAATGATACCGAATTTATTTATGAGCTTTCCTATATCCTGTAGCGTACCGGCTCCCCCCAATATAGTAAGTGGCAAGCTGGTTACTGCTCTTATTTTTTCCGCTAAATTTATATCATACCCTTTCATCACCCCATCCTGATCAATCGAATTGATTACTACTTCACCTGCCCCTAAAGCTTCCAATTCTTTGGCAATTTCAAAAGGATCTTTACCTGTGGCTTTTTTCCCATTATTGATATGAACCTCGTATCCACCCAACATTTTTTTTTTAACGTCGATAATCACCACCACACTTTGGCTGCCTACCCTTTCGGCAATTTGTGTAATTAATTTCCTGTCCTGGATAGCTGCAGAACTAATGGCTACTTTTTCTACACCCAAGCTAAATATCCGTTCAGCTTGTTCAGGGGTCTTAACACCGCCGCCATAACATAAAGGCATCCGGCACTCAGCCGCCAGGTTTTCAATCATCTTATAATCCGGCTCCCTGTTTTCGGAAGTAGCATCAATGTCCAGTACCGTTAGTTCATCCACCTGCTTTTCGTTAAATATCCGCACTGCATTAATAGGGTCTCCCACATATTTGGGATTTTTGAAATTGACCGTCTTAACGAGGCCTTTGTCTTTTACCAATAAACAGGGGATGATCCGGGGGCGTAACATTATAGGTTTGCGAAATTTTTTAAAAGACGGATTCCAAATTCGTGGCTTTTTTCAGGATGAAACTGAACGCCGTAAATATTGTTTCTATTTACCGCACAACTAAATTCAATTCCATAATCTGTAGTGGCGATAATATCCGAGGAGTTATTGCAATGAAAATAATAAGAATGCAAAAAATAGAACTTTGCATCCTTTTCAAGGCCTTTTAAAATATCATTTTCTTTTACATGCTTAACATCATTCCAACCCATATGAGGCAGATGGGTTGAATAACTGATTTTATCCCCATCAAATTTTTTAACCGAAGCGTCAAGCCAACCAAGCCCCGGGAACTTGCCTTCATCACTGGCATGAGCTAACATTTGCATTCCAACACAAATACCTACTACCGGAACTTTACTCTCAATAACCAATTCATCTAAACGCTTCCGCATACCTGATTGGTTTAATTGTTTCATAGCATGATCGAATGCACCAACACCGGGAAGGATTAATTTAGTTATATCAGTTAAATCATCTATGCTTTGAGCTATTTTAACCGGTATCCCAAGCTTTTTATAAATATTTGTAAAAGCCCTTATATTGCCTACTCCGTAATCTATTAATGCTATCATCTGAAAAATCTTTTTTCTAAACCTAATAATCTCATGATCCTGGCGCCAAAGTCAATGATATTTTTTTTGTTTTTGTAATTTTTGAAGGTTTTATTTTTCCCATTAAAAATTAATCTTAATTCATCCACGGTTAAATCAAGTTTATTAGCAACATATTCAAATTCGTGTTGCAAAAACCCTTCATTCATCTCCGGTTTTGATATCCTGTCCAAAGCTTCCTGGCGGGTCATTTGGCCAGTTAATATTAAACTCGAAAAGTGGGCACGCCTCTTTTCATATCCAAATTTTTTTGGTAACCAATAGTCTTCATAAAATCTTGTGAAACGTGATTCATGGTGTTTATGTTTGAATTTTTGCCAACCAAATTTTTTCTCCAATAACTCTTCCACATCTTTTTTTACGTAAGGCACTAAATCTAAGGGCTTAAAAACTTCCATCCCTATAAAATACTTATAATAAATTTTATAGGTTAGTATATCTACCAATGGAAATGTTTTCAACGGTTTCTTACCAAACTTTCCATGTATATCTTTTACTAATATTTTATCAATACCCAAAAAACCACCCCATTCTTCCGGTTCCCGGCAACATTCTGTCGAAACGTTAGATCCCGTCAGTACATATTTTATTTTATTTTTTCTTGCAAATTTATATAATGAAGAAAAAAAAGCATAATCCTGAGGTAAATCCTGATCTGAGATCTGGGATTTTAAAAAGGCTACCTGCAGGTCTTTCATCTCTTCCCAGTTTATTACATCTGTATAAAGATCCAGCCCCAGTCCTTCAATAAGTTTTTCTATATTGCCTACTGCCTGTTGGGTATTCCAACCTGCATCGACATGAAAAACAAGGGGTCGTAATCCCATTTTCTCTTTTGCCACATACACTGCATAAGAACTATCTAGGCCACCACTTACTCCAATGATACAATCAAAATCCTTCCCTATTCCTTCTTTTTTAATTCTTTTAGCAATTTTCAACAGCTCTTTCTCGCCCCGCTCATCGGTATGCCAATTAGGTAATATATTGTTGTAATAATTTTGACAGTAATCGCACACTCCTTTTTTGTCAAATGTGATGCTAGAATCCGTAGTATCCATGATGCAGTTAGTGCAGATTTGATAATTCATATTAGAATTTATTTTTTCATGTTTTTATAGGTATTAACGAGATAGTTAAATGTCTCTTGTGCGCATTTTGACCAATTGTATTGTTGCGATAACTCTTTCGCTCTTTTTGATATTGTTAATCTATTTGCTTCCATATTGATTATTGTTTCAATTGCCTGTGCAATTGTGATATAATTTTCCGGATCGAAATAAATTCCTCCATCTTGCAATACTTCGGGCATTGGCCCCCTATTTGAGCAAGCAATTGGTAAACCACTGGACATACCTTCAATAAGGGTGTTCGGCATATTTTCACAACTTGAAGCAAAGATAAAAACATCCGAATCTTTTAATAAGTCTGGTATTTCCGCATGCCTAACAAACTCAAGTTGCGTGGTAAACTTTTTCTCAGGGTCTGCGATCAAAAGCTCCTTCTCAAAACGCCTTTGTGCTTTGCCCTCTCCACCGCCGACAAAAGTAACCGATAAGTTATGCCCCTGTTGTCTTAAATGTTTTATGGCTTTTACTATATTCCATTGGTGCTTATATAATGCCACATTTGATACATATATGCATCGAATAGGCTCTCCCTCTTTTTTATTCCAAATTCCCAAATTTGACTCTATTCTGAATGCTTTACTTACTCCATGAGGAATTATTATAGAGTTGGATATTTTTCCACAATATCTTTGTATAACCTGGGAAGCGTATTCTGTAAGAAATATAGCCCCATCGGATTTCTTTAATGAATAATTTTGTACATATCTCAAAACGTATAATCTTAGTCGTGCAAATCCAAATCCAAATCTTTGAATTTCTCCTTTTTCATAGGAAAGCATATCTCTGCTCATTGTAACTGCCGGATGGTAACGACATACTGAACCAGCATCTGTATTTAATAAAATGTCAACACATGCGCTGGCGGCTTCAAGTGGTAGCCTCTTGTATTGCCACCAAAGTTGGTGTATTAATGATTTCTCGAGTATTGGAGGGGAATGTTTTATTAACCAGCTAGTATTAGGCAAGATATCAAGCAACGCCTTATAAGACCATACGTGTACTTCTTTTATTTCATCAGGAAGTAATTCTAATTCCGTTATGATGCCAATAATATGCGCTTTTGATCCACCTGACCTGTTTCTTGATGCATCAATACCCACTTTTATTTTCATTAGCTAGCTACAGTGAAATTTTAAATATAGATAAATTATCCAAAGTTAGATTATCTCAAATTGAGAAGATAATATTTAAGCTGGTGAGAATAAACGTGAATGTCAAAATTCTCAACTGAACTTTTTTTTGCATTTTCCCTCATTGTTTGTGCCTCATTTTCAGTTAAGGAAAGAATTTGGTGAAAACATTTGATCAATACCAAATCAGTTGTGTCTTTTAAAAGAAATCCATTTTCTCCATGAATGATGTAATTCGGAATATCTGAGGTACAATTAGTTATAACCGGAACGCCTGAGCTCAGACTTTCTACTAGCTTAGTTGGAAAACCTGCATGTGCATATCGTTTATTCTCTCTAAATAAAACTGAAAAGTGGCATTGGTGATAATATTTAGGTACCTCATGTTGAGAAACTCGTCCGATGCAGTGAACATAAGAGGGAATTCCTTTTGAACCCGGAAAAAAATATTTCTTAAATGGTACTAAATCAATGCCCAATACGTGGAATTCAAATTTTATTAAACCCGTATTCATAAATTCCAGCGCACTAAATACGGATTTTAATAAGTCTTTTTTCCCGGGATCCCCAGCATATATTATTTTAATAATTTTATATAAAGATGGTCGAATATTATTATTTACTGTCTTCCACTTGCTGTCATCCATATCAATTAATGGTGGCACTATGATGGTATGGCACCCTTTCTTTTGTAGATAATTTTGCAGAAACGAACTTATTACAATAACGTTTCGAATTAAAGGGTAAATGATTTTAATACGAATGTTATTATCAAGATTTACAATTCCGTATTTACCTCCTGGTAAATGATTTCCGTCATACCATTCAGTGCAATCGCAAACTAATTTAAACTTCATTTTTTTAGACAGTAAAAATAACTTGTATATAAAATAGGTATTAGAATTATATACTAAAACGAAATTTATCTCATTGGTATTCACATAATTTTTTATCCACCGGATTGTTTTAGATCCCCGAAATAAAAATCGGAATAGCCGCTGAAAAGAATTATTTGAAACCAGATCTAATTCAGCTTGCGAATGGTATTCAAAGTCGCTAAATCTATATAACCCATCGGTTTCCAAATCTTCAGATCTAGGTGATTTCTCCCATCCACAAAAAATTGTATCGAATCCTGCCTCTCTTAAAGCTTTTGCAATTCCAAGAACCCTTTGTGAGGCGGCATCCTTATCTGGAAATCTAAATGATCCGGTATAAATGATTTTTTTGCTACTCATCTAAATGCAAAATATTAAATAATTTATTTATTTAGGCTTTCATTTCCTTTGAAGCACCTTATTCTAAAGTATTGGTATTAATTTTCCTGGTACTTGTGCTGTGATTTCACTATCCTACAAGGATTTTAAAAGCAACACTATTCGGAGGAATATTTGTATTTACTTTTTAGCGGGAAAAAATTAACCAGGACTAATATTATAGAAATGTATCCTACCTTTCATTTTAATACTGAATTTCTTTCCATAAGAGGAAGGATTGCTTTGACAGAGAATAAAAAAGTATATATGTTTAACAAAACCTAACGATCTTTTAATATAAAATAATTAAATTAATTAAAGATGTTTATTAGTTTTTCATTCACCGATGAAAACGAATGATTACGTTTGACAAGGTCTAATCCATTTTTTATCATTATCTCAAAATCGATTTTATTTAACAAGATGGCATCAAGTATTATTGATATATCATTAGTGTTAGTAGTTGATATTGGGAGACCCGCATTGTTTCGTTTAATATATTGTATTGATTCAATTTCTGGTGGCCCAAAAACCAAAAGTAATTTTGAAACCATTAAATAAGATGGAATTTTCGTCGAAACTGAAAGCCGTGTATATTTTTTTATTGAATTTTCAAATGACTCGCAATGAATTAAAACATCAGCTTCTAATAAGGTAGATTTTATCATTTCGGTGGGAATATGTCCCATAAAATGTACAAAAGGAAATTCCGAGAAATATTTATGGAATTTAATTTTATCGTTCTCAGGGCAATAAATTTCCAATTTAAATAAACTTTGGCGTTCCAATCTTTGAAAGGATCGGGATAGTAGGAGAAGAGATTTCCATCTCTTAAGATGAAGGCCACCTGCATACACAAACCTTTTAAATTCTTTATTAATATCCTTATATGGTGTTATTTGATTATCTGGAACACAATTCATAATTGAATAAAAAGGAATGCTGTACTCTTCTGCATACTCAGTAGCCATTTTTTCCGAGATTGCCATTCCTGTTTTACATAAAGCGATTACTTTTTTTATTTGAAAGTTGAGTAATTTCTGATGGATTATGAGCCTTTTTTTCGAGAATATAACGGTCTTCCAGTCATCTAAAAAATGAGGTACAATTGTACACCCCAATAATTTTTGCGCAAATAATACCAAAGAGATTACCCTTAAATTTCCTAAACATGTGTATATAACTTCTGCTTTAGATTTAACAATATAATCTATAATTTTTTCTGAAAATTTAATAACCCGCAAATCATCCCAAATTCTTAACTCACTTTTTACTATTTCCGGAAACCTTAAGGTTTGTTTAGATTTATTTATAAAAGCACTTTTAGGGAAGTCGATTTCTGTTTCTATTGAATCTTTGTAATAAGAGAAGACATCATCTAAATATTTTAGGTCTGGTTTTAACTTTGATATATGAATAGACGATAACCGTTCTTTGGGAATTTCATGAAAAATATTTTTTAGCGTAATCCCGGTTGCAGTAATATCCTGAAAGGGTTCACCATTAATAATTAATATTTTTTTCATGGGAAATTAAAATTTAAACCGATAACGCCACAAAAATAAAGCAGCAAAGAATGTAACAAATGTAGTACCCGTTTGAAAAATTTGATTGTTTGCGCTAAAATAAAAAATCATAATACATAGCAAAGAGAATAAAACAATTGCCCATGGATTTGAATAACTAATCATTTTGAACCATGATTTTGCCAATAAATTTCCAACCAGGAAGATAATAAGATACGTTCCTAAAAAAGTGAAATCTGATGCAAACCATGGATAAATTGAAGACCAGGTAATATCAGCATCCCAGCCGGTCTTCTTACTGACCCTTCTTACATATGTATCTTTCTGAAAATCTCTTCCTAATACCAAATCTCCCACTAACCATGAGAGAAATCGTGAATTACCTAATCCAAAAGTTGGCACAAATTTCTCTTTTAATGCAAGGGAGCAGCCATAATAACCTTGAGAAAGGTAGCTAGTTAATGCAATAGTCCCTCCTTTCATACTTTCTGGAAAGTTACTTTGAAGAAACTTATCAGAAACTGTGGCATTATTAGCCCTTGTATTTAAAGATATTTGCTCCATAAAATCATTTTCGCCAAGCCTTTGCGAAATATTTTTTGTAAAATAATATGTTAATGCAATAAAAAAAGAAATCATTATAATAAAATACTTCAAAAACCTACTTTTAAAAAAGTATTTAAACTTATGTTTAATGAAGAATGGTAGTCCAATTAATCCGAATAAAATGAAAAATATGTCAAATAAGCCCTTATTTGTACCACTTGCAGCATAGGGTATAACTGTTCCCCAAATAATTCCAAGTATTGCAATTATTTTTATTTTTTTTTCTAATGCCTTCCAATAATAAATTGTCCAGGGAACCAAAGACCATGTTAATGGAGAAACTATGATATTTACATATTCAGTAATATCATAAGATAACTTTGCATCTCTTGATAAATCATACACTAACCCAGGATCAGTGAATCCTTTAATAATAAAAGAATAATTTCCACCACTTCTTACGTATATAAGTGGAAGTGCAATGAGGAGATTTAGTAAAATACTTATTTTTATTAACGTGATTGGAGCTCTTGTGGCGATATTTGGCTTCAAATGTCTTATGCCACTTATGTATCCTAGTAGCAAAGCTAGTTGAGATCCCATTAAATAAAGTAAGAGAATAGGTCCATTATCTATCCCCCAATCCCATGGCCCATAAAAAAACAACAATACAGTAAATGTCAAATAAATTTCAAAAAATATTATAGGAACATATTTTCCTGCTGATTTTTTTTCAGTAGTTATGAATTCCATATTCCGGTAGCTTTATTACTAATTATTTTCTTATATTGTAATGGTTCCCATATTATATTTGTAATATTCCAGATTATCATTGCTATTAGTATTCCGTAAATCCCTATCATTTTCCCGAAAACAATTGCTAGTGGTATATGAAGTATAGCTTGAATGGCAGTAATATAGAATTGTAACTTAATCTTTCCCGCACCATTCATAAAATATCTAAACATTGATGTTCTTGTAAGGCTCGCAAAATACAAAAACAATAGGGATAATAATAACATGTCTGGAGACATCATTTTCCCTAGCCATAATTTATATACCAGAGGAGCACCTAAAATCATGAAGATCCCACAAACAACTAATCCCCACCATATTATTTTCATGATATTCATCCATTTTTTAATCCATTCAAAATCGTTTTTTACATATGCTTCAGTTGAAGCTGACCACAAAGGGCCTAATATTGTTGTGAAGAAAATATAAAGAATACTTAAATATTTATACGCAATATTAAATTTAGTAACATCTTCAAGGCTACATATATGTGCTATTATAAAAATATTAGTTTGAAAAAGAAATAACCCGGTAATCTGAATAAAAAAATATCGAAGACCAAGATTAAGAATAGAATCTATATAGGACTTCCGGAAGTTACTAAGTTTAGGTACTATCTCTTTATACCTTGTCTTAAAAAAAATAAAAAAAGCTATGAGAAATGGCAGAAGTTGTGTTACAGATAAACAGATACCAAAGTATAGTAAAGTATTGAAACTTGTTTTGCCTAAGAAATATACTCCAACCAGGGATAAAACATTGCTTCCCAGGTTTAATATTGCGGAAATTGCAGGATCTTGATCTGCCGTTAAAAGAACTGGTATGATATTAAAAATAAATCTTAAACAAAAGGTTCCGACAACAAAAGTGACCAAAATATTTAGGTCATGTTTTATTGATATAGGTGCGGCTAATACAACAGTCCAATCTACAAATATATTTGCAATCAAATATAAAATAAAAATTATGGTACTTATTAATACCAAAATATAAAAAGTTGTACTTACATAATAGTTAATGTCGGTATAACTACCAAGTGCTTTTGCTTCTGCATATTTATTTCGCAAACCATTCCCTAACCCTATGTCAAAAAAAGAAAACCAGCCTACTATAGTAGTTAAGGTTATCCATATCCCGTATTCACTGACTCCAAGATATTTAAGCACTATTGGAACTAAAAGCAGGCTTGACCCTAAACTTAGTATTTGGCATAAAATCAATATTAAGGTATTTTTCTTATACTTTTTGCTACGTTCAATACCTTCACTTACTGAAAACATTTTAGGTAATTTTTTTTATTTGTTTTTACTTTCATCGCTAATATTGAGATTCAGTTATCTATTTTGTTAGAAGTGTATTGAAGTATTGATTCCAAGCAATTTAATCTGGATAAATTTATTGCGTGCCATTAATAAATAATAACAATTTTATTCATTCCATTCTTAAAGAAACTTTAAACAATTTTTCAAAGGCACGCCTAAAAAAATTAAACCATGTTCTTTTATTCTGATGGAAAATGTTTTGGATAATTATTACTAAGAAAAAAGGGTCAACTGCAAAAAAATAATCTGGCTTTTCATTTTCAACATTCGCTTGAGTCTATGTAATTATTTGCCGTTGTTCATTAATTAAAACCGGAAAATAATAATGAAAATTTATCCATTAAGGTGGGGAGCCTCTACCACTCATTAATTCTACAGGGTTAGAAGGTATCGGCCAAATGGAATGATACTAAAACTAGTTTTTGGATAACCCTTGATGAAGAATTTCTGTTAGTGTATGGATTAAATAATTACTCCCATTTTTATACATAGCTTCACCGTTTTCACAGTTACATTTAGCCTGAAGAGATGTGATATAATACCACCCTTCTCCAGCTACTTAATTTTGAAAAATTTTCTCCATCCTTTATTATCAGCCTCTTCAGTATAACCGTATCCATATCCGTAACCATATCCAGATTTACCAAATCCCTTACCCTTTACGCCATTATAAATGATGGCAGCGTTCTTAAGGCTTTTCATTTTATGCTGTGCTTCTAATTTTTGTAAAAATATTTTAGGCGTATAATCGTGCCTTATAACAAAAAGCGTTACATCAACAAGAGGTGATATAATATATGCATCTGTTACGGGGTTTACAGGGGCTGTATCTATAATAATATAATCAAATGTTTTCTCCAGGTAAGTTAATAGTTCCGGCAACCTGGCATTTGAGATCAGTTCTGACGGGTTGGGTGGTATGGGTCCAGAAGGTATCATAAAAAGATTATCTATACCGGTGTTTTTTACCAGGTCCCCTACAGGTATTTTTCCAATCAAATAATTACTAAGGCCTGTATCGCGGGATACTTTAAAATTATTACTCAATTTTGGTTTGCGCAGATCCAGTTCAAGCAACACGACTTTTTTTCCCATCAATGCCAGGCTGATGCCAAGATTTATAGCGATAAAACTTTTCCCCTCGCCCGAAATACTGGATGTAAGAAGTATCCTTTTATGGGTTTCATCAATACCCATATACCCCAATGCGGTCCTTAACTGGCGGAACTGTTCGGCAATAAAGCTTCGTTTGCCTTCTGCAATTACAATAGTAGATTTGGAACTGTCGTTAGCTACCTCTCCCAAAAATGGGATATCGGTATATTTCTCAATATCAGATCGTCGTTGTACGCTTCGGGTAAGTATTTCTTTAATATAAATAACCGAAAATCCAAGGGCTAAAGCAGCTATCATAGTAAGCAGGTATATCATTTTTTTATTGGGGCTAACCGGGGCATCGGTAGTTTGGGCATTATCAATGATGCGGCTATCTGCCACGGCAGAAGCAAAAGACAGCGCAGTCTCTTCCCGTTTTTGTAACAGGAAGGTATAAATATTATTTTTTATAGCCTGCTGCCTACTAATACCCAATAATTCCCTTTCCTGTTGTGGAATGGTTGTAAGCAAAGAAGAATAACCGGAGTTGGTGCCTGCCAAATCATTTCTACTGGCTACTAAATTTCTTCGCTTGCTTTGTATGTTCTCGAGAATGCCGGGTTTTAAGTTATTAATTCCATCTACCAGTGCGATAACAGCCGGGTTGTTTTCCGGTACTATCTTTATGGTTTGGGTATATTGTAATTCAAGTTCAGATGATTTTTTTAATAATTCTGTCAATACCGGGTCGGCTACTCCAAATGTGGCTGGTACAATACCACTCTGTCCGCCTTTGCTGCGCACATAATTCTCTACCTGGTCCAGCGCAGCTATCTGCATATTGATATCACTAATCTTTTGATCGTTGACAGCTACTGTCTCTAAATAAATTTTTCCTTGCTCACTGATGTTTGTTATTTTATTACGTGCCTTAAAGTTTTGCAACCGGCCTTCTACAGAGTCCAATTCATTTACTACATAACTCAGCCGGTCGTTTACAAACTTCAGCGTATTGGCAGCCAGGATGTTTTTATCAAGGATAGCTGCATGATTATACACTTTTAATAATTCATTTAAAATATCCTCTCCTCTTTTGGGAACTTCGCCATCAATAGTGAGATCAATCACCGTAGATTGCTTATTTGAAGATGCTATATTTATGATACTGAGGACATTGTTTGCTGCACTTTTTACACTAATCAATGAAAAATAAAAATCATATTCATTATCTGTTTTATCAACAGGATGATAATATTTGTTGGGAAGAAAACGAAAGATGCCAAAGGGGGTATTTACCCATTGATTTAAATGATAATTTTTCTTGTCTATATTTACTACCTGCGTTGATCCATTATATTTAAAGTTAATTTTCTTTACGGTTTTTAAAGAGTCCGGGGCTTTTGATTCAATCACAATAGGAGATAATACATACGCGGATTGGCTTCTGACTCTGCCTTCTATTGTTACCGGGGCGTAGAGAACTAAATTTTTTACCACTTCCTGCATCAATGTTTTTGACTGCAATACTTCTATTTCATTTAGCACATTTTTTTTGGAACCAAACATATCGAAAGCCTGCAGCATATCTTTGCCAGGAGCATTTTTATCATCTTTTATTAACACGGTGGCCGTTGTTTGATATACCGGCAATTTATAACGCAGGTACAGCCAAGCGCCGGTTATACCAAAGAGTAGCAGGAGTACAAAAAATGGCCAGTAGGAGAGGTAATTGTAAAATTGATCAGCCAGTGAAAATTCGTTTGTCTCCTCTAAATCATTATGCTTTGTTGGTTGTTGCATTCAGGTAAAATTATTTTTTAATATGCTGGATAAAAATTATCATTTAAATACATTGGTTAGTATTATAATTATAAGGGAAAGGCCGCTAAGGACAACAGGTAATAATTGTTGGGTACGGTTGATGCTGGCTATTTTTTCTTTTCCGGGCTGTACATACAAAACATCGTTTGATTTTAAAAAGAAATAAGGGGATTTTAATATTTGGGATGAATTGAGGTTTAAACGCTTTACCAGTTTCTCTCCACCTTCCTGCCTGATCAGTATTACATTATCACGCAGTCCATAAATGGTAAGATCTCCTGCCTGGCCTATAGCTTCCAGAATACTTATTTGTTCACTGGGCACATATACTACACCGGGCCGTAGAACTTCCCCTAATACAGTAACCCTGAAATTTAAAAATCGCGAAGTAACAATCGGGTCGAACAATAATTTTTTATCAATAAGCAACTGGGTGATGGTATTTTCCAACTGTTTTTGTGAAAGCCCCGCAGCAGAAATATTGCCCAATATGGGGAATTTAATGGTGCCATCCTCGCTCACAAGATAACCTGCTGTTTGAAAAGTATTGTTGGTGGCCTGTGTAGGAGTAACGGGTAAATTAGGCATATTAAAAAGAACAGTAGCTTCTGTACTCAGGCTAGTTACTGAAATGCTTAAAATATCTTTCTTTTGTATTACCGGCTCCAGCCCGGAATTTGAGGCAATAAGAGCGGAGTCTTTTACATCATTAAAATAAGCAACCTTTTTAGTACTTATACACGAGGTAAAAGAAGCAATCAAAAAAACGCTCAACAGGAAATACCAGGAAACTCGAAAGAAATGGTGCATGCAGATTTTTAAAAAGAAGTAAATCCCGGCAAACATAAGAATTAATCGGGCATACCATAAAACCGCTGTAAATTTTCTCATAAAATTGATTGTAGTTTCAGACAGGAAGTTAATAGTAAAAATATTTTAAGTTCCGGCATGCATCGTGGTTTCCGAGGTAGTATTTTTCATTTTAGATTTTCTAAATAGAAAGTTGATGAATTTCGGGTTCACCAACTACACATATACCAGGCCGTTTGTTTTCAAATAATAATACGGCGATTTAAAAGGCCTTTTGTTAAAAGGTTTACCCTGGCAAAATTTATTTCGCCATTTACTTCCCCTACCACCAATCCATTATCCCTCTTACCAAGGTCTGTCAGATCGCCTGTCATACTAATGGCTTCTAAAATGGTGGTTCGTTCACTTACCATATTAAACCTACCACTGTTTCTCACCTCTCCCATTACCGAATAATTATAATTTAAAAACCGCACGTTTACCTCCGGGTTTTTTGTATAGTCTTTAAATAATTCAGTAAGGCTATTTTCTAACTGAAAGCGGGTTAAGCCTTCGGCCTGTACTTTACCTATATAGGGAATTTTAATTTTACCATCTGCTTCTACCAGGTACCCGAGGGCAGCACCAGTTGTAGGGGTTAACGTAGCGGTAGTACCTGAACCTAATCCATTGGCGGAATTAAGGGCAATCAAATCCAGGGTTACTGCCGCCTACTGTTATCCATAACTGGTCACTTTTTTGTATCTGATTTTCAAATGCTATTTGTCCTTTGCTTAAACTTCCAGACGGAGTATCTTTTAAATCATACATATATACCACTTGTTTGGTAGCGGTGCAGGAAAGCATATTAATTACAATCAAAATAATTGATGAATACAGAAGGCATTATTTAAATTTTTGTACCATGGTTAAGAAAAAATTATATTTTTTCTTACTACTGTAGATTATCCTAGGCTTACAATTTTACTATTACAGATTATGCTACGGCTACAAAAAGATTATTATTAATTAATGGGGTTTTATAATTTTAAATCGTAGGAAAATGTTGCTTTTAAATTAAATGCAGTAGCTGCATCTCTCATTTTGATGGCATCCCGCCTTTCGATTACAGATATTTATCCTTGAAAAACTCAATTGTCTCTATTAAACCGACTTGAAATTTTTTGGTTGGCTCGTACTTCAGCAAACTTTTAGCAAGCGAAATATCTGCAAGTGAATTCTTGATGTCCCCGGCCCGCTGTCCCCTCATAGTTGCCTCTAAGTCACTTTGCAAATACTCCTTGCAAGCATTGTATAAATAGTTTACCGAAAAGTTTTCACCTACAGCTACATTATAAACTTTATTAAAAGCTTCAGCATTTTGTGTCAGCATTCCTTTGATATTTATCTGAACGGCATTATCTACATAGGTAAAGTCCCTTGTTTGCTTCCCATCCCCATTGATAAATACCGGCGATTGTTTCATAATTCCTTTTACAAACAAAGGGATAACAGCTGCATAATCCCCATCTGGATTCTGACGGGGGCCAAAAACATTAAAATATCGAAAGCCCATTAGTTTTATTCCGTAAACATCAGCGAATAATCCAGCATACAATTCGTTTGTTTTCTTTGTAGCCGCATAAGGTGAAAGGCACTTTCCTACCCTGCTTTCTAGTTTGGGTAGTATTGGGTCATCACCATACACGGATGAAGAGGATGCATAAACGAAGGCACGAATATGGTTATCTATCGACGCTTTTAATATATTAACAAAGCCACCTACATTTACATCATTGAAATATACCGGCTCAGAAATAGAACGAGGGACGGAACCCAAGGCTGCTTGGTGGCTTACATAATTAATTTCTTTGCAAGCCTGTTGACAAATATCTGCATTCCTGATATCACCCTCCACAAATTCAAAAGCCGGATACTGCCGAAGTATATCTAAAGTAGCTTGAAAGCCATTAACCAAATTATCCAATACCCGAACTTTGGCAGCGCCATGTTTTAGCAAGTACTCCGCAGTATGGCCGCCAATAAATCCGGCGCCACCCGTTACCAAGAAATTATCCTGGGAAATATCTTTTGTATGAAATATCATAGTATAAAAATTGTTTGAATAAATACTATTTACAGGCTCCAATAATTTCTGCTGGCTATTTTGCCCCGAAAAATACCTTTCAAATCAGCGATCAATGCCCCCGGATTTGTAATGCCCACAAAATAAGCATCATCTAATTTTTTGTAATCATTGTGTGGCACAGCAATAATGACAGCATCATAATCATCTGCAAGTTGATGTAAAAGTGAAAACCCATATTCATGGTTTAACTCATCACTTTCGGCATGCGGATCAGTTATATCTACATTTAATGAAAAAGATTTCAATTCTTTTACAACATCAGCGACTTTACTGTTACGTATATCACTTACATTTTCCTTAAATGTAGCCCCCATCACCAGCACCTTCGCATGTTTAACATTGCCATTATTTTTAATAATATGCTGCAAAACCTTTTTAGCTATATAACCTGCCATTCCATCATTAATAACCCTACCCGCTAAAATCACTTTACTGTCATAACCCAATTCCCTGGATTTATAAGTAAGGTAATAGGGGTCTACTCCAATGCAATGTCCCCCCACCAGACCTGGTTGAAATTTTAAAAAATTCCATTTAGTTCCGGCTGCTTCTAATACTTCATATGTGTTGATTCCCATCTTGTCAAAAATTATGGAAAGTTCATTCATTAGCGCTATATTCAAATCACGCTGGGTGTTTTCAATTATTTTGGCCGCCTCCGCCACTTTTATACAGGAAGCTTTGTGAATCCCCGCTGTTACAACCAATTCATATACTTTGGCAATTACGTCAAGGCTTTCATCATCGCACCCACTTACTACTTTTATGATTTTTGCCAAAGTATGTTCTTTATCACCAGGATTAATCCTCTCCGGAGAATAACCGGTTTTGAAATTTATTATGTTTTTTAAACCTGATATATTTTCAATGATTGGTAGGCAATCGTCTTCTGTACAACCAGGATAAACTGTACTTTCAAAGACTACATAATCACCCTCTTTTATAACTTTTCCTAAAGTTTCACTTGCTCTTTGTACTGGAACCAGGTCCGGTATATTATGTTCATCCACCGGAGTAGGTACGGCAACAATAAAAAAATTGGCCTCTTTCAATACTTGCAGATCATTTGTAAACTCTATATCGCAGTCCATAAAAGCCTCTTGTTCCAATTCCTGGCTTGGATCAATGCCGTTACGCATCATTTCTACTCTTTTGGCATTGATATCAAACCCAATTACTTTAATTTTTTTTGCAAATTCCAATGCAATCGGCAGCCCAACATACCCTAATCCAATTACAGCTAACTTTTTGTTTTTTTCTATTAATCCCTGATACATATATATTCTATAGAATATCTCTTTATTAAAAAAATGTTACGTTTTAAATGACTTTAAAATAAAGTCATTTCTCGAATTATCAACTATTTTTCTCTCTTATATTTAGCGACGTTATTACCATTTGCAACTTAATATTTATTTAATCTTAGCCGCTTCCCTGCAATATTTTCACGGCTTCGCCTCTCTTAGTCACATTGGAAAGAGTTGATAATTATAGTTCTAAAAAAAGTTAAATGGATAAAATATCAGCAAATTCCCTGATTGCGTTACATGGTACATGTGCATTTAATTATGCAGGTTCCCTTTTGATGTTTGCGGGCGAATCAAATTGGTTTGCAGGAATCACCAAATAAATAACTTTATAGAGCTATTTTTTGCGCAAAAGTAGGGGTTTCTTTCTTACAGCTCTTATATAATTTAGAAGTTTTTTAAAAGCATTTCAAAGAGCTAATATAAATAGGGCAAATAAGTGGATTCGATTTGTTCAGTCGGAATTAAATAACTAAAAGAATTATTATATCTTCTTTCGAGGCTGTATTGGTTGCACACTATATCGATCCAATTCTATCTTAATTATACCGTAGGCAATTAAATGCATTATATCAAATCCTTCGCACTGAATATTTTAAAAAAACTTACATAATTCATATTTCTTCTCATTTTAATTCACTCAAAACTTCTTTTTTAAATTTTTATATTATATTTGCCCATAAATTATATCACCTTACTTCTTAAGTAATAAAATTAATGCCTTATGCTGCGTTTTCAATGGAAACAAATCGCCCTCAGTGTTTTACTTTTTGCATGTACCGCTTCGGTCTTTGCACAAGAAACCACTTACACTACCGTTAAACCATTTACTGGTAGTAAAGAATTCAGAAAATTTTCTGTTGGTCTTAATGCTGGTGCGCTGTCACCTTCTATAGTTATTGGAGGATCCAATGACTTCGTAAATCCACAAATTGCTCTGGGATATGGAGCAAACGTAAGATACCAGTTTAATCATTACCTGGCCGTACAGGCAGATTTCCTTAAGGGGAAATTAAAAGGTAATCAAGATGGTAAATATGGTAATGGACAACCAGCTACTGACAGAATTATAAGATCTTTTGAAACTGATTTGAAATGGGCTGGTAGCCTTAGTGGACAATTAACTTTTGGAAATATCAATTTTCTTAGGGAAAAAAACACAATCGTTCCTTATGTTTCAGCAGGAGCAGGTTTAGTAAGTTACGAACCTAAAATCAGCAAGACATCACTTACAGATCCTACAACTCCGTATGATAATGTAAATCCAAAGACCGAATTATTTGTACCAGTAGGCCTTGGTTTCAAAATCAATGTGTCAAAACTGATCAACCTTGATCTTGGATACCGTATGCATTTCTTTGATGGAGATAATCTTGATGGTTCTTCTTATTGGACTACAAGAGGCAATACTCTTCATAAAGACAAATTCTCTTATGGTTTCTTAGGTTTGGAATTTGCTTTAGGAAGTCAAGCTAAACAGCAGTTATTGTTTGATAACCCTGCAGCAAGAACTAACAGTAATCTTCAAAGCCAGATCGATACTGTTAAAACAGCTATCGATGCTTTAAAGAACGATACAGATGGCGATGGTGTGGCTGATATGTTCGATAGAGAACCAAACACTCCCGCAGGTTCACCAGTTGATAGCCATGGTGTAACAAGAGATACAGATGGTGATGGCGTACCAGATTGGAAAGACAAACAATTAATCACTCCTACAGAATGTCAACCTGTTGATGCTGATGGTGTTGGTAAATGCCCGGAACCAGCTTGTTGCGCTACTTTAGATTCATTGATGAAATCAGGCCACATGGTTGGCGATTGCCCAACTGATTATCCTAGCCTTTCAATGAAAGGAACAAGTTTGAATGCAGATGCAAAAGCTATGTTATCTAATGTAGCAGCTAAATTGCAGGAGAAACCGACTTGTACAATTACAATCACGGCTTACCCAGGTGCATCTAAAGCACAACAATCTCTTGCAGATAAGAAATTAGCAGCAATTCAGACTTACCTTGTTGAAACATTAGGTATTAGCGCTGACAGGATTGCTACTGATAAGAGCATTGGTGGTGGAGACGCTAATGTAATTGATATCAAATAATTTAATTCTCAATTACTTTTATAAAGTCCTTCCGGTTAGCCGGAAGGACTTTTTTGTTGCTCAAAATATCGGGCGTATTATAGGAGGCAGCACCAATAGTCTTTGAAGGCTTATTTACTTATCAAAATTTGGAGATGGAAAGGGGGATATGGATATGATAGTTATGAGAAGTACTTATGGGGCAACAACCAAATTTCCGGGATTTCCTGGCAGAACAAACCCGAAAGATGAAATCACCCATGATTAAAGATGTGTTTATTTGAGCGCATTTGCCTGATCGTAACAAAAATTAAGCCTGCAAATTTTATTTGCAGGCTTAAAGTTTTATTGCGGAGACTAAGGGATTCGAACCCTTGATAGAGTTTCCCCTATACACACTTTCCAGGCGTGCTCCTTCAACCACTCGGACAAGTCTCCGGATAACAAATACCTTATTCAACTACCGATTCTCTTTAAGTAGTAAAGGTATTTTTAGGGATGGCAAAAATACAGTTTCGAAGCTTATAAGACGAATATTTTTTCAGCATTTGCATTCGTAGCTGCAGATACTTCTTCAACTGAACAATTTTTTATTTCCGCCAGCCTGGTTACCAAATATTTTAAGTAACTGGATTCATTTCTTTTTCCCCTAAAAGGCACTGGCGTAAGGTAAGGTGCATCTGTTTCTAAAACCATGTGTTTCAAGTCAACCTTCATTAATACTTCCGCAAGCCCGGCATTTTTATAGGTGACAACTCCTCCTATTCCGAGGTAAAATCCTGCGTTTATTATTTCCCTTGCACTTTCGTAGCTACCGCCAAAACAATGAAAAATACCTTTTGCTCCTTTGGGTGCATATTCCTTAACAATATTAATAGTTTGTTGCATTGCATTACGGGTATGAATAGAAATAGGCAGTCCATATTTGATCGACCATTCAAGCTGGATCCTGAAAGCATCTTCCTGCTCTTTAAGAAAGGTTTTATCCCAAAAAAGATCGAGCCCTATTTCCCCTACTGCTGCAAATTTTCGTTTACCAAGCCATTCTTCAACGATACTTAGCTCCTCCTTATAATTTGCCTTTACTGAACAGGGGTGTAACCCCATCATTGCAAAACACATTTCAGGATAACGGTGCTCAAGTGCTATCATTGGTTGTATAGCGGAACTGTCAATGCAGGGCAGAAAACATTTAGCAATTCCTTCTGCCTGTGCTCTTTGAATTACTTCATCAATATCAGCGGTAAACTCTTCAGCATAGAGGTGGCAATGTGTATCTATTAATTTCATTAAAAAAAAATAAAGTGATAAAATTATTCTTTGTTATCTCGCTGGTTTAATTAAGGAGCCTCATCTGCAAACCAATAGCATATTTAAAGCATTTTATAATTAACAATGGAATTAAACAGATGCCATTCTTAAAAAACACTCCCCTGAAAACCACAATCATTGTATTTAAAACGATTAATAAATTGTGTGATTATCTTGTTAAAAAATATGTTAAAAAATATATTGTTAATACAAAAACTACTTTGTACCTTTCGGTCAGTTTTCATAGGGTACGGATTAAAAACGGGCCAGGGTTTCTACCCAGGCCCATTCTTTTTTAAGTAACCCAGTATTTAAATTCTAAGTAGAAATTCTTTCGAAATGATACCCTTTGTCATGGAAATATTCCAGTACTTTAGGCAAAGTAAACTGTATTTTTTTATAGGCTTTTTTACTATCGTGGAATACAACGATGGATCCCTTACCCGTTTTATTTAGAACATTTTTAAGGCATTGTTTTTCAGTAACTTTTTCATCGAAATCCCCACTCAATACAGTCCACATAATGGTTTTAAATTTATGCCTAACACCTGAAATCAGTTTCAATTGAAATTTCGTCGCTTTCCCATACGGCGGCCGGAATAATTGGGAATGAATATATTTTTTCGCTTCCGCAATGTTTTCCATGTACATGTCATCGCTGGTTTTCCATCCATTCAAGTGATTAAATGTATGATTGCCTACTGCATGGCCCTCATTTACAATTCGTTCGTACACTGACGGTTGCTCCAGCACGTTTTGCCCTATGCAAAAGAAGGTAGCCTTTGCGTCATATTTCTTTAAAACATCCAAAACAAAAGTAGTAGCCACAGGGTCAGGCCCATCATCAAAAGTCAGATAGATAACTTTTTCCGTTGAGGGTATATGCCAAATGCAATTGCTGTACAAGCGTTGCAGCCACCACGGCGTTTTAATAAAATAAAACATACGCAAATTTATTTTTAAAAACTGATTTCACCCAGTTTAACTCTCGGACTATGCGTATTAATTCAATGCAATGTTTATCTATGAACATTTCTTGCGGGGCTTTATCTTTGCCGGATGTTTGATAAAGTAAGAGTTCGCTTTGCACCCAGTCCTACCGGGGGCTTACACTTAGGCGGCGTAAGAACCGTACTATTTAATTATTTATATGCCAGAAAACATGGCGGTGAATTTATTGTTCGCATTGAAGATACAGACCAGGCGAGATTGGTTGCTGGTGCTGAAAAATACATTTTTGATTGCCTCGACTGGTGTGGATTAGTACCGGATGAAAGCGTATTACATGGCGGACCATATAGCCCTTACCGCCAAAGCGAAAGAAAGGAAAGCTACCGCCAATATGCGGAACAATTGGTAGCCGACGGCAATGCTTATTATGCATTTGACACTCCTGCGGAGATTGAGAAGATGAGAGAAAATTTGAAAGCGACCGGCAGTAATAGTTTGCAATACGATCATCGTGTGAGGATGAAGATGAACAATTCTTTGAGCTTATCGCCCGTCGAAACAGCTGCATTAATAGCATCAGGAACGCCTTATGTGATAAGAATAAAAGTAGATGAGGGTGAAACGATACCGTTCACCGACATGATAAGGGGTGAATTGGAATTTGATACCAATAATGTGGATGATAAAGTGCTGCTGAAAGCTGATGGCATGCCTACTTACCATCTTGCTGTGGTGGTGGATGATTATTTAATGAAAATTAGCCACGCCTTCAGAGGTGAAGAATGGCTGCCTAGTGCACCGATACATATTCTTTTATGGAAATACCTTTTTGGCCTTGATAATATGCCTCAATGGGCTCACCTGCCATTGATATTGAAGCCTGATGGAAATGGAAAACTCAGCAAACGGGACGGTGACCGATTGGGTTTTCCTGTGTATGCGATGGATTGGATTGATCCGGCGAGCAATGAGATAACAAAGGGATTTAAGGAGATAGGATTTTTACCGGGGGCGTTTATCAACCTGTTGGCAGTATTGGGATGGAATGACGGTACGGAGCAGGAAATATTTTCTTTGGAACAACTGGTAGATAAATTCAGCATAGAAAAAGTGCACAAGGGTGGAGCAAAATTCGATTTCGAAAAAGCGAAGTGGTTTAACCATGAATGGATAAAAAAACTGGATGTTGAAAATTACCACGGAAGAGTAAAAGAAATCTTTGAAGGCAAGGGTATTAAAAATATAGACGACGATTATTTACACAAAGTGATGAACCTGGTAAAAGAACGCTGTTCGTTGTTACCGGATTTTTATATGCAGGCGGGATTCTTTTTTGAGGCACCTGTGAGCTTTGACGAAGTCTCGGTAAAGCCAAAATGGGATGAAGGAAAAACTGCCTATTTCAATCTGCTGATAAGTGAATTTAATAGCCTGAAAAGCTGGGATGCTGTTGCTATGGAAGAAGTATTTAAAGCAACGGCAATTGCAAAAAACATAAAAGCAGGCGAATTGCAAATGATTCTCCGGATAATGCTGGTAGGAACAAAAATGGGACCTGCTGTATTTGTAATAGCGGAAACAATTGGAAAAGAAGAAACGACCGGCAGGATACTTACTGCTTTGGAAAGATTTAATGGCCTGGCGGCCACTAGTGCATAGCGTATAAAGCTTCATTGAAACACTGCTGCTTACGGGATGCCGGATAGGAGCGGAAAGCCCGGAACGAAGCGAAGCGTAGTGAGGACTTGGAGCGGATAGCCGGAGCTGGAGCTGAATTGAGTTATTAGTTGATAGCCACTTGCATTTATTATTTATGAATTAAACGTTAAGAACTAAGAATTAGTGTTTCAGCCTTGCTGCTCCATTTGTTGTACGATAGCAGAGAAATGTGTGGCGTAGGCTTCTTCGATAATTTTCACATCTTCTTTTGATAATTGGATAATGTCTGTAGTATTATCTATTGCATGTTGAGCTGTACGAATGCCCGGAATTACTGTACTGACTTCATTGTAGCTTAAAATATAGCTTAATGCAAGTGACGTTTTGCTAATGCCGTATTTTTCGCTGACAGGCCATACCAGGTTTTCCAATGCAACCAGGGAATCCGTTAATATTTTTTTATTAAACCGAAAACTACGGTGATCATCCGGGGTGAATTTAGCATCGTTTGTAAACTTACCGGTTAATAATCCGAATTGTAAGGGCATACGGGCAATCACGCCATAGTTATGCTCCCTGGCTTGTTGCATAATATCTTTTGCCCGTTGATTGATTATATTGAATACAAGCTGGAAACCATTTCCCAAATTATTATTCATCATAAAATCCGCTTCAGGGCCGGGGTAAAAAGTATTGAGTGATAATCCCCAGTAACGGATTTTTCCTTGTTGCTGCAGTAAGTCCATAGCCTCGGTACATTCTTTTGATTCAAGATGGTTCATTCTTGCAGTGTGCAACTGGTAGTAATCTATAGCCTCCCGTTTTAGCCGCTTCAGGCTTAACTCGCAAGCTTCTAAAATGTATTTTTTTGTGTAATCAAATTGTATGGTGTCGTTTATCTTTCGATGGCCCACTTTGCTAGCAATTATGATATCCGGATCACTGCCCAACTGTTTGCCAAGCAATTCTTCCGAGTGGCCAAGCCCATAAAAATCCGCAGTGTCAAAAAAATTAATGCCGCATTGCAATGATTTCTTTATAGCGGCAACAGAAGTTTCATCATCAGTTTTACCCCAGCCAATGGGAGTATTTCCTACCATGGCGTTGCCGCCAATTGCCCAGGCGCCAAACCCGATTTCGCTTACTTGCAAGTCGGTATTACCAAATTTGCGGTACTTCATAATGGGAGTTATATAATTTAAATTTAGTGAATAGATTACTTTTACAATAATTAAAAGATAATACAATGTCTTCAGATATTAAACGCCCCATCCGTGTATTGGTTGCAAAATGTGGTTTGGATGGACACGACCGAGGAGCAAAGATCATTGCAACCGCTTTGAGGGATGCGGGGATGGAAGTGATTTACACCGGTCTGCGTCAAACGCCTGAAATGGTTGTGAATGCTGCCCTGCAGGAAGATGTGGATGCAATTGGTATTAGTATTTTAAGTGGTGCACACAACACCATCTTCCCCAAAATAATAAAGCTGATGAACGAAAAGGAAATGACTGACGTACTGCTGACAGGCGGCGGCATTATTCCAGATGATGACATGAAATCACTAAACGAAATGGGCGTTGGCAAATTATTTCCCCCAGGCACAACTACTACCGATATTGCAGCTTACATAAAAGACTGGGTACAGGAGCATAGAAATTTTTAGGGGAAATCGTGAATGGTCAATGGTGAATCGGCAATGGGCACTCAGACTCAACCATTCACCATTCAATGTCGTTTAGTTAAGAATTGTTTGTTTACAAGCATTTGTTTTCCAATTTAACATCGTTGTGTCACTCCCTTGTACATTTTCAGCAATAAGGAGCCAGGAAACTCCAATCCTTAACTAAACAACATTGATTCACCATTCACGACATTCACCATCGGCCACGTTCACCATTCTCAATTGACCATTGACCATTCACCATTCACCATTGACCCCATTGACCACTTCACACTTCAATTAATTAAAAATACACTTCACCCGCCTATTGCGCCACTCCGCTCATGATCACCTTTTATTTTGTTTGAATCCGATGCAATTTTACATCAGAAACAAAAAATAAAATAAAAATCATGAAAAAGTTATCATTATTAACACTCGTAATCGCCATAGCAGCAAGCTCATTTGCTCAAACAAGCACCATGGGTATTATCGCAGTGAAAGAAATCAAAACAGATGAAATTGTAACATCTTTGAAAGTTTACAATAACGTAGAAGTTGTACTCACCAGCAATGAAATGAGTGAGATACAAATTATTGGTGAAATAAGCGCCGTGAAAAATACCACTGTTAAAATCCAAAATGGCGAATTAATTATTACCAATTCGTCAGAAGATTTTTGCAAGGACAACGTTGTGGTATTTGTACCGGCCTCAGCACTGTTCAGCATATATGTCCACGGTGCATCTACCGTAAGCAGCATCGACATATTAGACAATGACATCCTTGATATAACAATCAATGGCGCAGGTAAATCAACCATACAAACTATTGGAATGATTAGCCTGAATACAGTAGGAGATTTTCCGGCGGAGCTGTCTGCGAACTAATTGTTCAATAAATAGTAAGGGATCTTTAGGTATAGTTTGAGGGTGTTTATACAAAGCTGGTTTATTATTAAACCGGCTTTGTTTTAAAAAATAAATTAAAAATAAATTTTATAATAAAGAAGCAATGAAACAGAATAGTCAAAATATGATCAGTGTACCAGGCAATAAAACAATTATGTACTTAAAAGGATCCTTCTTCTTTGCCTTCCTTTCTTCAACATTCTTATACATATTGGTAAGAATATTATTTTACGAATTTCCATTTACCGTAGCCGAAGGTTTTGAATTATATACTAAAATGCTGTTGGTAATCTGGACATTCTTTGTAGCCGGTAAGCTGGCCATTGCGGGAATTGAGATAATAGAAAATAATTCAAATAAAATTAAAAGTGAGCGCCTGCTGCTAATGCCAGCATTAAAAAAAGCTATGTTTATACTATTAACAGCAGCACTTGCCTATGCAGGAAAAACAACATTGAATAGCAGTAAAATTGCTGATGCGGCGAATAATTCCAGCGATGAATCAACAATGGACGGCGTATCACACTAATGGTGTTCGGTATCAAAGTGAGCTAGTGGCATAAGAATTTCAACACCTGCACAATGACCGTTTTATTCTTATTTTTGAAAAAACATACTGCATGTACCAAACGCTTTTAACTGATGTTGCAAATGGAATTCTTACCATTACCATCAACAGGCCCGACAAATTAAATGCCTTAAACAAAGCTGTTTTCACAGATCTTGATACTGCTGTGAATGAAATACAAAATAACCCTGAAATAAAATCAGCCATTATTACCGGAGCAGGTGCAAAAGCATTTGTTGCAGGGGCTGACATTACGGAATTTAATGGGTTGGGGAAAGTAGAAGCCGTTGCCTTGGCTAAAAGGGGACAGGATATTTTCTTTAAAATAGAAAACAGTTCAAAGCCAATCGTGGCAGCCGTAAATGGTTTTGCGTTGGGAGGTGGGTGTGAGTTGGCGATGGCTTGTCATTTTCGTATTGCATCTGACACTGCGAAGTTTGGCCAGCCGGAAGTAAATCTTGGTCTGATCCCTGGATATGGCGGTACCCAGCGGTTAACACAACTAATCGGAAAAGGCCGTGCGATTGAAATGCTTATTAGTGGCAGTTTGATCGATTCGGCTGCTGCTCTTCAATATGGCCTGGTGAATTATGTGGTACCCCTGGATGAGTTGTTGAGTAAAACAATTGCTCTTTTATCAGTGATCAATACAAAAGCTCCACTGGCTATCGCTGCCTGCATACGGGCTGCCAATGCAGTGTATGACGAAACTAAAAATGGTTATGCGACCGAGATCGACGCCTTTGGTGAATGCTTTGCCACGGAAGACATGAAGGAAGGGACAAACGCATTTTTGGAAAAACGCAAAACTAATTTTTCGGGAAAATGATCATCTTCCGGGCACTTAAAAATATACGCTACTGTTTTGAATCACTAGATGTTTCCACCAGTTTATCATCAATTAAATAAGCTTCTACTTCTGCAATTTTGGCAGGCTGCTTGCTCTCTAAAACATGAACAAAAATATCAGTTGCCAGCCTTGCCGGAAAAGTAATAATCCTTTTATGTCCGAAGGTGCTATGCATAAATTTTTCGCTTGTGCCGTTGCTTAGTACTTCAATGTAAAACTTTGCAACTGCCTGCCCCTTTTTTATAAATTCTTTCAGTACAATACAATTCACATTCGTTGGCTTTGTAAAATGTATTTGCAATTTCTCATTTTCCTTTGCGGCTATCTCAGCAAATGTATTGGGATTATTATCATTAACTAATCCCCTACTTTTTATAGTATTGCCAGAGGATACATTTATCGTCGCAGTCAGAAGCAGGTTTCTTTTAAAATTTCTATCCTTTAATATTTTAAACCCTACCAATGCCGCAGAATCATTTTCATGAAACAGCCCTCTCCTATCCGGTGGCACATTCAACAATAAGGTAGCGCCCCTCCCAACGGATTTTAAATACAAGTCAAATAATTCTTCGGGTGATTTCACCTTTTCGTCTTCTTCTTTGTGATAAAACCATCCCGGCCTGATGCTAACATCGCATTCGGCCGGGATCCAAAATTTGCCATTTGCATTTCCCCTATTTAATGTGTCTACATGTGGTGCACCCATACCCGCACTAAAGCCGACGGTATCTAATGTATTCCAATTGGTTTGGCCTGCTATCCCTTTTTCATTTCCCACCCATCTTATATGTGGCCCGATATCACTAAAGACTACAGTGTTGGGCGAAATGGTTTTTACTGTTTTTTTAAACCGGTTCCAATCATACACCTGACGCTTTCCATTCGGGCCTTCTCCATTTGCGCCATCCCACCAGAGTTCCCAAATAGGCCCATAGTTTGTGAAAATTTCTGTCATCATATTTACAAAGACATCATTGTATTTTGCGGTGCCGTAGTCAGGGTGATTTCTATCCCATGGTGAAATGTATATGCCGAACTTTAAGCCATATTCTTTACATGCCATCGACAGTTCTTTCAAAACATCGCCCTTCCCATTTTTCCATTTGCTTTCACGAACAGTGTGCGTTGAATATTTGCTTGGCCATAAGCAGAACCCGTCGTGATGTTTGGCTGTAATGATGATTCCCTTTGCCCCTGCAGCTTTTGCAACCCGGCACCACTGCCTGCAATCCAGTTTTGTTGGGTTAAAAATTTCTTCCTTCTCAGTTCCTTCGCCCCATTCCTTGTCCGTAAATGTGTTGGGACCAAAATGAGTAAACAGGTAAAACTCCATATCATGCCATTGCAATTGCTGGCTGGTAGGTGTTGGTAATTGCGCTGTGAGTATTTGTACAGTAACGAGCAGTGTGCAAATAAATATAAAATGCTTTTTCATTCGATAATTGTTAGCAGTATAAATTATAAAGTGGCTGCATTGATCTTTTCAGATGGATTCATTATATAAGTTACAATGGAATTATCTTTCATCAGTTCCACCACCCGGAACCCGCGATAAGGCGTACCCCAGTTGCCACCAAAATGTGCATCGAAAATAAAGGGTATGTTATTCTTCATTTTAATTCCTTCCTCATCGTGGTCATGGCCATTAAATACGGCCTTTATATTTTTATGCTTCGCAAAAAGCTCCAGCATTTCCGGACAGTTAACTGCGTGTGTGGTTTGCTTCACAGGGTTAATGTGTACAAAAACAAATACATGCTGCTGTTTATGATGCTGTTCAAGCTTAGTTGTGAGCCAGTTTATATCAGGGCACAGGTAAGTACCTTTTTCATTAGATGAAGTGGCTATTAAAAAAGTGTTTTTATTTATGGTAAAATCGTGATTCACCGGCATCTTCCAGGTATCTTCCCATTCCTGAGGTGTAGAATGGTCGTGGTTGCCCTGGCTTACATAATACTTCAGTTTCAGTTTATCCAGTGCGCTTTTAGCTGCCGGAAAATGATTTTTATCATCGTGAATAATATCGCCGTTGATCATACAAAAGGCAAACGGGTCTTTAGCATGTTCTTCATTTACACGATTGACTAGGGTGGCAAAATATTCTTCATACGGCGTTCCGCTTTGCCCATAATGCCCGTCTGAAGCTACCACGAAGCGTAATTTAACTTTGCCCTTACTCCACTCTTCAATATTTAATTCACCGGCACGAAGTACATCTCCATTCGCCAGTAAGACGGCGACCGATGATGCATACTTTAAGAATTCCCGTCTTTTCATACGATGTTTTTTTGCTATTTAGGAATGCAATTTAAAGCTATTAAATAAGCTTGATTCCAACAAAGGTTTGACTATATCCGGGTGAAGAATAAGTAAGCAGGTTTTAATTTGCTCAATAGCAATAAAAAGTACAAGAGTGCGACGCCCATAAGGCTTAATAGTTGTACTTCTGCCTGGCTCATAAAAACTTATAACGTGAGAATTTCCTAAAAAATATATGTTTTCTTTTGTTTTGGATTATTTGCCAGGGTTTATCTCATGTTATTTTTTCAAAAAATAAACAATAACGACCTGCATCATCTTTCAGTGGTTTGTTTACAATTACCTTTGCAATTCAAAAATTCTTTACATTATGGAATACAGAATTGAAAAAGATACAATGGGTGAAGTAAAAGTACCTGTTGATGCGTATTATGGTGCCCAAACCCAGCGTAGCATTGATAATTTCAAAATTGCTGAGGACATAAACAAGATGCCCAAAGAAATTATTAAGGCATTTGCCTATCTTAAAAAAGCCGCTGCATTGACCAACCTGGATGCAGGGGTATTATCCAAAGAAAAAGCTGTACTGATCGGCAAAGTATGTGATGAAATACTGGAGGATAAATTAAACAATTGGTTCCCACTGGTGGTGTGGCAAACCGGCAGCGGTACCCAAAGTAATATGAATGTGAATGAAGTAGTGGCATACCGTGGACATGTGATCAATGGAGGCAAACTGGATGATAAAGAAAAGTTTTTACATCCAAACGATGATGTAAATAAATCACAATCAAGCAATGACACTTTCCCCACGGCCATGCATATTGCAGCTTATAAAATTTTGATAGAGATTACCATACCTGGAATAGAAAAACTACGGGATACACTGGCTGCAAAGAGCAAAGAATTTATGAAGGTGGTAAAGATCGGCCGTACCCATTTTATGGATGCTACCCCGTTGACAGTAGGCCAGGAGTTTAGCGGCTACGTATCTCAATTGAATCATGGATTAAAAGCAATTAAGAATACGCTGGCTCACTTAGGTGAACTTGCCTTGGGCGGTACTGCCGTTGGTACTGGTATCAATACACCAGAAGGTTATTCAGAGAATGTGGCAAAACATATCGCTATACTAACAGGCCTGCCGTTTATTACTGCAGAAAATAAATTTGAAGCCCTGGCTGCACATGATGCAATTGTAGAAACGCATGGCGCTTTGAAAACAGTAGCGGTAAGTTTGATGAAAATCGCCAACGATATCCGGATGTTGTCTTCGGGTCCACGCTCTGGTATAGGTGAAATTTTTATTCCTGATAATGAGCCTGGTTCATCAATAATGCCCGGCAAAGTAAACCCAACCCAGTGCGAAGCTTTGACGATGATAGCAGCACAGGTGATGGGCAATGATGTTACCATCGGTATTGGTGGCAGTATGGGCCACTTTGAATTGAATGTATTTAAACCTGTGATGATCTATAACTTCCTGCACAGTGCAAGGCTTATTGGCGACGGCTGTGTTTCGTTCAATGACAAATGTGCTATTGGATTGCAACCCATTGAAGCGAATATCAAAAAACACCTTGATAACAGCCTGATGCTGGTTACTTCTCTTAATACAAAAATTGGTTATTATAAAGCTGCGGAAATAGCCCAAAAAGCACATAAGGAAGGAACCACTTTAAAAGAAATGGCTGTAAAGCTTGGTTATGTAACCCCGGAAGATTTTGATGAATGGGTGATCCCCGCCAATATGGTTGGAAAAATTGATTAAGACCAAGGCCCCTGAAAAAAGGGGCTTTTTATTGCACCTGCACATCATCATTTACCACTGCGCCTGTTTCTATGGTACTATGTTTTGCAGGTGGAGTGTGGTGTTTAAAAAATCTTTTTTGAAACACTAAGATTGTAATTACACCTGTCGAGATTGCCGCATCAGCCAGGTTAAAAATGGGGCGAAAAAACTCGAATTCATCACCTCCCCAGAAAGGCACCCACTCAGGAAAATGTGCATCACTGATGATGGGGAAATAGAGCATATCCACCACTTTACCATGAAGAAAACCTGCATAGCCATGTGCAGGGAATGCTTTTGCAACGGCATAACTCCCTGAGATACTCTCCTCAAATATTATCCCGTAAAACATGCTGTCAATTAAGTTGCCCAATGCTCCCGCAAAAATTAAGGACGCACAAACAATAAAGCCACGGTTATATTTTTTTTGAATAATGCTACGCAAATACCAAACACCAAAAACAACGGCTCCAAGCCTGAACAACGTCAGGATCATTTTACCACTTTCTCCTCCCAATTTCCAGCCATAGGCCATACCTTCATTTTCTACAAAATGAAGCCGAAACCAGGTACCCAGAATATTGTGGTGTTCATTGAGATAAAAATTGGTCTTAATATAAAATTTAAGTGCCTGATCGGCCACTACCACCAATAGAATTATAAGTATTACTTGTCTCGCTTTCATAATAATTTGCAAAGATAATAGATAAAGGTTTATGGTGGAAGGTTGAAGGTGGAAGGTTGATGATTGATGGTTGATGGTTTGCTGACTGTGGAGGATTTAATTTTAACGTTTTTTGTAAATAGGTTTTACCATTCTACCATCTATCTTCGTCGTTAACCCTTAAATCCTACCTTTATCTGCCTTAAACCATCAACCATCAACCATCAACCATCAACCATCAACCTTTAACCTTACTCCTCGTAGTAAACCCGCTTTACCCGCTGGGAAATACCCGTTAATATTTCATAAGGAATTGTATTTGCCCAGGCGGCTACTTTATTTACCGGAAGGGCTTCTCCAAATACAATCACTTCCTCGCCTTCTTTGATTCCCGTGCCGGTTATGTCGAGCATGGTCATGTCCATACACACATTTCCAATCACGGGCAACAGATAGCCATTCACCCACATTTTTCCATTACCATTGCTTAAAACCCTTGGGTAACCATCTGCATAACCGATCCGGACAGTGGCTGTCACCGTGTCCCGGTCTACCATTCCTTTCCTGTTATAGCCTACACTTTCGCCTGCGGCTACCTGCTTTATCTGTGAAATGGTTGTTTTTAAAGTACTCACATTCTTCAGCTTTTCCTGCATGCCTTCATTACTGTCTACCCCATATAATCCAATACCTAACCGCACCATATCCAATTGCAGATGGGGATGGCGATGTATGGAAGACGTATTGGCAATATGCCTTACAAACGAATAACCCAGCCAGCGTCGCAAAATTTCACACCCGTTCAAAAATTCATTTGCCTGCAATGCCGTAAATGCATCCAGTTCGGGTGAATCACTGCCGGCGAGATGCGAAAAAACTGACTGCACTTTGAACACGACAGCCTCCTTTAATATTTTTCCTACTGCATCCAGCTCTTTCACTTCAAAACCCAACCGGTGCATGCCAGTATCCAACTTGATATGAACCGGGTAATTATTAACTGCGGATTGCATTAAATACCGCTTAAAGGCTGAGAGAATGCTGAAGGAATACAACTCCGGTTCAAGATTATACTGCACCAGCACATCAAAAGTTGCTTCCTCAGGATTTAACACGAGGATCGGGAGTGTAATCCCTGCCCTTCTCAACTCCACGCCTTCATCAGCATAGGCAACTGCCAGGTAATCCACTTTATGAAACTGTAGCAGGTTGGCTATTTCAAACCCTCCGCTGCCATAGCTAAATGCCTTTACCATTGCCATCAGTTTCACCCCCGGCGTTAGTAGTTGTTGATAGGCTTTTAAGTTATGGGTTACAGCATTTAAATTAATTTCCAATACCGTCTGGTGTACTTTTTCTTCCAGCAAATGGCTGATCTGTTCAAACTCAAATATCCTTGCACCTTTCAATAAAATCGTTTCGTTGTAAAAATGTAGAGAATAAAACCGCTGTATAAATTCAGCAATAGAAGCAAAGAATAAACTTTGCGAAATACCATTAAAAAGATGCCGGTGCTTTGAAATCTCCGGGCCAATTCCTATAAACCGGTTAATGTTTTTTTGCTGTAGAATTGAAACGATCTCCGTGTACAATTCAATGCTGCTTTTGCCCGATTGTAAAATATCGCTCAAAATCAAAGTGCGGTTGGGGTGCTGCTGTTGCTGTACCAGGAAATCGAGCGCAATGGTCAACGAATTGATATCAGCACTATAACTGTCATTTATGACCGAACAATTATTGACCCCCTGCTTTAATTCGAGCCTCATCTCAACAGTACGCAGTTGCAGCATTCTTTTACTGATAACCGCTGCATCTATTTGCAGGTGTAATAAAACACACCAACACGTAATCGCATTTTGCACAGAAGCATCATCTGTAAATGGAACAGTGATCGAAATCTGCTGAGGAATTTTCGCTGCACGGTTATCGTTAGCAACGATCATTATATGATCGTTCTTCTTTTCAATTGAAATTATTTGCAGCAAGGCATCCCCTTTCCTGCTCCACGAAAAAAGGTGAAAATCATCTCCACCCCTAACGTTACTGACTAAGGTGTTTACACTGGTATTTGCATCGGGATTGTCTGCGCCATATATCAATGACTTGCTGTGCACAAACAGTTTTAATTTTTCATTTACCTTCTGCCGGATATTCAAAAACCCTTCGCTGTGCGCCTCCCCAATATTGGTAAATACACCAATGGTTGGTTGGATTACTTTTTCCAATTGCTGCATTTCACCTGGCTGAGATATGCCTGCTTCAAAAATAGCGAGCGTATGGATTTCATTCATTTGCCATACACTGAGCGGCACGCCGATCTGGGAGTTGTAACTTTTGGGGCTACGCACAATGTTATAATCGTCCTGCAGCAATTGATACAACCACTCTTTTACGATGGTTTTCCCATTGCTGCCCGTAATGCCAATTACCGGAATGTTGAATTGTGCCCGATGATGGCCTGCCAATAAATGAAGCGCTTGCAGCACGTCTTTAACCCACAAAATGTTGGAACCTTCATAAGATTCTATTTCAAGTGAATCAATATTCTCAGTGATAACAAAATTCCTGACACCTTTGCTATACAATTCTTTGATGTATAAATTACCGTTTCGGCGCGGGCCATTTAATGCAAAAAAAAGAGAGGAGGAAGGAAATAAAAGTTTACGGCTATCCAACAGGATGTGCTCAATTACTGCGGCCGGATTTTTATTCAATAAAAATTTGCCATTGACTATTTTCTCTATTTCTGAAACAGAATAATTCAAAAAAAGTGATTTATAAATTGAGTAATGAACAACGCTTTAAATTTTAAGCAAGGGCATGACCGTCCCAAAAAACGTCATTCCGCATCTTTAGGCGAGCCTTTTCTATCGTGGTGGATAGAATAAAATATAGAGCCGGATATACACACAATGATCATCAATAAAGATATCCAAACTGGTATAGGTATCCATTTAGCCACAAGCATTTTTAGCCCTATAAAAATCAACACTATGGCGATGCCTTGTTGCAAAAAATCGAATCTGCTGGCTGCTCCCCTTAATAAAAAGAACAAACTTCTTAAACCCAATACAGCAAAAATATTAGATGAATAGATCAAAAGCTTTTTACTGGGATCTGGTATAATTGAAAACACCGCCGGAATTGAATCGACTGCAAACACAATATCTATTAGCCCCAGCATGATCACTACCATTGCCAATGTTGTAAAGTACGTTTTGTTGTCTTTCTTTATAACGAAGCGCCCATTGGGTTCTTCATTTGTCGTACGCATATATTTTTTCATAAGTCTGAAAGCCCAATTTTTTTCGGGATCAAACTCTGCCTCTTCATTGCTGTCAAACATTTTATACCCGGTATAGACAAGGAAAATACCAAAGATATACATGATCCATTCGAACCTCGCCACGAGTTCACTACCTAGTGCTATAAAGAGTATCCTGAAAATGATGGCCATCAAAATTCCCATCAGCAATACCCTTGAATAATTATTTTCTTTTACCCCAAAAAATGAAAAAATAATAATGAAAACAAAAATATTATCAATGGAAAGCGACCATTCCAACAAGTAAGCGGAAATATATTGGAGGGCATCTTCCTTACCATTTTGAAACCAGACAAATGCGCAAAATGCAAGTGATAAAAACACCCAAAATACAGTTTGTATCAAGGCATTCTTCAACGTAATGACAGTATTCTTTTTACTGAGCAAGCCAAGGTCAAATACAAGGGCCAGTATAATTACCCCACCGAAAACAAGATATATCAGCTGATTATGTTCCATTTGTTATTTATTATTTGTTACCGCTTTATTTTGCGGCGGCTCTAAGATTTAAACAGTGTATTTTCTTTTTCGCCACCATTGATAGGCAACTGCAAATAAGCAAACCAGCGCTATCGGTAGAATTATATTAATTATTTGCCAGAACATCTTTTGCTCTTCAACTTTCTTTACATCCAGCAATCGAAGTGTATAATCTTTCGCCCTGGCATCCAGGATGTTTTTTTTATTTGCCAGGTATTCAGTACAGGTTAAAAAGAAATCTTTATTGGCAAAACCAACCCTGGTATATTTATTGGTTCCCATTGGCAAAGGACCAATTGCTTCTGAAACCTGGTTCATTACAATATCCGCATCACTTACCACAATTATCTTTCCGGGCACCACACTTTCACGCATAAAATTCAAGCCATATTTTTTTAAAGTACCCAACTGTACCTGGCTGACTCTGTTGGCATACAGGGAAGTAAACTTTCCTTCCAGCAAAACCGCCACCGGAATTTTCTTTCTATTGTACTTACTTACATCTTCTTCCGTTTGTAAACTGTTTAATGCTATCCTTGCAGGCGTTGCCATTGTGTATGAATTATCCGAAGTGGCCAGCAAGATGGTCTTGGTGATGCCAGCCGCTTCAACCGTATCAATAGAGTTTGCAAATTGACCCAATACATCAGCCTGGTTTTTTACAATAGCATTATCAGAACCCGGTTGCAGCAAAGGCGAATAAGGCCAGGGCAACAATTGCTTTTGGCTTTGTCCACCCACACTTCCTACTTCCACGGGAATCACATCGGCATGTTTATCCGCTACCAGGTCAGTATTTACTCTTACGCCATAACGAAATAAGAGGTCGTTTAAGTTCAGGTCCCTCGCATATGCGATCAGGTCACCATTCTGAAGGCTATCTCTTTCTGCATATAACACATCTATAAAAAACAGCAGTCTTCCACCATTCATTACATACTGGTCCAGTTTAAATTTATCTTCATCTGTAAATTTATCTACCGGTTTTACAATCACTACTGCATCATATTCGCCTGGAATAAATGGCTGCGAACGCACATTAACTGTATCAACGATAAAATTTCGGCCGAGGGTTTCAAAAACATCATTAACCGGCAGAAATCCAAAGGGCGGCTCTCCATTACCGTAAGCATAGGCTACGGTGGGTACATGCTTTTGGGTTAACTGCTGAATTGCATTGGCAAATTTATATTCCAGCATTGCTTCTGCGCTGTTCAATGACTGTTTGTCAAGGATATCGTTCGAATTAAAAATACTTTTTTGAACCTGCCCCTGCAACAGGTCAATGGCGACAGATCTTTCGCCATACTTTACGACAGCGCCTGGAAATATTTGCCGCTGATCTTTTCCCTCACCCTCCTTTACCTGCACTTTTTGATTGGTAGGCCGCAACCCCATTGATATCAATGATTCAAATACCTTGGCCTTTGCAGAATCATCCAGCCCCTCTCCCGGTATTTCATAATGGTATTGAATATTCTTTCCACCATAATTCTTAAAATTCTCTAGCAGATCTTTTGTGCTATTCGACAACTTCTTGAATTCGGATTTAATATCGCCGGTAAGAAATATGGTGATATCTACGGTGCTGTCTAAATTTTGTAGAACTGATTTGGTGGAGTTAGAAAGCGTAAATCTTTTTTCGTCGGTAAAATCTACACTTGTATGATAGGATGCTGCCAACCAATTAATAATAACCAGTAACACTATTACCAAAGGTAACCATCCCTTACTTTTAACTATGTTGGAAGTGACTGATTTCATTTAAGAAGCCCTTATCGTTTAAGCAATTTTTTTTCGGTGATCAAAAGAAACAATAAGATCAAACTGCCAAAGTAGATGATATCCCTGCTATCCAACAGGCCACGGCTTACGCTTCTATAATGAAAATCGATGCCCAGCATTTCTATATAATAATCTGCCTTTGCCTGGAATACCGGCAATTTACTTACGGCATTGAAACCAAAATAAAGTATCACACAGGCGAATGCACTTATCAAAAACGCCACCACTGCATTATTGGTAAAACTACTGCAACACAAACCAATAGCGGCAAATACGGCGGCCAATAAAAACAAACCAATATAGCTGCCGGTAATGCCGCCGCCATCTATTCCGGCTGCACTTAATTTTTTTATGGTGACTATATAAATGAAGGTGGGTACTATTACAAAAATGAGGACCAACAAAACGGAAATGTATTTACCTGAAACTATCTGCCATTTCGAAAGAGGCCTGGTTTGCAAAATCTCAAATGTTCCTGTTTTAAATTCGTCAGACAAAGAGCGCATGGTGATGGCCGGTACCAAGAAAATAAGGATCCAGGGAGCTAATTCGAAAAAGCTGTCCAGCGTTGCGTACCCAAAGTCAAAAAGGTTACTATCCTTTAAGACAAATAAAAAAAGCCCATTTACCAGCAAAAACATAATGATGGCAACATAACCGGTAAGGTTACTAAAAAATTGATGTAATTCTTTTTTACAAATACTCCACATGAGTTATAAATTGCTGCAATTTACTATTAAGCGGGTATAAAAAATTTTGTTTAAATAAATAGACGATGCTTCAGAAAAATATTTAACCAACTGATAATTAAAAAAATAAAAATAAAAATCTTTCTAATTTGATTCTCTATGTTAATATGGATTAATAGATGGTGAGGGTCAGTGTTTCCGGCATTGCCGGGTAAGACGAAGTCGGGAATAACACATTGAAAAAGAAAGAATTTGGATTGTTTTAAAAAAAGTAAAAGAAATTTCCTTTGCAAAAGCAGCATTTAGGATAATGTTCCTGTCAATAGTACGGAGAGTTATTAAATATTTCTAAACTGCTTATTACCGGTCACCCTTCATTTTGAAACTTTGAGCTAATGTTTTAAAAAAGTAAGAGTTATTACATTGGTTCAATGATTTATCAGACAATAGTTGTTTACCAAAACCAACTGCACGGTCCCGCCTTCTGGCGGGATTTTTTTTGTGGATTTTTCCTGCCACTGCATCTCTTATAAAAAAATTATATGAAAAAAGTCATCGTACTTGTAGCTGTTTATATGTTTGCCGGACAGCTAATGGCCCAATCAAAAGAAAAGCCAGCACCACCTCCTCCCCCCGTTTTAAACGAAACACTACCTCTACCCCCGCCACCACCGCCCTTACCGCCAAAGCGAATTGAGGACAGTGGCTTACAACCGGAAAGCAATAAGAGTGTGATACCACCACCACCGCCACCGCCTGCACCACCTGCACCACCACCACCGCCTGTTCCGCCTTTGAAAAAGAAATCTGAGGTGAATACGGCCCAATTAAATCAGAAACCAGCTGCACTTGACCCTGTTAGTTAGCTGCATTGATTCAAAATCCCAGGATTAGCAGATAATCAGACCTTCAAATAATGCAAAACGCCCGTTCCTCTCGAAACGGGCGTTCAATATTAAACACAAAATTAAACTGCAAAACTCTCACCACAACCACAACTTCTGCTGGCGTTTGGATTGTTGAAATAAAAACCTTTTCCGTTCAATCCATCACTAAACTCCAATTCAGTATTTACCAGGTATAAGAAGCTTTTCAAATCTGTGACTATTTTTATTCCTTTATCTTCAAAAGCCTGGTCCATCGGTTTTTGTTCATTGTCAAAATCCATTTTATAGCTAAGCCCACTACAACCACCACCCACAACGCCTACCCGTAAAAAATAGGATGGGTCATCTGATAATCCAGCATCCTTCATCAGGCTAATCACTTTGGCTTTCGCTTTATCGCTTATATAAATTGCATTCTCCAGAGGCCCTGTCACCAAGGGAACCTCATTACCCTCTAACGGGTTCTTATATTCTGATAAAACAGAACTGCTCATTTTATAAATACTCTTTAAATTAACTTACACTAAACCCCTCCTTCGGAGGCGGAGGCTTTTTTAATGAACTACACTTTCTTCAAACTTGATTGCTTCTTTACCATTTTTTACACGGTAGTCGTTAATAGCCGCTTTGATAGCATCTTCGGCCAACACAGAACAATGGATCTTTACAGGTGGAAGATTTAATTCTTCCACAAAATCCATGTTATCAACAGTAAGTGCTTCATCGATGCTTTTTCCCTTCAGCCATTCCGTAGCCAGTGATGATGATGCGATTGCAGAACCGCAACCAAAGGTTTTGAATTTTGCGTCCGTGATCATACCGGTTGCATCATCCACTTCTATTTGTAAACGCATCACATCACCACATTCGGGTGCACCTACAAGGCCTGTACCTACGCTTTTACTGCTCTTATCAAGCGTACCAACATTTTTAGGATTTTGGTAGTGGTCAATTACTTTTTCTGAATATGCCATTGTAATAATTTTATAATGTGCTAATTAATGATGTGCTAATTCTTTTAAATTGTTAAGTTTATAATAATGCAAATATTTTGATTGCTTTCATTAGCACATTGGCTAATTAGCTAATTAATGATGTGCCCACTCTATTTTACTTAAGTCTATTCCTTCTTTATACATTTCCCACAATGGGCTCATGTCCCTTAATTTTAATACCGTTTCACTGATTGCTTTAATTGTATAGTCGATCTGCTCTTCGTCTGTAAACCTTCCCAATCCAAAACGCAGCGAACTATGTGCCAGATCATCTCCTAAGCCTAAGGCTTTTAGTACATAAGATGGTTCAAGCGAAGCTGAGGTACAAGCAGAGCCAGAACTTAGCGCAATATTTTTGTTGAAACCCATCAATAAACCTTCTCCTTCCACATGCTTGAAGGAGATGTTCGTTACATGTGGCAAGCGGTGTTCTGTACTTCCATTGATATAAGCTTCTTCCAGCTTCATTAATTCTGTTTCCAGTTTGTCCCTTAATTTACTGATGCGTTTTGTGTCGGCTTCCATATCGAGCATACAAAGCTCGCAAGCTTTTCCAAAACCTACTATACCAGGTACATTCAACGTACCGCTGCGCATACCTCTTTCGTGACCTCCCCCGTCCATTTGTGCAGTTACTTTTACCCTTGGATTTTTACGCCGTACATACAATGCACCCACTCCTTTCGGTCCATACATCTTGTGAGCAGTAAATGCCATCAGGTCAATTCCATCCTTATTTACATCCACAGGAATTTTGCCAACCGCCTGTACTGCATCAGAAAACACCAACACACCATGCTTTTTGGCAATCGCACTTATTTCCCTGATGGGTTGGATAGTACCTATTTCATTGTTGGCATACATGATGGCAATTAGGATGGTAGCAGGCTTTATCGCCGCTTCCAATTCGTTTAAATCGATCAGGCCATCTGCTTTCACCTGCAGATAAGTTACTTCTCCACCCAGCTTTTCAATGTGTTTACAAGTATCCAGCACCGCTTTGTGCTCGGTGGTGGCAGTAATTATATGGTTTCCTTTACCAGCATACATTTCAAAAACACCTTTTATTGCAAGGTTATCGCCTTCAGTAGCACCACTGGTAAAGATGATTTCTTTAGGATCGGCTCCGATCAATTTAGCAACCTGCTCACGTGCATAGTCAACCGCCTCTTCTGCCTCCCAGCCAAAAGGATGATTGCGGCTGGCAGCATTTCCAAAATGCTCCAAAAAATATGGAGTCATTGCTTCCAGCACCCTTGGATCCATTGGAGTGGTAGCGTTGTTATCTAAATAAATGGGCAATTTGAGCATAGATTCTATTTTATTTTTCAAGCACGAAATTACTACAAAAGGTTTTACTTTAGCTGCGTTAACATTCCTCCCTCACTCAATTTACCCATTTCGTAAACCTAAGTGCTCAAATTTTCTGTTATGTTAAAAATAGAACATATTGGTATTGCCGTAAAGCAACTGGCAAGTTCCATCCCGCTTTTTGAAAAGTTATTGAACACACAATGCTATAAAACTGAAGTGGTGGAAACGGAGCAAGTTAACACTGCTTTTTTTAAAAAAGGTGAAACAAAAATAGAATTACTGGAAAGTATTACTTCTGATGGAGTAATTGCAAAATTCATTGAGAAAAAAGGCGAGGGTACACATCATATCGCATTTGAAGTGGCGGATATAGAATCAGAAATGGCCAGGCTTAAAAATGAAGGGTTTTTACTTTTGAATGAAACACCTAAAGCCGGAGCAGATAATAAGCTAATATGTTTTTTACACCCAAAAGACACCAACGGCGTATTAATAGAATTATGCATGGAAAGGAAATGAATTGGGCAATGGTAAATGGTCAATGGTGGATAAGGGTCGTTTTGCTAAAAAATTATTTGTTTACAAGCATTTGTTTTTCAATTTAACATTGTTGTGTCACTCATTTGTACATTTGCAGCAATAAGGAGCACAGAAACGCCGATCCTTAACTAAGGATATTGCATGGTGATAAATACTCCAATAATGCAAAGCCTTCAATCAACTAGGTTAAAAACGGATTGCTTCTTTTTTCCTTTTCAATAGTGGTGGATAGGCCATGGCCGCTGTATACGACTGTTTGGCCCGGCAGTACTAATAATTTGGTTTTAATGTTTTTTATTAAAGCCTCGTGATCACCCATTGGCAGATCCGTTCGACCAATTCCTCCCTGGAACAAAACATCCCCACCAATTATAAAATTATCTTTAGCACAATAAAAACAAATACTGCCAGGTGAATGGCCAGGGGCTTCAATTACCAGCAATTCGTCGCCGCCCAAAAATATTTTATCCCCTTCTTTTAAAAGAATAAAATCTCCTGTATAATTATCAAATGGCAAATTGTACATCAGTCCGGATGTGGGTGCATAAGCCAGCACCAGCTTTTCCTTTTCGTGTAATTGCAGCGTCAGTTTATAAGTATCTGCTATAAATTTATTGCCAAACACATGATCAAGATGGCAATGGGTATTTAAAAGCATCGTTAACTGTAATCCATTTTCGGATATAAAATCTTTGACCTGCTCTTTTTCTTCTTCAAAATAACAGCCCGGATCAATAATTACGCATTGCTTTAATTCATTGTAGATTAGGTACGTATTTTCCTGTACAGGATTGAAAGTAAAAGATTTTATTTTTAACATTAGCAATTTGTTTACTTAATAAAGCAATATTTTTATGGTTAATTTGAATAGAGTAATTTTATTAATAAATATGACATTCAGTATGGTAAAGTTCCGGATAATTTTCACAACGCTATGCATTGTTTTACTTGGCTTTTTTACAGCATCGGCCCAGGTTAATACGGTAGAGTTTGGTAAGAACAGGGTGCAATATAAAAAGTTCAAATGGCAGTTTTACCAAACCAGGAATTTCAATACTTATTTTAATCAAAATGGAGAGGCGCTTGGAAAATTTGTGGCGCAGGTAGCTGAAGAAGAAGCACCCAAAATAGAGGCCTTCACTGAATACAGCCTGCAACGACGGGCTTATATAATTGTTTACAACGAATTTGCAGACCTGCAGCAATCGAATATCGGCTTGGGCATTGACTGGCAAACCACCGGAGGAGCAACGCAATTGGTAAATAATAAAATGGTGGTTTATTTTAATGGCGACCATGCTCATTTGCGTAAACAGATCAGGGAGGGCATTGCCCGCATCTTAACCGACAATATTTTATTTGGAGATGATTTGGGCGAGTTTGCCGGCAACCAGGCTTTATTGGATTTACCAAAATGGCTAACAGATGGTTATGTTGCATTTGCCGGAGAAAATTGGAGTACTGCCCTGGATGATGAATTAAAAAGTGAAATACTCAGCGGTAATTACCGGAACTTTTACCAGTTTGCCTTCGATAAGCCGCAACTTGCCGGGCATGCGTTCTGGCATTTTATTGAGGAGAAATACAAAAAAGAAAATGTTACTTACCTGTTGTACCTGGCGAGGGTTTACAAAAATTTAAACAGGGCCTGCATGCAGATCACCAAGAAGAAATTTAAGGCTTTGCTCGCAGAATTTATGGAGTATGAGGAAGATAAATATTACAATGACATTAAAAAAAGAAAACCTTATCCCAAGGGGAGTTATATTGAAAGTTTTGACATCAACAAAAGACAGGATTACTACCGTATCAATGTGAATCCAAACGCACGGAACAATTCCTTTGCAGTGGTAGAATTTAAAAAGGGCATTGTGAAATTGAAACTAAGCGAAGATTTTGAATACACCACCTTATTAAAATACGGCATCCGCAGCTATAAAAATGAAACAAACCCAGACTACCCAATAATGGCCTGGGATCCAAAAGGCGAAAGGCTTGCGGTAATACACAAACAGAAAGGAAAGATAAAATTATTTATTTATGATGTAGTGACGAGGACAAAATCCCAGGAGATGGATTTGACAGAGGAGTTTCAGCAGATTCAGGATGTAAAATACATGCCGCAGGACCGGACACTTTTAATAAGCGCTGTTAAAAACGGCCACACAGATATTTTCACCCTCAACCTTGGAAATGAGAAAATCAAGCAGATCACCGATGATGTGTATGATGACCTCGATGCGACCTTTGTAGCATTTCCCGGTAAAACAGGAATTTTATTTGCCAGCAACCGGCCCGGGCCAAATGCAAAATCAGGAGATACAGTCTTGCCCAGTAAGAACAGGTACAATATTTTCATGATCACCAATTTGGGAGATAAAACAGAATACAACCAGGTCACCCAATTGTCCCATCTTAAGTATGGCAATGCCCGCTACCCTATGCCTTATAATTATCTTCATTTTACTTTTATCAGCGATGAAAACGGTGTTGGAAACAGGTATGCAGGTTTCTTTATGACCAAGGGCGCCGGCCTTGACACATTGGTATTAATAGGTGATGACATTTTACGTAACCCTTCTTTGAAAGAGGTAGACAGCACGTTAAGGGTGTATAAAAAAACAGATGTTGATTCCATTGCTATCGTGGCGCTTTCCGAAGATACTGCCTATACATTCCCCCTGTCCAATTATGAAAGCAGCGTGGCAGAAACAAGGGTTGCAGGCATCAATAACCAGGTAAGCGAAGTAACCAGGCAAAGTGATGAGAAGACATTATATAAACTTAAAATTGATTCAATCACCCTGCGTCGGAGAAATATAACCGTACCGCCTACTACTTACATGAAAGGAATAGTGATGGCGGATAAGATTGACAAAACTTCTACGGATAATTATGATAAACCCATACCAAAAGACACCGCACAAAATATTTTTCAAACAGAATTTGAAAATGATAGTAGCCGGATAGGGCAAACTTATAGTGCGGGGGATGACGAAAGAAACGATGTATTGAAAAAAGCCAAACTGTATGTTTACAAACCTGTAAAGTTTGGCGCTGAGTACGGAGGGCTCGGGTTCAACAACTCTGTTTTGTACAACCGGTACCAGGCATATGGAGGTGGCCAGGGACCTATCAGGCTTTCATCAAATTCTGTATTGAACGGATTGATACGTTTAGGTACGTCAGAACTAATGGAGGACGTAAAAATAACGGGTGCCTTTAAACTTTCCACCAATTTAAAAGACAACGAATGGTTGATGAGCTATTCAAACCTTAAGCGGCGCATTGATTGGGGATTTACTTATTACAGGAATGCTTTGGGCGCTTTCAATGGCAGGATATTTACCAACTTGTACCAGGGTAGTATATCCTATCCATTTGATAATTCAAAAAAAGTGAAGCTCGATCTTGGCATCCGGAGCGACAGAAGTGTTTTTTACACAGACGTTAATGATGTTGGCAGTTTGAAGGAACCAGACCTCAAACAAAAATTTGCCACTACGCATATTGAATATGTATATGACAATACCCTTAATCCTACTCAAAATATTTGGAACGGCCTGCGGTATAAAATTTACTTTGACTGGAACACTGATATCAGCAAGCAAAAAGCCAATACTGGCAAATTCAATTTTAATTCAGGTGTAGATGCCCGCTATTACTACCCCATTTACCGGAACTTTATTTGGGCCGGCAGGGCAGCTGCCGAATTCAGTTGGGGTAATCAAAAAACAATTTATTATGCCGGAGGTACAGACGGGGATTTGTTTCCGAAATTTAATAACAACCCTCCTATCCAGCCAAATGATTATGCTTTCCAAACCCTGGCCGTCAATCTTAGGGGGTTCAGGCAAAATATTTCCAACGGAAATAATAATATTATCATGAACAGTGAATTCAGGTTACCTGTTTTTACCACCCTTTTTAGCCGCCCCATCAACAATGCCTTTCTGCGGAACTTTCAATTAATACAGTTTTTTGACCTTGGAGCTGCGTGGAGCGGACGATACAATGAATTGAAACGTCCATCGGTTATCATTGGAAATCCCCCCATACAGATCATCAGCAAAGTCGGCGGGTTGGGCCCCTTCGCCGGAGCATATGGTTTTGGTGCAAGAAGCGTTGTTCTGGGTTATTTTTTAAGATTTGACGCAGGCTGGCAGATGAATGGTTTCTTTAAAAATAAACCTGTATTGAATTTGAGTTTGGGACTCGACTTTTAAGTTGACTTAATTAATTACAGTTGTTATTATAAATTTGAAAAAGGGGATGACAAAAAATGTCAACCCCTTTTTTGTGTAAGTCTTCGCAGGTTGACATCAGCGTGTTCGAAAAAAAAATAATTTCTTATTGCCGGCAATAAAAATGCACGATCAAAAAGACAAATTAAATCACAGGTGCAGGCTGGCAGTTTTGTTACCTTCGCCAAAATCTCAATTTTATGTGGCTCAATAATATTTTAGAAACGATTGGCAATACACCCCTAATCAGGCTAAATAAAATCACTAAAGACCTGCCATGTACCGTATTGGCCAAAGTAGAGTATTTTAATCCTGGAAACAGCATCAAAGACAGGATGGCCCTGAAGATGCTTGAAGTAGCAGAACAGGAAGGGAAAATAAAACCAGGCGGCACCATCATTGAAGGAACCAGTGGCAACACCGGTATGGGCCTGGCGATTGCTGCTTGCATAAAAGGTTATAAATGCATTTTTACCACCACCGATAAACAATCCAAAGAAAAGGCGGATATATTAAAAGCCGTTGGCGCAGAAGTAATAGTTTGTCCCACCAATGTAGAACCTGAAGACCCACGAAGCTACTATTCCGTAAGCAAAAGATTGGCTACAGAAGTGCCGAATAGCTGGTACGTAAATCAGTACGACAACCTCGCTAACCGGCTTGCGCATTATGAGCAAACAGGCCCGGAAATATGGGAACAGACCGAAGGGAAAATAACCCACCTGGTAGTTGCAACGGGTACAGGTGGAACGATTGTAGGAACTGGAAAATATCTTAAAGAAAAGAATCCAAATATCAAGGTGTGGGCGATTGATAGTTATGGTTCTCTGTTAAAAAAATATTTTGAAACAGGCGAGCTGGATCCAAAAGAAGTATACCCCTACATCAGTGAAGGCTTTGGAGAAGATTTTGTACCTGCCAACTACGACATGAGCGTGATTGATGAATTTACAAAGGTTACTGATAAAGATGGTGCATTGATGGCAAGGCGCATAGCCAAGGAAGAAGGTATTTTTTGCGGATACAGTGCTGGCAGCTGTTTGCAGGGCATGTTGCAACTAAAGAACCAGTTGAAAAAGGATGACGTGGTCGTATTGATTTTTCACGACCATGGCAGCCGCTATGTGGGGAAAATTTATAATGATCAATGGATGCTGGAAAGAGGATTTCTGGAAATGAAAACTTTTAAAGACCTCATCAGTGGCAGGGGAACGCAGCGCTTGATAACACTTAGCCCAACACAAACAGTGGCTGATGCCATAGAATTGATGAAAGAATACGATATAGAGAACATTCCGGTGATGAACGATGGAAATAATATCGGCGCTATTTCAGCCAGTGGCTTATTTAATAAAATATTGAATAATGCAGGTATCAAAACCCAAACGGTGGAATCGGTAATGGAAAAAGCATATCCAGAGGTAACTTTTGATAGCCCGGTTGAACGCCTCAGCGTTTTTATCACCAAAGAAAATGGTGCTGTTCTTAGTAAAGATGAAACAGGTGCCTTTCATGTGGTTACCAAATATGATATCATTCAAAGCCTCTCAAAATAATATCAATTTGTGACTATGTCATGTTGAAGAAATTGATCAAAACACCCTGTTTTTTTCCTGGGCAGTAGCTCACCATTAATAGGTTGAAAACCATCGGCACGTACTTTTACCACAACATTGTACGTGTAATAACTATACCAGAAACGAGTTAGTACTTTATAATAAGTAATTACTGAATATGCAAAAAAGAGCATTATTGCGCTTGTCCACATGTCGATACTGTCGCATCTTTGTGTCAGAAGTTGATTGATAGGAATTATAAAATATCAATCATCCCAATATCCTGATAAACCAAAAAAATAGTTAGTAGTTTCAAATCCAACTATTGCTGAAAAGCAAAAAAACATCCAATATCAGTCAACTTCTATTTTAATTTAATACCGATGCTGTTGTCCGGCATCTCCTGATAAAACCAATATCCTAAAGATTACTATTTAAGATGTACACCCTGTAGGAAACTACACCAATATCCCAAGTCTATGCTGTAAAAAGCGATAATGACTAGAAAGACTAAAAAAACAATATCCGGGTTTATGCTGTAAAAAGCGATGATGACCAAAAAACTAATCCAATGTCCGGGTTTATGCTTTAACAAGCGATGATAACCTTAAACCAACTTATCCAAAGCCAACGTTGTAAAGCAAACGGCCAGGATAAAAAAACACTGAAACCAGGAACAAATTATTTAGGTAATCCATTCTGGACGGGAGAAATCCCAAAAGCTGTACAGGCCTTTAAAATCCGACAGTTTGATCCCAATTAACTTCCACGAACTATGAAAAACTAATAGTTGTGGGAGTTTTTTATTTTACCCCCCTATATGTAACAAGTCGTTGCCGCTGAATTCGTAGAACTTCCATACGATATCTTAGTCAAAATACGTGGATGCGGCAGGGGTTTTTACTACGCTCACAGTAATTACTTCACGATAAAAATAACGTAAATCACCACTGTTTTTATTAACATAACTGCTGCATCTTTGTATCAGAAGTTGATTGATAGGAATTAAAATATCAATCATATCCAAACATCCAGACAAACCAAATAGTTAGTAGTTTCAAATCCAACTATCGCTGAAAAGCAACAACATCCAATATCAGTCAACTTCTCTTTTTTTTCTTTCTCCATCACTATTTTCCGCAACCATCTGTATAAAAAACAATAGGCTAAATTGAATGCTGGTAATTTCGCAGCATGTTTCTTCAATCAGCCAATGATATCAACAATAGTCCACAGCGGATCATCTCGCTTGTCCCTTCTCAAACAGAGCTGTTGCATTTTCTTGGCCTGGGCGATAAAACCATTGCCATCACAAAATTTTGCGTACACCCTTCCCATTGGCGGCGTTCTAAAACAATCATTGGCGGTACAAAAAATATTCACGTTGAACAGATAAAAGATTTGCATCCTGATCTGATCATTGCCAACAAGGAAGAAAATGTAAAAGAGCAGGTAGAAGAACTTGCAAAACATTTTCCGGTCTGGCTTACTGATGTGAATAGTTTAAGTGAAGCCTTGCAAATGATATCTGATATAGGCAATCTAACAAACACCACCCGAAAAGCAGAAAAATTAGTTGCTGATATCCTCGCTGATTTTTCACAAATCGCAGCCGGCACAGTTGCTGTACCAACCGCCTACTTAATCTGGCGCAACCCGTATATGACCATCGGAGGAGATACTTTTATCAATGATATGATGAACCGCTGCGGGCTCGAAAATATTTTTGCACATAAGAACCGGTATCCCATCACTTCCATTGCCGAAATAAAAGATGCAGGTTGCCGCCTTTTGCTCCTTTCATCCGAACCTTATCCCTTTAAGCAGCAACATCTCAAAGAATTGCAGGCGTTGTTGCCCGGCACTAAAATTCTTTTAGCGGATGGTGAAATGTTTAGCTGGTATGGCAGCAGGCTATTACTTGCACCTCCATACTTCGCCACCCTTATGGCTAAAATAAATTCTGCACAATTCTAATAGAGCAAGAAAAGGAATGCACTCCCTATTCAAATAACATCTCCTAAAAAGTCAAATTCACTTATTTTTGCAAAAACAACCAACATGAGTAAATACACAGCCGGCGTATTACACGGCGCCGAATTAGAAGCACTTTATAACGATGCAAAAGACAACCAGTTTGCATTACCTGCTGTCAACTGCATCGGTACCAATACCATCAATGCCGTATTGGAAACAGCGGCAAAAGTTAATTCCCCGGTTATTATACAGTTTAGCAACGGTGGCGCACAGTTCGTTGCCGGCAAGGGAATGCCCAACGATAAACTACAGGCAAATATCTCCGGTGGTATATCTGGTGCAATGCACATTCATACTGTAGCTAAATATTACGGCGTGCCCGTTGTTATTCATACTGATCACGCTTCTAAAAAATGGCTCCCATGGGTTAGCGGGCTAATAGATGCCGGCGAACAATTTTACAAAGAAAAAGGCCAGCCCCTTTTTAGTTCTCATATGCTCGATTTAAGCGAAGAACCCATTGAAGAAAATATTGAAACTTCAGTAGAATTTTTCAAACGCATGGCACCTTTAGGGATGAGTATCGAAATTGAATTAGGCGTAACCGGTGGCGAGGAAGATGGAGTAGATAACACTGATATTGAAAACGATAAATTATACACACAGCCGCAACATGTCGCGTATTCATTCACCGAATTGAGCAAGGTTGGCAGCATGTTTACTGTAGCAGCAGCTTTCGGCAATGTACATGGTGTTTACAAACCAGGCAATGTGGAGTTGAGGCCCGAAATTTTACACAACAGCCAGGTGCATATTGAAAAGGAACTTGGTACAGGCCCCAAGCCAGTATTCTTTGTATTTCACGGTGGTAGCGGTTCTCCTCAAAATCAAATACGTGAAGCCATCGGCTACGGCGCTATTAAAATGAATATTGATACCGATATGCAGTGGGCATTCTGGGAAGGCATTTTAAATAATTATAAAAAGAATGAAGCATACCTGCAAGGCCAGTTAGGCAACCCCGACGGTACGGACAAGCCGAATAAAAAGTATTATGACCCAAGAGCCTGGTTGCGGTCAGCAGAAGAAAACTTCAGCAAAAGATTAGAAGTAGCCTTTGATGACCTGAATTGTATTAACAGGAATGCTTAATATCGATGCATCCGAAGCATTCGGCTAATTATTGTTATCATCGCAAAGCAAAAAAAAGCCTTTGTTACTAAAAGCATATCCACAAAATTGTTATTTTGCAATGCAATTTTTGTCCAGGCTATCGAGCCATGCCCAGCATCGTTGCGTCGCACTCTTGTACATTTAATTGCTATGGTACTTTTATTATGTTTTGTTCTTTAAAATATTTAATATTTCACCTGGCTTTCGCAAAAGAGTAGGGTGAAACTAATTTTCAAACGCTCCATTCTTCTTTATTGAAGCACCAGGGATGGGGCCCAAAAAAATTCACAGGTCCATTGCATAAATGCCGGGATTTGTTGAGCCAGTAATATGATAAAAGAAGAAGATTTTGATGCCAATCTTGCCGGTGAAGATGGAGAAACAGAGGAGACGAAACGGAGTTGGTTTAAGCGAATAAAAAAGGGGATCCTTACTCCCACCAAAGATAAGGCAGATGCTCCTGAGGGATTGTGGACCAAGTGCCCTTCCTGTAAATTTACCTGCACAGTTAGCGAATTAAGGGAACATTATTTTGTGTGCCCCAAGTGTGATTATCATCATCGCATCGGCAGCGGCGAATATTTTGATATTCTTTTTGATGATAACCAATACACAGAATTGTTTGCCAATGTGGTTTCAAAAGATTTCCTGGGCTTTGTAGACCTTAAGCCTTACAGCAAAAGATTGGAGGAAACCTATGCCAAAACTGATATACATGATTCCATTACCGTAGGGCATGGCAAAGTAAATGAAAATGAATTGGTAGTAGCCTGCATGGATTTTGAATTTATTGGTGGAAGCCTTGGCAGTGTGATGGGTGAAAAAATTTCCCGGGCCTGCGATTATTGCATTGAGCACAACATCCCATTCATGATCATCAATAAAAGCGGGGGTGCCCGTATGATGGAAAGTGCGTTTTCGTTAATGCAATTGGCCAAAACATCCGGTAAACTTTCCCAACTAACCGATCATAAGGTACCTTACATTTCCTTATGTACGGACCCTACATTTGGCGGCACCACTGCATCTTTTGCCATGCTCGGCGATATCATCTGTGCTGAACCAGGTGCGCTGATTGGCTTCGCCGGCCCCAGGGTCATAAAAGAAACGATGAAAAAAGATCTGCCCGAAGGGTTTCAACGCAGTGAGTTTCAACTGGAACACGGATTTTTAGATTTCATTGTACATCGAAAAGAGCTGAAAGACAAATTGGCAACGCTATTGGTATTCTTTAAAAATTAAACTCATATTTTTCTATTAAAGCAGTTTCTAACCAGGAGCTGCTTTTTATTTAAATGCTGTTTTGCCACGAATGCACGAATGAATACACGAATGAACTTAAACTGTGTTTCAAATTTATTCGTGCATTCGTGGCATTTTATTCATTCACTCGTGGCAAAAATTTACTGCGTGATATATTCCGAAACCTGCTTCTAATTAATTGTATTTTTGCCAAAAATCAATAGTTTGGAACTAAGCAACCGCAAGGCGTATCACGAATTTTTCTTTGAAGACAAATACATTGCCGGCCTTGTGCTGGCCGGCACAGAAATTAAGAGCCTGCGGGCAGGCAAAGCTAGCTTTAATGATAGCTACTGCTATTTTGATAAAGGTGAGTTGTACGTAAAAAGCCTGCATATTTCTGAATACAGTTTTGGCACTTATAATAATCATGAGCCAATGCAGGAACGGAAGTTGCTATTAAATAAAAGGGAACTCAAAAAACTGGAAGCCAAAACAAAAGAAAAAGGCTATTCGATCATACCGCTTAAAATTTTCCTGACTGAGAAGGGCTTCTTTAAAATGGAAATAGGTTTGGGCAAAGGAAAAAAGATTTATGATAAAAGAGAAACTATCAAGGAAAGGGATACTGACCGCGATATCAAGCGGAAATACGGCATTTAAGGCGAACAAAATGCACAACATTTTGAATAATAAAATTGATACTGCTCATTAACCTGCCTCAAAAACATTTGTATCTTCGCCCTTCATTTTTTTATGCTGTTGCTTTAAGACAGCATTCCTAATTTTTACACACTACTACAATGAACCAGAAGAATGTCAGAATTGAAGTGATGAACTTTATTGGAAAGAATATGGATAGTATCGTTGATGAGTTCTTAAAGAAAATAGATACTAACTGGCAGCCCGCAGATTTTTTACCCGATAGTTCCTCAGAAAATTTTGGAACAGAAGTGAAAGACCTTCAGGAGCAATGCAAGGAATTGCCCTACGATTACCTGGCAGTTCTGGTAGGCGATATTATTACCGAAGAAGCTTTACCTACTTACCAAAGCTGGTTAACAGATGTGGAAGGTATTGATAAAATAGACCCGCAGGGATGGAGTAAATGGGTAAGGATGTGGTCGGCAGAAGAGAACAGGCATGGCGACCTGCTGAACAAGTTTATTTATTTATCTGGCCGGATCAATATGAAGCAAATGGAGATCAGCACCCAGTACCTGATTGCTGACGGTTTCGATATTGGCACCGGAAGAGACCCTTACAGAAACTTCGTATACACGTCTTTCCAGGAACTGGCAACCAATATATCTCACCGGCGTACAGCCACTATCGCCAAAACACATGGTTGTGCACAGCTCTCCAAAATATGTGGTGTAATAGCTTCTGATGAAGCGAGGCATGCGAAGGCTTATAAAAGTTTTGTAGCTAAAATATTTGAAATTGATGCCAGTGAAATGATGCTGGCATTTGAAGATATGATGCGTAAGAAAATTGTGATGCCTGCACATTTTCTGCGCCAGTCAGGCGAAAAAATCGGGCAGGCATTTGATCATTTCAGTGATGCAGCCCAGCGCCTGG
>JBDSAA010000089.1:0-19019 GCA_039922375.1 Ferruginibacter sp.
AAATCAGCATCTACCGCCACGCTTTTATCAACCACGGGAATTGGACCATACATGCGAAGCATGTAAAAGTGATAGTAAGCTTTTAGAAAAAGGCCTTCCCCAATCCATCGTGAGCGCTCGGCAGGTGTAATGTCCGGCACCTTTGTGGGATCGGCCATGTTTTCCAGGAAGATGTTGCAATTGCGAATGCCTCCCCAAATCTTCTGATTATCATATCGGGTATTGCCGTTGCCGCCTTTACGGGTTCCAGCCCATTCATTAAAATATGGGTCGGCCGTGTTTTGCTGTCCCTGGGCTATTCTGAAAGCAGCATGCCATGTCGCCTGGTCGTTTTGCGGATACCAAATTTCATCACCGGAAGTAAGGGCGGCATTGTACCAGCCATCGCCATTTTTGGGCATATAGGAGTAGCAGGTAAACAAATACTTTTCTGCTTCAATCCGTAATTTAAAAGCATTTTCAATCGTAGCTACATTGTCTGGAACGACATCCAGGTATTTTTTGCAGGAAGGCATGCCTGCCACCAATAACAGAAGAATCCCGTAGAGATAAAACCTTCTTTTATGCATGGAGTAAATGGTTGAGTTATTCATCGATAAACTATTTTATTTTTAAATTAAAAATTAAGCTGTGCACCAATACTGTATACGGATTGAACCGGGTAGTTTAGTCCATTGCCGCCCATCTCTACATCCCATAACTTGAAGCTGCTTACGAGAAAAAGATTAGTAGCAGACATGTAAATCCGGGGTGCTTTAAGCTTCAACCTTTTAATATCAGGAAGGGTGTAACCCAGGTCTACACTTTTAAGGCGAAGGAAATTACCGCTGCGCATCCACCAGGTAGAGTTTTGATTATTAGAGCTTACCTGCAAAGTGCTCATACGTGGCCAAAAGGCATACATATCCCTATTATCTTCCGACCAATGGTTGTCAGCAATAACCTGCAAGAGGTTGTTTTGGTAGCCGCCGTTTTGATAAAATGGCTGTATGTTGGCTGGATTGATAAAAAAGGTAGAACGGGCCGCTCCCTGGAAGAAAAAACTAAAATCAAAGCGTTTGTGTCCCATTGAAGCGCCAAAGCCATAAATAATCTCCGGCTGCTGCGGATAACCAATGGGTACCCGGTCATCCCCATTAATTACACCATCGCCGTTTACGTCTTTGTATTTTATATCTCCCGCCAGCAAGGTGTTGTCGCCAAATTGTACGGGTGAATTAGCTACTTCTTTCTGATCGATAAACAATCTTTCAGCTATAAGGCCCCAGCCCTGGCTAAGTGATCTGTTTACCGATGATAAATAAGCTATGTTAGCTGGATATTGAATTTCATCCGAAACAGTCTTCTTGCTTGTAGCATAGGTGAATGTTCCCCGCAGGTTTACCCACGTATTTTTGTTAAGTGTTTTCTGGTAATTGGCAGCAACGTCTATGCCTTGTGTTTCAGCCTTTCCATAGTTTGATGAAGGAACAGCGGAAAAACCGGCAGCAGATTCGATAGATGATTTTTGTTGTAAAATTTGCGACCTTGATTGCTTGTACACATCTACTGTAAGGTTGAAATCGTTGAACATTTTTAAATCCATACCAATGTTAAGCGACCTGGATAGCTCCCAGGTGATATTATCATTGGCGTAGCGGCTGATAGAAACTCCGGGACGATAATAAACTCCCACACCATCGTTTCGGCCAAATGCGGCTCCAAAACCTCCATCATTCATGTTAACATTTGACAGATAAAAGAAGCGGTCGGTTACCAAACCAATCTGGTCGTTGCCCACCAGACCATAAGTTGCCCTAAATTTCAGGTCGTTGATTACACCTTTTAGGGGTTGAAAAAACTTTTCGTTGGAGATGCGGTAACCCACACCTACAGATGGAAAGAAGCCATACCTGCTGCTTTTAGCAAAACGCTCAGAACCATTATCTCCAAAGCTGAATTCGGCAAGGTACCGGTCATCGTATCCGTATGAAAATCGGCCTGAAATACCATTATTGCGTTGCGGCAAAGAGGTGGTGAGTGTACCGGCATTGCCTGTTTCGTAGTTCGACATGATGGCAATGACCATACCGCCTACCATATGTTTTTTAAAGTTGTGATTGTAATTTAAAGCCCCTTCCAGCCAAAACCTGGAGTCCAGCGTTTTCCCTGCTTCGTTATAGTCCAGGTATTCGGTGCCTACCGTACCTATAGATGTAGAACTGCCGTCATTCAGCGTGGTTAAGTTATAGTCTTGTGTGGTGGGGTCTACTATGGCGGAATAATAGAACGGGTTATAACTTCTGTTTACTGCATAATAGGAGTATCGCCTCAGGTAGCCCATGCTTCGAAAACTTAGACCCGGCGTAATAAAATTCAGGTTTTGTTTCAGTTCGAGTTGGGGTTGTATATTGGATGTTTTGTACATCGAATAACCCTTCACCAATTCAGCATATGGGTTTACGTATAATGTAGAAGTAAGCCCTCCAGCGAAAACCGTACGGGCTGATCCAAATAAGGGATGCTCGAGATAAGGCAGTTTGGACCGGGGATACACTGCAGGGAACATTACCGGATTTGACCAGATCGCATTGTTAAAAGTTCTGGAGCCACCACCAATAGGCCCTTTGTAATCATCAAATTGTGCATATACCCTTAGTATTAGTTCTGTAGTAGGGGTAATGTTCATGTTAATATTAGAACGGATAGAATAGTTGGCCAGCTTGATGTTGTTATTGAAATTGTTTATTGGATCCACCTTTAACACACCATTATCCTGGTTGTAGGTTCCGGCGATATAGTAGCGGGCCCGGCTGGTTCCACCATTTATATTCAAGTTGTAACTCTGGTTTACCGTGTTCTTTTTAATCAACTGATTAATCCAGTTATTATTTGGATACAGATAAGGATCATCGCCGGCGATGGTGTGGTTGATTTTGTTTTGCGTATAAGGCTGAACAGCCAGCGGTGACCGGGTAACGGCAGCCTCATTCGACTGCTCCATGAAAGTAATATTATCTGTAAACTTGAAATTTTTTGTATTGCTAGATACCCTGTTTTCAGCCCTAAAGAAAAATTTGGCAGGGCCATCCTTACCGGTCTTCGTATTTATTAACACTACGCCGTTGGCTCCGCGGGCACCATATACTGCTGCCGCTGCGGCATCTTTTAATACGGAAAAATCGGAGATGTCATCTGGTTGCAGACGGGCCATGTCGATGTTGGAGGATTCAACCCCATCTATCAGGATAAGCGGATCTTGCTTACCGGTACCAAATGTGGATAGCCCCCTGATGTAGAAACTTGAGTTGTCGGTACCCAACCCCGGCTCTCCGCTGCGCTGAAAGGAAATTACCCCAGGTACACGACCGGCCAGGGCATTGGTAAGGTTACCAGTTGGCCCTTTCAGGTCTTTTAAATCTACGGTAGTAATAGAACTTACCATACGGGCCTTTCTTTGTGTGCCACCAAAACCTGTAATAACCACGTCATTCATCGTGTTATTTGCCTGAACCATCAATACATTTACCGTACCCCTGCCATTAATCGGCACTTCCTGGCTCTCGTACCCAACAATAGAAACCACAAGCGTTCCACTGGCAGGAACTTTAAAGCTAAAGTTTCCGTTCTCGTCAGATTTTGTAGTTTTCTTTACATCACCCTTTAACTGGACAGTAGCATGTTGCAGCACAGAAGAATCGGAGCTAACTTTTCCTACTACGGTAATCTCGTTGTTTTGTGAAAAGCCTTGCAGCGTAAATAACAGGAGCAGTGTGAGTAAACTGCCGATCACGCAAACCTTTGGTTTGGTCGTTTTTTTCATAAGTAATCGTTGTTTTGGTTGTAAAATATCTGGGAGAAAAAAATGCGGGCAAAATCTGTCCAGCTAAAGGAGCAGCGGCTTTTTAAATGGATGGCCATGAAACCAGGGATCAGGTACAAATACAAGCAATGGATAGAAGAATCGTAATTCTATATTCATACCAGAAGGTTTGGTGGCAAAAGAAATGTTTCCCGTTAGATAGAAACTGACCGCAAAATATCCAATAAAAGAGGCTTGCTTAGGGCTTTAATTCGTATAAAAGGGAGTCATTTTCGTAAAATTGTTTTAAAACTGCCCAAATCACTTATTATTTTACAACACGCATCCTCAAAAGGAAAACTCCGCGACGAAACTTTTATTTTACACAACGCGGTAATTTAAAAGATTTTTTGAAAATTTATAGCCCGGTATCAGGGATATCCTTTGTGCGAAAGGACCAGGTGATTGCCGCAGGTTTTGTACTAACCAATGTGCGAATAGAAAGAAGTTTTAATGTGTATGTTTAAAATGCGGCCAAAGAAATCTTCTGAAAGGAATTTTCCGCAGGACTGGTAAAACAGGTTGAGGGTGCCAGGCCCTTATGCTTAAAAAATAAACGGGGTTGGATTATTCTTTATCCTTATTTCCACCTTCATTCAAATTGTACGATTTGCCAAAAGTTTTTCTGTACTTTTTAATATAGTCCGAGGGATTCATTCCAAAAAGCTTTGCAAACTGTTCCCTAAAATATTTTGAACTGGTAAAGCCAACTTCAAAAGCTACCTCATTAATATTTAATTTTGAATTGATAAGCAGTTCGGCTGCTTTACGTAATCTAATAAAACGAATGAACGCATTAACCGACTGACCCGAAATGGACTTTACTTTTTTGTAAAGATTGGAATGGCTAATATTTAGTTCGGCGGCCAGCGTTTTAACATTAAAACTTACGTCGGCTACATGTTTCTCTACAACGCAAATGCATTTCTCCAAAAACTCTTTATGCTCTTCTGAAATCTTTAATGGATTTTCCTGAAGGGTAATTTCATTATAAAAGTAGCTTTGAAGATTACTCCGGCTTTTTAAAAAGTTAACGACCTTTGCCAGGAGAAGTTTTTTCTCGAAAGGTTTGGTAATGTAATCATCTGCTCCACCTTCTATACCCTCCAGTTTCATTTCCACCGAAGGTTCGCCGGTCAATAATATAACCGGAATATGGCTTAGCGAGTTATCTTCCTTAACGGCTTTGCAGAAGTCGATGCCGCTCATACCTGGCATTTTTACATCGCTTATAATAATATCAGGGAGGAATTGATGTGCCAGTTTCAAGCCTTCTTCACCATTTACTGCCAGGTAAACTGTGTATTTACCGCAAAAGACCTGGTGAAGGTACATCCGCATCGGTTCATCATCATCAACCACTAAAATTGATTCCATTTCAGTTATTAAAGGTGCTAATTCAGTATCCTTCCAGGATAGTTTCTCAACAGCCAGTTGCTCCTCAATCAACCCGTGCGATAGTATTGATTCCCCCGGTGTTTCCTCAAATATTGGCTGATCACCAAAATGCTCTTTTCCCTTTCGAAACTGAACCAAAAACGAAGTTCCCATACCCGGTTCACTTTGATAGGATATTTGCCCATGGTGACTTTGCACAAAATGGTTTACCAGGTAAAGGCCTATTCCAAACCCAGGTTTTGAAGGAACGCCCTTTTCCTTGACCTGGTAAAAACGCTCAAATAATTTGTTGCCCACTTCTTTTGGAATGCCATGACCGGTATCTTTCACCGCTACTTTCACATGGCTGTCCGATTCACTTATTGTAATCGCCACGGCTCCGCCTTTCGGGGTATACTTCAGGGAGTTTGAAATAAGGTTATATAATATTATTTCTATCTTCTCACGCTCTGCGAAAATTTCCAATTCTTCATTGTTACTTTCAAAATGGTAGTTTATTTTAAGCGCTTTAGCTTGTTGTTCAAAAGCCAGGAAAACTTCTTTGCATAAAGCGGTGAAATTCAGCTTTGCAATTTTCAACTGATCCGCACCAGTGTCAGTTTTTCTAAAAAGCAACAGCTGGTCCACAAGGCTCAGCATGCGGCGGGCATTGCGATAAACGATGTTTAGTTCATTAATGTCTGTATTGGTGTCTTCGCCAGACCTGGCCAGAATGTCTTTTAAAGGATTTAGAATCAATGTTAAGGGGGTTCTGAATTCATGAGATATATCGGTGAAGAATGTGTGTCTCTTTTCGTTAATCTCCTTTTCCCTTTCATTAATCACCTTTTCAGTTTCCCTTTGGGCCCTTTCTTTTTCTGCATTAGCATTGGCAAGTTTTATTTCATATTCCAGTTTGGCCTTACCAGCCCGGTACCGCTGATAAAATATAATTACGCCAACTAACATTAAAATATAAAATGTATTTGCCCACCAGCTCCTGTACCAGGGCGGAATTATTACCACTCTTAACTGAACTTCCTTGGGATTCCAAACCCCATCCGCATTAGTAGCCTTAATATGGAGTTTATAGTGGCCTTCACTAAGCCTTGTATAATTGGCTGTCCTTAAATTACCACTGTAATTCCAGCCTTTATCCCACCCTTCCAGGTAATATGCATAGGAAATTTTACCCGAAGCCGAGAATTCCAGTGCAGCAAAATCCAGGGAAAGCACTGCCTCAGAAAAAGGAATTTTTAGCGATTCAATTTTATCGGCGTTAAAGGATGTTATGTACTTGCTGTCGGCAGCAATTTGTGTGTTGTTGATGCGTAAGCCCGTGATCAAAACGGGTGGATTGTAGTTGCGTGTGGGTAAGCTATCCGGATTAAAGATATTAAACCCATTGATACCACCAAATGCAAGCTCGCCAGACTGCAGGCCCAGCGCAGCATTGTAACTAAATTGGTTACTTTGCAAACCGTCTTCCTGGTAAAAGTTTTTGAATGTTTTTGTGAATGGGTCAAACCTGGAAAGCCCATGAAAAGTGCTGAGCCATAACTTGCCAGCTCTGTCTTCCAGGATGTTCAAAACGGAATTGTTGCACAATCCGTCAGCATCGGTATAGTTTTCCGTTATTTTGGATTTTGCCCTATCGAACAACACCAGGCCTATTCCTTCTGTTCCGATCCATAACCGGCCTTTTTTATCTTCCAGTATAGCCCTTACGGGTTTGCTGGTCTGATAATACTGGTACGATTTATTTTGTTTATCTACCTTAAAAAAACCGTAAGTAGTTCCGGCCCACAAAGTACCGGTGTGGTCTTCCTTTAAACAATGTACATCCACGGGGTCCGGGCAAAAGACTTCAAAGCGATTTTTCAGCCGGTTCAACAGGTACAACCTGCCATTTCCGTAAGTGGCAGCCCAAAGATTTTTGTCCCTGTCCTCATAAATTAACCAAACATATTTTTGCACCTCACCGGTTTGGCCGTTCACAAATGTATAATGCTCGAAATTTCGGGATGCCTTGTTGAACTTATTTATTCCGCCTCCGAACGTGGCGATCCAGACATTTCCCATATAATCCTCCTGAAAGCAGGGAACAGCATTATGGCTCAACGATTGTTCATCGCCTGCTATGTGGCGATAGTTAGTGAAGTTGTTTTGTTGCCGGTTCCAAATACTAATTCCACCGTCATCAGTGCCAATCCAAATGTTTTGTTGCTGATCCTCATAAAAACCTGAAACAAAATTACCCACCAGGCTATTGGAGTTAAGCTGATCATGCGCTATGGTCTGAAATTTGTTTTTTTGAATATCTATTATATTGATGCCTCCTTTAAGTGTGCCTATCCATTTACGTGATTCCTTATCTTCATAAACGGCCACTACATCTTCGCTTGATAGTCCATGCTGGTTTTTTCCTGATAAAATATAACTGACCTTTCCTGTTGAGGGATTAAAAACATTAATGCCGCCGCCTTCAGTGCCAATCCATAAATTATATCGGCGATCGAGTTTGAGGCTGTTGATAACCCGCGAGGAGAGTTTTATGGCTGGCTCCAGAAGTAACCGGGACTGGATATTATATTTATATAGCCCGCCGGTAGTCCCAATCCAAAGATTGCCCACATCATCGGCTTCCATGCAAAGGGCAGTCGTTAAGTCTGTATTTATCACCTGTATCCCTTTTCCAGATTCATTATAAAGACACAAGCCTAAGTCACGAATGAATAGCCAGACTCTTTGCTTTTGGTCGATGAAAATGCATTGAACGTCATTTCTGCATTTTCCATTTGCATGTTTTCCACATTTCAATTGAATGGCGGCGTCACTGCCATCGGGTTGCACCAATAGTCCACCGCCGCTCGTACCTATGTACATAGTCCCTTTTGAGTCAGTCTTGATAGTACTGATATTGAAAAGGATTCTTTCCTTTTGTTTTCGGCCGAACGGTATAAAGAAGCCGGGAAAAAATGTTGAGGTTAAATTATTATAAATGCTAACACCTTGCCCGGTACCGATCCAAATGTTATTACGATGATCTTCGCCGATTGCATTTATATAATTATGGGGTAAGGAATTGGGGTCTTTAATTTGTTTCCGGAATATCTTAAAATCATAACCATCGTACCTGTTCAAACCATCAAAAGTTCCAAACCACATAAAACCGTTGTGATCCTGGTAGATACATCTTACGGAATTATTGGACAAACCTTTTTCTATACCCAAATAAGTAATTGGTGGAAAACCGGAAGCAAAAAGGCCATGGGAAAAGAGAACAAATGCGGCTGAAACAACTCCATATCCATTATTGCGAATCCTGTTAATCAAACCTGAAAGTGATATTCTTAATCGTTCATGGTATAAATGCATCACTAATAAAAATATTGAACCTAAAACATTTGCTGTTCGAAGCTGTGATTATTGAATTTGTATAAAAGTAATCCAATTGTTGGAAGTTTCTCATTTTGAAATTTAGTGTCCGCCGGCTACATCTAAAGCGGCAGATGAACCGGGCAATTGACCGACGATTAGCATCCCTGATTATATTTCCTTTCCCGTGGTTGGGTGCGGTCACGGGCTAAATCGGAACGAATAAAAAAGCGGGCAGAAGTATTTTCATCAGGGGCAGGCCGGGCTCAGATGGGAATGTAAGCTTTAAGCTTGACCTTTTTAATAAATATAAAAAGGAAAAAGAAAGCGAATAGTTTTTCCTCGTAATGTCGCTTTGGCATTTAACCATCCTTTTGTAAAAGCGAGGCTGCCCTGCCTGTTTTTTAAATAAAAGCGAGTGAACTTATTTAGTAAGTTTATTTAGAGCAATCCATACGATACCCATTGGATAAACACATACAACTCTCACTCTGCATTTCTTATCGCCGCTCATTTAATGATGATAATCTATTTTTCTGATGACCTAAGTCAGTTTTTTATGCAAGGCTTATAATTAGATTTACTGAACGAATGGCTTGCAATGAACACTATTGCTACACCTGCCAAGTATATGCCGGTATACTGTCCTAACATTTTAATTTAAAAAGTCATGATATGAAAACAATATTGGTTCCAACCGATTTTTCCAATGCGGCATCCAACGCTGCTAACTATGCCGCACACATGGCTTTGGCATTAAATGCCGATATACTTTTGCTGCATATATATCAAACACCGGTAGTGTACCTGGAAGTCCCCCTTGCCGTATCAGAATCGCATATATTCCCGGATATAGAAAAACAAATAATAAAATTAAAAGAGGAGTTAACACGGAAAACAGGTGGCAAAATAACTATTGAAACGGAAATTAGAGCAGGCATTTTTTTTCCTGAACTGGAGAAGATATGCGAAATCATAAAACCTTATATGGTGGTAATAGGCAGCCAGGGGAAGACAGCGGCAGAGCGTCTGTTTTTTGGTGCTCATGCTGTGTATGCAATGCAGCACCTGACATGGCCATTGGTAACTGTGCCATCCGGGATACGGTTCTCGTCAGTAAAAAAAATAGGGCTTGCCTGCGATCTTGACAGGGTAGTAGATACTATACCTGTTGATGAAATTAAAATGCTGACAAATGATTTCAATGCGGAGCTGCATATTCTTAATACCGGCCAACATGAAGTATTTAATCCGGCAATCGTTTATGAATCTGGTTTGCTGGGAGAACTGATGTTGCCATTAAAATGTCACTACCATTTCATCATCCACGAAAATACAGATGAGGGCATTATAGAATTCGCTGTTAATAATCAAATTGACCTTTTGATCGTATTGCCAAAACCCCATAGCTTTCTTAACAGGCTCATTCATAAAAGCCACACCAGGCAACTGGTATTGCATTCTAATGTTCCTGTAATGGCGCTGCACCTATAATATAACAGGCTGGTTGTTTCCAAAAAATATCCTTATGATAAGTAAACTAACTGAGGAACAAATTGAAGAAATATTAAATAAAAATGTATTGGGCCGCATTGGATGCAATGATGGCAACAGAACTTATGTAGTACCCATCAACTATGTGTATGATGGAAAAAATATCATAGGGCATTCAATGGAAGGTATGAAAATAGTAATGATGCGAAAGAACCCTGAAGTATGTTTTGGTGTAGATGAAATGAAAAGTATTACTAAATGGAGAAGCGTTATTGCGTGGGGCCAATACCAGGAACTTACAAATGAACGGGACAGGTATTATGCGATGAAATTATTTGCAGATAGGATGATGCAAATTAAAATAAGTGAACCCTCCAATCATCTTAATGTATCCGCTGACAGGATAATTCCCAAATTTCAAAAAAACAGCCGGTCAGTCATTTACCGCATTATAATCACTGAAAAAACAGGCCGGTCTGAAAATGAATAATTTACTCCCCTGGATATTTTATCTGATGTTGTAGAACTGAATATCGGCGTAAACGGCTCGTAAATTTTTATAACGATTATTGAAATTCCCAGCTACTTTAATGAAGGTTTTCGAAGGCGCCCTTGCCGGGTTTTCTCACAATAATATTTCTTAACATTTGTATTTAAGTCATTAGCTTTACTTCACCCTCTGACAATTATTCAATCGCTCTACAATTTTCTTTTATAATTCAAATAATCCCGGTCAAGAATAATTTCTTACGGTAGCAACCCTATTAATTTTTATTTCGATTCAATCTTGATTTTAGGTATGTCCGGAAACCAACAAACCAATAGGCATAAAATATCCACTAACTAAGATAAACCAGTATGAACAGCTTTGTCAATAACGATATGCAAGACTTACAAATATGAGGTAAATACGATAGACAATGCTGGTATTAGATGGATTACATGCACCAATCAATCATTTAAATAGGTAATTATGAAATCAAAATTTACACTACTACTTGTCGTTTTATTTGTTGCTAACTCGATGAGTGCCCAACTCCGTTATTTAAAAGGTGTGCTTCAGTCCAGCCAGGAGGTCGCCGCAGTAAATTCGGCTGCAAGCGGGATCATCATTGTTAAGTACAATACCACATCAAATTTGCTGGAACTTTTTGGCAACTACAGAAACCTGACTGCTACTATCAGTGGCTCACATATTCATGGCCCTGCTGGACCGGGAGTGAATGCAGGCGTACTAATTCCTTTAAATAATACAGGTGGTACTACCGGTACTTTAAGCATCTCTTCCACCATTACCGATGCGCAGGAAATAGACCTGTTAGCTGGCAATATGTATGCAAATGTGCATAGTACGGGGCCGTATGCCGGTGGTGAGATCAGAGCGCAACTTACGGTAGCGGCAGATGGTCAAACTGAATTTCTGAATGCCCGCTTGCAGGGAGCCCAACAGACTCCACCCAACGCAACTACGGGCACTGGTACCGCTATAGTGATCATCGATAAAACTGACAATATGTTGTATCTAACAGGAAGTTACACAGGGTTAACTGCTGCTGCCAGTAATGCTCATATTCACACAGGTGCTCCGGGAGTTTCTGGCGGCGTTATTGTTCCTTTAAAATTTACAACGACGGCTACCGGCACCCTGGATACAGTGATGGTGCTTACCAATACTGTCCGGGATAATATCTTAAGTGGAAATACGTATGTAAATGTTCATACCCCCGGCACTTATGCGGCTGGTGAAATTAGGGGACAGCTTACACAACTTAGTCAAATGTGGTTTTTTGCCAATGCACTTCAGGGCTCCCAGGAATTTCCTGCAAATGCTTCTACTGCCAGGGGTACAGTAATAGTAAAATATAACTCAGCTACAAAAGTTTTGGATCTGATTGGAGATTACCAAAACCTGAATGCAACTATAAGTGGGTCTCATATACATGGCCCTGCTGCGGCTGGTGCCAATGCAGGTGTCTTATTTTCACTCACTAATACAGGGGGTACTATCGGCACAGTCTCCGGAACATTTACACTTTCAGCAGCACAGGAAACGGACCTGCTGGCTGGTAATATGTACGCCAATGTACATAGTACAGGCACTTATGCAGGTGGTGAAATAAGAGCACAACTTTTGCCTGCTGCTATTGGGGCATCACATTATTTTACTGGCGCTATCCAGGCGTCTCAATCCGTGGCTACTCCTGCGGTTGTTTCTTCCGGTACCGGCAGTACAACCATTTTACTGGATAGGCTCACCAATAAAGTATTCTTAACAGCAAACTTTAGCGGTCTAACGAGTAATATCAGTAATGCTCATATCCATGCCGGAGCTGCTGGTTCCAATGGCAGCGTAGTAGTTGGGTTACAGTTTGCCGGTACAACGTCAGGAAACATTACAGGTACAGCAACGGTCAGAAGTACTTTCGCAGATTCGATTATAAATGGCCTGACATATTTAAATATCCATTCAGCAACATACGGTTCAGGAGAGTTACGGGCTCAACTGGGTGACTTTGTATTACCTGTGAAACTTAAAAACTTCAATGGGTTTAAAGACCAAAATAAAATTGTGTTGGTGTGGGAAACTGAGGCAGAACTTAATTTTAGTAACTATGAAATTGAGCAACAGGACATGAAAACTATGCAATGGATATCAAAGGCATCTATTCCTGCTGCTAATAGTGGCAGTATAAGCACTAGCTACCGCCAGAATGATGTGCCGTTGCCTGGAAGTGGGGAGTATGTGTATTACCGGCTAAAAATAATTGATAAGGATGGTAAATTTTCCTACTCAAGAGTAATACGCATCAATAATCTGCAGTCCAAAGCATTGCTGGTTTTATCAACAAACCCAATTTTAAATGGTGAAGTTCGCTTTACCATTACAGGGTTGGCGATGGACAGACAAGTGGTGGCTTCGGTGATTGATTTTGAAGGAAGGGTAGTATCGAGGAAAACTGTTTCAGCCATCGCAAATAACTCTATAAGTGTAAAACAATTGTCTGCCGGAATGTATAAACTGGTAGTGAAAACGGGAGATGCAACACTACAGCAAACCTTTATCAGGTAAACGCATATTTTTTAATTCATTTAAAGGCTGTCTTTCTGAGACGGCCTTTTTTTTATCGCCCAATAAATTAAACCAACTGCAACTATCGCCAATATTAATTTTCCCTTCCAGTCAAATTGGGTAACATGATAAACAGACCATGCTTCTATCAAAAGTGCGGGCAATTTTCCCAATGAGCTTGCTACGAAAAAAATAAGAAATGATACCTTACCAATTGCTGCCGCAAAAGTGATCAATCCGGATGGAACAAACGGTATCAATCGTAAGGAGAACACAAGATAAAAGGCTTGTTTACCTTCGGCAGACATTAATAATTTTACTTTGGGATATTTATCCAGCCGTTTTTCAAACGTTTTTTTTAACCCCTTGCGATATAATAAAAAGGCGATGCCGGCACCGGCCGCTTCCCCGATGAAAGAAATTAAGGTGCCATTCCAAAAACCAAAGAAAAGAATATTTGCTGCGGTGATAAATACACTGGGAAGCACACCCAATAGTGCGATCAATATGCTTATGCAAATGCTGATTAAAATCGCAAGATGAGGATATTCATTAAAAAGATTGAGCAGGCTATCTTGCACTGGTGATATTTTATTAGCGGCTAGATGATTACTTCCATTTTAAAGCCTTCTTTGCCTTCACTGCTTTCCAAATTGAAAGTTCCTCCAAATGCCTCGGTTCTTTCGTGTATGGTTGAAAAGCCTTTTCCATATCGCAGGTTTCTTAAATTGATGCCCATGCCATTGTCATAAATACTCATTTTAATCTTGTCACCCTTTGCTAAAATTTCCAATCGCACATGTGATGCTGAAGAATGCTTAAGTATGTTCATGACCTGGTGCTGTGCGATCCGGTAAAATACTGTTTGCAGGTCGATGCTAACTTTGGTGAAATCACGCTCATTGATCAGCAATTGGTAACCGATCTTGCCTGTTACTGTTAAGGTAGATAACAATTCTTCCAGCACAACTTTAAATCCAAGTAAATCCAGTGAAACAGGCGAAAGCCTTTTTGACAAAACCCGTATACCTGAAATTGACTCAAGCAACAGATGCTGTGCTTCTTTAAGCCAGGCACGGCCAGTATCATTCACATGATTGGTAGCATGGGTAATGTGTAAATTTATAGCAGCCAATACCTGGTTAATATTTTCATGCAGTTCTTCACTAATGTAATGGCGTTCTTTTTCTTCAGCCTGAAAAACGGCCTTATGCATTATTTGCTGATGCTCCTTGCGGATATTTATAAATTCCTCTTCCAGTGTATTCAGTTCAGTTAGGTCTTGCATTGTGCCTATCAGCCTGATGGGTTTATTTTCGGCGTTTCTTACCACAAACAACCTGTCTAATATTAATTTATATGTGCCGTCTTTGCAACGAAAGTGGTATTTGCCCCACCACACGGTTTTTGTTCCGTCCAGCAATTCATCCAGTGCGTTGATTATTCTGTGTTTATCCTGGGGGTGAATATTATTACGCCACCAGGTGTCATTGTCTGCCAGCTCGGGGTAACCGTGGCCAAAAAGCTCAGTGATGCCATCATTGTAAAATGATTCTTTGGTTGAAAAATCATATTCCCATATTCCTTCCTTTGTAGCAAGTGATAAAAGCTGGAACCGGTTAATGGATTTAATAAATTCGCTATCCGGAATGGGCTTTTTTTTCATTCGTTATAATTTACACCCCTTTGATAAGGGAACGCAATTTATGGCAAAAAATGCATTAGGAAAATTTACGTATTGTTCGAGGTTTTTATAAGGGGTCGAACGTATTGGATTCGAGTCAATGACCCTCAGCTTAGAAGGCTGATGCTCTATCCAACTGAGCTAACAAGTCAATTAAAAAAACATTTTAACCAATAACCCTCCCGATTACAAACCGCGATGCTCTAAAAACTATACGTTCAATTTGATCAAAATGACGACTAATACTGAGGTTATTTTTTTTGGCCCCTGCTAATAGGCTTGCCATATTTTTTCATCATTCTGTCTTTCTTCTTTACAATGAAATTCACTTTGCTGTTCTTTGCTGATTTTTCATGAAAGGCAGGGCCTGCATCCTCTTTTTTAGGCAACTTCACCTGTATGATCTTCATGTACACTTTCGGTTTCTCATCTTCCGTAAGTACATCCGAAATTATAAGATTGTGAGGCAATGGAGAAATAGGAACCTGGTACTTCATCAGGCTTTGAATAGCCGCCTGAAATGGTTTTTCTGTTTCAGTAATAAACGTAATTGCTATGCCTTTTTTATCTGCCCTGCCGGTTCGGCCTATACGATGGATATAATTCTCCGGCACATCCGGCGTATCAAAATTTATTACGTGACTCACCTCTGCAATATCAATTCCCCTTGCTACAATATCGGTGGCGATAATAAAACGGTAGTTGCCTTCCTGGAACTGCTTCACTGTATTAAACCGGTGATTCTGCTCCTTGTTGGAATGTATAACACCGGCAGTGCCTGGAAATTTCGTTTCAAGTTGTTCGTACAACTGATCGGCCAGTTGCTTGGTAGCAGCAAATACCAATACTTTCGTCATACTATTATCTTCAGTTAATAATAGTTCCAGCAGATTTACTTTTGTATAAAAATTGGGTACTTCATATGCCGTCTGGATGATGTTTTCAAGCGGGGTTCCGGTAGGCGCAGCCTCTACTTTTACCGGGTCATTAAAATAAGTATCAATAAGTGATTCTACCTCATCGGTTATGGTGGCAGAAAACATGAGGTTCTGCCGCCTTGCTGGTAAAAGATCCAGGATATTTTTCAATTGGGTGCGAAAACCCAGATTGAGCATCTCATCTACTTCATCAATCACCAGCTTTTTGATCATTTTTGTTCTAAATGCTCCATTCATTGCAAGGTCGTATAGCCTGCCCGGGGTAGCTACCAATACATCCACGCCTTTTTCTACTTCCGCCTTTTGCGTATTAATATTTACACCTCCGTAAACACCCACTACTACCAGGCTCATATAAGGCGTTAAAGCTTTCACTGATTCCACCACCTGTGCCACCAGTTCCCTTGTGGGCACAATAATGAGTATTTGCGGGCCTTTCTCTTTGCTGAATTTCCATTGCCTCAGGCAGGGTAGTAAGTAAGCAAATGTTTTACCAGTGCCTGTTTGCGCTATCCCGCATACATCTTTTCCTGACATTACAATAGGAAAAACCCTGTGCTGAATGGTAGTGGGGATTGTATAGCCAAGTTCGTCCAGTGCAGTAAGCAACGGCGTGTTTAAATTTAAATCATCAAATGTCATACTTGTAAAAAATAATTGGCAAAGGTAGTTTTTAATTATCAGCCGGATTGCCAGGGAGCGGAGCGGAAATGGAACTATAGCTATTACCTGTTAAAGAGCTTCGGACTCTTTCAGATACCGATCGAAAAATGTCTTGAATTTCTCTTTTTTAATTTGGCTTTTTTATAATATTCTTTCATTTTATTTTTTTTGTACCGGAGGAAGTTTTTTATGTGCCAGGGTCTTTGAATAAATTGGGAGTAATCTTTTAATGAATCTATAAAACTATAGTTATGGCCTAATAATTCTTTTGCAGCCTTTGCCATATGTTGCAACGATACTTCAGGAGAAAAGCATTCTTCCCAATATTTTCTTGCAAGCCTGCCCATTTCTAAGGCTTCATTCTTTCTTTCATTCAGTATTTGAGGAATCAATGCAATTTTAGACTCAGGAACGGTAATGGTGAACCTGTCCCAATCAATATTCGGTATGGGTACCCATTCGTCGGAAATAATTACAGGCACTCTCCCGAGCTGCATGGTTTCAAATAAACGATATGAACATGGGCCAATTCCCCTGGGACACAGTACAAATGAGCTCTCATTTATAACATCAATAAAATCCTGTTCAAATTTAACTTTATCAGCTTCATTTAAATCCCAGGCATTTATCCCGAAAGTGTCTTTTATAAATGAATCCGCAGGGTGATTCATACTCAATATTTCATTTCTAAGGGGATGATTTCTTGCGCCGATAAAGCTATATAAGTATTTATGATCGGTATTGTAAATTACCGGTGCTGCGTCAATTGTTTTGTTTTCGGTAAACCGGGCAATATAATGAAATGGCCTCTTATGTCTTGGATTAAATTGCCATGATTCAATAGATGGTGAAAGGGTAGGCAACGCTGTTACAGATAAATCGGCATCATGGTACAACACACATTTGTGTCTGTATTTTTTAAATAGGGGATGGGCCAACACGGTTCTAAAATAAGGATCGTCTACCGGGTGAGATTCAACAAATATAATGGCATCGGCCAGCTCGGGATCGTTCGTACACATAGATGAATCTTTGCTATTAAGCATTAGCCATTTCGGAGCATTAAAATCTTCCAGGTAAAAATAAGCGCTTGTTAAAAATAATCGCATATAAATCAATTTGAAAAGAAAATCTGTAATATCACTGCGGGTTTGCAAAATATCGAATATTTTTTATGCAGGATTATACCTCTAATGAGAATAAATATTGCATTGCCACAGATCAATATATTTAAAATATCGGTTTTTTTAACTCAACTCCTTTGCAAAAACTTTACCACAAATTATATTTGTTATTTTCAATGCAAAATTTTTTTATGAAAAAATACTTCATACTACCCCTGGTGATCACGGCCATCATTTGCGCCAGCATGGTTTCAGCCAATAAAACAAAACGCCTTTTTAATGGGAAGGACCTTGAAGGATGGCATGTGGATGTGCCTGAAATGGATAACAATACCCAGGCAAAAAGCCCTTTCATTGTTAGAAATGGAATGTTGGTTAGCCTGGGAAAGCCAGGCGGACACCTGATTACAGATGCCATTTACAAAGATTACCGTCTCGTAGTGGAATATCGCTTCGCAGGGAAACCGGGCAATTGTGGGGTATTGGTTCATAGTTCAACTCCCCGTGCGCTTTATAAAATGTTTCCCAAATCCATAGAAGTGCAAATGGAACATAAAAATGCAGGCGATTTCTGGTGTATCGCCGAAGACATCAGCGTGCCGGATATGGAAACAAGGCGTGGGCCAAAAGCGGAGTGGGGCGGTACGGAAGGAAAAAAGCGCAATATTAAAAACCTTACTGATAGTTCAGAGAACCCGGTGGGTGAGTGGAACAAGATGACCATCGAATGCTTGCGGGATTCCATTAAAGTCTGGGTAAATGGACAGTTGGTAAATTTTGGATACAACTGCACAGTGGATAAAGGGCTAATAGCTTTACAGGCCGAAGGTTCAGAAGTGGAATTTAGGAAGGTTGAACTGACGCCTGTTAAAAAGCTTAGCGGTGATAATAGTTTTACACAGCAAAAATGATAGGCTAAGAACACCATATCATACACTGCGTTTCATGTTGCTCCTGCTATAAAAACACACTTTAAATGCTTCAACGGTTGGCCGCCAGCGCATTAAGTAGGAAGTTCGGCAAAACAGGAAGTGGGAATTAATCGAAAGAACAAAATAGGCGGTTGAAAATGGTGGGAGGCATCTCTGGAAGGCATTGAGGCATTCCTACATAACCTTAAATTGCTTTACAAAGGTTTTACGTAGAGAGCAACTTTCGCCAAAACGATTCAATGTCTTAACAGTCAGGCCATCTATTTTTTGAAGACGATTTTGAATTGGTAAAAACATTCTTATGTATTTGAGTTGAACCAACATTGCTATCGCAATGAACATTCCCCATTTTTTCGCTACTTTTCGGTTTCACAAAAAACATTTGAGATGGAAAAAAACGCTCACACAATTTGCAGTAAATGCATTGCAACGCAGTGCCGACATTTTTGCAGCCGGTCATTACAGCACACAAACTGCAAAAAATTACCTAACAGAACTTCGTTATCTTTTCAGTTATT
>JBDSAA010000090.1:0-5031 GCA_039922375.1 Ferruginibacter sp.
CGTTAATTATAAAATTTGCAATACTCTTATCTTTTAAAAAATACTTATAAATTTCAATCAACATTATGAAGAATGTATATTTAAGTGATTCCGGCCCAAAAGTTTCGGAAGCTATTTACGGGTTTTGGAGATGGAAGGATGAAGGCAATGAAACAGTTAACCGAATTGAGAAGACCGTAAACCTCTGCCTGGAACTTGGCATCAACACTTTTGACCATGCGGACATTTATGGGGATTTTTCAATTGAAAAATATTTTGGGGAGGTGTTAAAAAATAAATCTTTCAAACGGGAAGACGTGGTATTGTTTAGTAAATGTGGGATTTGCCTGTCACCCAAAGGCTTCACTTATTACAATACTTCAGCAGAGCATATTATCAGCAGTGTAAACAACTCCCTGAAGCGGCTAAGCACAGATTACCTCGATGTTTTTTTATTGCACCACAATGATCAGTTAAGCGATTTGGAGTCCACTGCCAAAACGTTGATGCAACTGGTGAAACAAGGCAAAATAAAAAGTATCGGCGTATCAAATTTTAGTGTTTTCCAGCACCAGCAACTGGCATCTTATTTATCTGTTCCCATTGTAACCAATCATGTCGAATTAAACTTATTGAATATTTCCGCCATTGAAGATGGCAGGGTCGATTTTATAAAACAGCGCTATAGCAAGCCACTGGCCTGGGCTCCACTGGCAGGTGGAAGAATATTGAATGGCTTAGATCCCAAATCGGAATTGTTGCGGTCTAAATTATCAGAGATATCGGCAAAGCACAATGCCAATATTGAACAAACAGCCGTAGCCTGGCTTATTCAGTTGGGCACACTGCCCATCATCGGATCGTTGAATGAAGAAAGAATTAAAAATGCTGCAACAGCTACAGAAATAAAATTATCGCATGAAGATTGGTACGAGCTGTTTAGTATCGCACAGTTGAAATAAATAGTATGTTAGCTTTTCCAATGCATAAAAATGCCAACCCGTTAAAAGGTTGGCATTTTTATTTAAAGCTTATTTGTATAAAGCTATCCAGAAATATTATCCAGCCACTCCGCCAAATGCTTAGATATAATTTCCGATTCTACCATAAACCCATCATGGCCATAATCAGAATCAATTATGTCGAGGGAGGCATTAGGGATATGCGAAGCCAAAAACTCCTGCTCAGCCACCGGGCAAAGGATATCGCTTGTGATGCCGACAATCAATGTTTTCTGATGAATGCGCTCAATTATTTCTTCTATAGTTCCCCGTCGTCCCCTGCCAAGATGGTGGCTGTCCATGCTTTTTGTGAGCAACCAATAACTGTAAGCATTAAAACGCTTTACTAATTTATCTCCCTGGTAGTTAATGTACGCAGAAGCTTTATAATCATCAAGTTTTTCCACATCGTTATCTGTCTGCTGCTTCACCATTATCCCGTAATTGCGATAGGTAAGCATTCCAATCGCCCTTGCTGCTTTCAATCCCTTCGCCCCGGCATCCGGCAAAGGCGACAGCCAGGTGCAATCAGCCTCTATTGCAAGTCGCTGTGCAGTATGGGTTGCAATACCCCAGGCGCTTTCCGTGGGTGAAGTAGCTAATAAAAACAAATTGCTGATAAGCTCATTTTCCATGATGCACCATTCCATAGCCTGGTAACCACCCATGCTGCCACCCATCAATAAAAATATCTTGTCAATATGGAGCTGCTTACGTAGCAGGATATGGGCTCTCACCATATCCCTGATCGTAATTAAAGGGAACGAACTATAATAAGGAAGGCCGGTTGCAGGATCAATACTTAACGGGCCCGTGGTGCCATAGCATGAGCCAAGAATATTGGCGCAAATGATGAAGTGCTTGTCCGGATCGATCACATGGTCTTTTCCTACCACACCGTTCCACCAGCTTGCAGCATCCGAATTGGCAGTAAGCGCATGGCAGATCCATACCACATTACTTTTATCCGCATTCATTTTGCCGTAAGTAGTGTAAGCAATAGTAAGTTCTGCCAACGTGCCGCCTGCATCCAGTTGGGTTTTATGCGGATAATGAAAAAACTCCATTCAATAGTTAAGTATAAATGTAAAAAATGCAAAGTAAAGGCTTGCTGTAATTATATTTGTAAAAATATTGAGAAATGGTAGAAATAAATGTAAACCGAAAAGAGGGTGATTTTGGCTTTGAAGCAGAAGATGCCAATGGTCATACAATAAAAATGGATACCAGTCCGGAAAGTGGAGGCATCAATTTCGGCATTCGCCCTATGCAGGTACTGCTGATGGGAATGGGTGGATGCAGCGCAATTGACATTGTGATGATATTAAAAAAACAGCGCCAGACGATTGATGATTTTTCCATGAAGATAGAAGGCGAAAGAGAAAGCGGTAAAGAACCCTCTCTTTGGGAAAATGTAAAAATTGTATTCGACCTGACCGGTAATATTGATATCGATAAAGCGGAAAGGGCTTGTGAGCTTTCTATGAAAAAGTATTGCTCTGTTGCTGAAACACTTAGGCGTGGTGGTACCAATTTAACCTGGGAAGTCAGGGTAAATTCAGCCACTAATTCTAAAGCGGAATCATCAAGTGATCCTGTTTCTTCCTACACTCCCGAAGGTTAGGTTATACAATTATTTAGTTCCGTCTTTATGTTCCTTTACTAAAAAGATGATCACAGACGCCATCTTATTTTTACAATTATTTAGTTCTTTCATTTCTAAACTTAACGTTCATCCAAAAACTTGAACGTACATAAATCCCATCCAAACATTTCAGGGTAGGATAGGTTACTATTATGAACCCAATCACAGAAGCTATACGCATACAGACTGAACGCACAAACGAAATGGAACATTCCACGCCAATGTTCCTTACAAGCAGTTTTTGTTTTGATGATGCGGAGGATATGAGAGCCGCATTTGCGGATGAAAGTGATGACAATATTTACAGCCGCTTTAGTAATCCCGGGGTTAAGGAATTCACCAATAAAATGGTAGCGCTGGAAGGCGCCGAGGCAGGCTATGCGACCTCTTCCGGCATGAGTGCTGTATTCGCTTCATTTATGGCTTTACTGAAGAAAGGCGATCATTTGTTGTCCTGCAATTCGATCTTTGGCAGCACGCATACTGTTATAAAAAAATATTTACCCAACTACGGAATTGAATATAGTTATGTAAGCGCCGATAAACCAGACGAATGGGAGGCAGCGATCAGGCCCAATACAAAAATGATCTACCTGGAAACGCCTACCAATCCAGGCTTAGCCATCATTGACCTTGAAAGGGTGGGTGTACTGGCAAAAAAGTATAACCTTATTTTAAATGTAGATAATTGTTTTGCCACACCTGTCAACCAAAGGCCCATCGATTTTGGCGCACACTTGTCGGTGCACTCCGCTACTAAATGGATAGATGGCCAGGGCCGCGTTTTAGGAGGAGTAATTGTGGGAAAGAAAGAACTTATTCACGAGATTTATTTATTCTGCCGCAGTACCGGGCCGGCCATGTCTGCCTTTAATGCTTGGGTATTAAGCAAGAGCCTTGAAACATTGGACGTTCGTATGGAGCGGCATGCAAAAAATGCCTTGCATATTGCGAAAGCGCTAGAACATCATCCTAAAATAAAGTTTTTAAAATACCCTTTCCTGCCAAGCCATCCGCAACATGCGATTGCAATTAAGCAAATGCAAAACGGCGGGGGCATCGTATGTTTCGACCTCACCGGTGGACTGGAAAGTGGCCGCACATTTTTAAACAGTCTCAAAATGCTTTCCCTTACGGCCAACCTTGGTGATACCCGCAGCATTGCATCGCACCCTGCAAGTACTACGCACGCTAAGCTCACTGAAGAAGAACGTATGGCAACAGATATTACGCCAGGCCTAATCCGCATATCGGTAGGGCTGGAACATGTGGATGATATTTTAGCAGATATTTTGCAGGCGTTGGAAAAATGCTAGTGCTGTCTTAATTCGTGTAATTTGGATCTAATTCGTGTAATAAAATAGAGTTACAGGATTTAATAGCAATTGTAAAATAGCATCAGGGTTTTGTCACCTTCACTTCGGCGATATAGTCATCATAATTGAATGACTTGCTTATTTCTTTTTGCGGTAGCAGATTTATAAATTCAATCTTATATCCTGCAACAATAGTATCCCTTGTATACGGAGGAAACTCAGAAGTAGCTAGCGTAATTACATGGTTTTCATTATTTGATTTTACAAGGAAGCGGCCTACTGCTATCCCCTGCCAAATGCACATCGCACCAATGGGGCAGCGGGAATCTTGGATGACGCTATCGACGCAACAGGTGATCGTATTTCCTTCCTTGGTAAATGACTGGCATTTATTCACCGAAATAAAATTCTCATTTAATGCTGGCGGCTGTTTTCTACACGAACTTATTATGATCAATACCACCAGTATGCTTAATAAACTTTTCATGATCTTGTTTACTAATTGACAATTTTAATGTCAGGTGGGTTGCATGCATTTTTCCAAATTATAATGATATAAATTTCCGGTTTATAAACCTCATTAATTTTTATTTCAATGTCATCCTTACACCAACAAACCCCCTGATACCTTGGTTGGGCGCATATACATAACTCGGATCAAAGGTCAATGCATACGGATTGTCTGCTGTGTCGACTACCTGACCATTTGGAACAAAATTCCCTTTTTGGCCATAATTATTGGTGTCATTAGTATTGCCATTAGAAACTTTCACATTTTTATCAAAGGGATCATTGCTTCTCGCTATAATAAAGGGATTGTTTTTTGCGGGGGTCCAGTTCAATAGGTTCTTTACGCCTCCGTATATTTCTATTTTCTTCCAGCGGTTATAAGTCAGTTGAATATTTTGGATACTCCAGGTAGAGGAGTAAGGTTGCCTTGGATCAAGCGTTCCAAGCAACGGCAGTCGCATCGGGCCATAAACATTTCCGGTATAATCGATGGCCATGTGTAGCTTTTTAAGGGGATAAGAAACGGCCCAGGTACCGGCAAATTTTTCAGTAAGTATTTGCGCCGATCTTTTACCGTTTT
>JBDSAA010000091.1:0-42061 GCA_039922375.1 Ferruginibacter sp.
CTGAAATGCCCTTGTATAAGAATGGTGTTCCAAACAGCCTAAAAGTTGCCAACAAAGAAAGCTCAACATTTAAGGATAATATAACAAGAATAGCAAAAGTAAGTGTGCCTACCATTACCATGTACACACCGGCAAAGGCAAATGGCAAAGCAGTAATAATCTGTCCGGGTGGCGGCTACTCGATCCTGGCATTTGATAAGGAAGGAACGAGGGTAGCCGAAGAATTTAATAAATGGGGCGTTACAGCATTTGTATTAAAGTACCGCTTGCCGGATGATTCCACCAACGTGGATAAAAGCATGGCGCCTTTGCAGGATGCACAACAGGCCATCAAAATGGTAAGGGCCAATGCAGCGAAATGGGGCATTGATAGAAATAAAATCGGCATCATGGGCTTTTCTGCGGGAGGGCACCTGGCGGCCACGGCAACCACGCATTTCAATTATAAAGCTGATGCTGCCAATACGGATACCACATCCGCCCGCCCGGATTTTTCGATCCTGGTTTACCCTGTTATCAGTTTCGATTCCACCATTGCACACGGAGGCTCGCGAAATAATTTAGCTGGCAGCCATGCCACTGCTGAAAAAATTAAATTTTTCTCCAATGAATTGCAGGTAACGCCACAAACGCCTCCGGTGTTTTTAGTGCATGCCGGGGATGATAATGGGGTGCCGGTTGAAAACAGTATTCGCTTTTACCAGGCTTGTATTAAAAATAAAGTGGCTGCCGAAATGCACCTGTATCCAAAGGGGGGCCATGGGTTTGGGATGAACAATAAAACTACTGACGATAACTGGCTTGAGCGGTTGCAAAATTGGATGAACAGGTTGTGAATTTTTTGACCACTATTTTTTTACCTTGACAATTTATAGGCTCATAAGAATTAATATTGCGTATGAAAAAATATTGCCTTGCCTGTGATCTTAAAGACGATCCGGAACTTATCAAAGAATACGAAGAATACCACCGCGAGGTATGGCCGGAAATACTAAAAAGCATCACAGATTCCGGTATAGAGCAAATGGAAATATACAGGGTGGGCAACCGCCTTTTTATGATAATGGAAGTAAATGATTCGTTCAACTTTGAAAGCAAGGCTGCTGCGGATGCATCCAATGAAAAGGTGGCAGAATGGGAAGAATTGATGTGGAAATACCAACAGGCTTTGCCGGTGGCTAAAGCAGGAGAAAAGTGGATACTGATGAATAAGATATTTCAACTTCACTAAAACGGGATCAAATCACGTTGGTAAAGTTGCCCAATGATACACAGTACAAGAGTGCGACGCCAATGAGGCTTAATTGAAATTATCAGCCCGGCCAAAAATCTCATTTGTTTTCCAACCCCTTAGAAGCAATTAAATAGATATGTTTAGCTTAAAAGATAAAACAGCCGTCATTACAGGATCCGCCAGTGGTATTGGCAAAGCGGTTGCACTTGTTTTCGCAAAGCAGGGTGCCATGGTTCACTTGCTGGATATGAATGAAGCAGGCCTTGCCGCTACAGTCGTTGAAATTATAGAAGCCGGGGGTAACGCCGAAGCGCACATGGCTGATGTGACTAACCAATTTGCGGTTAAATCATTATTTGAAAAAATTGGCCGCTTTGATACACTGGTAAATTGTGCCGGTATTTCAAATATTGGTAAAGCAGATAACACGTCGGAAGAAGATTTTGAGCGGGTGTTCAATGTGAATGTAAAAGGTATTTATAATTGCCTGCATGAAGCTATACCCATCATGAAGCAAAACGAAAGCAGCGTAATCCTTAACCTGGCTTCTGTTGCCAGCAGTGTAGGTCTGGTGGACCGGTTTGCCTACAGCATGAGCAAGGGGGCCGTATTGGGCATGACTTTATCTGTGGCCAAAGATTATATCAGCGATGGCATCCGTTGCAATTCCATTTCCCCAGGCAGGGTACATACTCCTTTTGTTGATAATTTTTTAGCAAAAACTTACCCGGGTAGAGAGGAGGAAATGTTTGACAAATTATCAAAGACGCAACCCATCGGCCGTATGGCAAAACCGATAGAAATAGCGCACCTGGTATTGTACCTGTGTTCGGAAGAAGCCTCCTTTATTACGGGTTGTGATTACCCGATAGATGGCGGGTTTATTAAATTGAATACACCGTGAGGGGTGAATGGTGAATGGGCAATGGTGAATCGTCAATAAAATAGCTTTTAAATAACCCAAGTTGCTAGTTTATAAAAGAAAGAAGTGAGCATAGATAAGGAGTATTTTTGAGTTACCACACTTAAAAATAATTACCGCTATGCTCACCGAGGATAAAATTATAAGGATTTACTGTATTATAGATGATATTTTAAAAGGAGTTAATCATATTGAAGACAGTAGAAGGAAAGTAAGTGATAGTGAAATAATAACCACGGCGTTGGTATCAGCTCTTTATTTTGGTGGTCATTTGGATAATAGCCGTGGCTTTATGAAGATGACAAAGCTAGTACCTGATATGCTTGATAAGAGCCGGTTCAATCGCAGGTTACATCAGTTATCGGAGCTGCTGTTCTGGATTTTTTACCAGATAGGTGATTATCTAAAAAGCATGGCAGGCGCTTCAGAGTATGTTATAGATTCTTTTCCTGTTGCTGTTTGCGATAATATGCGAATCAGTCGTTGCAGGATGCTAAAAGGAAAACAGTGGAGGGGTAAGCAAAGCAGTATGCGGCGTTATTTTTATGGGGTTAAGGTTCAAGTGCTTGTAAACAGTGAGGGTATCCCGGTCGAATTCGGTTTTGTTCCTGGTTGTGAAAGTGATGTACAGGCACTTAAGAAATTACCATTGGCAGTAGCGGCAGAAAGCAAAATATATGGAGATGCGGCCTACACAGATTATCAGATGGAAGATGATATGAGAGAAGCAGATTTGATAGAACTGATGATCCAAAGGAGAAGCAATTCTCTAAGAAAAGATGAACCGTGGATCAAGTTCATCAAGGAACAAATGAGAAAAGGAATAGAGACATCTTTTAGTGAAATAAAAGCCCTGTTCCTGCGCAAAATACATGCAGTAACTTTTAAAGGATTTCTGTTAAAGCTGGTGATGTTTATTTTAGCTTTTACGTTGAATAAAATCACTTTATAACTAGCAACTTGAATTAAATAATATCACGCAAAGACGCAAAGGTTTTTCACAGGCTTGTTTCTTTACATCTTAGCGCCTTTGCTCCTTAGCGTCTTTGCGAGAAAACCTTTAATTAAATAAAAACATAAAAATGAAATTGATTCGGTTTGGAGAAATTGACAATGAAAAACCTGGCATTTGTATGGATGGAATTAATTATGATGTATCAGGATTTATCAAAGATTATGACGAAGCATTTTTTGCTAACGGTGGGCTGCCGCACCTCGAATGGATGGTAGAGCAAAACAAGACCATTCTTCCCAAAGTATATGATGGCGCCCGTCTTGGCTCGCCCATTGCCCGGCCATCAAAGATCATTTGCATCGGCCTTAATTATGCCGATCATGCAAAAGAAACCAATGCAACTCCTCCGGACGAACCGGTTATTTTTATGAAGGCAACCACGGCTATCGTAGGGCCTTATGATGATGTGGTGATCCCAAAAAATGCGTTGAAAACTGACTGGGAAGTGGAACTGGCAGTGGTGATCGGTAAGAAAGCAAGTTATGTGGATGAAGCCAATGCAATGGATCATGTAGCGGGCTATTGCCTGCACAACGATATCAGCGAAAGGGAATTTCAACTGGAGCGTGGAGGCACCTGGGATAAAGGAAAGGGTTGTGATACATTTGCTCCCCTCGGCCCGTGGCTCGTTACCAAAGATGAAATTGCGGATATAGGTAATGTAAGCCTCTGGCTAAAAGTAAACGGGCAGTCCATGCAAAACGGCACTACGGCAAACCTCATTTTTAATATTCCTTTTTTAGTTTCATATGTTAGTCAGTTTATGACCTTATTACCAGGCGATGTTATTTCAACAGGTACGCCTGCCGGTGTAGGACTGGGGTTCAAACCACCGGTCTTTTTAAAGGCCGGCGATACCATGGAATTGGGCATCGACGGATTAGGCGTTAGTATCCAAAAATGTGTAGCTTATGCGAATTGATGCACACCAGCATTTCTGGCAATTTGACCCGGTTCGTGATAGCTGGATCAATGATGAAATGGCGGTGATACAAAAAGACTTTTTGCCGCCGGATCTTCAGCCCATATTGCAGCAGAATAATGTCGATGGCTGCGTAACGGTTCAAAGCGACCAGTCAGAAAAAGAAAATGAATTTCAGCTAGCCAATGCCGATAGCTTTGGTTTTATTAAGGGCATAGTTGGCTGGGTTGACCTGCAGGCCGATGATGTGGAAGATAAGCTTGCTCACTACAGTTCTTTCAAAAAAATGAAAGGTTTCAGGCATGTGCTGCAAGGCGAAAATGATCGGGCATTGATGCTTAAAACCGAGTTCATGAGGGGCATTAGTAAACTGCAGCAGTTTGGCTTTACCTACGATGTTTTAATTTTTCCTGATCAGTTGAAATATGCTGCCGAACTGGTGGCTTCTTTTCCCGATCAGAAATTTGTGATAGACCATATTGCCAAGCCAAATATAAAAGAGCAGGTAACCGGCGACTGGATAAAAGATATGGCAGCACTGGGCCGGTGTGAAAATACCTACTGCAAAATATCCGGTATGGTTACAGAAGCAGATTGGAAAGGCTGGAAGCAGGAAGATTTTACTCCTTACATCGATACGGTAGCCGAGACGTTTGGACCTGACAGGATCATGTTTGGCTCCGACTGGCCGGTCTGTTTGGTTGCGGGTTCTTATGAAAAAGTACTCGGACTGGTAACCGATTATTTTTCTTCTTTTACCGAAAATGAACAGGAAAAGTTTTTTGGTTTAAATGCGGTTGAATTTTATAATCTATAAAAAATGCTAAATGGATCTTGAATTAAAAGGTAAAGTAATCATTGTAAGTGGCGGCGCCAAAGGAATAGGGGAAGGCATTGTAAAAGTGCTTGCTGCCGAGGGTGCCATACCCGTCATCATAGGCAGGAACGAAGCTGATAACACTAAAACGCTGCAGGAAGTGGAAGCCGCCGGGGGCAAGGGTTTCCAGGTAGTAGCAGAACTATCCAACCCATTTGAATGTGAGCAGGCAGTTAAAGCCGTAATGGAAAATTATGGCCGCATTGATGGCCTTGTGAACAACGCTGGTGTAAACGATGGCGTGGGCCTGGAAAATGGCAATTATGAAAGTTTTATTGCATCGCTTCACAAGAATTTGGTGCATTATTATTTGTTGGCGCACCACGCATTGCCCGCACTAAAAGCTTCTAAAGGGTCTATCGTTAATATCACTTCTAAAACTGCGGATACGGGCCAGGGTGGTACCTCTGCATACGCGGCATCCAACGGAGGCCGCAATGCACTGACAAGGGAATGGGCGGTTGAGTTATTGAAATATGGCATTCGTGTAAATGCGCTGGTGGTGGCCGAGTGCTTCACGCCATTGTATGAAAAATGGATACAGACCTTACCCAACCCGCAAGAGAAATTAAAAGAGATCGAGTCAAAAATACCGCTTGAAAACCGCATGACAACCGCGGAAGAAATTGCCAATGCAGTAGCGTTTTTGCTGTCATCAAAATCAAGCCATACAACAGGCCAGCTTGTTTATGTAGATGGCGGATACGTTCACCTGGACAGGGCGTTGGCGAATGCTTAGAGAAGATTGATGGTGGAGGGAGGGAGGTCGTAAAACTGTACGCCGGCAAAATCATATTAATCATTTAATCACAAGAATCGTGGTTCAGACAAAAGAAGGGTGAAGGCTAAACGCTAAAGGTTACAGGTTTGAGGCAAGGACACCCTTCATAATTCACCATTCATCATTGACACTTCACCACAAAACATTCACCACAAATAACTATACAATGAAACACTTCGTAAAGTTCTCCCTGCTTCTGTCATTGATCTTTTTTTCTTTTACCAATCCACCAAAAAAAATCAAGGTGCTTTTCTTTGGCGATTCCATCACACAGGCTGGTGTACAACCAAATGGATATATTGTAAAACTTGACAGCATCATAAAGCAATCACGCCTGCCGGATTCAATTCAATTAGTTGGTGCTGGGATTGGTGGCAACAAAGTCTACGATCTTTATTTGAGAATGGAGGAAGATGTGATGATGAAGAACCCGGATGTGGTGGTGATCTATGTGGGTATTAATGATGTGTGGCACAAAGCCAGTTCCGGTACAGGAACTGATGCTGACAAATTTGAAAAATTTTACCGGGCCATCATTAAAAAGTTGCAGGATAAAAATATTAAGGTGATCGTTTGTACCCCTTCAGTTATTGGCGAGCGAATTGATAACTCCAACCAGCAGGATGGTGACCTGAATAACTACAGCAATATTATCCGTAGAATAGCAAAGGACCTTTCATTGCCGGTTTGCGATCTGCGTAAGGCGTTTATCACTTACTTAGTTGCCAATAATCCAACCAATGCGGAGAAAGGCATTTTAACGAATGACAGGGTTCATCTTAATGAGAAGGGGAATATCTTGGTTGCCGGCGAAATGTGGAAGGTGATACAAACGGTAGTGAAATAAAATAGCTCGTCATCTGCATTTTGAAAAATATTAAAAAAGCTTGCCACCATAACGGTTTGCAGTAGAAATTGTAAAATGACCTTTAAACATAAGCTTTTGCCATACATTATTTTGCAAAGATTGAGGGCAACAGATCATCATTTCCATATAATATGAAAAAAATAATTGCCTGCCTTCTCGGATCTGTTAGTTTAATAAACGCTACCCATGCCCAGCAAGCCAAAGCCTACCAATCAAAAGTATGGCTAGCCGATAATGGAAATGGCACTTATAAAAACCCTATCCTTCATGCAGATTATTCAGACCCTGATGCAATAAGAGTAGGGAATGATTATTATTTGGTATCGTCCAGTTTTAATGCTGCTCCAGGATTACCCATACTGCATTCAAAGGATCTGGTTAATTGGCGGCTCATCGGATATGCTTTGCAACAGCAGCCGCCCTTTGAGTATTTTAGTAAAGTGCAACATGGCAATGGGGTATGGGCTCCCGTTATACGTTATCACAACAATGAATTTTATATTTATTATCCCGATCCTGACTTTGGCATTTATGTTACTAAAGCAAAAATAATAACCGGCCCATGGACAGATCCGGTGTTGGTACAGGCAGGCAAAGGGTTGATTGATCCTTGCCCTTTGTGGGATGATAACGGCAAAGTTTACCTGGCGCATGCCTTGGCCGGTAGCCGTGCCGGTTTTAAGTCGGTCATCCTGGTAAAAGAATTAAATACTGCTGGTGATAAAGTAATCAGTAACGGTGTGCTGGTATACGACGGACACGAACTGGATGCCACCATTGAAGGCCCCAAAATTTACAAAAGAAACAAATACTATTACATTTTTGCGCCGGCAGGTGGAGTAGGCACAGGGTGGCAAACTATTTTGCGCAGCAAAAATATTTATGGTCCTTACGAACGTAAAGTGGTGCTTGAGCAAGGTACTACCAAAATCAACGGCCCTCACCAGGGCGCATGGCTGCAAACGCAAACAGGCGAAGATTGGTTCATACATTTCCAGGATAGGGATGCTTACGGCAGGATCGTTCATTTGCAGCCGGTTAAGTGGATAAACGATTGGCCAGTGATGGGCGTTGACAAAGATGGAGATGGAAAAGGGGAGCCGGTAATGGTTTATAAAAAACCCAATGTTGGGAAGACTTACCCCTTAAGTTCACCGCAGGAGTCTGATGAATTCAATGATCCTGCAATGGGCCTTCAATGGCAATGGCATGCGAATCCAACTTTAAACTGGGCATTTTCTTTTCCCGGCAAAGGTGTACTGAGACTGAACAGTATTTTGCCACCGGATTCTGCTAAAAATTTGTGGGATGTGCCAAGCTTGCTCATGCAAAAATTTCCTGCTGAAGAATTTGTTGCCACTGCAAAATTTTCTTTTACACCTAAAACAATCGGCGAGAAATTTGGGCTGGTAGTGATGGGCATGAGTTATGCTGATATCGCTGTTTCAAACACCAACGATGGAATAAATATCAGCTATACCAGTTGTAACGAAGCCGACAAAGGGAAGCAGGAAACAGTCAAACAAATTTCAAAAATTAAGGGCGACGGCGATCTTTATTTCAGGTTGAAAGTGGATAAAGGAGCGGTGTGTACATTCAGCTATAGCACAGATGGAAAAATGTTTACATCGGTACCTGATAAATTTACTGCTACCCCGGGCAGGTGGATTGGTGCAACGATGGGCTTTTTCTGCAGTAGGACGCAAAAAATAAATGATGCCGGGTTTGCTGAAGTGGATTGGTTTAGGATAGAAGCAACTCCAAGCCCGCTTTAGGCGCTTTACGAATACAAAATATTTCTAATCCTAACAGCCGCCGTTTTAACTTTCAACTTAAATTTAACCGATTTGGCACCAATAACAAACAGGTTTTAAACCAGCAATTGTATGTCATCGATATCGGGAACGTTTGCGTAAATAAAGCCTCCACAGCAGCCCTGTTACTTAAATAATTGTGGTAAAATTGATATCCGAAACGATTGAAATTGCCGTGAAATGTGATCGCTATCGATGCAACGTTCATCTCAATCTGCTCATTCTAGTTACGGTAACAACGCTTTTCATTTAACGTGCATGCTTCGTTGGTTTCCGAAGGGTTTAATTCTTCGATATTAAATGATAGTAATTGAAAAGTGTTTTTAGGCCAGTCATTCAACATGTATCAGGTTGATTAAAACAATAAAAAAAAATGCTATTAAGATCGATCATTGAGGAAAGACAAAGATTAAGCAAATGGTGTACGAACGCACTTGCACTATTCACTGGCGCCGAACCAAGCCTGATAATATTTATTGTGTTGATATCGCTTAGCGGCCTTGCCTTTTTGTTGCCGCCAAAAAAGCCTACCCTCTTTTTAACGGGCGATAGTACCTGCGCCAACAAGCCCCTGGATGAAAATCCGGAACGTGGTTGGGGACAACTGCTGCCCAGGTTTTTTACAGATGAGATCAGCATACAAAACCATGCGGTCAATGGCAGGAGCACTAAAAGTTTCATCAGTGAACATCGTTGGGACACGGTAATGAGCAGGTTGCAACCAGGTGATTACGTAATGATACAATTTGGCCACAATGATCAGAAGGTAGAGGACAGCACCCGGTCTGCACCAGCCCATGGATTGTACAGGGAAAATTTAATCCGGTTCGTAAAAGATATCCGCAGTAAAGGCGCCAATCCAATTTTAATAACGCCTGTAATGCGCCGGAAATTTGATGCCGCAGGGAAGTTTGTTGATCAACACGGTGATTATCCCGGCGTGGTAAAGGAAGTAGCCGCCTTGTTGAGCGTACCCGTTATTGATCTTCACAAAAGCAGCGAAGCACGCATTGTAAAAGAAGGAGTAGAAAATTCAAAGCGCTTGTTCCTCCATATCCCTGACAATCATTTTAAAAATTTCAAAGGGAAAGAAGACAATACACATTTTAGTGAATACGGTGCTGCAACAATGGCTTCGCTTGTTTGCCAGGGTATAAAAGATTTGAAGCTTCCATTGGTAAATTACCTGAAGGCTTCAGGCTTTAAAGACAAGTATGCGTTTGAATTACCGAAAGTATATGCTCCTCATTTTAAAAGAGACAGTGTTAATATTTTGAATTTTGGCGCTGTCGCAGATGGCTACACGCTGAACTCGGCCGCCATCAATAAAGCTATAGCATCCTGCGCCCAACAGGGTGGAGGAACGGTGATCATTCCTGCAGGATCTTTTGTAACTGGCCCCATTATCATGAAGAGTGACATTAACCTGCACCTGCAAAAAGGAGCATTGGTAATTTTTACACCTGATTTTAACCAGTACCCTTTGGTGGTTTCATCTTTTGAAGGTGTGGATGCAGCAAGATGCCAATCGCCGCTTGTAGCTGAGCACCTTGAAAATATCGCTATCACCGGCGAAGGTATCATGAACGGTAATGGATTTTACTGGCGTCCTTTGAAAAGAGATAAGGTTACGGAAAGCCAGTGGACGAACCATTTGCAACAATACGGCGGCGCTTTAACCGAAGACAAAGAAATGTGGTACAATTCACCCAAGGCATTGAAAGGTTCACTTACCAACAACATAGGTAAATTGGAAGCAGGCAAAACCTTAAAAGATTTTGAAGATGTAAAAGATTATTTGCGTCCAAACATGATCCGCATATTCGATTGCAAAAATATTTTGATCGAAGGGGTAACATTTGAGAATTCACCGGCATGGACCACTCATCTTATGACGAGTGAACACATTACGATCAAAAACTTAAAAGTAAAAAATCCATGGTTTGGTACCAATACCGATGCGGTGGATTTGGAAAGTTGCAAGAATGCGCTACTGGAAGATTGCAATTTTGATACAGGCGATGATGGTATTACCATCAAAAGCGGCCGCGATGCAGAAGGTCGGAAACGAGGCATGGCCACCCAGGATGTGATCATCAACAATTGCGTAGTCTATCATTCTCATGGAGGCTTTGTGGTGGGAAGCGAAATGAGTGGCGGCGTCAATAATATGTTTGTAAGTAATTGTACGTTTATCGGCAGCGATATCGGCCTGCGTTTTAAAACAGTCAGGGGCCGCGGAGGTGTAGTAGAAAATATTTATGTAAACAACATAAACATGAAGGACATCCCCGCAGAGGCTATTTTATTTGATATGTATTATATGGCCAAAGACCCGGTAGTATTAGTAGGGGAAAAAAGAGAACCACCTAAAATAGAAACTCTGGCAGTGGATGAAAGCACACCTCAATTCCAAAATTTCTATTTTACCAATATAACCTGTAACGGCGCTGCCAAAGGAATATTTGTAAGAGGATTACCGGAAATGCACATTAAAAATATCCTGATTGAAAATGCAGTACTACAGGCCGATGAGGGAATAGACATCCAGGAAGCCAGTGACATCATTTTGAATAATATAACCATGGTTAGCAAAAATACCAAACCGGTGGTGTATGTATTGAATAGTGATGCGGTAAGCATTAACCAGTTAAAGTATAAAGACAGTGCGGATGTCCTTTTAGAGATCCAAGGCGACAAGACAAAAGATATAAAGCTGATCAATACAAATACTGCCGCAGCTAAACAAAAGCTTGTGACAAATTTTGGTGCGCAGGAAGCAGTTGTAAGTTGGAAACAAACTGCTGATGCCAGTCCACAGAGCAGTAAGAAAACAAGCAAGAAAAAGACTAATAAAAAGTAGGTCTTCTTTCAGTTACCCCGCGGTGCCGAAGTTGTTGATAGCGTAACATTTTACATCAATTAAAATATTTAAAAATTAACAGACAGCATGAAAAAATTACTGACCTTATTTATTGTCTTGTTTTCTTTACTGCAATTCAATATTGCGCAGCAAAAGCCTTATTCACAACAAATGGCCCAAACAGCCATGAATTTGTGGAAGGATTCTTTCTCAATGAACGGCAACCCGGCACGCTGGAGCTACGACCAGGGCGTGATACTGAAAGGTATTGAAGGTATATGGAAGTTGTATGGCGATGCTAAATACTTCACCTATATTAAGCATAGCATGGACCATTATGTGAGGGAAGATGGCACCATTAAAGATTATAAAAGAGATGAATTCAACATTGATCATCTCAACAATGGTAAAGTGGTAATGTTCCTTTACAACTACGACTGGAAACCGAAATACAAAAAAGCGATTGAGTTGATGCGTTCTCAATTGGTCGATCATCCCCGCACAAAAGAAGGAAGTTTTTGGCATAAGAAAGTTTATCCATGGCAGGTATGGCTGGATGGTTTATACATGGGCCAGCCGTTTTATGCTGAGTATGCAAAGCTCAACCACGAGGATACTGCTTTTGATGATATTGCCCGCCAGTTTATTTTGATAGAGCGACATACCCGTGACCCTAAGACAGGATTACTGTATCACGGTTGGGATGAAAGCAGGGAACAGCAATGGGCGAATAAACAAACCGGTAATTCACCTCATTTTTGGGCACGTGCGTTAGGCTGGTATGGGGTTGCGTTAGTAGATGTGTTGGATCATTTTCCTGCTAATCATCCCGGCAGGGATTCCATCATTGGTATTCTTAACCGCTTTGCGACGGCAGTCACAAAAGTGCAGGATCCGAAGTCAGGTGTATGGTACGATATTGTTGATTTGCCAAACCGGGCTAAAAATTATAAAGAAGCTTCTGCATCAGCTATGTTGGTGTATACGCTTGCAAAAGCCGTTCGCAATGGCTACATCCCGGAAACTTATTTGCAGCAAGCAAAAAAAGGATATGCTGGTATCATCAAGGAATTTATTGAAGTAGACAGCAATGGCCAGACCAACCTTAAAGGAACTGTATCAGTATCCGGTCTTGGTGGTAAGCCTTACCGGGATGGAAGCTTTGACTATTATATGAGCGAAAAAATTAAGGTGAATGACCCTAAAGGAATGGGTGCATTTATCATGTGCGCTGTGGAAATGGAAATGGCTGCATTGCCAAAGCCTGGCAAAGGAAAGCAAGTAATGCTGGATGCATGGTTCAATAATGAGTGGAGAAAGGACTTGTACGGCTTCAATGCCCGTCGACATTATACATGGGATGATACAGAGCATGGCGGCATTAGCCTGTTGGGCAATATCTGGCAAGCATATGGGGCCAGGCTTGCAACGCTGGAAACAGCGCCCACAGCGGAAAATTTAAAAGGCAGCGCTGTTTATATGATCATTGATCCTGATGGAAGGAAAGATAATCCAAAGCCAAATTATGTAACAGAAACAGATGCTAAAAATATATCAGAATGGGTAAAAGCTGGCGGGGTACTATTGCTAATGGGAAACGATTCTTCTAATTGCGACCTGCCACATTTCAATAAACTGGCTAACAAATTCGGGATACAGTTTTCCGATAAAAGCATCAATATGGTACAAGGCGATCAATTTGAAACAGGTGCTGTATTAAATAATGCACCTAATCCTGTTTTTATCAAAACAAAAAAAATGTATTTAAAAGAGGTAAGTGCGCTGGAAGTAAAACCACCGGCAAAGGCTTTGTTGAAAAAAAATGGAGATATTATTTTCGCAATTGCTACTTATGGAAAAGGTACTGTGTTTGCAGTAGGCGATCCATGGTTGTACAATGAATATACAGATGGCAGAAAGATTCCTGCAGAATATGAAAATTTTAGTGCTGCAAACGAACTGATACAGTGGCTCCTAAAACAAGCAAAGCCATAAGACCTGAACTGACAGAATGGTACAATAAGTTTTAAAATTAATAATCAAAATAAATAGGCATGTTACTTAGCAAATTCAATCTTAAAAATATAAACGCCGCCGTTGCATCGGTGCCGGATGAAAGCCTGTTGGCATTGCCGGAAAAAGTATTGCAGTTTGGTACAGGAGTACTGCTGCGTGGATTGCCAGATTATTTTATAGACAAGGCCAATCGCCAGGGAATATTTAACGGAAGAATTGTTGTGGTAAAATCTACCGACGGTGGAGATTCGGCTGCATTTGATAAGCAAGATGGATTGTACACGTTGTGCATGCGGGGGATAGTCAACGGCGAGGCCATAGAAGAAAATGTGGTATCCTCTTCTATCAGCAGGGTTTTAACTGCCAGCAAAGAGTGGGATACTATTTTGCAATGCGCCGCTAACCCTGATTTGACGATCATTGTTTCCAATACCACTGAGGTGGGTATCGAATTAGTAAACGACGATATCCGTCGTCACCCGCCTGTTTCTTATCCCGGAAAATTACTTGCATTTTTATACGAACGCTATAAAGCCTTCAATGGCAGCGCCGAATCCGGAATGGTAATAGTGCCTACTGAATTGATTTCTGAAAATGGCAAAAAATTAGAAGCCATTGTGTTGGAACAGGCGCACCTGAATGGCCTGGACGAGCGTTTTATTGATTGGCTCGAACACAGCAATCATTTCTGTAACTCGCTGGTAGACCGCATCGTTCCGGGCAAGCCCGCCGCAGCCATCAAAGATGCGTTAGAAGGCCAATTAGGCTACCAGGATGAACTGATCACTATGAGTGAAGTGTACAGCCTTTGGGCCATCGAAGGAAACGATCATATAAAGTCTGTGCTTTCCTTTGCGGCAGCCGATAAAGGCGTAGTAATAACAGATGATATTACCTTGTTTAAAGAACTGAAACTACGTTTGCTTAATGGCACGCACAGCCTAAGTTGCGGCGTAGCTTTTTTGTCAGGGTTTACCACCGTGAAGCAAGCAATGGATGATGCCGTACTACGCAATTTTATAAAAGAATTAATGACCGAAGAAATAGCAGTTGCTATTCCTTACCCTGTGCCAACAGAACAGGCGATGGAATTTGCAGGCAATGTAATTGACCGCTTCAGCAATCCCAGCATTGAACACCAATGGATCAGTATCACATTAAATTATACTTCCAAGTTGAAGATGAGGGTAGTGCAGGTGTTACAGCGCTACCACGAATTGTATAACGCAGTGCCCGGGAAATTAGCAATTGGTTTTGCTGCCTGGTTATTATTTATGAAAGCAGTAAAAAAAGAAGGCAGTGTTTACTTTGGAGAATTGAATGAGCAACCTTACCCGATAAAGGATGAAATGGCAGGGTATTTTTTTAACCATTGGCAAACCTTATCACCGGAAGTTTTGGTGAAAACTGTATTAAGTGATGCATCTTTGTGGGAAGCTGATTTAACCGTCATCCCTAACTTTACTGAGCAGGTAACAGAAAAATTAAATGAGATCATGCAACATGGTATGTTGGCAGTATTGGAAAGTGAAAAAATAAAAATCAATTAAAATTATGAAACAGCAGGTTTTAAAAGTTCATAGAGATGATAATGTGTTGGTGGCATTAACGAACTTATCGAAAGGAGACACCATTGTGTTTGAAAATGATGCATATGTTTTACAGGATAATATCGATGCAAAGCATAAATTTTTTACAAAGGATATGCAACCTGGTGATAAGGTAATAATGTATGGTGTGTTGGTAGGCACGGCCCAATCTTTTATTCCAAAAGGTGGCTGGATGTCAATTGCCAATGTGAAGCATGCAGTAGAACCTTATGCGTGGCGAAAGTTGGACTACCAATGGACAGCACCTGATGTATCAAAGTTTGAAGGCAGGACTTTCAACGGCTACCACCGGAGCAATGGCGAGGTAGGAACAGCTAACTACTGGTTATTCGTTCCCACGGTTTTTTGTGAAAACAGGAACCTTGATGTAATTAAAGAAGCGTTGCACAACGAACTTGGGTATGCGGTTACGGACAAGTATAAGCGATATACGCACCAATTGATAGAAGCCTATAAAAAGGGCGGTGATGTTGGGGCTATCAACCTTTTTGAGCCTGCATCATCAGTACCTATGGAGCGGCCATTTAAAAACGTGGATGGCATCAAATTTTTAAATCACCAGGGCGGATGTGGTGGTACCCGCCAGGATGCTGCCACTCTCAGCAAATTGTTAGCGGCTTATGCCAACCATCCCAACGTTGCCGGTGTTACATTATTAAGTTTAGGCTGTCAGAATTTACAGGTACCTGATTTTGTTGCTGATCTTAAAATATTGAATCCTGCATTTGATAAGCCGCTGTATATTTTTGAACAGCAGCAGTCGCAAAGTGAGGAGCAATTGATAGCTGATTCCATCAAAAAGACATTTGAAGGTTTAATAGAAATAAACAAGATTGAAAGAAAACCTGCGCCACTCCATAAATTGTGCATTGGCGTAAAATGCGGCGGCAGTGATGGCTTTAGCGGCATATCAGCTAATCCTGCAGTGGGTTACACAAGCGATCTTGTAGTAGGCTTGGGAGGCAAAATTTTGCTGGCTGAATTCCCCGAATTGTGCGGTGCCGAACAGAACCTGCTCGATCGTACAAAAGATGAAACCATTGCATCAAAGTTTGTTCATTTGATGCAGTCTTATAACGAGTCAGCACTGAAAGTAGGCTCAGGTTTCCATATGAACCCATCTCCCGGCAATATAAAGGATGGTTTAATAACAGACGCTATAAAAAGTAACGGTGCAGCAAAAAAAGGTGGTAGTTCACCGGTAATAGACGTGTTGGATTACACAGAACCTGCCACTAAGCCCGGTCTAAATTTAGTATGTACGCCCGGCAATGATGTAGAGGCTACTACGGGTAAAGCAGCAAGTGGCGCCACCTTAATTTTATTTACCACAGGGCTGGGTACACCCACAGGCAACCCTGTTTGTCCTACGATTAAGGTATCCACCAACAGCAACTTAACCAAACGGATGAACGATATCATTGACATTGATACCGGGCCAATAATCGAGGGTGAAAAAACAATCGAACAAATGGGCGAGGACATCCTGGAATATTGCATCAAAGCAGCCAGTGGAGAAGTTATACCGAAAGCGGTATTGTTAAACCAGGATGATTTTATTCCATGGAAAAGAGGCGTTAGTTTGTAACCTCCATCCCTGAATAGTGAATAAAGCACGGATTGTTTTATGAATTTCAATAACTCTTATTTCAGCATTTTAAATACAATTTTTTGTCCGGGCATTTATATTTCATAGCATCATAGTTGCATCGCCCTCTTGTACTGCATACTATTGTGGATCTTTCATTGCGTTTTATATATAGCCTCGCTAATGTCCAAAAACGTATAAAAACTTCTCCCTCTCCGGGTGAGAAGGAGGAGGAAAGATGAGGAAGGGGTTAAGTAACGCAATAAAAGTTCATTAGAGTTATAACGTTGCTTTGGTAGATAAAATGTTTGGAAAAGTGAAAAAACACCGCTCCTTCTCCCTCGGAGAAGGAGAAGGAGGATGAGGTCAATACGCAACAATAAAATATTCTTCGAGATACGCAAAACAACCATTCATGAAAAAATTTATTGACGAAAACTTCTTATTACAAACCGAAACTGCACAGCAGCTTTACCACGGCTTTGCAAAAGAAATGCCCATTATTGACTACCACAATCATTTGCCCCCCGATCAGATCGCCAATGATATAAATTTTGAAAACCTCACCCAGGTATGGTTGTATGGCGATCACTACAAATGGAGGGCCATGCGTGCAAATGGCATCAACGAAAAATTCATTACAGGTACTTCAACCGATTATGAAAAATTTGAGCAATGGGCGGCAACGGTTCCCTACACTTTACGAAATCCATTGTATCACTGGACACACGTTGAGTTGCAGCGCTATTTTAATATTGACAAAATCCTTTCACCTGAAACAGCAAAAGAGATCTATGATGAATGTTCGGCTAAATTAAAAATGCCTGAATATTCTGTTAGGAATTTATTGCGAAAGATGAATGTAAAGGTATTATGCACCACGGATGATCCCACCGATTCCCTGGAGCATCACCGGAAAATAAGAGAGGATGGCTTTGAAATAAAAGTGTTGCCAGCATTCCGCCCGGACAAGGCCATGAATGTGGATGATGTAAAAACATTTAATGCCTATGTAAACAAATTACAGGAAGTTTCCAATATATTAATTGCCTCCTTTGATGATTACCTCCAGGCATTAAAAAGCCGCCATGATTTTTTTGCGGAGATGGGTTGTTGCATCAGCGATCATGGCCTCGAGCAGATTTATGCAGTCGATTACAATGAAGCAGAGATAAAAAATATTTTCCGGAAACTTACAGTCGGTGAAGAAATTTCCCAGCCGGAGAATATGAAATTTAAATCTGCGATGCTCGTGAAATTCGCAGATTGGGATCATGAAAAAAACTGGGTGCAGCAATATCATTTAGGCGCTCTCAGGAACAACAATGCAAGGATGCTGAAAACACTTGGTGCTGATACCGGATGGGATTCAATCGGGGATTTTTCGCAGTCCCGGCAATTATCAAAATTTTTAGACCGGCTCGATACTACCAACCAGTTAGCAAAAACAATTCTTTACAATCTTAACCCGGCTGACAACGAGTTAATGGCAACAATGATCGGAAATTTTAATGATGGCAGCGTAGCCGGTAAGGTCCAGTTTGGTTCATCATGGTGGTTCCTGGATCAGAAAGACGGGATGACCAAACAGATCAATGCGCTTAGCAATATGGGATTGTTGAGTAAATTTGTTGGCATGCTTACAGATAGCCGCAGCTTTATGAGTTATCCGCGGCATGAGTATTTCAGGCGGTTGATTTGTGATATTTTTGGACAGGAAATAGAAAACGGCGAACTGCCCGATAATAAAGAATGGATCGGAAAAATAATACAGGATATCTGCTATAACAATGCAAAAAATTACTTTAGGTGGTAAAGTCAAAAGTATTGTGTTTCGGTGAATTACTCTTACGTATTTCTCCTGCGCTGCCTTCAAATGCAGCGGACAAGCAACCGTTGCTTTTATATGTAGGCGGAGCCGAAGCCAATGTAGCGACGGCGTTGGCAGGTTGGAATGTACCAGTAAAATACTGCACGGTATTACCTGATAATTTTATGAGCCGTCACATGCTCCGTTACCTCGAATACAAGGGAATTTACACTTCTTCTGTATTATTTGGCGGCAACCGCATTGGCGTATATTACCTCGAAAGAGGGGCAGACCTAAAAGGCAATATGGTTTACGACAGGGATCATTCTTCCTTTAGTGAATTAAAGCGTGGGATGATAGACTGGGACAGCGTATTAGCAGATGTAAGCTGGTTTAATTTCTCAGCTATCAGCCCGGCACTGAATCAAAATGTGGCTGATGTATGCCTGGAAGCATTGGAGGCAGCCTCCCGCAAAAACATCCTGATCTCTGTTGATTTAAACTATCGGTCCCGCTTATGGAAGTATGGCAAAAAGCCAATAGAAGTGATGCCTTCCCTGGTAGAACATTGCGATGTGGTGATGGGGAATATCTGGAGTGCAAACACACTATTAGGAACCCCTGTCGATGAACATATCCATGATAAAAGAAGCAAGCATGCATATACAGACCATGCCGAAGAGACATCGGTGCAAATAATGAAACGGTTCCCAAAATGCAAGACCGTTGCTAATACTTTTAGGTTTGATGAAGAGGCCAATCATCTTTTGTATTATACCAGTTTATATACCGGTGCCCAACAATTCAATTCGAGCGAATTCAAATGCAGAGGCGTTGCAGACCGCTCAGGGAGCGGCGATTGTTTTATGGCCGGCCTTATCTATGGGTTGTACAATAACCATGCACCAGCCGATTTATTAAATTATGCCACAGCAGCAGCTTTTGGAAAATTACAGGAGTATGGAGATGCCACAGGGCAGGATGTATTAACCATCTCAAAAATTACTCCTGATATTTAATAACCATCCCAAGTTCCACTAGGAGCAGTTTGCAGAAGGGGCGTACCTACGGCACGCAAATAATGAAATCATATTTCTACACAGAGGGAACTCCCACGGAGTTAACCTGCCTTCCCATCGCACGTGTAATTTACTTTCGAAATTATCTCATTTAAAAGAATTGGCTCCAGAGGGGCTTCCTCTTTGTAGAAAATAAAAATTAGTCAAATTGCTCCGTAGGAGCAACCTCTTATTCCACAGGACTAATTGATGTAGGCAATTATTTGATCTAAATTAATTTGTAACACTAAAGGAGCTACGCTGTAGCAAGGCAATCCATCTTGTGACCGATGAAATTATTATCCAATAAAAAACCCCTGGCTCCGAAAAGGAGCCAGGGGTTGAATAAATATGCAAAAAGATGTGTGTGCTCGCCTAGATTTTAACTTTAATTACAAGCTTCTTAATTTCTTCTTCGCCGATCATTGGTGCATGTACATCTTCGGGGAAAAAAATGGCAAACTGTCCATCGGTTAAGCCGAAAAAAGTGTCGGGTGCATCATTGTAAAACAAGACATCCTTTTCGGGATTATATTCGCCTTTTTGTGCAAGGCAACTGCCACGTGGTTTCCAGCCGATGGTTTCCTTTCCTTTAATGCAAAGCTGGATGTCAATATGCAGATCATGGCACTCAAATTTCAGGATAGATTCGGCGGCAGACATCCCTGTTTTGTTGGAAAAAATTGCCCGGAGATTATCCCCATCCACCTCATATTTCCCAGGCTCTATTCCTGAGAGGTCTGTAGCATTGATATAATCAAACGCCTTTTTAAAAAGCGGGTGCACTGCAAAATATTTATGGGCAGAGTCAAGAGAATCTATGATCATAATGATGTTTTTTTTATACTAATTACACGAATTGTACGAACTATTAGAATTACACAAATTATGCGAATTACACGAATTATTCTTACACGAAATAAACGGATTTTACAAGCTGCTGTTCGTTCAACAAACCGTAATCAAAGATCCACATTGGTATGACGTACAAGGGAGTGACACAACTATGATGCTATGAAAAACAAAATGCTTGTAAACACAGAATTTTATTTAATTGAATATTGAATACTGAGTATTGAACATTTGTTTTAATCAGATGACCTGCAAAAATGCTCAATGCACAATGTTCAATCTGTCTTACTTATAATGCAGGATTACCTTTGCACCCTGCCGCTTCCGTCTCCTTTAACCAACTCCTTTACTTCGCCCAATGTTGCATGGTTAAGATCGCCGGGGATGGTATGTTTTAACGCAGACGCAGCCACGCCAAATTCTGCAGCATCTGGCATGCTCATGCCGGTTACCAACCCGTAGATAAGGCCGCTTGCAAAACTATCGCCGCTGCCAACGCGGTCTATGATGCGCACATTGTATTGCTTGGTATGATAAAACTGATCGCCGTCATACACCAATGCACTCCAGCCATTGTCGCTGGCACTATGGCTTTCGCGTAAGGAAGATGCAATAAATTTAAATCCAAATTTTTCTTTCATTTGGGTAAACACATCTTTGAAACCTTCAAGGTTCAGTTCACCTTTTGTTACGTCAGTATCTTTCGCCTTAAAACCAAGTGTAGTGTCAGCGTCTTCTTCATTACCAATACAAACATCTACATATTGGCAAAGCCTGCTCATTACTTCACGGGCTTTTTCTTTGCTCCACAATTTCTTTCTAAAATTGAGATCAATGCTGGTAGTGATACCTTTTGCTTTTGCAGCTTTTAATGCGGCTTCTGTTAAGGCAGCAGCTTTATCGCTTAAGGCCGGGGTAATACCAGTGGTATGAAACCAATCTGCACCATCCAAAATTTTATCGAAATCAAATTCACTTGCATCCACATCTGCAATGGAGGCACCTGCACGGTCATATACTACCTGCGAAGCCCTCATTGAAGCCCCTGTTTCCAGGAAATAAATGCCCAGCCTGTCGCCACCTCTTGCGATAAATTGAGTGTCTACACCATAGCGGCGCAGGTGGTTGATTGCCGCCTGTCCAATTGGGTTATTAGGCACTTTGCTTACGAAGGTTCCATTGAGCCCGTAATTGCACAAAGCCGCCGCCACATTGGCTTCTCCGCCACCATAGGTTATATCAAAAGAATCAGATTGAACAAAGCGCTTATAATCAGGGGTGGATAAACGCAACATAATTTCGCCGAGAGTAACTACTTTTTTAGACATGCAATCAATAATTTAAATATGTGAAAGAGTGATACAATTATTATTAATAATAATTTTCAAAGGTGCTTATTAATTTGCAAAGAAGCAAGGATAAAGCGGTAATTTAGTCGAATATTTACGCAATCGTTTACGTAAATAAATAGCTGATTGTTACTTATTTAAAATAACATTGTCCAACGAAAAAAATGAATGACAATATGAAAAAAGAAACGTTACTCGCATTGATCCCTCAGCAGGGAATTTTACCACTTTACTTTTACAAAGATACCCAGGTTAGCATTGAGCTTTTAAAGGCGTTGTACAGCGCAGGCATCCGTACGGTAGAATATACCAACAGGGGAGAAGCAGCATTGGCAAATTTTAAAGCCATGCGCAAAGTTTGTGATACTGAACTTACTGATATGTACCTGGGCATAGGCACTATAAAGAATGGTGATATGGCTCAAACTTTCATTGATGCAGGATGCGATTATATTATTTGCCCTGGCCTGGTGGAAAGTGTAGCCAAAGTGGCTGATGCGAATGATATGTTGTGGGTACCTGGTTGCATGACACCAAGTGAAGTGATTGCTGCTGAAAACCTGGGCGCTAAAATGATCAAATTGTTTCCGGGCAATATTATCGGTATGGCTTTTATGCAGGCCATCAAGGAACTATTTCCTAATTTATTATTTATGCCTACCGGCGGCGTAGACACGACGAAAGAAAACATAGAAGGCTGGTTCAAATCAGGGGTATGTGCCGTAGGAATGGGAAGTAAGCTAGTTACCAAATCTATCATGGACAATAAACAATATGATGAATTGATCGCTGCAACAAAAAATGTATTGGCTATCATCAAAGAATGTAAACAATAAATTAACTGTTGCTATATGAATCAATCTACTATTGGTAAATACAGGTGGACCATTTGCGCCCTGCTGTTTTTTGCTACAACTATTAACTATTTAGACAGGCAGGTATTAAGCCTGCTGCAACCAAGGTTGGCGGAGTTGTTCAATTGGTCCAATAGCGACTATGCTAACATTACATCGGTTTTTCAATTTGTTTATGCAATATCAATGCTTTTTGCGGGGCGCATCATTGATAAAATGGGCACGAAAAAAGGGTATGTCTGGGCCATCATCATTTGGTCCATCGGCGCTTTAATTCATGCTTTAGCCATTCCAATAGGTCAGGGTGTAGCTGTTGTGCTGGGTTGGGTTGGCATAATAGCCGTGCCTGTTTCTATTGCAGGATTTATGGTGTCAAGGGCAGTACTTGCGATTGGCGAGGCAGGAAATTTTCCGGCTGCTATTAAAGCCACTGCGGAATACTTTCCCAAAAAAGAGCGCTCCTTCGCAACCGGGATATTCAATTCTGGCGCCAATGTGGGGGCGGTATTAGCTCCCCTAACTGTGCCATGGATAGGTGACCATTGGGGTTGGGAAATCGCATTTGTTATCATTGGGGCTATTGGCTTTCTATGGATGTTGTTTTGGATAATGATTTATGAAAAGCCAGAAAAACAAAAGAAGTTATCAGCGGCGGAATTAGCTTATATAAATAGTGATAAGGAAAACGAGCCTGCGGTTGATGCTGCCGAAAAGCATGTAAAAATATCATGGGTAAAATTGTTAGGATATAAACAAACCTGGGCTTTCGTATTTGGCAAATTTATGACAGATGGCGTGTGGTGGTTTTTCCTTTTTTGGCTACCTGCTTTTTTGAAGGCCAATTACGGCATGACGGGCACAGTCATCAATGTTCCACTGGCAGTGCTTTACAGCATGACCATGGTAGGGAGTATTGGGGGAGGTTGGTTCCCAACCTATTTTATTAAAAAAGGATTGGAACCTTACGATGCCCGTATGAAGGCGATGCTGATGATTGCCCTGATCCCATTAGTGGTATTACTGGCGCAACCATTCGGACATTATAGTTTTTGGGTGCCTGTGTTTTTGATTGGAATAGGTACTGCCGCTCACCAGGCATGGTCGGCAAATATTTTCACCACTGTATCGGATATGTTTCCTAAAAAAGCCGTAGGGTCTGTGGTGGGCATTGGTGGCATGGCTGGTGGACTTGGTGGGGTATTGGTTTCAAAATGCGGCGGCTGGATCTTTGATGCCTACCGGGCTTCCGGTATTGCCAATTCGTGGATACAGGCAAAAGCAGCGGGCATGGGCGACTATCTTACAAAAATAGAAGGATTGAACCTCGTCACTAAATACGGCGACAAAATCGATATCAATAAAGCAGAATTGGGTAGCATTTCAAAAGACGTAACCGCCCAGTTGCAGATGATTGATCCAGCCATGTTTGATAAGTTGGTACAAATACAAAAGCCACTGGTTCAGGCGGAAATGAGTACGGGGTATACGATCATGTTCGCCTTTTGCGCATTGGCCTACCTGATAGCGTGGGGAGTAATGAAGATGTTGGTGCCGAAGTATAAATTGATCACTGATCTATAAAATATTTATTAAAGGTTATTTAATTAAGAAGCCCATCTTTTATTTTAAAGAGATGGGCTTCTTTAATATTGGGATCCCAAGCCTGCACTTTTTCTAACTTTTTTTGCTTGGTAATATATTATGTAGCAATAAATTTGTCATTCAAATCCAATCACAAAATTTAACCTATGAAAAAATTTTTCTTAGCTGCAGTTTACCTTTTATCGTGTTCACCTTTTTTATTCGCCCAGGGATCAACAGAAGATTTTGAAATTAGCCTGCCTGAACAAAAAATTGAAAACAGTTTTTATAGAACAATTCAATGTATCGATTCAAGATTTGATACAACCAATATGGGCATTGTACAACTTGGGTTGTTTAATAGAAAAACATTGGTGAGGCCAGTTATTCCCTTCTGCACACAGTTAACAAGCGTGATGAATGCCCTGATAGATTCAACCGCAAAAGAGGGCGAACTTCTCTTGCAGGTACGGCAGTTGAATTTCGCCGAAATAACGGCCGCCACCAGTGAAAAAGGATATTTCCACCTGAATGCAATATTATATTCAAACAGCAATGGGTTTTATCAAAAAATAAACTCGATAGATACGGTAATTTTAATAAAGGCAATGGATGTAACAAGGGCCATGTTCAGAAGGGGAAGTAAAACCCTCACAGGCTTTTTAGCCAGCAGCCTGCTAATAGAACCCACCGGCCGGGAGTATTATAATTTGAAAGACATTGCAAGCATAGACAGCCTGGAGAAAAGAAAAATAACTGTTTACAACACATCAGCATATACAGATGGTTTATACCTGACCTATCAATCATTTATGAATCAAATTCCAGACAAACAAATTAATGTAGAAAAGAAGGGTGAAAAAATATCGGCAGTAAAAACATTTGATGAGAATGGTAAATCAATTAAGGTAAAACTGAAAGATATTTATGCAATTGTAAATGAAGGAAAGCCATTTTTAGCAACAACTTATGGGTATTATCCCTTACAAAAAATAAATGACGACTTTCTGTTTACCGGTAAAGCAAAAGTTACAGCCAATACAGGAAATGTTATGGTCGCAAGTTTTTTCTTTGGAATTTTTGGTGCCCTTATCGCATCCGATGCAGACGCATTATTTGAAATAAAGATTGATCACATGACCGGTGGAATTATTCACTTAAGGGAAATAAAACAGTAGCCATTTTACCCATCCACCTTCTAATTCTAAAGAGTAAATAGTAGAGCAGCTTTACACGCATTGTAAATATTTTCAGGAAACAATCAATCCCATATCAATTGTCCGGTATCCAGTATCCGGCATCTACTTCAACGGCCGTTTTTTGATCATCCCGCCTTTTGTATCTTTTATGCTATTCATTATTACAAAAGCGTCGGGGTCTATTTTCGCAATCTCAGTCTTTAATTTACTTACTTCAAGCCTCGTGAGTACAGTGTAAATGATCTTTATTTCATGGTGCCGGTGACCGCTTTTTCCAAATCCTCTTTCTCCTTTATAAATCGTTAAACCACGGCCCATTTCCTCGGTTATCATGGTTTGTATTTCTTCATTTTTTATCGAGATGATGGTCACTCCCGTATACTCTTCAATACCCTCAATAATAAAGTCCACCGTTTTGGAAGCCGCCAGGTAAGTTAGAATAGAGTAAAGCGCTACCTCGATTGATAGCAGGTAGGCAGCAAAAGAAAAAATGATGACATTTAATATCAAAATAATATCGCCAATGGTTAGGCCAATCTTCCTGCTGATATTAATAGCCAGCACTTCGGTGCCATCAATAACGCCGCCGCCCCTCACGGCCAGGCCTATACCGCTTCCTAAAAAGAAACCGCCGAAAACAGCTACCAGTAATTTGTCGGCAGTGATTTGCGGATAGGGCAAAAATGCTACTACGATGGCAAGTGCTATGATCGCCAGTGCTGTCTTTAAAGCAAACTCTTTGCTGATAGACCAATAGCCTAATACAATGAACGGAATGTTTACAATCACCAGAAGAATAGATAAGGAGATGCCTGATATTTCTGCTATCAGCAGGGAAATTCCCACTGCTCCACCATCAATAAAATTATTCGGTAATAAAAAGCCCTTTAGCCCAAAGCCGGCGGATAATACGCCCAGGGCAATCAGAAAGATTTCACTCAGCAACCGCTTTATCCTGATTTTTAATCGCCGGAATTTTTTCGCTAGTTCATAATTTGAGTATGTTATATTTTCCTCATCGCCATGTTTATGTTTTTTGTCTCCTTCAATAAGGGCTTGTTTTAAATAAGGGTTCATGTTGCATACTTTAAGAATAAGATGGTAGCTGGATGGTATCTTTGAAAAGCTATTTTTTACAATCATCCATATGGTTCGTGTCGGTACTATGAATTTACGACTCCTTTGCCAGAGTCTGCTTCTTTTAAAACTGCCCAACACAACATATATACGCAGTTTATACTTATATTATTTTTATACAAGGCAGCGGTTCGTTATCACAGGGTGTCATTATTGGTGTGACGTGGCGCATTTAAATGCGAAGTCAACAACGCTTGCCCTCAGCCTTCAACACCACGTCAGCTCACTGTCCGCCGGTTCAAAAACAAGGAATTTCATTTATGTTTTTAGTATTATATTTTATCCCATGTCTTTGATGACTTATTTGTTTTGTTCCACTGCCGTTGCAATGGATTAATTAGCATACTGAATCTGCCTTGCTATGAGTGATAAAAAGCCATTAAATCCAGTTGTTTTGCATGAGCTTCAGCAACGTGTTGCCGAATACGAGGATGAGGTTGCCTATAAAAAAATATTCTTTCATTTTTTTCTTCCCCTTAAAAGTTTTTCTTTCTCCTTTGTCAAATCCAAAGAACTGGCAGAAGAGATTGTATCCGATGTATTGATAGAAATTTGGGCAAAACGCAGACAGTTGCTTGAAATTGCTGACCTGAAATTGTATCTATATGTGAGTGTAAAAAATGCCTCCGTAAGAAAACTGCAGCAATCCAAAAGGTCAATGCTACTTTCTTTAGATGAAGTCAATGTTGAATTTGCCTCCTCTTTTGAAGATGCAGAAACCATTTTATTAACCCAGGAACTTGCAGACAAGATTCATGACGCTATTGAGCAACTGCCGCAGCGGTGCAAGCTTATTTTCAAACTCGCTAAGGAGGATAGGTTGAAGTACAAAGAGATATCCTTGTTATTAAATATTAGTGTAAAAACAATAGACCACCAGGTTTCAATAGCATTGAAAAAAATTGCCGGGGTACTGCATATTTCTTTAAAGAAGCCCTTTTTGCCATAAAATTTATTTCAATTTCTTTTAGGGGAATTCTGCGGGTTTTGTCTCTATATGATTACTTGCGTATGAATAAAGATAGAATTTGGACCTTGTTGTCCCGTAAACTTTCCGGAGAAGCCACCGCTTCTGAATTAATTGAGTTAAATGATCTTATTCAATCACAGCCAAATGCTGACCTTTATCTACAGGTCATTGATGAATATTGGAAAATGCCCACCGATAAAGACGAAGAATTTCTAGAAGCTACCTACCATGTACATTTAACAAGGTTAAAAGAAAAGGGCTTTGACCTGGAAATCAATGACAGCAACGAAAACCCGCCTTTGTACCTGGATCACAAAACAAAGTCACCCTCCCGCAAAATACATTCGGCATATTTAATAGCAGCTTCGGCTATTGCGTTATTGGCGTTCCTTTTCTCCTTGCTTTTTTTCAATAATAAAAATTCGTTCATCGTCCGTTCGGATGATGCAGTGGCGCAAAGTGAAGTAAGTACCAAAAGTGGTTCACGTACCAAGATCCGGTTGCCGGATGGTTCTTCTGTATGGCTTAACGGGAGCAGCAAACTGGTGTATGACAAGCACTTTGGGCAGCAAACCAGGGAAGTGACGCTAATTGGTGAAGGGTATTTTGACATCGTTAAAAATAAGAACAAACCATTCATCATCCATACCAGCAAAATAAATATAAAAGTGTTGGGCACAGCTTTTAATGTAAAGGCTTATCCGGGGGAAAAAAATACAGAAACAAGTTTGATAAGGGGCAGTATTGAAATTACGATGAAAGGCAGGACGGATAAAATAATGATGAAACCGAATGATAAATTAATTATCAGCAATGAAATAATACCCGCAGAAAGAGGAATTGCAATCAATAAAAAAACCGGACCAATTGTTGGTGATTCGACATTTATGTTGATGGGCCATTTAACACGTGCCAGTGATGACAATACAATTGTTGAAACAGCATGGGTGGAAAATAAACTTGTATTTGATAATGAAAGGTTTGATGAGGTTGCACTCAAGATGGAAAGGTGGTATGGGGTAAGTATCCGTTTTATGGATGACAGATTAAAAACTCAAAGGCTTACCGGCACATTTGAAAAGGAAACTATTTCCGAGGCTTTAATGGCCTTGCAGCTATCCACTCCGTTTTTCAAATACAAAATAAATAACCAAAATATAAACATCTTTAAATAATAGCGGCCATGCAAGTAGCAATTATTAACAACTCTTCCTGAACACTCAAAAATAAAAACGGGAAATGCGCCAACATTTCCCGGTAAATAAGAATAACACAAATAGAACCTTCACCGTTAGAGGCTGAATTCTGCTTTACATTAACCCCAAATTAAATGTATGAAAAAAAATGAACGCTTGCTTATTTTGAAAAGAAGAAGCATTTTAAAAATGTTGCTACTTATGAAAATTACGATTGGTTTCATATTGCTTGCCAGTATGCAATTATCTGCTAAAACCTATTCGCAGGATAGGATAACGATTAAGCTTCAATCTGCTGAATTAAAAACTGCGTTGAAGCAAATTGAAAAGAAAAGCAACTTCCGCTTTTTGTACAATGATGAAGTTATTTCCTCCAACCAAAAAGTAAGTATTAACGTAGTAAATAGTTTGGTAACTGAAGTGCTGGACAATATTTTTAGCCCCACTTCATTAACCTACCGCATACTGGAAAATAACCTGGTAGTAATTACCCAAAAGAATTTTATACCCCAGGCTGTAGCTGTTACGGGTAAGGTAACAAGTGCCACAGGCGAGCCTTTACCTGGCGTATCGGTAAAAATAAAAGGCGCTGCAGCAGGCACTTCCACCGGTGCAGATGGGAGCTACTCGCTATCTGTACCGGAGGCAGCCACCCTTATATTTTCATCGGTCGGTTTTGTAACACAGGAAATCCCCTTGAACGGCCGTACTGAAATAAATGTGGTTTTAGCAGCGTCTACCCAGCAATTGGAGCAGGTGGTAGTGGTGGGGTATGGTACATCGCGGCGTAAAGATTTAACCGGTTCGGTTGCATCTGTTACCGGCGCTGAACTTGCAAAACAACCCGTGCTTACTGCTACGCAGGCAGTGCAGGGCAAAGTAGCTGGGGTACAGGTTATTTCAAGTGGCGACCCAAATGCGTTGCCTATCATACGTATAAGGGGTACAGGAACCATGCTTGGTGGCGCCAATCCTTTATATGTGGTGGATGGTATTATTAATGATGATATACGCAATATTAACTCCGCCGACATTGTTAGTATGGACATTTTAAAGGATGCATCTGCTACCGCTATTTATGGAATGAGGGCTGCCAATGGCGTGGTGCTTATTACTACCAAAAAAGGCAGGCCCGGTAAAATGCTGATAAGTTACGATGCAACTTTTGGGATAAAAGAAGCGACCCGGTTAGTGAATATGGCGGGAGCCAACCAATACGCAGGTTATGTGAATGAGGCCAGCGTTTATTATGGCAGCGGTGATAGCATTGTTACCCAGGCAGCTTTGCTAAATGGCGCTAATACAGATTGGTATGACGAGATTTTGAAGAAAGGTTTCTTTCAAAATCATAATCTTTCTTTATCAGGCGGCAGCGATAAGGTAAATTATTTTTTAAGCGCCGGTTATTTAAGTGATGAAGGCATAATCAGAACTAATAATTTTAATCGTTTTACTTTCAGGAACAACAACGATTATAAGATCACCAATAAATTTAAAGTATCAACTTTACTTTCTTACAGCCGATCAGATATTAGAAATGTTGATGCGGGTGCATTTAATGTTGCATATCGTGCCGCACCCTATGTTATAGCAAAGCAAGGGGGCTTATACGGAAATACTTCCCTGAGCAATAATGTAGGCAACCCACTACTGGATCAGGATAAAAACAACAACGGTGGCAAGGGTGACCGGTTTCAGGCAAATATCGTGGGCGAATTAAAGCCTGTTACCTGGCTTACTTTACGATCAAGCTTTGGGGTTGATAAAAATAATTTCAGGAGTGTCAGTTATGGATATAAATACGCCAACAGTGGCCCCAATAACGTGTTTCTTACTTCCGGTAGCAACCAGGTAAGAAATAATAGTGTATTAACAGTTGAAGAAAGCGATGGCAACCGCTGGGTTTGGGACAATACGGCTACCCTTGCAAAAAAGTTTGGCGACCACAATTTTAATTTGCTGGTGGGTACAACCGCCGAAGAAATCAGGCAAAATAAATTGGGTGGCAAGCGGCTGGATGTTCCCGAAGACAAAGACCAGTGGTATTTAAACGCGGGCTCTACCGTTGGTGCTACCAATGTTAATGACGGAGATAAATCTACCCGCAACTCTTACCTTTCCAGGTTAAATTACAATTTTAAGGATAAATATTTTTTAACTGCCACCGGCAGGTACGATGCTACTTCCCGTTTACCGAAAGACAACCGGTGGGGATTTTTTCCTTCAGTAGGCCTGGGCTGGGTTATAAGTGGTGAGCAGTTTATGGATAACCAGAAAATTGTTGACAATCTTAAACTTCGTGCCAGCTATGGTAAAGTGGGTAACGATGGAATACCGAGCAATGCGTTTACTTCCATAGCTACGCCCAATCTTCCTTATTTCTTTAATGGTGTGGAAATATTGAATTTTAGATTGGAACAATTATACGATCCTCAGATTCAATGGGAAGTAACAACAGAACTTAATCTAGGGTTGGACTTTAGTTTGTTGAAAAACAAGTTGTCAGGAACAGTGGACGTGTATGACAGAAAAACTGAAGATGCCCTGGTTCGTATCAAAACCCCCACTATTTTGGGAGATGATGAATATATAACCAATGCCGCTACGTTTACCAATAAAGGAGTAGAATTGGGCCTTGACTGGAGAAATAATATTAACAGGGATTGGAAATATAATTTTGGTGGCAACATTGCTTTCAATAAAAACAGGATTCAAAACCTAAATGGCGGTCAGGCGATACCTGATGGCAGTGTTGGGGGACAGGGTAGCACTACCTTATCTGACAATGGCCAGCCCATCGGCAGCTTTTATCTTTGGGAAGTAGAAGGCATATTTCAAACCGCTAATGAAATTGCCGGTTCCGCACAACCTGCTGCTAAACCAGGAGATCTAAAATACCGGGATGCAAATGGTGATAAAACAATCAATGCAAGTGACCGGGTCTTTCAGGGATCGTACCAGCCGAAAGTTACTTATGGTGTGAACGGTGGTATCAGTTATAAAACAGTAGACCTTTCTATTGGAGGCTATGGCACAGGTGGTGGCAAAATTTACAATGGTAAAAAAGCGGCTCGTGGCGATTTCAGGGATAATATTGAAACCGAGGTTGCCACTGGCAGGTGGACACCCAATAATACCAATACAAAAGTGCCCAGGGCAAATCTAAATGAACTACCTGCTTCTACATATTTTTTAGAGAAGGGTGATTTTTTCCGCATCAATAACCTTACCCTTGGGTTTACATTACCGGCAAATATCTTGTCCTCATTAAAAATGCAAAGTCTCAGGGTGTACGCTACGGTTCAAAACCTGGCGACCTTTACAAGCTATACAGGTTTTACTCCTGAACTTACTCCTACGGGAGATAGGAGCAGCACACTGGCTGGTGGTATTGAGTCATCCATTTATCCTACTACCCGAACATTTGCTTTTGGAGTTAATGTAGGTTTTTAATTTATTAACCTTTAATGATTTAAAATGAAAAATAAACATATAGTTATTGCTTCCACTCTTCTAACGGCGTTATTGCTCGGTGGTTGTAAAAAAAACTTTTTGGAAGTAGAACCACAGGGGCAAACCACAGAAATATTGGCCCTTACCGACCCCGAAGCCGCTACCAAACTGGTGGGTGGAGTTTACAATACATTGTACCTCGGTGGGTTTGGTTCAACCACCGTTGGCTTTTTATGGGCGTTGTCCAACGATGTAGCCAGCGATGATGCTGACAAAGGAAGTACACCCGGCGATTTTTCACCTTTAGGGGAAATTGACAATTTTACCCATACCCCCAACAATTTTATATTCAATAATATCTGGAGCGGCCATTACAGTGGCATTGTTGCTGCAAACAAGGCCATTGATATTTTAGGCAAAAGTACTATTGAGGCAACCGCAAAAAACAGATTGATTGGTGAAGCAAGGTTTTTACGGGGGTTTTACTATTTTAATTTAGTGCGTTTTTTTGGAGGTGTGCCTAAAATCATCAGTGTGCCGCTGCCAAGCGAGGGCAACAGCGACCCGTTGAACACACGTGCCACTGCCGCTGAAATTTATCAGGTGGTAATTGATGATTTGCAGTTTGCTGTTGACAATCTGCCGCTAAAAGGCGATGCCGCCACCCAGTTAGGAAGGGTTAATAAGGGTGCCGCACAAGCTTATCTTGCCAAGGTATACTTGTATCAGAAAAACTGGCAAAAAGTATTTGAGTTAACCAATGCAATCATTACTTCCGGTAAATATGCTTTAGTGAATAACTATGGCTTGATCTTCAGAGAGAAACCTGTAGGCGGGCAAGGTGGCACCAACAACAGTGAGTCAATTTTCGAAGTGCAAACCGGTATAAACGCAGCCGAAAATGCGGTAAGCCTTTTGTTCAGCAATGGACAAGGACCCCGGGGCAGGGGGGGATGGAACGATTTAGGCTTTGGCTTTAATACTCCCACCACCGATTTAGCAAGTGTTTATGAAGCAGGAGACACAAGGAGAAATACGACCATTATTTTTATAAATCCTACCGCTGCAGGAAACAGCCCTGGCACTGTACTTTGGGATGGCTTTCGTCTCCCTTCAAAAGATTCTGTTGAAAATGACCGGTACAGTTATAAAGCTTACCACAGCAACATAGCAGAGTCACCACAGGTAACCGCTAATAAAGACAGCAAACCCAAAAATATACGTTTGATGCGTTATGCGGAAGTGCTGTTGATGTATGCGGAAGCATCTGCAATGCTTGGCAATGCAGGTGGTTTAAATAAACTAAACGAAGTAAGGAGCAGGGCCAACCTGCCAGCCACCACACTTACCCAGGCCAATGTGTGGAAAGAAAGAAGGACAGAACTTGCCATGGAGCAAGACAGGTTTTTAGACCTGGTACGGCAGGGCAGGGCAGGAACAGTGTTAAGGGCACATGGAAAAGCCTTTGTAGACGGCAAGCATGAACTGTTCCCTATACCACAGGCGCAAATAGATTTAAGTGGTAAAAGATTGACACAGAATAATTATTAAAACCGGTTCTAACTACTAAAATATTTTATTATGAAACAGAAGATCAAGAATATAATTCCGGCTGCAATGCTTTTACTGTCCGCGGGTATAGTTGGCACAGGATGTACGAAAGCTGATTATGGCGATGATTTTGCAAAAGGGGATGCGCCAGCGGTGGCGGGGGGATTTACGAATTCCTCGGAAGTAGCGTCCGCAAACCTGGTTGCACATTTTCCATTTGAGGGTAACATTAATGATGTAAAAAATGGGGTTACTGGTGGTGTGGCAAGTGGAACAACCAGTTTTGTTACCGGCAGAAAGGGCCAGGCATACAAAGGGTCTGCAAACGGGTTTATTGTCTATTCAACCCCCGGTCCAATAGCGACCCTTACAAGTTTTACAGTAAGCCTATGGGTTAATACAAGCCGCCATGACGGGGGTGCTATGGGCCTATTTGCCTTAGGTAAACAGGATGGGTCCTTTTGGGGGAATTTCTTCTTATTTATTGAAGGGCAAAACCCTGCGACTCCCCAGGAAATGTTTATGAAATTGCATTTTGAAAAAAATAATGCTCCTTTCGTAGAGCATTGGCTGGAACCAAACGGCGATTTTAGGGCGAAAGATATGTATGGTGCCTGGAGGCATATTGCCTGGACCTATGATGCCGCTACATCAAAAGTAGGGTGGTTTATAAACGGTCAAAAAAAGGCATTACCGCCTGGTGCAGATGCAAGAGTAGCAGATGGGAACAACACACCATTAGGGGCATTAAATTTTAAAAATGCTACCAAATTTGTGATTGGTGGCTTTCAAAATAATGCCGGGGCGCCATTTAGCAGCCCTGAGCCGTGGATGTTAAATTATACCGGGATGCTGGATGAATTCAGGGTTTATAACAAAGCGCTTTCTGAAGTAGAGATCAGTGCTATTCAGGTGCTGGAACGCCAGGGCAGATAAAAGGTTTGTATAATTAATTTACCAGGCCTCGCTGGCCTGTATCTTCAAATAACTGTGTGATGAGGTTGCCTGGTGTAAAATTCCGGAGCAGCCTCATTTTCTTTCAGTTCAATATAAGTGATCTAAATTTTTATAAATGATGGTGAAATATGTTTTTTTTTATTTAGCATTCTTATCGTCTCTTATCTTTACTGGTTGCAAAAAAGGAAAGGAAACTCCGCCACCGGTTACAGTGCCGGAAAATTTCAATTTCGAGGTGTTTAAAGTAAATAATATCGTGAAAGCCTCACCAGTTTACAATGTCAATTTTTCGCCAACCATCAAATTATCTTTCTCTGCAAATGTTAACCGAAGCACAGTAGCTGCGGGAATCACCTTGAAAAACACTGTAGGTACTGCCATTCTTTTTTCAACTACATATGAAAACGGGGATAGTACTGTAATTCTTCAACCTGCCCTGGAACCCATTACAAAATATGCGCTTTTTTTAAGCAGCAGTTTAACTACCCAGCGCAATACAACCCTTTCAAATGCTTCCAATCTTGTGTTGCAAACGCACATAGATTCGACTGACAAATTTCCCATACTTACTGATAATGCCCTGCTTGATAAAGTGCAGCAACAAACCTTTAAATATTTTTGGGATTTTGGCCACCCGGTTTCTGGTATGGCAAGGGAAAGAAATACTAGTGGAGACATGGTGACTAGTGGTGGAACAGGCTTTGGTATAATGGCCATTGTAGCCGCAGTTAACCGCAACTTTATCACAAGAGCAGAAGGAGCTGCAAGGGTTTTAAAGATGGCAGATTTTCTAATTAATAATTGCACCAAATACCATGGCGCTTTTGCTCATTGGATCAATGGCGCTTCAGGCGTTACCATCGCATTTAGCGTAAATGATAACGGGGCCGACCTGGTTGAAACGTCCTACCTGATGCAGGGGCTTATAACGGCAAGGCAATATTTTAATACGGCCAATGCCACCGAAATAGACCTTCGCAATAAAATAAATGTTTTGTGGAATAGAGTAGATTGGAATTGGTTTCGGCAAAATAATCAAAACGTGCTTTACTGGCATTGGAGCCAGGATAAAGCCTGGGTGATGAATGCACAGGTAAGCGGGTGGAATGAAGCGTTGATCACCTACGTGATGGCAGCCTCATCACTTACAAATGCTGTCCCACGCATAGTGTATGACAATGGATGGGCAAGAAATGGGGCTATGAAAAACAACAATACTTATTTCGGCCAGCAGTTACCGTTAGGCCCTGATTTGGGCGGCCCTTTATTCTTTGAGCATTATTCTTTTATGGGAATTAATCCTAACGGGCTAACTGATACCTATGCTAATTATCAAACCCAGACATTCGCCCATACAAAAATAAATTATGAGTACTGCGGGGCCAATCCAAAGCAGTGGTATGGTTATAGCAACCTTTGCTGGGGCCTTACTGCCAGCGATGTACCCAATGGATATAATGCAAATTCTCCCACCAATGATATCGGGGTTATTTCTCCTACAGCGGCCATATCCTCCATACCCTATACTCCTGTAGAGTCAATGAGTGCATTAAAATTTTTCTATTATAAATTGGGAGATAAAATATGGGGCACTTACGGTTTTTCAGATGCCTTTTCTTTGAACGATCCATGGTTTGCAACATCCACATTGGCCATTGACCAGGGGCCGATCATTGTGATGATAGAAAATTACAGAACAGGCCTGCTTTGGAACTTATTTACCAGTGCGCCTGAAATTAAAAACGGCATGAAAAATCTTGGATTTACAGCGCCATACCTTTAAAACTTTACTGTTTATATTTTATGAAAAAATATTTTTTCCTGCTTTTATCTGTTACATACTTATCTGCCAATTGTATTGGGCAAAAGAAAAATCAAACGCTTGAAAGACCCATCAGCAGACAGTTAAACCTCTCAGATTCTGCCCTGCTGGATGTGGTGCAGAAACAAACGTTCCGGTACTTCTGGAACTTTGCCCACCCGGTAAGCGGACTGTCAAGAGAACGTAGCAATACCACTAACTATGGTAGTGAAGTAGTAACAACTGGCGGTAGCGGCTTTGGCGTGATGGGCATTATTGTAGCCACCGAAAGAAAATGGATAACAAGGGATACCGCGGCCAGGCTCCTTTTAAAGATGGTTAGTTTTTTGATGAAAGCGGATGCTTACCATGGGGTATTTCCGCACTGGCTCAATGGCGCTACAGGTAAAACAATTCCGTTCAGCCGCAAAGATGATGGGGCAGACCTGGTAGAGAGCTCCTATTTGTTCCAGGGGCTTTTATGTGCCCGCCAATATTTTAACGGCGATAATAATGTGGAAAGAAGCCTGCGCAACCGCATTGGCAGTTTGTGGAATGATATAGAATGGGACTGGTTTACCAGGGGTGGCCAGGAGGTATTGTATTGGCACTGGAGTCCCAATAACGGCTGGGCGATGAATTTTCCGGTACGTGGTTTTAATGAATGCCTTATTATGTACGTGCTAGCCGCTTCTTCGGAACGATACCCCGTGCCGGCTGCCGTTTATCACCGCGGATGGGCACAAAGTAACTTCTTTAAAAATGGCAAACAATTTTACGGCTATACACTTCCGTTAGGTTTTGATTATGGAGGGCCGCTGTTCTTTTCACAATATTCTTTTATGGGTTTAAACCCTTCAGGCCTGAAAGACAGGTATGCCGATTACTGGGAACAAAACAAAAACCATACACTTATTAACAGGGCCTATTGTATTGATAATCCCAAAGAATTTAAAGGCTATGGAGAAAACTGCTGGGGCCTTACTGCCAGTGATACTTATAACGGATATAGTGCCCATTCGCCTACGGACGATATTGGCACCATTACGCCTACCGCGGCTCTTTCTGCATTTCCTTACACGCCTGAATATTCTATGAAAGCGCTAAAGCATTTTTATTATGACCTCGGGGATAAGATATGGAGTGAATATGGTTTTACAGATGCATTCAACGAAACCAAAAACTGGTATGCCACTTCACACCTTGCAATAGACCAGGGACCCATTATTGTGATGATAGAAAATTACAGAAGCGGCCTGTTGTGGAATTTATTTATGAACATACCTGATATTCAAAATGGATTGAATAAGCTGGGCTTTAAAACGCCAGGGATCAAAAAATAGTGGCTCTTTTATCAGAAGTTGTTTATTGTTGAACTCGCTGCCATGCGACAAAATTTTATGATATGAACAGCAATGGAGCTGGATTGCGGAATGTAATTTTGAAGGGATTATTTACTGTTTAAATGGCTGAAGGAAACAAATGGGTTACAGATACCTTTAAAAAAAATAATCAATAACAGGGTGATAATTTATACCGTGACACTTATTAATACATACTATCAATTCATCCGCTTAACCTCATTGGTAGCATTGCCCTGGCTGCTGTCGTGCAATGATAGCGGCAGTGCATCTCTACACTTAAAAGATTCAGCAATTTGCTGCCAGCCTGCTACTGCCATTCGTTCCACACTTGCGGATACGGCGTACAGTAATATGACAGGCATTTTATCCACTGATGGAATGAAATGGATACCCACCGGGCAATGCCTGCTTGGAGCAGTGGACAATGAAGGCAGGCCCGATGAATACCCGCAGCACAAAGTAAAATTAAACGGCTTTTGGATGGATGAAACAGAAGTGACCAATGCACAATTCAGCCAATTTGTAACAGCAACAGGTTACATAACTACAGCCGAAAAAAATGTAGACTGGGAAGATTTAAAAAAACAGTTACCTGTAGGTACACCTAAGCCAGCGGATAGTTTACTCCAACCTTCGTCACTTGTTTTTACTGCGCCTGTGCAGGCAGTGGCCCTTAACGACGCTTCACAAGGGTGGCAATGGCAACGGGCAGCAAGCTGGAAGCATCCCAAAGGGCCGGGTTCTGATATAAAAGGAAAAGATCTTTACCCGGTAGTGCATGTTTCCTGGATAGATGCGATGGCATATTGTAAATGGGCGGGTAAAAGATTGCCAACAGAAGCGGAATGGGAATATGCAGCAAGGGGAGGCGCAGCCAATAACCTTTACCCGTGGGGAAATGAAAATGTAGAAACAGGAAAGCCTAAGGCTAATACCTGGCAAGGAAGTTTCCCAGATAGAAATACCGAATGGGATGGCTTTTATGGCCTTGCTGCCACAGGTTCTTTTGCTCCCAACGCTTTTGGTTTACACGATATGGCGGGCAACGTATGGGAGTGGTGCAGCGACTGGTACCGTGCAGACTACTATAAACAAATGCAAAATAAAATAGTGGCAAATCCAACAGGGCCCTTGGATAGCTATGATGAAATGGAACCCAACACACCAAAGAAAGTTGTACGGGGAGGATCTTTTTTATGTAATGCCTCTTACTGTAAAGGATATAGGGTAACAGCAAGGATGAAAACATCACCCGATACTGGACTTGAGCATACTGGTTTTAGATGTGTAAAAGATGAAGCTGAAAAAAAGTGATTCCAAATTAAACAACCTGTTTTAAAGAAATTGAAAGGCAATTATACTCCGCAAGGGGTAAAACCGTGAACCTAAAAATGTGGCTGGCTTTTTAATTTCTACGCAATTAAAGATCCACAAGGATATGCGGTACAAGGGAGTGACACAACAATGTTGCCCAAGGCTGTTTCCTGGTCAGGACAAAAAAACTGAAACACACTTTTTTTAAAACTTGCGAAGTATAAACGAATTGTAACATGAGTTTAAAAATAAAAAGATGACCACTCAACTATATAAAAAAATTAGAATAATTATCGGCCTGTTATTTTTTATCACCTGTTCAGCTACTGCGCAGCACACCCTGATGAACACCTATTGCAATCCGCTCAACCTGGATTATACTTACATGATCTATAATGCGCACAATGACATTTCTTACCGGTCCGGTGCGGATCCTGCTGTGGTAAAATTTAGGGGTGAATATTACATGTTCGTTACCCGGTCGTTGGGATACTGGCATTCTACCGATCTCATCAACTGGACTTTTATCACGCCGGAAAAATGGTATTTTGAAGGCTGTAATGCGCCTGCAGCACACAATTATAAAGATTCTGTTTTATACGTAGCGGGCAATCCCTCCGGTGCCATGAGCATCTTATATACCGACAATCCAAAAAAAGGAGACTGGAAAGCAGTGCCGGCAATTCTGAACGACCTACAGGACCCTGACCTTTTTATTGATGATGACGGTAAGGCATACATGTACTGGGGATCTTCCAATGTGTACCCCATCAGGGCCGTTTCTTTGGACAGAAGTAAAAGCTTTCGGCCTTCCATTAAGAAGTGGGAACTCTTTAACCTCGATGGAAAGAAACATGGATGGGAACGCTTTGGAGAAAATCATTCGGACACGGTTTTAGGCGGCTATATGGAAGGCCCCTGGATGACAAAACACAATAATAAATATTACCTGCAGTATGCCGCTCCCGGCACAGAATTCAATGTGTACGGCGATGGTGCATACACCGGTGATTTACCTTTGGGGCCATTTAAATATATGCCCAACAACCCCTTCTCATACAAGCCCGGTGGCTTTATGAATGGCGCCGGGCATGGCAGTACGGTAGTGGGGCCAGATAGTGTGTACTGGCATTTTGGGTCCATGGCTGTCTCGGTAAATGTAAATTGGGAAAGACGCATCTGCATGTATCCAACATTTTTTGATAAGGAGGGACTGATGTATAGCAATACAGGCTTTGGCGACTATCCTCACTATGCGCCGGCAGTGGCTGGCAAAAAAGGGGGCTTCACAGGTTGGATGTTATTATCCTACAACAAGCCTGTGAAAGTTTCTTCAACACTGGCAAATTACCCTGCCGAAAATATTGTAGATGAATCTGTCAAAACATTTTGGGTAGCTGAAAAAAATAACGATCAGCAAACAATTGAAATAGACCTCGTTACTGCCGGCAAAGTATATGCGATCCAGGTAAATTATCATGATCATAAATCGGGGCTGTATGGTAAAGTGCCGGGCTTGTACCACAGCTATGTTATTGAAGGTTCGACAGATGGAAGCAACTGGATAACCTTGGTAGACAGAAGGCAAAGTTTTAAGGATGTACCAAATGATTATGTTGAACTGGGCATTCCTCAAACAGTAAGGTTTATACGTTACAAAAATATCCATGTGCCCACGCCCCATCTTTCTATTGCGGGCTTAAGGGTATTTGGAACCGGGCAGGGAACGATTCCAAAGGCCGCAAAGAATTTTATTGTGCGAAGGAAAACTGATCGCCGTGACGCAATGATCACTTGGGACAAACAGCCGGATGTGCAAGGCTACAATATACTTTGGGGTATTGCCCCGGATAAATTATACAATTCATGGATGGTGTATGACAACCATCAGCTTGAGCTAAAAAGCCTGGCCACAGACCAATCTTATTATTTTTCCATTGAGGCATTTAATGAAAACGGCGTGTCGAAACAACGTAAGGTGATTAAGGTAGAATAGCAACAAAGTAAAAACCAATGGAGGAAGTGACGGCCATAGGCTCACCCTTGTAAACCCAATAAGCATAAAAATGTTAGTATGAAGCAAAAAAAAATCATCTGCCTAATAGTATTATTTTGGCTCTCCGGCTATTTGCCGGCACAGGATAAGGCTGTACCTTTTTCAAAAGAATTATATGCATTTAAACAGCAGGATAGCGTTCGCTTTCCTCCAAAGAAAGCCATCCTTTTTATTGGGAGTTCGTCCTTCACGAAGTGGACAGATGTAGCGGATTATTTTCCCAGATACAGGATTGTTAACCGCGGTTTTGGCGGATCATCTTTACCCGATTTGATCCAGAATATAGAACAGATCGTTTTTCCATACCAGCCTAAACAAATTGTTATTTACTGCGGTGAAAATGACTTGGCCAGTTCAGATACAATTACTTCAAAAATAGTCTTCAACAGGTTTAAACAATTGTTTCAACTGATAAGAGTAAAGCTGCCGGCAGTACCCATTGCATTTGTTTCTTTAAAGCCAAGCCCCAGTCGGCAGAAGCTTTGGCCAAAAATGGAGGAAGTAAATTTGATGGTGAAAAATTATTTAAAAACAAAAAGGAACACGGCATTTATAGACGTTTACCACGGCATGTTTAATAAAGATGGAACGGTAATGCAGGAACTCTTTGTGGAGGATAACCTGCACATGAATAAAAAAGGCTACGCCATCTGGCAACAAAAAATAAAACCATATTTATTGAAATAACCGCCGGCAATTTCAATAGCCGGCCTATTAATGAATCATTCTACCTTATGTTAAACGTGATTCGTGAATGGTGAATGGTCAATAATTCACGATTAACCATTCACCATTCACGAATCAAACCGTCACTTTACACTTAACATAACACTAGTACAATCGCTAAACATAAAATAACAACATGAAAAAAACATTAACCATTGTAGTCTTATTTGTAAGTATGACGGCTACAGTCATGGCCCAAAAGACGGACGCAAAAATGAAGCCTTTCATTGATGCGCTGATGAAAAAAATGACGATGGATGAAAAAATAGGGCAACTGAATTTACCAGGCTCAGGGGATATTGTGACGGGCCAGGCTTCCAATT
>JBDSAA010000092.1:0-82276 GCA_039922375.1 Ferruginibacter sp.
TTTAATTTATTGATCAATATTGGAAGCTCGTTATGCAATTCTTCCAGTTCTTCCAAGGGTTTACCTGCTAATTCCTCTTCAATGTATGTCGCTGTATTTGTATTACGGTCTGTAAGATTTACAATCGCAGTTTTTAATTGATCTATTGTGATAACCTTTTCGTTCAATAGCTCATTTTCCTTTTTTTCTTTTTCGGATAATATATCAATGTCGGTGGCCAGCTTTGCTGCATTTGTTTGCGACTCATTGTATTCCTTTTTTAACTGGGTCAATAGCGGTAGTTCCTTTTCAATGTCACGCTCATGGATATGCGTTGCCAGCCAATTATTAAGTTGGGCAATAGATGATTGGCATTTACCCAGTTCGGCATTTTTGTTCTCGTAAGCTATTTTGGCTTTCTGTATTTCACTCTTCGCATCTGCTGCCTTGTTTATATTTTCCTGTAGTTGCTTTTTTAACGAGTTCAGTTCGGTGTCTTTGCGTACCACTCCTTCCAGCAACGGTTCCGAAGTAGAAAGTTCAATCCTGGCCGCATGATAGTGCAGGTTTATTTCAGTCCGCTGCTGATCGATCGCTTCCCAATCCAGCTGTAAAGAAGGTAATTGTTCTTCGGCTTTTTCGATCTGCGTTTGCAAATCCTGCTGATTGATTTGTAGCAATTTTAATTCTGCCAGCGCTGGTTTATGTACAACAGCCCGGTTATGTAGTTGTAATTTTTCAAACGCCGGCTTCTTTTCATCTGCCTGCAATTTTAATTGAACCAGGCGGCTTTCGTAATCCTTCTTTTTATCTTCTAAGGCTTTAATATTTTCGAGCCAGGCAAGCTTTTTTTCTGTCAACAGTTTTGCCCTGCTTAATTCATCTGCCTGTTCATTCAAAGCAAGTATATCCTGCTCTATTGTTTTTTTTGCATCTTCGGATAAAAGCTGGACATCATTCATCTTTGCTTTTAGCCCTTTTAATTTTGTTTCTTCCAGGGAGTTTTTTTGATAAATGAAACCGGAAATATCGGAGTAAATACCTGTGTCGGTAATTCTTTCCAGCAGGTCACTTCGTTCATTTTCTGACGACTTCAAAAACCTCGTAAAGTCTCCCTGCGACAGCATAACGGAACGCAGGAACTGGCTATAATCCAGGCCACATATTTCCACTATCTTATTTTGCACAGTAGATACTGGATGGCTAACAATAATGTTACCTGTACTCACTTCAGCTAATTCCATTTTACTTGTCTGAAGGGTTCCATCAATTTTCCCCCGGCTTCGCCGTTGCGACCATCTTGCCCGGTATTGCACTGTTTTTACTTCAAATTCTACGTCCGAAAAGCTTTCGGAAGTAAACCGCGTTATGCTCTCTTCCGGATTTCTGCCATGCCGGTGTACGCAACCATATAAAGCGACGGTAATCGCATCAAGTATGGTGGTCTTTCCGGCTCCGGTGGCTCCGGTTATACCAAACAAACCACTTTCGATAAATGGGCTTCGGTCAAACCTGATAGAGTGTTCGCCTTTTAAAGAATTAAGGTTTAAAAACTTTACGCTTAATATTTTCATACGTACCAGGGTGAAAACGTGAATGGTCAATGGTGAATGGTGAAACTATGATGGTGAATGGTGAATCGTGAATGTTACGCTGAACGATGAAAGTAAATATTGACGATTCACCATTGACCATTCACGACAACGTTGTCTGCGTTTTAAATAATTCCAACGCTTCATCAAAAGTTTGCAACACATCATCAAAACCGGAAGAATATGCAGCTTCGCATTTTTTTATAAAAACGGATTTTGGATCAAGGTCTGTCAGGCTCAAAGCATCTTCCGTTTGTTCATCTAGGTTATGAAGCCGTCGTGCAGTGTGCTGCCGGAAAAAGATCCGTTCAATAAATGGTTTGTTGGCTATTATCTTGTTTAACTGCTCCTCCAGGTCATGCACCATATACTCCGTTTGCAGTTGCACTTCTACCCATGTTGGTAACGCTGCCAACTGATCCCGGATAATTTCCAGTTTGGCCTTTACTGTTTCTAAATTTCCTTTAATTCTAATAAGCTTACGGCTGGTAGGAATATTTTCTACCAAAATTTCTTCCAGCTTCCGCTCTTCAAAATGCAGTACCACAACAATTTTAGTATCATCACTTTCAGAAAAGCTCAGGGGGATGGGTGAGCCGGAATACCTTATTTTCTCCAATTTATTTACCAACTGTGGCCGGTGCAAATGGCCAAGCGCTATGTAATCAAATTCTACCGGAAACTGATCGCCATGTACCTGGCCAAGGTTACCTACATGGATATCTTTTTCACTATCAGAGTGGCTTGCACCTGCGGCAAACAAATGACCGGTCGCAATTACTGGTATCCCCGCAGCTTTATATACCTTGATGTGTTCGATGAATTGGTTATAATGATCACTGATTCCTTTTTTAAGCCTTGCTTGCAAATCAACAGCACTTTCACCAGCAACAGAAAGGCGTACATCTTTATCTCTTAAAAAAGGTACGGCACATATCACCAACTCAAGGTTGCCGCTTTTATTTTTTATTGGTATAATCTGGTCCTCAAAATTGTCAGGTACCCCACCTACCACATGAACGTTAAAAATTTTTAGCAGGTCCCTGGGAGCATTTAATGTAGTAACGGAATCATGATTGCCTCCAATGACGATCACTTCCCGGCAACAGGTTCCTTTTACTCTCCACAAGAAATCATAGTATTGTTTGAAAGCAATATTAGAAGGTGCGCCGCTATCAAAAATGTCACCGGCAATTATTAATACATCTATTTCGCAGGTGTTTAGCTTTGTGATCAGCCAGTCTAAAAAAAACTGGTGTTCATCCGTACGCTCACATTGCTCCAGCCTCTTGCCTAAATGCCAATCAGCGGTATGTAATATTTTAAGCATTTAATCAATTATATTTTTATAATAAAAAAAGTTTTTTAGGGCGCTTATCAAATTGTATTAGCTTGTTACAAATATACCCTTCCTTTCAGGGTTATAAATTTGGAATTTGGATCAGTTTTTTTACGTTGCTCATTTGTAAGAAATGCAGCTTATTTTCGTTTTTTTAAATTTATGGAAGTTATAAAAAATATAATTTTTGATTTAGGTGGTGTATTGTTGAATGTAGACTACCACAAAACTGCGGATGCTTTTAGAAAGCTCGGTGTGAAGCAGTTTGATGATCTCTATTCACAGGTAAACGCAAACCATTTATTTGAGGCACTGGAAACCGGCACTATCACCGAAGAAGATTTCTACGAGGCCATCTATAAACATTGTGACCCGGGTACTACCCGACAGCAAATACAAACAGCATGGAATGCTATCTTGCTTGATTTTAGAATAGATAGCTTAAATGAGCTGGAGAGATTAAAAGATAAATACAATCTTTTTCTGTTTAGCAATACCAATAGTATTCACCTGACTGCTTTTAATGAGATCCTCCGGAAACAAACGGGCAAAACTTCGTTGGATGACTATTTCGTAAAGAGCTATTTTTCCCATATCATCCATCTGCGCAAGCCTTATCCGGCTACATTTCAATGGATATTAAATGAGGGAAAAATGATCGGCTCCGAAACCCTTTTTATAGATGACTCCATTAAAAATATAGAGGGGGCGGTGGAAGCAGGAATACGAACCCATTTTTTACTGCCAACTGAAAAAATCGAGGATTTGAATTTATGATAGTGAGAGACACCAGCAAAACAACTTATTGCCACAATGCACGTATCAATAAAATAAAACCCTTTTAATACAGTTAAGGATAAGAACTCATTCGTGGCAAAAGAAGGATTCAAATCAATGCAATCAGCCTTTTTGCAATACAACACGCATTATTAGAATTCATTCGTGCATTCGTGGCAAAAAAGATGCTGAGGAAATATTCTATTTGTAAGATCCGCCTTTTGGATTTGTTGGAACTTCCTCAAATTCAATGTAATCATCATTTTTGACTGAAGTTGTAGCTTGGCTGGTGGAGCCATTAAAATTGGCTTGCTGTTGCTGGTTCATCTTTTCCTGCATTTGGGCGCTCATATCCCCAAATTGCTTTTTAACCTGTTTGGTTGTTCTAACTACAGGAATGATGAAATCAAATATTAATTTATAAAGAAGGTAGAGCGCAAAAAGCTCAAATGCGAGTCTGAAAATATTCATTTTGTAAAGGTATAAATCAAATAAAAATAAAGCTGTTAAAATGTTGGGATAATTTCAAATATTAATCCATTTATTACTCTTTTCTATTTTGGCAGATAAGGTTTACTTACTTATATTTGCACACGGAAAATGAAACAAAAGAAGGGAACGATGCCGTTCCCTTCTTCTTTTACTATGACTCAAGACATAACATCCATACAGGCGATAGAAAATTTGGTCAGCGGGTTGCTCGCCGAAACAGAAGACGTCTTTCTGGTATCCGTAAGGGTGAACCCAACGAATAATATTAAGGTATTCCTGGACGCAGATAGTGGTTTAAGCATAGATAAATGTGTAAAGATCAACCGGGCAATGTACCGCACAATTGAGGAGAACGGGTGGTATCCTGATGGGAATTTTTCATTGGAAGTTTCAAGTCCCGGGATAGAAGAGCCTCTAAAAATATTTCGCCAGTACAAAAAAAATATCGGCAGAACAGTAGAAGTGATAAGGAATGATGACACCAAAGTGGAAGGGAAACTGATTAACGCCACGGACGAATCAATTCAACTGGAATATACAGAAGGAAAAAATAAAAAGGCAGTGACTTTAGTAAAAGAAATTCCTTTTGATCAGGTTAAGCAAACAACAGTTCTGATCGCATTTTAATTAACAAACAAAACTCCCCTGCCGGCGGGGATCCAAAAGTGAGGCTGGTTAGCTCTATGGCACGAATTAATTTGATTGATTCCTTTCAGGAATTTAAGGAGGCGGAAAATATCGATCGCCCCACGCTGATGAAAGTAATGGAAGATGTTTTTAAAACATTGATTCGTAAAAAGTATGGAAGTGATGACCAATTTGACGTAATCGTAAATGATCAAAAGGGTGACCTGGAAATTTTCAGGCGCCGGATGATCGTTGATGATGGCGATATTTATAATACGTTAACTGAAATTGAATACAGTGATGCAATTAAAATAGAGCCCGATTATGCAGTGGGAGAGGAATTGTATGAAGAAGTGGATATTCAAAAAGAATTTGGCCGAAGGGCAATATTGGCTGGTAAACAAACACTGGCGAGCCGTATCAACGATTTAAAGAAGAATTTGTTGATTAAAAAATACGAAGATCGTGTAGGGGATATTGTAAGTGGAGAGGTTTACCAGGTTTGGAAAAAAGAGGTATTACTACTTGATGAAGAAGGTAATGAAATGATTTTGCCGAAGTCGGAACAAATACCGTCTGATTATTTCAAAAAAGGAGAGAATGTAAGGGGGGTTGTTAAAAAGGTAGAATTAAAGAACAGCCAGGCAGTGATAGTTGTTTCAAGAACGAGTTCTACTTTTCTTGAAAAATTACTTGAAATAGAAGTGCCGGAAATATTTGATGGCTTAATTGTTGTAAAAAAGATTGTAAGGGACCCCGGAGAAAGAGCTAAAATAGCAGTAGAAAGTTTTGATGACAGAATTGATCCTGTGGGTGCCTGTGTGGGAATGAAAGGTAGCCGTATCCATGGAATTGTACGAGAATTGAAAAACGAGAATATTGACGTAATCAACTGGACAAATAATATCCAGCTTTTGATCCAGCGCTCGCTTACCCCTGCAAAAATTACCAGTATAGATCTTGATGAAGAAAAAAAACATGCAACGGTGTTTTTAAAGCCAGACCAGGTGTCGCTTGCTATTGGCCGCAGAGGTGTTAATATCAAACTGGCCTGTGAACTGACTGGTTACGAAATAGATGTTTTCAGGGATAATGAAGGTGAAGTAGATGAATTTGATATTGACCTGGAAGAATTCAGCGATGAAATAGAAGCATGGGTAATAGAAGCACTAAAGAAAGTAGGCTGTGATACTGCACGTTCAGTATTGTCTCTAACGGCTGAAGAACTGGAACGTAGAACAGACCTGGAAAAGGAAACGATAGCTGATGTAATGAGAATATTGAAGGAAGAATTTGAAAAAGAATAATTGAATTCACTGCCCTTTGATTGTGAATTAAAATAGTATTTTAATTTACATTTATGTCAAAGGAACCTTGAATTTCAAATAAAATATTGACTAAAAAATACGAATGTCAGAAAAAGCAACAATACTATTACCAAGAGTAATGAAGGCGGCCATTGAATTCAATGTAAGCAGAGATACGCTTGTTGATTTTTTAGGAAGCAAAGGTTTTAGCCCTGATGATATGCTACGGGATTTTAAACTTACGGAACAAATGTACCGTGTGCTCCAAACCGAGTTTCAACAAGATAAAGCAGCGAAGCAAAAGGCGGAACAAATTGATCTGCCAAAAGGCGCCGGAGCAACAGAAACGAAGAGAAAAAGAGACGAGGAAGACCTTTCCTTTAAAAAGAAGGAAGCGATGGCAGTACCCCCTGCTCCAATTGTTGCACCTCCGGTAGTTGAAAAGCCAGTAGAAGAAAAACCTGTAGAGGTTAAGGAAATAGAAGCAATAGCGCCAGTTATAGAAAAGCCAGTAGAAGAAAAACCAGCGGTTGTAGAACCGCCAAAAAAAGAGCCGGTTGAAGAAAAACCTGCAAAGCCGGAAGCACCATTGGTAGAGAAGGAAGTTATTGAAAAACCTGTTGTAGAAATTACAAAAATTGAAGCTCCCGAACTGGAAGCTCCCAAAGTAGTTTCAAGAATAGACCTCGATGCGATTGATTCCTCTACAAGGCCCAAAAAGGCAACTAAAAAGCCTGATGAAAAAGTAGTAGCTCCGGCTGTGGCACGTCAGCCAGAAGTTCAAAAAACGCCTGATAAACCGATAGAGAAAATCGAACCTGTAGCAGAAGTTAAGGCAGAAGAAGTTAAGGCAGATGTACCGGCAACAATAGAAAATATCAAAGCCGACAGGCTTGAAGGCCCTAAAATACTAGGAAAAATCCAGTTACCTGTAGATAACGATACACGGCCCAAGCGTGACACTGATGATAAAAGGAAGCGGAAGCGTATTCCTATGGAAAGAAAAGGCGGAGCGCCCGGACCAGGACAACAAGGCCCCGGCCAACCAAACCGTGGACCGCAAGGCCAGGCAAACCAAGGCCCAATCAATCGTGGACCACAAGGCCAGGGTACAGGTTACGGTGGTCAACAGCAAAGGCCCATGGGTGGCAATGATCAGAACAGGAATCGTCCTGGCACTGGTGTTGGTGCACCCGGTGTAAACAGGCCGGCAGGCCCGGGTCAGGGCGGTCAGCAAAGTGGTGGACGTTTCAATAATAATAGGAATGCAGCACCTCCGGCCCGCAGGGAAGACAGGGAAATAGATGCAAAAGAAATTCAGGATAAAATAAAGGAAACACAAGCTAAATTATCAGGCGGCGGCGGCCGTGGAAAAAGCCTTAAGGCTAAGTACCGTAAAGCCAAGCGTGATGAAATGGCCGAACAAAGAGGAGCCGATGGTGGAGAGGGAAATAAATTACAGGTAACTGAGTATATTTCGGTGAGTGAACTTGCAGGTTTAATGGAAGTAAGTTTTGCAGATGTAATCAGTAAGTGTATGAACCTGGGCATCATGGTATCCATCAACCAGCGTTTGGAAGCTGATGTGATAGAACTGGTGGCCAGCGAATTTAATTTTGAAGTAGAATTTATCGGAGTAGAAGATGCTGCAGAACTGGAAGAAGATGATACAGAAGACAATGAAGAAGATCAATTACCCCGTGCGCCAATTGTGACAATCATGGGGCACGTGGATCATGGTAAAACTTCTTTGCTTGATTATATAAGAAACACCAATGTAATAGCCGGTGAGGCTGGTGGTATCACCCAACATATCGGTGCTTATGAAGTAAAGCTGAAAGATGGCCGTGCCATTACTTTTTTAGATACTCCGGGCCATGAAGCCTTTACGGCGATGAGGGCACGCGGTGCGAAAGTTACAGATATCGCAGTGATTGTAGTAGCCGCAGATGATGCAGTAATGCCGCAAACACGGGAGGCCATTTCGCATGCCCAGGCTGCAAATGTGCCGATGATATTTGCAATTAATAAGATTGATAGGGATGGAGCAAATCCCGAAAAGATCAAGGAGCAACTTGCTTCGATGAATATTTTAGTTGAAAGCTGGGGAGGTAAATATCAAAGCCAGGAGATAAGCGCCAAACAGGGATTGAACATTGATTTATTAATGGAGAAAATACTGTTGGAAGCGGATATCCTAGAACTGAAAGCCAACCCTTCCAAGGTAGCAAACGGAACCGTGATCGAAGCATCATTGGATAAAGGCCGCGGTTATGTGGCCACGATCCTTGTACAAAACGGCACATTGAAATTGGGCGATATGATCGTTTCCGGTCAAAATTTCGGTAAAGTAAAAGCCATGTACAATGAGCGTAACCAGCGAAGCGAAAAGGCGCCGCCATCAACACCTGTACTAATATTGGGTTTAAATGGTGCCCCACAAGCGGGTGAAACCTTTAAAGTATATGCTGATGAAAGTGAAGCAAGGGAAAAAGCTTACCAGCGTGGACAGATATTGAGAGAGCAGGGTATACGATCCAAGAAACACATTACCCTTGATGAAATTGGCCGTCGTTTGGCATTGGGCAACTTTAAAGAACTGAATGTAATTATAAAAGGAGATGTGGATGGTTCGGTAGAGGCGTTAAGCGATTCATTGCAGAAATTAAGTACTGAAGAAATCGTAGTGAAAGTGATACATAAAGCGGTGGGTGCCATTACAGAAAGTGACGTTACCCTGGCGAATGCATCAGATGCAATCATCATTGGCTTTAATGTGCGTCCATCTATACAAGCTGCACGTTTAGCTGAAGCAGAATCAATTCAGATCAAGTTATATTCTATTATCTACAATGCTATTGAGGAGATTAGAAGTGCGATGGAAGGTATGCTTGAACCAGGAGTGGAAGAAAAAATCCTGGCGAATGTAGAGATCAAGGAAATGTACAAATTCGATAAGGCAACCGTGGCAGGTTGTATAGTATTAGATGGTAAAATTGCAAGGAACAGCCGTATACGTTTGGTAAGGGATGGCATTGTAATTTTCACCGGTGAGTTGGGTAGTTTGAAAAGGTACAAGGATGATGTGAAAGAAGTAACCAGTAATATGGAGTGCGGATTGACCATAAAAAACTATGCAAATATCCAGGTGGGCGATATTGTGGAAGCTTTCGAAGAAGTGGAAGTAAAACGGACTTTGTAGAATGTCTGATGTCTGATTTTACTGTGCGGGCTCAGGCGTTTCATGGCAACTTCGTTGTGTCACTCTCTTGTACCGCAAACCATTGGGCATCTTTAATTGCGACACAAATTACAAAGCTGAATCAGAATGCTGAAAATTTTCAAATTGCGTTAATTCTGATCCCGACTAATCTTTTGTTAAACATACTTTTGAAAGGGCTATTGATAAAATAGCTCTTTATTTTTGATACGAACGCAGCCTTATTTTTACAATCAAGCTGCAAAACTTAGGGTTTTTGAACTTAAATATTATGAACACAAAAAGACTTTACTTATTACTTATTGCCAATTGCATTTTGCTGTCCGCTTCTTTTGCGCAACCCAAAAAAATAGTAGCAGATAAGATCATTGCAGTGGTTGGTGATAAAATCGTTTTAAAAAGTGACATTGATAACAGTGTACAGGATATGGAACGGCAGGGAATGGAAGTACCGAAGAATGCAAGATGCCTCACCCTGGAACAAGCTATGGGAATAAAGGCCCTGGTATTACAGGCCGAAAAAGATTCTTTACCTGTAACAGAGGAAGAAATAGCTGCAGATATTGATAACCAGATCCGCTATTTTATAGGTGCTTACGGTTCCAAGGAAAAGCTGGAAGAAATTTCTGGAAAGACAGTTTACCAGTTGAAAGAAGATTTTAAAGAAGGTTTCCGGGATCGGAAATTAGCTGGGGCAATGCGCAACAAAATTGTAGATGGAATAAGAATTACACCCAAAGAAGTAAATATTTATTTTGATAAATTATCTAAGGACAGTTTGCCATTTTATGAAAGCGAGCTTGAAATCGGACAGATAGTGCGTTATCCAAAAGCCAGCCGGGAGGCAGAGGAATATGCCCTGGATCAATTGAAAGAATTTAAAACACAATTGGAGAGCGGCAGAAAAGATATGAAAACACTGGCAGCCTTATATTCTGATGACCCGGGTAGCAAAGAAAAGGCAGGGGAATACGAATTGAATCGGAATGAAAAGCAATGGGACCCTGTATTTATAGCAAAAGCTTTTTCATTAAAAGAAGGACAGATCTCCAGCCCATTTAAAACAAGGTTTGGGTATCATATTGTTCAAATGATCAGCCGTGCCGGTGATGATGCCACCATCCGCCATATATTAAAGATCCCCCAGGTTACAAAAACAGAATTAGATGAAGGCGCACAAAAGCTTGATTCGGTAAGGGCAAAATTAATTGCCGGCACCATGCAATTTGGCGAAGCCGTAAACAAGTATAGCGAGGATGAAGCCAGTAAATTCACCGGTGGCAGAAAAACAAACGCAGAAGGCGGTACCAATATCACCATTGATCAGCTGGACAAAGACATGGTGGTAATGATGAAAGACCTGAAAGTGGGCCAATACTCTCAACCGACAGAATTTACCGACGAAAAGGGAAAGAAAGGTGTAAGGGTCGTATACCTGATGAGCAGGACCGAACCCCACCGTGAAGACATACGTGATGACTATAATAAAGTAGCATTAAGAGCGTTGGAAGAAAAGAAGAATGCGGCTCTTGAGAAATGGTTTAATGAGAAGATCTCCAGTTACTATATTATGGTAGACAACGACTATAAGGATTGTGAAGAAATGAAAAAGTGGTCTATGTCTGCCAATGCCAATACAACTGCACAGGCAAAGTAACCGAAACCTACCTCAAAAAACTATCAATGTTTAAAAGGCACCTGGGTATATATTTTTCGGCATCGGTATCTGATCACAACTTATAGCTAGCTGTCTTATTTTATTAAAAAAAATTAAATTCTGGAATGGCCTAAGCATTTCATAGAATAACTCCTATCCCAATCGCCATTAATATATGGTATCAAAGTTCTCCATTGATTCCGTGCCTTTTTTTTGGACAAAAAACACCAAAGAAATAGTGATCATTTCACAAACCAGCTTTCCACAGAAGGCATAACTTTCTCATTTTTATAACGGGTAATTTTACTCCAACAGTCCTTAACTTTGCCGCATGATTCAATATGAAAAATTTACCCTTGATAACGGGTTGAGGGTATTGGTGCATAAAGACGAAAGCACCCCGATGGCGGTGGTCAATGTTATCTATGATGTAGGAGCAAGAGATGAAAATCCTGAGAAGACAGGCTTCGCACATTTATTTGAACACCTAATGTTTGGTGGCAGCATCAATATTCCTGAATACGATGAGCCGCTACAGATGGCGGGAGGCGAAAACAACGCATTTACCACCAACGACCTCACTAATTATTATTGCCAGTTACCGGCTGAAAATATTGAGACAGCTTTTTGGCTCGAAAGCGATCGCATGCTAAGCCTTGCGTTCGATAGTAAAAGCCTGGAAGTGCAACGTAAAGTAGTATGCGAGGAATTTAGAGAACACTATATCAACAAGCCGTACGGCGACGCCTGGCATAAAATGAGAGAACTGGCTTACACTACACATCCTTATAGATGGATGACGATTGGTAAGGAACTCAAGCATGTAGAAGACGCCACTTTGCAGGATGTAAAAGATTTTTTTTATAAACATTATACGCCAGTGAATGCCATTTTAGTGGTGGCTGGCAACGTAACTTATGAGCAGGTAAAAGAGCTGTCAAACAAATGGTTTGGCCCTATACCATCCGGTATCAAATATAACCGGCAACTGCCTGAAGAGCCTAAGCAGTCTGCGCCCCGGGTATTGGAAGTAAAGGCAAGTGTACCGCTCGATGCTTTATACAAATGCTGGCATATTTATCCGCGGCTTGATAAGCGTTATTATGTAACCGATCTTATCACTGAGATATTAAGTGGAGGAGGTTCCTCCCGCTTGTTCCAGGCTTTGGTAAAAGAAAAACAGTTGTTTAGCAATATTGATTGCTCACATTATGGAAGCACCGATGCAGGGCTGTTATCCATCCAGGGTAAGCTCGTAAAGGGCGTGGCTATGAAAGATGCAGAAGCGGCCGTAATGGAAGAAATTATAAAACTACAACAGGAAGGAATTAGTGAGCTGGAATTGCAAAAAGTGAAGAACAAAACGGAAAGCATGATGGCCTTTGAAGATATGAGTGTGATGAACCGTGCCACCAGTTTAGCTATGTACGAGTTATTAGGTGATGCTGAACTCATCAATACAGAATTGAAAAGTTACCAGGCTGTAACAAGGGAAGAATTAATGAATGAAAGCAGGGCAATTTTTGATGAAAATAATTGCAATACGCTTTATTACTATTCCAATAATTAAGGGCCCTACCCGCTGGGGTTTCTGAACTCCGATAATTTTAATTCCGCCCGATCAGGCAAATACCAAATAACAAAATAATGATTGATAGAGCAAAAACGCCCCTGATAAAAGATGCTATTGAATTTAACTTGCAATTGAAACCTTACGAAAAATTTGTACTGGACAATGGGGTGGAAGTGTATGCAATCAACGCAGGTGCACAAGATGTATTGCAGATTGAACTCGTGTTTTTTGCAGGCAATAGTTATGAGACTCAAAATGGCGTAGCTGCAGCAGCTAACTATATGTTGCGCAACGGAACTTCTACAAAAACAGCTTTCCAGATAAATGAACATTTTGAATATTATGGTGCCTATTGCAACCGTACCTGTTACAACGAAACCGCCATAGTATCGTTGCATACTTTAAGTAAGCATTTAAATGAACTGCTTCCTGTAATGCGGGAGATGATCACCGACTCTGTGTTTCCTGAAAACGAACTGGAAATTTTTAAGCAAAACAGCAAGCAAAAGTTGTCGGTTAATTTGCAGAAATGTGATTTTGTAGCCAACCGTTTAATTGACGCTTATTTATTTGGTGAGCAGCATCCATATGGAAAATATTTAGTGGATTCAGATTATGACGCCTTGACCACTGATAAAATGAAAGCTCATTTTGAACAATATTATAAAAATGGCAAAGCCGTCATTTTTGTTGCCGGGAATTTACCAGCGGGCTTATTTGCGCAGTTGAATAAACAGTTTGGGGATTTACCCATAACAACCAATACCACACAACTACCTACTAATATTATATTGCCTGCTTCGCAAAAAAAGCAGCGTATTTCAAATGATCCAAATGGCGTGCAGGGAGCCATCAGGATCGCAAGACCATTCCCCAACAGGCATCATCCGGATTTTATGAATGTGATGGTGTTGAACACTGTTTTGGGTGGTTTCTTTGGTTCACGCCTAATGAGCAATATCCGGGAAGATAAAGGCTATACATACGGCATCCACAGCTATGTGCAAAATCATATACAGGATAGTGCATGGATGATCAGTACAGAAGCAGGTAAAGACGTAAGTGAGGCTACTGTGGAAGAGATATACAAAGAGATGAAATTATTAAGAGAAACTCTGATTGATGAAGAGGAATTATTATTGGTACGCAATTATATGATCGGTTCTATTTTGGGAGATCTTGATGGCCCATTCCAGATTATTGGAAGGTGGAAGAATATTATTTTAAACAACCTTGATGAACAATATTTCTACGATTCTATAAAAACCATCAAAACAATATCAGCAGGTGAATTAAAAGAACTTTCAGAAAAATACCTGCAACCCGAAGAATTTTATGAATTGGTAGTTGTATAATTTTAGTTTTACATTACAATCTCTTTCTCCAGCTCTTGTAAATTTAGATAACATGCCACAATGAAAATTTTCCTGAAAATATTAATTACCACCGTGAATGCATTTATCCTTGCCAATATTCTTCCTGGTATAGAGATAGCGGATATTTACACGGCGGTAATTGTGGCAGTAGTACTGGCGATTTTGGACGCAACCGTAAAGCCCTTGTTGATTATTTTAACCTTCCCTGTAACCCTGCTTACACTCGGGATGTTTTTGTTCGTTATAAACGCCTGCATTATTTTGGCCGCAGAGCATTTAATAGATGGTTTTAAAATAGAAGGGTTTTGGTATGCTGTGTTGTTTAGTATTTTGTTATCCTTCTTCAATTCATTTGTACACAAAAGAGCATTTCGCCAAAAGAAGGCAGTGAAGAATAATAATGAGTAGGCAGCCATGTAACCATCAAATAATAACTCTTCAATCTCAAGAGGTCTTTTTTTTATTAATGTCGCAACTCATGTTCTGGTTGTAAAGCGGCCAACTTTTTTTTCACAAGATTGTTTTTAAAACCGTGGCCTAATTTTCCTGGCCATGCCGGTTAATCAATAGTGTCAACAAACCAAACTATCTTGTTTGAGTTAGCTGCTTAATTCCAATAGTTGTTGCCTGTAATATTTGCTAACTTCATGCTTCAAAAGCCGCCTTCAGCCTTCAGACAAAAACCGCTTCCATGCAATTCAACAGGAAAGACTTAACAGACGAAACGTTACTCGCCTTATACAAAAATTGCCTTTTGCCCCGCATGATCGAAGAGAAAATGCTGCTGTTACTGCGACAGGGAAAAATTTCCAAATGGTTTAGTGGTATCGGCCAGGAAGCTATTTCTGTTGGCGCAACGATGGCCTTACAACAGGATGAATGGATCATGCCACTGCACAGGAACCTCGGCGTTTTTACCACCCGCAACATGCCGCTCAATAAATTATTTAAACAATGGCAAGGCAGTAAAGATGGCTACAGCAAGGGCCGTGAAAGGAGCTTTCATTTTGGAAACGCAGCCCATCATATCTGCGGAATGATTTCTCACCTGGGACCTCAGTTGGCCATTGCCGATGGCGTAGCATTGGCCCATAAATTAAAGAACGAACAAAAAGTATCGCTGGCTTTTACTGGTGAAGGAGGTACCAGTGAAGGAGATTTTCATGAAGCGCTGAATGTTGCCGCGGTATGGGACCTGCCGGTGATTTTTTTAATAGAGAATAACGGGTATGCACTTAGCACACCCGTGAAGGAGCAATATCGTTGTTACAGTTTGGTAGACAAAGCAAAGGGGTATGGTATGGAAGGCGTGGGCATAGATGGCAATAATATACTGCAAGTGTATGACACCATAAAAGGCGTAAGGGATTATTGTATTGCTCATCAGAAACCTTACCTGGTAGAGTGTATGACTTTTAGGATGAGGGGTCATGAAGAGGCCAGTGGTACTAAGTATGTGTCCCCGCATTTGTTTGATCTGTGGAAACAAAAAGATCCCATAAAAAATTATGAAGATTACCTGGTAAGCCAGGGAGTTTTAACGGAGGATTCGGTTGCGGATACACGCAGCGAGCTGAAGGAGTATATTGAAGTAGAATTGCAGGGAGCGTCTCAACCGGTGCCAATGAAACCGGATACGAATGAAGAGTATAATGACCTTTTTGCCCCGCGGGGCAACAGTAACCCCACCCCAGAAAAAGTCATAGATAATTCTATCTCTGGTCCGGAAACAGAAGTTGTGGCTGGCAGGGAGTCACGATTTATTGATGGTATTAAGGAAGGCTTATGGCAAAGTATGCAGCGACATGCAAATCTTGTTTTAATGGGGCAGGATATTGCGGAATATGGTGGTGCCTTTAAAATAACGGATGGTTTTACCGAAGCGTTTGGAAAAGAAAGAGTGCGCAATACGCCGATTTGCGAAAGCGCCATTGTGGGTGCTGCCCTCGGGTTGTCTTTAGAAGATTATAAAGCGGTGATGGAAATGCAGTTTGCTGATTTTGTAACCGTGGGTTTCAACCAGATCATCAATAACCTGGCAAAATTACACTATCGCTGGGGACAAAAAGCTGATGTGGTGATTCGGATGCCAACCGGCGGCGGGGTGGGCGCAGGTCCTTTTCACAGCCAGAGCAATGAAGCATGGTTTGTACATACGCCCGGACTGAAAGTGGTTTACCCATCTACTCCGATGGATGCGAAGGGATTATTGATCGCTGCCATAAACGATCCAAACCCTGTTTTATTTTTTGAGCATAAGGCATTGTATCGTAGTATCAGCGGACCCGTGCCTGAAGCATATTATGAGATTGAGATTGGCAAGGCAAGACTGGTGCAGGATGGTGATGAGATCAGCGTTATCACTTACGGAGCCGGTGTGCATTGGGCAATAGATTTTGCCAAAAATCATCCGGAGTTTTCATTATATATCCTTGATCTCAGAACTTTATTGCCCTTGGATTATCCGGCAATTAAAAAAGCAGTACTTGCTACAGGCAAGGTGCTGCTATTGCATGAGGATACATTAACCGGCGGCATCGGCGGTGAAATAGCAGCATGGATTGCGGAAAATTGTTTTGAATATTTGGATGCACCTGTAATTCGCTGTGCTTCGCTTGATACACCCATTCCTTTTAATATCGAACTGGAAAAAAACTTTATGGCTTACAGCCGGCTGGAAGCTGCAGTAAGCAAGCTGATAAATTATTGAGGATAGGTGGATTTACCGCTTTTAACTTCCCAACATTCACTCCTGAACCTGGCCAGCAATCAATTAGTATTACCTTACCTACACAGCATCTTTTGCAACCTTACCTTCTGCGATACTTCATTGTTTGCTTTGATTTGCAAAATTGAAATGATATCTTGGTTGTCACCTCGTGGCTATTTCACCAGTTCATACACTTGCATTGATATCTTAACAATCTAAACTTTGAGCAGCATGCATTCAACAAAAGTGACCCTCTCAGAAGCGACACCAATTACTCCGCAGGAACGAATTGTTATTATTGATAGCCTGAGAGGTATTGCGTTGTTGGGTATCCTCCTAATGAATATTCCCTATTTTTCATTGCCCTTCCCGGCAGCTGATAACCTTACATTAAATAATGAGCTGGGCACCGCCAATCAGAAGGTTTGGTATTTTGTAAACTGGTTTCTGGAAGGAAGCCAGCGTGCAATTTTTTCTATGCTTTTCGGTGCAGGGATTATTTTATTTATTACACGCCTCGAAAAAAAAGTGGAAGGAATGATGACCGCCGAATATTTTATAAGGCGGCAACTATGGTTACTCTTTTTTGGGCTTGTCAATGCCTTTGTATTGTTATGGCCCGGAGATATTTTATTTCAATACGCCATCTGTGGCATCATTGCATTTGCCTTCCGCAGGCTTCCCGCAAAAGCTTTATTGGTTGGAGCCTTCATCTGCCTCGTATTGATGACTGCAAGGGAAAACGTGGATATGGTTCGGGAACAACATAAAATAAGTAAAGGAGAAGCCGTTGCAAAACTAGATACTACCAAAGTAAAGTTAACTGATCAACAAAAGGAGGAACTCGGCGCCATGACTGCCCTTAAAGAAAAATTTGGAAGCGAAAGCCAGCTGAAAGAAATGAAAAAAAACCTGAGGCAGGTAAGAGGTTCCTATGAAGAAGTGTACCAAAATCTAAGTAATGTAAGTGCCAAACTGGAGTTTTTCTATACATACTATGGGCTTTGGGATGTCCTTTCGTTTATGTTTATTGGAATGGCGTTTTATAAAAGCGGCGTTTTATTAGGTACAGCTCCTACCAAAGTCTATTGGCTCCTCTTTGTTGTCGGCCTGGGCATTGGCCTGGTAATTTCGTATTTCAGGCTGCAACCATTGTTTGTTGCAAAATTCAACCGCTATGAGTACATAAAAAATGCATATGCAGAGTATTACGAGATATCAAGGACATTTCGTTCGGTGGGGATATTTGGATTGATTATGTTGTTGTATAAGTCGGGGTTATTTGCATGGTTATTTAAAGTAATGAGGCCTGTTGGGCAAATGGCTTTTACCAATTATCTAATGCAATCGTTCATCTGTGCTATGTACTTTTATGGTTTTGGGTGGGGCATGTTTGGCCATCTGCAACGGTACGAAATTTATTATGTGGTGGCTGCTATTTGGTTAGTGGAAATTATTTGGAGCCACGTGTGGCTTCGTTATTACCGCTTTGGTCCGCTGGAGTGGCTATGGCGAAGCTTAACCTACTGGAAAATCCAACCTATGAAAAGGACCAGCAGCTCAATAGTGACTAATGAAAAGGTTGTTGTAGATCTGCAATGATGGAGTTTGCTATTGGTGTATCAGAAAACTATTTATTCTTGTTTTGGGTTGTGTTTCATCGTCTACACTTAATACCAGTTCCGTTCGTAAATTAAATGGCTTATTTTCCAAAAAAACGGAGGAATTTAAACAGTCAAGCCTTGTGTGTGGCCCTGATGGTTTATTGCGGTTCTTTTTTATTATGTATTCATCCTTTAACTGTTGCTCAGTAATTATTATATGCTTAAATCCGGGGAAAACATTTTTTATTGTAAGTAAAATATCCTCATTAGATAGATGTTGAAATACCTGCCTGATCAAAAGCAGATCGCTTACCGGAACCTTATCTTTTAATGCATTGGCACAAATAAAATTAATTCTATCGGTGGCGTAGTTTTCTATATTCCTTTCAATTAAAGAGGGTACAATGTCAACACCGGTATATTTAGCTGAAGTTAGATTTTGACATATTTGACTACCTATATTGAAATCACCACAACCAATATCTGTAACCGAAGTAATCCCATTTGAATTAATAAAATCGGCGATATATTCAACATATTCGATGGACGTATTATTGTGGGAACCTGACCCAGAATAAAATTCGACATTTTTTTTTGCATCAACCTCACCCCAAATATTTTCCTTATAAATTTGCGAAAATATGTCTTCTATTTTTCTGCCTTTGTAAGCTTCATCAACTTTTCTAAGTGGCCCAACTATTTTTTTTATTAAAAAAATAGCTTTTTCAGGCACCAGATGTAATATTCTTTTTTTTTGTTTTGAAATTGATAGCATATTAATGAGCTTTAATTTTGGAAATTTAACCTCAGTAATCAGTTTAAGTGTTCACCAATTATTTATCTGTTAGTAAATCAGTTGGTACGGGCGTGCCTGCGAGGCAAAATGCATATGTAATATATAATAATTTTTGTATTTAAAAACATTTACCTGTGATATTTTTATTCCTTTGAAGCTTTTATTATGTTTTTTCTTGCTGTCGCAAAAAGACTTTTAATTGACGCTTTTGAAAACATCTAATTTAACAACTTGACAGATGTTTGCATTATTGAAATAACTAAAATCAAAGGAAAATGGACACAACAAACAAAAAAGTAATAACGGTAGAAAATACCATTAACGCACCGGTAGAAAAAGTATGGGACTGCTGGACGAAACCAGAACATATTACTCAATGGAACAATGCCTCTGATGATTGGCATACACCACGTGCCGAAAATGATCTACGCATCGGCGGCAATTTTGTTGTCCGCATGGAAGCTAAGGATGGGAGCATGGGTTTCGATTTTGGTGGCACCTACGATGCAATTACCAATAACGAGTATATCGAATATACAATTGCAGATGGAAGAAAAGTTATAGTTAAATTCTTCGCCGTGGGAGGCAGTACTAAGATAATAGAAAGCTTTGAAGCCGAGAATACCCATTCAGAGGAATTGCAAAAAACGGGGTGGCAATCTATCCTTGATAATTTTAAAAAATATACTGAAGCTGCGCAGTAATTTATTGCAACAATTTTTTTCAAAAGGTAACTTTTAAAAATCTGTTGCTTAATTCACTCCTTTGCTTACAGAAAACCTACAGCTGTCTAACGCCTTAGGTGATACGTACATTATTAAGTGCCGAAAGCCATTCATTTTTGCCACATACACTGCACGGTTGAGCTTGTGCAGTTGTTTTTATTTCCTCTACATAACCACAACTGGTACAGGCATACGGGCCGGCAGAAGAAAATTGCGTTAATTTTTTAGCACATAAATGTGGCAGTATCGGCAAACCCCAAATTACCTCTTCGTCTGGGTAATAAAACAGGCTGATGGCACCATTTGTTTCAATGATAGCTAATTGCACCTGCCCAAGGTGGTTGATATGATTTTGCCGCAGTTGTGCAAAAAACTCTTCATAGGCAATTGGTTCCCCCTTAAAATTTTCGAAATTGAACCTGCCATTCTCGACCAGGTAAACAGGTTCCCCTTCAAGCAACTTCTCTACCTTGTTGCTCCGGTTAATTAAAAAGGTCATAAACCTGTAAAGTGAAATCATTACTGCAAAAACCATTATACCAGGCAATAAGCCCACATCTTTATAAAACATAGGGTCACCTGCAGCTGAACCCAGGCCAATGATTACACCCAATTCGAAAACAGACAATTGAGTAACGCTTCGTTTTCCCAAAATACGCAGACTAAAAAGAATAATTAGAAACATCAGGAGTGAACGGATAGCCACTTCAGGAAGAAACTCCCACTTTTCAGAGCCCAGCAAAAAAGAATGCCAATCAATATCCATCAGCCGAATGAAATGTAGGAAAGTAAAATGCATAGCTGAAATTATCAAATTAAATTGAAAAGGATAATAATTACAAATCAAAAGTGTGACGACTTTTGATGGATGATCTGATATCATAAAGTAATGAATGGGTAGTTTTGGCACGGTTTTCCATAAAGAGGGTTATAACTAAAACCTCTTTAACCATGAAAAAAAATCATTTATTGATTATCGTTGCCCTTATTGCGGCAACCGCCGGGATCTACTCCTGCAGCAAGGATAATAAAAACTCAACCCTACAAGTACGGCTTACTGATAATCCGGTAGCCTTTCAGGAAGTTAACGTAGACATCCGTGAAGTACGGGTAAAGTTTACAGACGACGTAACAGAAAGCGACTGGATTACTTTGACCACGAATGCCCGTGTGTATGACCTGTTAAAATTACAAGGAATAGATACTGCGCTTGCAACCGGTTTGCTGCCAACTAATACAGTGCGCCAGATCAGGTTTATATTGGGGCCTAACAATACAATTAAAGAAAACGGAGTTGTATATCCGTTAGTGGTACCCAGTGGTTCTGAATCAGGCTTGAAGATCAAGTTAAGCAAAGCACTGAATGCGACGTTTGAAACATTGGTAATTGATTTTGATGCGGCTTTGTCTGTTACTAAGGAAGGAACGGGAGACTATAAGCTTCGCCCCGTGATTAAGATAAAATAAGTTCACATTTGGTGATACGCAAAAAATGGCTCCTTTATAGGGCCATTTTTATTTTAATTCAAGCCGGCTCATAATCTCCCTGGCTCAATTATAACCTACGTTGAGGTTCGTGCTACCTTACCAGGCTTCTATTGTGAATAAAAAGTTAACCCGATCATCGTTTTGATGCCAGGTTTTATAACACCCGTTTAGATTAAAAAAGGCAGGCATTATCGACCTGCCTTTTTAAACAACGTTTCACTATTATAATTTCAACGGTACTTTTTTTCCTGTTTTAATCGCCATATAAATCCCATCAATAATCTTCATGTCTTTTACTCCTTCTTCACCATCTACGGGCACAAGGGGTTGTTTATTTTGAAAAATGATATCTGCCATTTCTTCCATCTGTACGGTTTGATGGGTCATGTGCGGTTGGGTTAATTCACCTTTGTTAGTGCGGCCTTTGATAGGGCCATATCCCGTTGATGGCTGCATTTCAGCAAAGCCCTTTTCGGCATTTAAGAAAAAGCGATCAAGATTATTCATATTATAACTGGACAAGCAAGATGCTACTGCCCCGCTGGGAAATCCTAATTGAAATTGAATTGTCTCATCCACGCCTTCTTTAAATTTTACCGGATCGGTCTTTGTTTCCTGTGCGGTTACCCACACCGGCTCTTCGCCTACCATATAACGAGCACCATTAATTGCATAAATGCCAATGTCCATCATAGCGCCGCCGCCCGCCAGTTGCCTGTTTAGGCGCCATTGAGTTGGGTCGCCGATACGGAAGCCACATAGTCCCTGGAAAAAAACAATTTTACCCAATTCGCCATCCTTTCGCATACGTATTACTTCCAGGGTTTTTGGTTCAAAATGCATCCTGTATCCAACTAGCAATTTTACATTTGCTTTCTTACAGGCATCCACCATTTCCTGCCCCTCTTTTGCATTAACAGCCATTGGCTTTTCACAAATGGCGTGCTTCCCGGCTTTGGCAACCCGTATTACCTGGTCGTGGTGCAATGCATTGGGTGTAATCACATACACTGCATCTATTTCGGGATTGTCCTTAATACGGTCAAAATTAGTGTAGTCGTAACAGTTGCCGTCGGGTATATTGTATTTGGCTTGCCAGGTTTTAATTTTAGAAGGCGTACCGCTGATAAGGCCGGTCAATTTTGCTTTCTTGCAAGATTGCATAGCTTCAGCCACCCGGTTGCCATAGCTGCCCAGGCCAAGGATGGCCACCCGTAAAACCGGGCCGTCATAAGATGGCGAAAAGAAATCATTGTTTTCTGCCGATGCTAAAACCGGGAAATTCAAAGCAATAAACGACCCGGCAATTTTTTGTAAAAAGTCACGACGTGAGTTCATAAAAAAGATTTTTTAGTATGATTTTTTAGCAATGCTTGAAGCTTTAAATATATGCAAATAATAAATACGGCAATTGTATTGAGTGCTTTTAAAATCGCAAGGGTTGCCAACCTTTTATTCCTCCGCGACAATTTAGATGCACCTAATTGCATCCGTCACTTTTAACTACATTTCAATTTCCCATACAGAACGGTAGCTTCCGTATTTTTCCACGTAGGTTAAAAACGCATTATAAAAGCCGTCGCCGCCAATGGTAGCACTATCGCCAATTACAAATAATTGTTCTTTGGCCCTGGTGATAGCTACGTTCATTCTCCGGTAATCTTTTAAAAAACCGATATCCCCATCATCATTGCTTCTTACCAGCGACAAAATGATGATCTCCTGCTCCTGGCCCTGGAAACTATCGATGGTACTTATCCGCATTTCTTTTGGCAATGTATCTTTTGCGGCAGCCACCTGCCCAGCATACGGCGAAATAAAAGCCACATGCGTTACATTCAAATTTTCAGTTGCCAGTAGCTTCTGAACAATTTTTAATTCTCCTTCATTTTGAAGGCTTATGCCATTGCTGCCTTTCACCTCATTGTACCCTGAACCAGCTGTATCAATAAAGCTGATATGCACACCAATATTTTGCAGATATGGAGGCGTTTGTAATAAGCCATTGTAAAAATAGTTGCTGCTGAATGCAGCAATGGATTCCCGCATCCGATATTGAGTGTCTAATAAAAAAACGTTTCCGGTCGTGGCAATGCTTACTTCTAAAATGGAACGGTTTAAACCCAGGCTTGCAGCTTCGTAGCTTAAAATGGTTGGCGGCAATTGCAGGTGATCGCCTGCCAGCACATATTTTTTCGCCAGCGGAAAAATGCACCAAGCCAATGGTTCGATGCATTGCCCCGCCTCGTCCATTACCAATGTATCGAAACGGATTTGCCTGATTTTTGCATCATACAATCCAACGGGCGTTCCTAATATTACTTCGGCTTCGCTAAATAACTTCTGTTCATTATAAGCCTGTATCTTTTTTATTTCGGTACGGATATTTTTTACCTCTTTAAACAACAGGTTGCGTTGTTCCCTTTCTGCTTTACCAAAACTTCTTTTATATTTCAGCGCCATTTTTCTAAATTGCTCTGCCCTTATTTTTAATTCCTTTAATTCTTTTTGTTGCCTGCTATTGGCTAGTTTTCCTTCCGGGGTATAAGCAAAAACCGTTTCATCCACCTTACTTGTGTTTCCGACCCGTAGTACCTGCACACCCTGCAGTATCAACCCTTTTGCAATATTATCTACCGCTGTATTGCTTGGCGCCGACACCAGTATTTTTTCACCCGATTGTATCAATTGTATGATTGCCTCAATCAGTGTAGTGGTTTTACCTGTGCCCGGTGGGCCATGAACAATTGTTAAGTTTTTATTTTTCGTAATGGCTGTTACCGCATCTTGCTGGCTCCCATTTAAGTGTCGATTTTTAAAAGTTAAAGCGGCAGGGCCGGTATCGGAAATTTCCGTTTCAATTGTAGAACCGCTGTGCAATTGTTCAAATAATGTAAACAATTCCTTGTTGTTTTCCAGTTCGTTTAAAACCGATTTCATTATCGTGGTGGTACGTTGATCAGGTGCTAATTTTATTCCTACACCGCTGTCTTCAATCCAATCAGGAAAGTCGGGGGCAAATAACCTGAACTCACCGGACTTGCCATCCAGGCTGATCAGCACACCTTTTACCGGCTCTTCGCCTGCAAAAAAACATTCTATTGCGGCACTGTCTTTAAACAGGTTTGTTTCTGTAGGAAAATTAATCCGAAAGCTAATTTCCGGATAATCCGCATAGCCGAAATTTTTTCTGGTAACCGTTATCGGGTGCAGGGCAAGCCCTTCAGCCTTTAATGATTTAAGCGTATGCGGCTGATCTAAGCTGTATCGTTTTACCTGTTCTTTTTCTTCCAGGTCAATGCATTGTAACAGCTTTTTTATTTGTGGATGGGTTGGAGGCATGAGGTGAAAATAGGAATCTGGGATTCAATAAAAAATATCCTTGTTATTTTTCTGGTGAATGGTATTGCATTCTCTGGCCCCTGGCCAAAATTAATAAAGGAACAACTCTTAAGCTGGCGAACCATAGTACCCCGGTTTATCAATCAATGGTGACCCTCTTTTATATCATCCTTTTTATCGTCAGGAAGTAGTTTAAAATAAGTTGCTTGAAAACGATTGTTTTTAATCGTTCCCTGCACTTCCGCCTTCCTGATCGCTGCGCAGAAACCATCTTTTGCATGGGCATCACCATGCGAATCTATCTCCGTGCCATCCACAAAATATGACTTGCCTTTAATGCGGACAGCAAGGTCACAGCTTTTGCCGGCCAGGCCGAGTTTACACTCGCCACAGGCAGCTTCAACAATTTGTATTTTTTTATGAGGATCAGGTTGAGCAGTGTTTGCTGTTTTGTTTTGTGCCATAAGAGTCAGCACGAAGAAAGTAAAAAAGAATGCGCAGATGACTGTTTTCATACATTGAAAATTGAAATTGATTTTCAATGTAGGCAAAATGTATGAAACAAAAGCTCTTTAAATCATCAATGGAAATGATATACCATGGCAAGCCCCGCACTTTTATTTTGATAGTAGGGCATGATCATCGTATTCATCGGTTTGTCTTTAAAAAGTTTTTTCTTAATAGCAGGGTAGATAAGGTAAGCCAGTTTGGTAGAAGCTATACCGATGCCGGCACCCGCCAGTACATCGCTCATCCAATGGCGGTTGTTGTACATGCGCAATGCGCCGGTAGCACCTGCTGCTACATAACCTGCAACACCGTACCAGGGCGAAACATCCTTGTACTCCATCCGCATAAACTCGGCAGAAGCAAATGCCGCTGCGGTATGGCCTGAAGGAAAAGAATAATAGTCGCTGCCATCCGGCCGAAGTTCATTAGAGAACGATTTGATACCAAAAACAGCACCAGTCACTACTGCATTCGACAACAGGTAGATCATGCTCCGGTCACGGAAACTGTTACGGCCCTTTATTCCCATTGCATTTAACCCATAAACTGCCACTGCCGGAGCAAAGCGCAGGTAATCATCTATACAGGTTCGTTTATGCGTATGTTCCTGCCAAATTTCTTCTTTTACAGTATTATTGAAACTTTGCAGCTGATTGCTTTTAAGAGAAGCAATACCATACACCACCAGGATACCGGGGGCTATAAAGGAACGGTATGCCCCCGTTCGCTTTTCAGTGGTTTCGTTCCACTTTTCTGCCCGTACTGGGGCATTAGGAAGCAGATTTTGTCTTACAGTAGTATCTATAAACTGGGCATGAACACTAATGACTGAAGGGCTGGCAATAAAAATAAACAGGAGTTTTTTAATTAACTGCATGAATGATTTTTTACGATAAGGAATAGTTAGGGAACTAGTTCTGCAACAGGATGATTGGTTCTGCAAACGTATAAATGAAATACCAATGATTGCAGGGATGGAGAATTATTTAACGCAATTTTTTCATTTTCTCGGGGTGTTTTTTAAAAAGGCCCTTATGGGTCGACACTCCCTTTTTGATGTTGTTTAATTTGAAATAAATCAAAGTACGCTTTATGGGCAATGCTGCGGTTAACAGAGAAAACCTGCTTAAATCTGTCACAGTAAATCTGTAACTTACAACCTGTTGTGTTAAAAATAAACTACCAACATGCTTGCAATAACAAGTACACTTTTAAACAAAAAATTTTAAAAATGATGGATACCAACAGGCTTTCAACCACGATGGCTTTGGCACTGAATGAGCAGATGACCAAGGAAGCACATGCATCCCAGATCTATTTATCCTATGCGGCATGGGCCGATAGACAGGGATTTGGCGGGGTTGCAAATTTTCTTTTCAGGCATGCACATGAAGAAAGAAATCACATGATGAAAATCCTGGAGTACATATTAAAACGTGGCGCAACTGTAAAAATTTCGGCTATTCCGGCGCCGCCAGCTGATCCTGACAGCGTTAATAACTGTTTCGAAAAAGTATTTGAACACGAGGTGGACAATACGAAAGCTGTGTATAAATTAGTAAAGCTTAGCCTTACGGAAGAAGACTGGGCAACATGGAATTTTATGCAATGGTTTGTAAAAGAACAAACCGAAGAAGAAACCCTTGCGATGAGTTTATTGGATAAAATAAAAATTGCCGGTGGCGAAAAGATCAACAGCGATGCTTTATATTCTCTCGACAGGGACCTTGAGAAAACACCCGACGACGCAAGACTGGCGCAGGATGTTACCGTTGAGAACCCTTAGGGTTTATGTAATTAGTTATTTTTAGAAGGACGATCGGATTGTATGGCAATTTGTGAGAATGTTCAGGTGGCATTATTTTTTATTACAGATTTTGGTCAATTAGCTTTATGCCATCATCAGTAATAGCAAATATGCGGTATGATCCGATCTCATCCAGCCTCGTGATAGCCTTTGTTTCCGGGGTAATATATCGCTACAAAGAAGTGCCCGAAGAAAAATATGAAGCAATGAAGGCGAGCCGCTCCAAAGGTTGGTACCACAATAAGTACATTAAACCCAACTACGATTTTGAGAAATTAAATTAGACGGGAAATATCTTTAATACTCTGCCTGCTGCGCTTACCACCCTATTCCATAATCTTCGCCGTTGTTTGAACTTCCTCCCCAAAAAGAACCGTGTTTCCAATCAAAATAAATGGCATTGATCGGTCCGCTGGTACGTTCTCCAAATGTAAGTGTGTAACCCATTTTAGCAAGTTCAGTACGAACGCTCTCAGGTGTTTTATTGCTCAATAATAAATTGCCCGCCTTCGGCAAACGATCACTTATTTGCGTTCCGCCAAGTGAAAGCCACAACTGGTTGCTATTAATATTTTGCGCTTCACAAGCCTGCTGCACCGTCATATTAAATTCCGCTACATTCAGGAAAAATTGCAACAGATTTTGATCCTGTGTATCACCGCCCTGCACTGCAAAAGATAAAAACGGTTTACCATCTTTGAGGGCAAGCGTAGGTGTAAGTGTTACTCTTGGCCTTTTGCCCGGTGCCACCACATTAAAAGGATTGATGCTGCTGTCCAACACAAAGCTTTGCATGCGCTGGCTCATACCAATGCCCGTATTGCCTGCAATACAAGCCGGCAACCAGCCACCACTCGGTGTTATAGAAACTACCCAACCCTCTTTGTCCGCTGCTTCCACGGATGTGGTACCCCGCCATAAACGTTCGTAGTATGTATTGTCTACGTTTTGAACTTCATCCATTGAGGAATTTGCCCAATACTCGGGGTTCATATTTGCAGGGGCAGCTGCCTTGTCAAAGGCAGGTTGTTTAAAATTGCCTGATTGATCGTGTTTGGGGATGGCACTGCCTTGTTTGCCGGTGGTATCGGAATAGGCTTCCCGCTGTTTTAATAAAGCTGTCCACGGGTTTTGTTTTCCTTCAAAAGGATAAGGGTCGCCGGGCTTAACATTCGGATCGTTCTGGTCGTGCATCATTTCTGCCGCTCGCTTCTTTGCATATTCTTTATGCAGCAATCCCTTCATTGGTTCTTCCGGGGGAAAATACGGATCACCGTAATAAAAATCCCTGTCTGCAAAAGCCATGTTCATGGTTTGGTAAAGCGTATGAATATATTGAGTACTGTTATATCCCATTTTTTTTAAATCGAAGTTTTCCAGGATATTTAAAGACTGCAACAGCATCGGGCCCTGTGTCCATTGTTGCAGTTTATATACATCAATGCCCCTGTAGTTTACCTTCATCGGTTCCTCTTCGATGGGTTTCCATTTGGCTAAATCCTGTAAGGTAATGAGCCCGCCCTGCTCTTTGCATCCTCTTACAAATTCCCTTGCAATATCGCCTTTGTAAAAACGGTCATTTGCAGCCATGATGGCTTCCCTGCGGCTTTTCTTTTGCTTTAGCGCAGATTGCTCTGCATCCACCATTTTATTAAGCGTGGCAAGCAGGTCCTTTTGTACAAAAATTTCACCCGCTTCCGGCGCTTCTCTTTTTTCGCCTTCATGCAGTAAAAAAATCTTTTTACTATAAGGCCATTCACTGATCATTTTCTTTCCCCGTTCCATGCTGTTGGCGGTTTGTGCATCAATGGGATAACCGGCGGCGAGTTCCATTGCCGGCGCCAATACCTCTTTCAAACTCATAGTGCCATACATCGCCAGCATGTAGCAAAGCCCGCCAGCAGTACCGGGAGTGGTGGCAGAAAGCGGGCCGTACTCCGGTGGAAAATTATATCCTTTGTTTTTAAAAAAAGCCACGGTTGCCCCGGCAGGTGCCACCCCCAATGCATTGATCGCAATTACTTTTTTTGTTTTGGGGTTGTAGATCAAGGCCTGCGTTTCGCCACCCCAGCTCAGCACATCCCACATGGTGCAAGTAGCCGCCAGCATAGCACAAGCAGCATCAACTGCGTTACCGCCTTTTTGAAAAATGATGCTTCCGGCCGTGGCCGCTAATGGTTTTCCAGTGATGGCCATCCAGTTTTTTCCATGTAGCGGAGGTTTTTGCGTTGGCTGTGCAGTAGCAGTATTTGTTGCGGTATAGATCAGCAGGAAGAAGATGCATTGCTTCATAAAATGATTTTCTTAAAGTTAGGGAAAGATGAGTAACGGTATTGTGTATGATTGAGGAAGGTGATAAACATTCAGCCCGGCAAAATCAATGTCGCCAAGTTCAAATAAATATTGCGATTTGCCTGCTACCATTTAATTAAATCCTTGTCCCGTAGATACTTTTGAAATTCGTCTCCTTGGCTTCCATAACATAATTAAAGCGAAATTGAAAAACCGAACCTGAACGGAGCGTCGCCAATGAAGTTGTACAGAGCTTCTAAGCCGGTACCCCAAAAGCCTTATAAATCCTTCCCTCCCACCATTAATCATACAACAAACTGACATTCCTCACTTTTTAAGTATTTGGCTAATTGTAATTTGGCACTTTCGAATAATAACCAAAAATCAGTTGTATGAACGAGACTATTGTGCAAAGCAAACCGGCTGTTGCTGATCCCCAAAAAGAATCTTTATATACCATCATGGACGGCAACGAAGCTGCGGTACGTATTGCGTACAAGACCAGCGAGGTATGTGCCATTTACCCCATCACACCTTCTTCAAATATGGGCGAGTGGGCCGATGAATGGAGCAGTGATAATAAAGAAAACATCTTTGGGGAAGTACCGCGGATTATTGAAATGCAAAGTGAAGCCGGCGCTGCAGGGGCCATCCACGGCGCATTGCAGGGTGGCGCACTGGCATCTACGTTTACCTGCTCACAGGGGTTGCTGCTGATGATTCCCAACATGTATAAAATTGCAGGGGAACTAACGCCCACTGTTTTTCATATTGCCGCAAGGGCATTGGCAACACATGCCTTGTCTATTTTTGGTGACCATAGCGATGTAATGGCGGTACGTTCAACGGGCTTCGCCCTGTTGTTTGGTGACAGCGTACAGGAGGCACACGATATGGCAATGATCGCCACGGCTGCTACCTTAAAATCAAGCATTCCTTTCCTGAATATTTTTGATGGATTCCGCACTTCGCATGAATTGAATGAAGTAGAAGTAATCAGTGATGATGTCATCAAACAAATGATCGACCTGAATGCAGTTGCCCGTCACAGGAGCCGTGCATTGAATCCTGAAAACCCGTTTATACGTGGCACAGCTCAAAACCCCGATGTATATTTTCAAAGCCGCGAAGCCTGCAACGAATACCATTGGAAAGTGCCTGGCATAGTGGAAGAAACCATGAAGCATTTTGAAGAACTTACCGGCAGGGCCTATAGATTATTTGAATATTATGGTCATGCGGAAGCGGAAAACATTATCATCATTATGGGCTCCGGATCAGGAGCCGTTCACGAAACAGTAGATCATCTAAATAGTAAAGGTGAAAAAACCGGTTACCTGCATATACATTTATACCGCCCTTTTTCTGTAAAATATTTTATTGATGCTTTGCCAAAAACAATAAAAAAGATTGCCGTCCTGGATCGTTGTAAAGAAACAGGCGCCATTGGCGAACCATTGTTTATGGACGTGATCAACGCGTTGCATGCAGGATGGGAAGGCGATATGCCCAAGGTTACCGGTGGCCGTTATGGCCTGGCTTCCAAAGAGTTTAACCCCGGTATGGTGATGGCTGTGTTTGATGAACTGAAAAAAGATAAGCCTAAAAAAAGTTTCACCATTGGCATTGAAGATGACATTACCCATACCAGCTTGCCATACGACAAAACATTTTCACTGGAGGACCAGCACCGTTTCCGTGGATTGTTTTTTGGCCTTGGGGCCGATGGCACGGTGAGTGCAAACAAGAACACCATCAAGATTATTGGCGATACCACTGACATGCACATGCAGGGATATTTTGTATATGATTCTAAGAAATCAGGGTCACTAACAGTATCCCATCTACGCTTTAGCGATCAGCCCGTTCGCTCTACCTATTTGATCAATTCGGCCAACTTTATCGCCTGCCATCATTTTCAATATTTAGAAAAATATGATATACTGAAAGATGCACAGCAGGGTGCCACCTTTTTACTAAATGCCCCTTTTGCCACTGAAGATGTTTGGTACCAGCTACCCCGGAAAATTCAGGATGAAATTAAAGAGAAGGAATTGAAGCTGTATGTGATCAATGCTTCCAGGGTGGCAAAAGAAACCGGCATGGGCTCACGGATCAACTCTATTTTACAGACATGTTTTTTTGCGATTTCCAATGTAATGCCAAAGGATGAAGCGATTACGCATATAAAAAATGCGATCCGTAAAAGTTATGGCAGAAAGGGAGAACAGGTTGTGCAAAAAAACTTTGATGCCGTGGATAAAACACTTGAAAATTTATCACTGCTGGATTATACCGGATTTGCAGTGGGCTACAAACAGATTGTTCCGGCCATCTCCGGTAATGCGCCTGATTTTGTACAGCAGGTGCTGGCAAAAATAATTGCCGGTGAAGGAGATGAATTACCTGTTAGTGCTTTTCCTGCGGATGGTACATATCCTTCTGCCACTACAAAATATGAAAAAAGAAATATCGCTGATACAGTACCGGTATGGGATGCCAGCCTTTGTTCGCAATGTGGTAAATGTTTCTTTGTTTGCCCACATGCAGCCATACGGCCAAAAGTTTACAACAACGACCTGTTGGCAGATGCACCCGATTTCTTTAAGCACACTGCACCCATTGGCAAAGAATTTTTTAAAGACACCGAATCCTATACACTGCAGGTGGCAGTAGAAGATTGTACCGGTTGCAACCTTTGCGTGGAAGCTTGTCCGGTAGAAAGTAAAACCGAACCCGGCCACAAAGCCATCAACATGCAGGATGTATTGCCGTTGAAAAAAACTGAAAAAGAGAACTGGGATTTCTTTATTGGCTTGCCCGATATTGACAGGACAAGGGTAAACCGGAGCACCGTAAAAGGATCGCAGTTACTGGAACCTTTATTTGAATTTTCCGGTGCCTGCAGCGGTTGCGGTGAAACACCTTATTTAAAATTACTCACCCAGTTATTTGGCGACCGGATGATTGTTGCCAACGCAACTGGCTGCTCCAGCATCTTTGGAGGAAACCTTCCTACTACACCGTGGAGTAAGAATGCAGAAGGCATCGGGCCGGCCTGGGCCAACTCGCTTTTTGAAGACAACGCAGAGTTTGGCTTAGGTATTAAGCTCGCTACTGATATGAAACGCAACTATGGTTTATCCTTATTAAAATCGTTGCGTGAAGACGTAGGCCCCGAATTGGCCGATGCTATCCTGAACAACGTGGAAGCGAATGAAGCTGAGATAATACAGCAGCGCAAAAATGTAAATGAATTAAAGACAAGGTTAAGGGATATTAAAAAACCCGATGCAAGGTTGCTGTACCAGATAGCGGAGTTCCTGGAACACAAATCTATGTGGATTGTGGGCGGCGATGGCTGGGCATACGATATTGGTTTCAGTGGTTTGGACCATGTGTTGTCAACCGGCGAAAACATCAACATACTGGTGCTGGATACAGAAGTATATTCTAATACCGGTGGGCAAAAATCCAAATCTACCCCAATAGGCGCAAGTGCTAAATACAGCATCAAGGGCAAAACCACGGGCAAGAAGGATCTTGCGATGCAGGCCATTGCACATGGAACCGCATTTGTGGCGGAGATCGCCATGGGCGCCAATGATGTACACGCACTTAAAACGATATTAGAAGCTGAGGCATTTCCCGGCCCGTCAATCATCATCGCTTACAGCCATTGTATTGCGCACGGATATGACCTGTGCAACGGATTAGACCAGCAGGCAAATGCGGTTAAATCCGGCTACTGGCCGCTGTTCCGTTACAATCCGCTGAAAGAGCAAGGCAATCGTTTTGTGTTGGACAGTAAAGACCCATCGATTCCATTAGAAAATTTCCTATACAATGAAAACCGTTTTGCAACAATAAAAAACAATTATCCCGAAAAAGCCGTTGAATTCCTGGCCAGTGCCAATGATGGCATGAAGAAGCGCTGGGAAAGAATACAGGCCTTGAAAGCCCTCTAGTATATAAGCCTATACTAACCCGGAAAGAGGAATCTTTTTATAAGGTTCCCCTTTTTGCGTGAGGATAATAAATTGAAGGATAGGAGTGAAAATTGACTAAACGCCGTTTTAATATATTGCAGTTCTTTAAAGGCTGTTCAATACAGGTCTATTCTAATTTAATGACGATTGCCCCTGAAGAATTATAACTTAATAGGTTTGGCCAATGTCGCTACAAGCCATGCCATCATCCACCCGCTTTAGCACCCAAACTCACCAAATACTTTACCACGGCCAACCGCAGATCCGTATGAATATCCCCCGGCGCATCAAAGCGCTTGATCGTTTTTATCTCCCTGTTACCTTCTTTCAAAAATTCAAGCCCTTTTTCCGCACCACTGAAAAGGAATTCAGGGGAAACAATTTTATATGTTTTGGAAGGATTAACCGGCGTGCCATTTACCAACCAGTTGGTGCCATCCAAACTGATGTTGTTGCTAAGCTGCAGGTACCCACCAGATCCTTTAATGTTGTTACTGGTATTGAGCAGCTCATTCAATAAAGTACCGGTGAGATCTACTTCACAAAGCTTGCCACCAAAAGGCAGTGTGCGGATAATATCCAGTTGGGTTACCTGCCCTTCTATCATGTCGTCTATACGTATGGAGCCGCTGTTGAGCACCGCGGCATCTGCCTGTGGCGACGCAGCCAGCATTGATTGGGCTATCAAATTGCCGAGGTTGGTTTGCTTATAGCGTACACTCGCTTCCGTTCCATCCAATGGTACATTGGTACGGTAAACGCCTGCGTCGGGTTCCAGGCCAATGGCCCTGAAGGCCGCATAGGCTTTGTCCTCCCATGCTTTTACCGCAACGGCCACTATAGGATCCGGCGCTACAGTAGTATCCACATTTATGAGCTCAGATATAATTTTTATTTTACGCCGCTTGCCCTCACTGAATACAAGGTGTCGGTACAATGTTTTTGCATTGGCATCCGCTTTTGCAATCGCTGCTTCATGAACGTTCACATAAGTATGCTGGTGTTCGTGGCCACCCATAATCAGGCGAAGGCGCTTGTGCTTGCGTAATACGGTCTCATCTTCAGCGATGCTTAGGTGTGTAAGGCCTATTACGATAGAGGATTGTCGTTTTACTTTTTTAATTGCCTTCTTCAATGATTGCATGTAATCAGTGTATTCAACCCAGGGTTGTTTATTGCTTTGTATGGTAGCCGTTACAATGCCGATGGTAAACTGGTTCTGTGCTGAGGCAACTAAAAAGTAAGGGGGGATAACAGCAGAATCGGGTTCGGTTTTGTAAAAGGGTAATACCTTGCCATTGGCATTTTTATGCAGCACATCACTGCTTACCCAGTCAAACTGCGACTCGTTGATCCGCTGCTGCAGGTCATTTTCAGGGATATCAAATTCATGGTTCCCAAACGTTACAAGGTCTACCCCCACTTTATTCATGATGTCTACCATGTGGCGGCCATTCACCCGTTGCCCATCAATTTTTGTAGTGCCAATTACCGAAGGGCTTACAAAATCGCCTGCCAGCACAACAAAGGTTTTATACCGGGCTTCATGTTGCTTTACCAATGTTGCCACCCTTGCCATACCGCCCGACCTTCCCTGGTTGAGTGCCCCAATTTCATACACATCATTTAATTGCAAAATGCAAATTGTGTCTGGCGACTGGGCAGGTAAAATACCATTGATAGAAAAACAAAAGGAAATAATGCATGCGTAAAATTTCATAACGGATAATTTTTTATCTTCTTAAAGATAATATTTAGTTTGAAGGATAATAGTAAAATGCAATCATTAAACCTAACAGGCAGTGCTTATGATTTCGTTCAAAATACACTCAATTTTATAAATCATACAGCAAGCATTATCACTGGTGCCTTTCTAATTGCCGCTTAATTGAAATTTCCTGCATAACCGCAAACACTTGTAGCAATGGATTCTAAAGCCCTCCTTGGGAGAGGGTTTCGGTGAGGTCAAACGTGATGCGACAATTTGAAATGCATCCACAATCCTTGTTGTTAACCCATATTTTCTTAATACCTGTTTTTCAAAAAATTAAAAGCATTAATAAAAATTGTCGCTCTGCGCCCTATTAAAAAGGGCTGATTTTAGAAATTGCCCTGCCCATAAATATTGAACCGTAAAATTACGATAACCTGCACCAAGCATGCATTTCAAAAAACCTTAATAAATATATTATTGCCAATTGGAAGATATTCCAATAAGCATTAGTAGATTTGACAGATCAAACAAGAGATCAAAAGCTTACATTAAAGTCCTGCTGGCTTGCAGGTATCCAATCACAATGATGGTTCTCCGAAGCCCCGCATTCATTTAAATATCCTCCAATTTTTTATTCACGTCTTTACGCAGCCTATCGCTGCTGAGGACCTTTTTATATTATTTAAAGAAAATCTTTAAGATGAAAAAATTTGTACTGTTCATTGCAGGCGCATTATATTTATTGAACACCCAGGCACAGGTCGGCAGTTCCGACCCTTCCTTTGGCACCAATGGTGTTAAAATATACCAGGCTGATGCCAATATTGCCCCCGGGATTTTAAAAGTATTGACCGGCCCGGGCAAAGAACAATATGTAATTTATAGCGCTTACGGCAGCCAGTACCCGAGGATTTTCATCGGTAAATATTTGAGTGATGGTACACCTGACGCAAGCTATGGTAACGGAGGCTATTCGGATCCGTTAGTGATAAGATTTGCTGATGCAGCATTGCAAAAGGATGGAAGATTGGTGATTGCCGGCAGCACGGTATATAATTATTACCCACGGATACAGGACGACCTGCTGGTGGCACGCTATAATACCAATGGAACGCCGGACCAATCATTCAATCAAACCGGCGTGGTAACAAAAACCTATACAGCGTTCAGTTATGAATTTGCAAGGTCAGTTACGATCGGTGACCATTATATTGCTGTTGGCGGGTACAGTGCATCCCTGGTGGGAGACTTTGCTTTTTTTCACGTAGACGTACTTGATATGAATGGGGGCTTTGCGGGTTCCATTCAAACGAGCGATTTAATAATGGGCCTGCAAAATTTTAACCCGGCTTATTACCACAATTCAATTGCCATGCAAGGGGATAAAATTATAGTAGCAGCAACTGAACCTGATCTTACCGGTGCAGGTAATTTCTTCTCTCTGCAAAGATACTTTGCTGATGGCACACCCGATAACAGTTTCGGCCAGCAAGGCATTACTACAGCGGGAAACGATTTTTTTAATGGAAACACCGAAGTAACCACCCAGGGCGATAGAATATTGGTAACATCTTTTTCTCACAATCTTGTCACCGATCAGTATGGCTTTGCCGTAGGCCGGTATAACAATGACGGAAGCATCGACAACAGCTTTAATGGAAATGGCCGACAGGTTACCAATTTTGGTGCCGGCACACCCGTGGCCCCTACTGCAATTATTAGCCGTGGAGATACGATATATGTTGGAGGCACGCTTTACAATCCTACTACCAACCGTCTTGATTTTGCGTTGGCCCGTTACCGGGGTAATGGCTCCCTGGATAATAATTTTGATTTAGATGGAAAACAAGTAACAGGCTCACCAAGCTACTCATTTTTGCTGGAAGATATGGCCGTGTTGGGGAACAGGCTGGCCGTAACAGGACGGGCAAACGCCGCCGGTATCAACGCAGGAGTGGCAGCACAATACATCCTGGAAGACTATATCGTGCTGGCATGCCCGAAAGACACCGTTTTGCCAACGGCGAAAGGATTGTGCGCCGCCGTAGTTAACGGCATCGACCCCGTAGTAGTTGCGGGGACCGGTTATGCCGACATACGCTACATGCTGAGCGGCGCCACCACAGTATTAGGCCAGAGCACCGCCAGCGGACAAACATTTAACAAAGGAATTACACAGGTTACTTACACTACAACGACAGACGCCACAAAAGCATGCACCTTTCTTGTAACCGTAGAAGATAAAGAAGCGCCGGTGATCAGCCAGGCAATCGTATTGCCGCCCATTGTATGGCCTGCCAATCATACTATGAGGCTGGTGGCAATCGGATATGTTGCTACTGACAATTGCAGCGGTGTAACAACTGTATTGTCTGTATCAAGCAGCGAGCCTGACGCAAACACCGATAAACATGATGTGCCGGGCGACTGGCAGGTGATTGATGGACATTTTGTAAAACTAAGAGCTGAGTATTCCTCTAAAGGCAATGGAAGGATTTACACTATTACCATCAAGGCTACAGATGCTGCCGGTAACATTACCAGTAAGAAGGTAACGGTAAGTGTTCCTACCAGTTTGTTTAATAAAAAGGATAAGCCAGGCAATGATGACGATGAGGGAACAGGAGGCCCGCATGCACTGCAGGTAAAAACTTTATCAAATCCTTCCACTACATATTTTACGCTGTTAACCCAGAGCGTCAGTAAAGAAAAAATGTCTTTGCGGGTAGTGAACCAGTTGGGTGCCGTAGTGGAAACAAGAAGCAATATACCTGCCAACAGCACTCTTCAGATAGGCCATACCTACCGGGAAGGAATGTACATAGCAGAAATTGTACAAGGCAATAAGCGGGTGCAATTGAAACTTATTAAGCTAAAATAAGGGATACAAAATATTTGATTGGCCGGTACTCTACCGGCCATTTTTTTTGTGAAACCTGTATAAGTTTTTGAGTGATGAAACCGGGCACTAGCGGAGTTTATTTTATCAACGCTCTTATACGAATTCTAGCAGTATTGATTTTATTAGCCCAAGTTTTCTATAAATTAGCACAGATGAGCACACCCAAATTATCAGTAAGGGAAATACAGCGGGAAGACATCCCTTTGATAGTGGATTACTGGCTAACGGCAACGCCTGCCCACCTGCAGGCGATGGGTGTAGACCTTGGTAAAATACCCACCCGCCAGCAGTGGATGAGCATGCTGCCCGAACAGTTGAACCAGCCTTACGAACAAAAGCAATCCTATTGTATCATCTGGCTGGCAGACGGCCAGCCAATCGGGCACAGCAACGTGAATAAAATAATTTTTGGAGAAGAAGCCTACATGCACCTGCACATCTGGTATGCACCCATCAGGGAACTACATGTAGGAACCGAATTAGTGAAAATGACCCTGCCGTATTTCTTTAACAACCTGCAATTAAAAAAGATCTGCTGCGAACCCTATGCATTAAATCCTGCGCCCAATAAGGCCCTGGCCAAAGCGGGTTTTCAGTTTGTAAAGGAATATATTACCACACCGGGGTCGTTAAATTTTGAGCAGCGGGTATTGCATTGGGAGATTTTACAAAGCCGGTTTAATAACCCTGAGTTTTTGTAAAATTATCTCCTCAGTCAATTGCATAAAATCTGTTTGCACAAAAATACGCCTGGGAAATCAACTGTATGTAAGATTGAGATACCCACATGATCATTATGGCATCATTGGTTAGCCCCGCGGACGAGGAGCCATTTTGGATACCTGTGGTGGATGTAGTTGATAAAAATGGCGGCCACGATACGCTACCGCTGTATGTTCTCTCCCGTAATTAGCTGTTATATTTTTACTTTCAATAAAAGCGGCAACTATAGAGCACACAGGCAATGAAAAACGACGGTGTTGATCAAAAACAGCATGTTTTTAACGGATGTAAAAACCGTAATCACCGGTGCAAGGTCCAGCTCCTTTAGTTGTAAATAAATTGCAAAAGAAAAGTTTTAGAGGTAATCCGCCATTCTGTGGAAGTAAAATGTATGTATATGATAAAGACATGTGTCCAACCTTCGTTGTAATGATATGGAGCGCTGAAATAGAAATTAATTTACCTTATATTCGAGGCATCTGTCAGTGGCCCGACTCTAACTTTTATTTTTGCGGCCACGCTATTTTTGTAACTATCCATCAATATGAACCTTAATTTAAAAAACAACCACCTTATGCCTTTGACTGAATCGTATAAACAAAAAGCCGGCAACTTTGGTATTTCATTTTTTTGTTTCGCAATCATTATGATCTTAGCTAGCTTTGGTTGTAAGAGTAAACCCGCCTCGACCGTTGCGTATGGTAAAAATTCAGCGGCAGGAAAGTATGCAGATGTCAATGGAATCAAAATGTATTATGAAATATATGGCGAAGGTGAACCTTTGGTGCTGATACACGGCAATGGCGGATCCATCGTTTCGGGCCGTGAGCAGATTGCTTTCTTTTCAAAACACTATAAAGTGATTGCTGTTGACAGCCGTGGGCAAGGGATGTCAAAAGATGACAGTGACAGCCTTACTTATGATGCCATGGCAGCAGATATCAATGGCCTGTTGGATCAACTGAAAATTGATTCTGCCTTTATCATTGGTCAAAGCGATGGTGCGATCGTGGGCCTGATCACGGCGTTCCGTTATCCTGCAAAAGTAAAAATGTTGGCAGCAATGGCTCCTAATATCAGGCCGGATAGCGCCGTGTTGTATCCAACAGTGGAAGAGCAAGGCCTAAAAGAATTTACCAAATATGAAGATTCTTTAAAAGCAGGTTTTAAAAATGTGACCAGCCGGGTGAAATTACTGCGGCTGATGCAATACCATCCTCACATATCGATTGAAGAACTGGCATCCGTTAAAGCGCCGGTGATGGTAATGTGTGGCGACCGCGACGTCATACAATTGTCCCATATCATTGAAATTTTCAGGGCCATACCCAGATCCAATTTGTGTGTATTGCCGGGGTCAACTCATTTTGCATTGAGAAAAAACCCGGAAGTATTTAATGAAACCATTTACCGTTTTTTTTCAAGGCCATTTATGATGCCAAATTGTTATTGATTTAATAGGAAGCCTTTCTTATAATTAGCTACCTTATAACATCGTCAATGAATAAAAACGATTCTTTCCAATTTTCAATTTTGCATTTGTGCATGCCCGTTGCTTTTTCTATACCAATTACATTGTAACTTCAAAATAAAATAACGCAATGAAAAAACAACTGTTGGTTTCATACTTTGTCCTCGTGCAGGTTCTTATGCTTTCAGCACAAAAAATTGTTCCCGCTGCCAGTGTAGAAACAGCAGGGTTTTCTACGCAACGACTGCAGCGGATCGATAAGGCGATGAACGAATGGGTACAAAAAGAATGGATGAATGGTGGTGCAGCTCTGGTGATCCGCAATGGTAAAATTGTCTATTACAAAGCTGCTGGTTATAGTGACCTTGCAAGCAAAACCCCTTTGCAAAAAGAAGATATTTTCCGAATTGCATCACAAACAAAAGCGATTACCAGCGTAGCGGTGATGATGCTCTTCGAAGAAGGTAAACTGCTATTGGATGACGCTGTTTCAAAATACATTCCTGCCCTTAAAAACCAGGTAGTGCTGGGATAAATTCGATGTTGCTGACAGCACTTACACCAACGTGCCGGCAAAAAAAGCGATTACCCTTCGTGAATTGCTCACACATACCTCTGGCCTGGGCTATTCGCAAATTGGCAGCAAGGAAGCCACTGCGATTTATGCAAAAAATAATATTACAGCAGGTATCGGTGTTACCAATAGCACACTGCTGGCGGCCATGGAGCGCCTGGGTAAACTACCCCTGATGCACCAGCCGGGGGAGAAATATACATATGGCTTGAATACCGATTTAATGGGTTGCGTGGTTGAGGTTATTTCAAGGGGTACTTTAAATGATTTTTTTAGAACACGCATTTTTGAACCCATGGGTATGAAGGATACCTACTTTTTCATTCCGCAGGATAAAGCAAAGAGGCTTATAAACATCTACACGGAAGATGCAAATGGCAAACTTCAAAAGTCGGACGGAAGTATGCTCAATGGACCAACTATTGCTAATTATCCTATTTTAAAAAGTACCTATTATTCCGGTGGTGCCGGCCTTTCCTCCACCATTATGGACTATGCAATTCTTTTGCAAATGTTATTGAATGACGGCAAGTATGATGGAAAACAATTGCTGAGCAGAAACACCGTAAGAATGATGACGATGAACCAGATTGGTGACGATAGCCTGGGCCTCAATAAATTTGGATTGGGTTTCCAGGTAGTTACGGAAAGGGGCAGCGCTACTACACCCGCGCAGTAAGGAACATATAGCTGGGGCGGCGCTTTCACCACTTTATATTGGGTAGATCCCAAAGAAAAAATGGTAATGCTTTTTTACCGCCAGTTACAAGGCGTCACCCCTGGAGATGTGGTTGAAAAATTCAGGGTCTTAACGTATGCAGCTATTACAGATTGATGAAAAACGGGAGCAATTATGCGCCTTTAAAAAACGGTTTGTAAAGCCACTTCTAATTTTGATCTTAATATTTGTATTTAAAAATTATAGTTAGAGAATTAAAAATTCAAAAAAAATCTTTATCTTTTTGAATAAATTAAATGATCACTGCTCTGGTGTTTTAAGATAGCAGTGCTACCATCTGCCACAACAAATTTTTCATTCAATAAGCGATCTGGCTTTTGAAGTAAATTTCAATTTCTTTAGAAAAACACCAACCGGTGTTATAAATTAGCAAGCAAATATTTGGTGCCACTAATCAATATCTCGCCCAACTAATTTAATGCGAACCGCAGGCTACCTCGTCCATTGGATAATGCAACCAGTAAAGTGCCTTGCTTTGACGAAGCAAGACTTAGAAAAGTATCATCCCTAAAAACCCTTTGTATGCAACTACCTATTGCTGCGAACAAAATGATTATAACCATCCTTGCAATCGTTGCCTTTTCAACAACGGCCGCACAATCAGCCGATGGCTGGTACAAAGTGTTTACCGGTAATATGGGTACCAATGCTGCTACCCTGCATTTACATAAATCCGCAAAAAGCTATAACGGCTATCTGTGGTTTCTTCAAAATCAATGTCCGCTGCAACTATATTACAATGAATCATTAAAAAAATCAGACAGCATCATTCTCAGCGCAGGCAGTGGCACCATTCGTATCATGCTTTCCGGCATATTGAATGAAAATAGCTTTAGCGGAACAGGCCTGCTTTCAAATAATAACGGTGTACCCACGCAGGCAGCTTTCGTAATGAGGGTAGATACGCAAAGATCATTTACGCCATTTAATTATTACTACACAGAAGGCTTCGCAAAATTACCACTGGAGCTAAAAAATCAGTCCGATTGCCATTACGTAGGTTCGTCAGTTTGGCCAATCAACAACAGCAGCAGTGATGAGGCATTTAGAAATGAAACCAGGGAAATGCTTGGTATAAAAAATGTATCCGAAAATGTTGGCAGATTTTTGATTGATGAAAAAAACAGGTGTATTTCTACATGGAAAAAAGAAAGAGGAAAGATTTCTTTAAAAGAAGCTTCGGATATGGGGCTTTCACTCACATTACAGGAAGAGGTTTTTGTACTGGTAATGTTTGAAAATGAAAAATACATAACCCTGGCCAATTACAACACTGTGTATAACGGTGGCGCACATAAAATATTTGCAACAACACTTGCTACCTTCAACAAGCATACCGGTAAAAAATTAAAATTATCCGACGTATTAAACACAGCCGGCATTCAACAACTACCAGCCTTACTTGAAAAAGTAGCAAGAGCACAGTATAATATTAAGAACAGTAAACCGCTGAATAAAAACGGGTTTATTGTGCAAAGAATTAAAGCCAATCCAAATTTTTATGTTACAGGTAATGGCATCGGTTTTGTTTATCCACCAGCTTCTATTAAAGCTTTTGACGCCGGCGAAATAAACCTGCTTGTTCCGTTTGCCGAATTTAAAAATTATTTGCAACCAAATATCATTACAAAAAGGTAAACGCTTTATCATCACAGTTTTGACTCTTTAACTTTAAATGGATCTATTTTTTTTGCCCGGCTGCGGATCTTTTGAAGGTGGCGCATGATCCTTTTTTCGGGAATGTTTTCACGATCATCACTAAGCAGAATAGACCATGGCGTAAGACTATCGATTTGCGAAAATATTACATTCAATATAGCAATGGTAGGTAACGCTAAAAATATCCCCGGCAAGCCAATAAGCGTACCGCCTATTACCACCCCCACAATCGTCATCAGTGCATTTATTTTAACCTTTGACCCCACGATCTTGGTCATTAAAAAATTGGAGTCCAGGAAGTGGATGATTTCCATACTTACAATTATCCAAACAATATCATTCATGCTGGATGAATTGCCTAGTGTTACCAGGATTGTAAACAATAAACCCGCAACCAGGCCGATGTAAGGAATGATATTCAATATGGCAGCGAAGATCCCAAGGAAGATTGCGTATTTAATCCCGATCAATAATAAAACAGCAGAATTGCAGGTAGCAACAATGGCCATTTCTATTATCAATCCCGTCATATATTTCTGGATAATTTGTTTTGATTCAATGAGCACATGTGTAAGGCTTTCTTTATGCTGGCTTTTAAAAACTGCAAACAAAAAGCGCCTGATCAAGTGCCGGTAACAAAGAATAAGGAATGAATAAATAGCGACCAGCACAATAAGCATTACGGTTTCAGATACCGTAAGAAAGGTTTGCCCGATATATTGACCGCCTGTACTTCTAACACCTTCCCGGGCATTCTCCAAAAAAACCTTTTGTTCCGCGGTACTTAGGTGCAACTTATCCACCACCCAGTTTAGTAACGTGTGGATATGTACGCCCAATTGCTCCCTGATGGAAGGAATGTCATTTAAAAAGCCTGCAATTTGTGAGGAAAGAAAGTATACGACACCGCCGATCAGGGACAAGGCAAGTATTACAGCAATTAAATTTGCCAGCGTGTCCGGGATATACAATTTTTTTAAAAGACTTGTAACTGGTAGTAATAATATTGCTAACAGAATAGAAAAATAGATGGGCACCAGCACGCCGTGGCCAAGGTAAATAAATATACCAATCAACAAGATCATTAAAAGCTGGTAACTAAGCCTCTGTGAATACGAAACCGTTTTAAAATCATTCATTTTAATAAAATGTATTTAGAAGCTGGAAATATAATAAATAAAATGGTGCCAGATTTTTTTGCCTTATTAATATTGTGACAGTGACAGTGTGGGAATTTTTTTGCTCACCATTATTATAAAGAAGTTGGAATAAAGTCCTTTATTTTTTTAAGAAGTACTTGAAATCTTACCTTATCAATTTAAGTTTGCCGCTGAATGAAATTATGATGGCGATCAATGTTGAAAATAAACCAGGCCTTTTGTTATCCCCCCAGCAGTTACTGCATAATGTATCCATATTGCAAAGGTTACGTATCCGAAAAACCGGAGGTGATGTCAGTTTTGATACGACCGACCTGGATGGCCGGGAGATCAACAACACGTTTGGGAATTTACCAAAGGCGGTTAAAGAACTTCTTCTCTGTTTTAATGCAGACAATGCAGACCATAGAAATAACGGCATCAGATCTAAATATAAATCCGGCCGTGCAGGCGTTACCTATAAAGAATTTTATGAGCCCGCCCTACTTAGAGAATTACATAGCTTATTTGAACGCTTAAAGCCGTTTACTACATTTTTTAAATGGTATCATAAAGTCTGGCAGGATAGATCCAATGCAAAAATATCTCCATGCATTTTTAGTTCCTACAAACCTCAATTACAGTTTGAAGTTGTGAAAGAAAAAGACGCATTGGTGTTAAGAACACATATCCTTTTAAATGGTTCCGCTTATGCTATTGAGGATTTTGACCGTTATCATTTTTTATTGATAAGCAACAATGAATATTTTTTACTGAGCTTTAAAGATTTTCAAACGCTTGAGTGGCTGAATGAAAATAAGCCTGAACAATATTCACATAATCCATCTGAGCTTGCCCACAATATTTTATCCAAGTTGGAAGAGGATTACAAAGTGAACCGCAATGGATTGTTTTCGCAAAATATTATCGATGCATTGCCCATAAACAGGGTAATGCTGAGCGAAATCAGCAGTTCATTCCTGGTGCTGACACCCCAGTGGTTGTACGAAGGATTTTTAGTGGAAGGCGGGTGGAAAGAAACCTATGAAATTACAAAAGGCGGAGAAGCATACGTGGTAAAAAGAAATAAAGAAGAAGAGCAAAAGTTCGCAAAATTATTAGAAGGGCTTCACCTAAATTTTGTAAAGCAATTGAATGGATACTATTATTTACCATTTGCAGAAGCTGGCAAAAAGCAATGGTTTTTTAAAGCATACCATTTTTTATTAGAACAGAATATACAGGTTGTGGGAATGGATATGTTACAGCATTTTCGTTATTCCAGCCACCAGGCGGTTACCACCGTGGATATAAAAGAAAGCGGCGACAATATGCTAACAGTTAAGCTTAGCCTTTCGTTTGGAAACGAGGATATTGGCCTTGCAGACCTGCAAAAAGTATTGCTGGCAGGGCAGCGGGCTGTGTTACTAAAAGATGGCAGCCTCGGCGTGCTGCTTGACGAATGGATACAGCAATACGGGCCTATTATCAAGCATGGCAAAGTTTTAAAAAAAGAGATACTGGTATCGAAAGGGATGGCGTTGATAGAAGGACAATCATCAGATACAAAACAGGTACTGGGACAATTAATAAAAAAAGAATGGTGGCAACGCTGGCAGCAATGGCAACAATCTGATGCGTTCTGTTATGCTATACCAGCCGGCATATCGGCTACATTAAGGCCTTACCAGCACAAAGGATTTGAATGGATGGTACTATTATCTGAAGCAGGTGCAGGTGCCTGCCTGGCTGATGATATGGGACTGGGAAAAACATTGCAGACAATTTGTTTCATAGCACATCAACTGAAAAAAAATCCTGCTGAAAAACATTTGATCATTTGTCCTTCCAGCCTGTTGTATAACTGGGAACAGGAACTTAAAAAATTTGCTCCTCACATTGTTGCTGTTGTGTACCATGGCCCCCAGCGCAGTTTTGAAAATATGAGTGAAGGCGCACACCACGTGGTAATCACTACTTACGGAACCATGCGTTCAGATAGTGACAAGATAGCAACCATTCATTTTGGCGTAGCCGTTATTGATGAAAGCCATAATATAAAAAACCCGTCGGCTTTGATCACCCGTGCAGTCAATCAAATAAATGCCGGTACCCGCATTGCGCTGAGTGGTACCCCGGTAATGAACAATACGTTCGACCTGTATGCCCAGTTGAGTTTTTTGTTGCCTGGCATGTTTGGCAGCCGTGATTTTTTCAAAAGAGAATATGCAGATGCGATTGACCGTGAGCATGACCAAGCCAAAATACAAGCCTTGCAAAAGCTAACGGCCCCTTTTATACTTCGACGCACTAAAGAACAGGTAGCGAAAGACCTGCCGGAAAAAATTGAAAGTATTTTATGGTGCAAAATGGGAAATGATCAAAAGCTGGCATACGAATCCATCAAAGAAAATGTACGCAACAGCATTTTTCTCGATATCAAAGAAAAAGGTTTGAACAGTGGCAAGCTTAGTGTCATCAATGGATTATTGAAGCTGCGCCAGGTTTGTAACTCAGGCGAGTTGGTTAAAGACCAGGTCTTGTTTAACTATGATTCAATCAAGACAGACATCCTGGTAGAAGAACTTAAAAATATTATCCCTAATCACAAGGCGTTGGTCTTCTCTCAATTCACAGGTATGCTCGACCTGCTTGAAATAAGTTTTAAAAAACATTCTATCCCTTTTTGTCGCCTGGATGGCACTACGCCTGTTCCTAAAAGGCAGGAACTCGTTAATATCTTTCAGCAACCAAACACCACGGAAAAAGTTTTCCTGATAAGTTTAAAAGCTGGCAATGCAGGTTTAAACCTTACAGCAGCGGATTATGTTTTCCTATTTGATCCGTGGTGGAATACGGCCGTACAGCAACAAGCCATTGATCGTACGCACCGAATTGGCCAAACAAAAAACGTATTTGCTTATAAAATGATTTGCAAAGACACCATTGAAGAAAAGATCATGCAGTTGCAACAGCGCAAAAAGAAATTAGCTGAAGAGCTCATCGGCGAGGAAGAAGGTTTTGTAAAAGCACTTACTGAAAACGATATTGAATTTTTGTTTAGTTGATGATCAATGACATTAGGCTAAGAACCTGTTGCCTCCCGCTTCTCCATCATGTTTTTTATTCGCAGTTCTTCTATGTCTAACTCAAGTTCTGCCTTGCTGATTGTGTCTTCGTTAAACGTCCCTTCTTTTTGAAACCTAAGGAGTAGGTCACGCTGGTATTTTACTATTTCAAGTTGGGCGGCCAAAAGCTGGATAATAAAATTAAGTTGGCTTAGCTGCTTTGATTTAGCAAACAGGTTAACGCCCTTTTTCTGGGATATGATACTATGGTTTGTTTCGTATATTTTTCTTATCTGGTCCCTCACCTTATCATCTAATTCTACCGGAAAATCCTCGTTGATAAACCGAAGGGTATCTTCGGTAAGCGTAAGCTCAAGATCCTTCTCTTCCTGTTTTTGTAAATTCTCTTCAGTTTTGATACCCAACAAACGAATGAGCAGTGGCAGTGTTAACCCCTGAACAACCAATGTAAAAAATATCACTATAAAAGTAAAAAACAGGATAGCGTTTCGTTGTGGAAATGCAGCTCCACTGCTCATAGTAAGTGGCAATGCCAAAGCCGTAGCAAGGCTTACCACACCACGGGTACCCGTCCATGCTACTATCAATACATTTTTCCAGGAAATAGTTTCTTCATCGTTGTCTGCGGAAGGTTCCGCCATTTTTCGCCTAAAAATAACCTGGTTATAAGCGCCTACAAAAACCCAAATAATACGTATGGCAATTGTTACCAGGGTTATCAATAGCCCGTAGCTCAACATTTTAATAAACCCAAATTCCTTGAACTCTGTAATCACAGCGGGCATCTGTAACCCGATCAAAATGAAAACCAATCCATTTATCACAAAAATTACCGTGTCCCAAACTATCTTTGTTTGCAACCTTGTTTGAAATGAAAATATCTCACGGGAATGCCATGAAATAAAAAAACCTGCACTAACTACGGCCAATACGCCGGAAGCATGAAACCGTTCAGCAATTACGTATGCAACAAAAGGCGTCAGCAGGCTAAGGCTGGTTTCTACAATAGCATTATCAGTGATCTTCTTGTGAGCGTAAACCAATATTGCACCTACCACCACGCCACTCAACACACCGCCGGAAGCAACCAACAAAAATTCGAGGCCTGCTTTCCAAAACACAAAAATGCCGCTTAATACAGCACTTACACCATAGCGGTATGCAATCAATGCAGAAGCATCATTTACCAGGCTTTCGCCTTCAATTATTGTGATCACCCGCCGGTTAAGTCCCAGCCCTTTTGTAATACTTGTAGCGGCCACAGCATCGGGAGGAGATACAATGGCGCCCAGCACAAAGGCAAGTGGCCAGCTAAAACCCGGTATGAAATAATGAGCGGCACACGCTACTGCAATGGTCGTTGAAAATACCAGCGTAATCCCTAGAATGGATATCGGCCATATTTCTTTTTTAAAATCGAGCCACGACGTTTTCGAGGCAGCGTCATATAATAAAGGAGGAAGAAAAATCAGGAATACTATATCGGGTTCAAGGGCCAGCTTAGGTATAAATGGAATCATGCCCAGGATGACACCAACCACTAATAAAAGGATTGGATACGGAAAATTGATCTTACCTGAAAAAACAGATAACACCAGCAAAATTGCAATAATGAATAAAACAACGGTGAAATTATCCATCACCAAAGATAGAAATTGTTAGAAGGTAAAATACACTCCGATCAATAATTAACAAGGGAAGGTTGCCGCTCAACGATAGACGTTACTTTGGTTCGCAGCTGTCAACTCTTTGTTAAACGTGGTAGCAATGCCGCTGTAAAAGCTATCAATATTTTTACTTTACATCCTATCAATGCGATACACCAGCAATGGAAATTAGTGTGCTGATTAAAAAAGATCCCTGCAGGCAACCCTTAAATAATGTTACTTATTTAAAGGGTGCTTTGCGACAGGGATAATACTTTTAGTTAAGAGCAGTTGTTGATTATAATTTTGTAATATCTTTCTCTGCTACTGTTACTGTTTCAACCAGGGTGGTATTGATAGAAAACGATTTCAAATAGGTTTTCTTTCCAGAAATCAGTTTGAAATTCAGCACCTGGCCATCGTCTCTCTTTTCCACTTTAACCGTGTGTACTTTAAAATTGCTAACGAGTGCAGAAGAATACAATTCGCCTTCTTCTTTGTCGTCAATTGCAAATACAGTGTTAGATGGGTTTGTCGATTGTAACGTCACGTGAAAAAGAAGGTATTCACCATCCTCACCAAGATATTTTACCTTAAGCGGGTCTTCAGCATTTACTGAATAACTGGCTTTTAAAGATTGCGCATTAGTAATATTTGAGAATATTACGATCGACGCCAGTGCTACTGCGATGTTTTTTAAGTTTGTCATTGTCTGTGATTTTTAATTGTTAAATAATGATTGTTTTCATTTGCCTTTTGGCAAACTGGGTAAACTTTTTGTCATACGGCGGATTATAAAATATAAGCCTGGATACAAATTCCTGCGCCCCGGACTGTTGATGATGAGGATGGAATATTCCGACCAAACAATAATGTTGTATTAAGTTTTAAATTCCCATCAGCAAGGAGCGTGTACTTTGAAACACATTGAGGCATTAAAGTAAATTTGAGATAACCGGGAAAATGGCAGGTTTTATAACCTTGCACATTAGCTGATTGACCGGCATCACCTGGAACAAAGAGAAGTAGTACGGATTAAGAATTGGATATAAAACTATATTGTATTGGCACTAGTCAGAAAATTTTTTTTTATTGTTTCTAACAATGCTTTTATTTTTATAACTACGTCAAAACCCTTTCCTTCATTCTTCACTTTTTTGATTAGAACGAGCTAACGATAATCCTGTTCCATTTGCTTGAATTACTTTTCCAAACAAGGCAATAATGATCCCTTAATGCTTCAAAGCCTGGTCCACATGCATTATAGCATGGTAATATCACTCTCGGCTACACTTGTTTTTTCAACCTTACTGGTATTCACCGAAAAAGATTTTGTATATGTTTTTTTACCAACCAGCAGTTTAAAATTTAAAACCTGGTCGTCTCTTTTTTCAATTTTAACTCTGTTTACTTTTAGAGCACTGGTAACATTTGCAGCATACAATTGGCCTTCATATTTATCGTCAATTTCAAATAATGCAGTACCCTCTATTTGTGGTCTCATTGTTACTTCGAAGGTTAAGTACTCACCATCGGTACCAAGGTATTTTACTGCCAGTGGTTCTTCGTAACTCACCGAATAATTTGCTTTTAAAGCCTGGGCATAAGTAATATTTGAAAATAATACTACTGATGCAACTGCTATTGCGATATTTTTTAAACTTGTCATGATCTTTAATTTTAATTGTTAGATAATCATTGTTTCCGGTCTATTGCCGCAGCAAGAAACAGGTAAAAATTTTTATCATACAGCGGGAATGAGTGCAAATGCGTCTTAGAATTTTTTTATATGGCTGGGCGACGTTAAAACTCTGTGTAGAGTTTGCTGTAGTGCATTGTAGAAATGTTAAAAAGGGTACATTTTATAAAACCACTACATTGAAATAAGTACGAATAATTAACAACAGTATTCTTTGTTGCTGATGTAAAGGTAGAAGGAACTATTATTGATTATGAACTAAAATATAGTGCCTTTACTTATTCTAAAAATGGCCTCAATTTCCTAAAAGCCTTTGCCGTCAATGGTTTTGAAGGAACCGAATTATGATGCCCAACGTATAATTATGTCTGTTTTACACTTTGCTTCCATCTGTGTTTTTTATTAAAACAATGCCTATATAACTTAACGGCTATCCGTTTTAGTGAGTCTCCATTATGAATACAAGTATATTTTATAACGAATACATATGCATTTCGCATAAGAACCAAAGTAGGCTAATCATTTTTTTTTATAATAGTAAACTGAAACAAAAGATTGGCGTTAGGATCGGGAATGATCGCCGCTGGTTCTGTATCCAGTTCTATACCCAATTTGGTTGTTTTATCTTTTATTAAAAGAGCTTTGATGCCAGTAGATGCAACACCAACTTTAAATGCTATTTCCAATGGAAAAGAAAATAATTGTTTTTGTTGTTGCAGTATCTCCAATGTTACTATTTTTTTATTCTTATTATATTTCCATGAAATTGCCAGCACAGGATGCCCGGCGGTAAATAACCATTGATGGAAGAAATCATTTAAATCAATTTGAGATACCTGTTCCATTACCTGTTGAAAGTTACTTGTCGATGCATTTTTTCCGGCATACTTTCCATAATAAGTTTGAAGCCCTTTCCAAAATAAACTATCGCCTAATTTCTTTCTTAGCATGTGCAGTACCCAACCTCCTTTTTCATAAGAGTTTCGGTTAAGCAGCGCAAGGAAATTTTCTTTTTCGCTGGTATCGACAACTGGTTTAAAACGCTTTTTTGAAAATGCAATGATAGCAGCCCGATCTGTTTTCAATCGTGCCTTTAGCGTGTCTGCGCCGAATTTATTTTCGAGATAAAGATTGGTCATTTCCGTTGCGAAGCCCTCGCTTAACCATACATGCGGCCAGTCTGATTCGGTGGCTGAATTCCCAAACCACTGGTGCGCTATTTCATGTGCGATCAGTTCCTCCGAAAAGCCACGTTTACCCGTGATGCTTTGCTCGTTATAAAATATAGCTCCCGCATTTTCCATACCTCCAAATACCGTAATGGCCTCTACGTTGGCTAATTTTTTATAGGCATAAGGGCCTATGTTTTTAATAAAAAACGGGAGTATTTCCCGTGCCTGTCCATAATCATAAAAGCCATTTTTTTTATCCTCCGGAAACACCCAGCTTGACACAGGAATGCAATCCACGTTGCCCGGATAATTCACTGCAAAATCCGCCAGGCCGATCACCATAACTTTTGTTGGCAAAGCAACTGTTTCCTGCCAATGTGTAAATTTCTTATTGTCGCCAATGAAGCTTTCTTCCACTAAAATTCCGTTGGATATAACCTTGTAATGAGCTGGTGCGGTAACCATAAAATCCACACTGGCCTTATCTGATAAATGATCTACACAGGGTAGCCAGTTACGGGCACGGTTGGGCCAGTTGTCAGCAAAAATCGTTCGCTGCTTAAATTTATTTTTACTGAAAACAAGGCCATCCGCAGGAATTCCTTTGTAAATAATTTCAAAAGTTTTTCTATCACCGGCGTTAGCTAACTTACTTAATTTGATTTGTAGGATATTTGCTGTATGCTCAAACGAAAGGCTTATTCCGCCTTCCTTAACTGATGTTACTTCCATGCCTTTTCTATCTGGCTTTTTGCTGATAAGATCAAGGCTTGCTGTACCGGTTGCTTTTTGAAACACAACAGTGATGGCGGCATTGCCTTTTATTTCATCATTGTTATCACTCAGTTCAATAGCAAACATGTAATGCTCCACATCAACAACAGGATTGTATAACAATTTAGTTTGTGAAAAGACGGAGGTTGGAATGAAGCATATCAGTAAAGCAATCAGGCAAGTGTGGCGCATAATTTAACCCTGGTTTTTGTAAACGTTTTATCTAAATGCTAATATACAAGTTAAGCACCTCACCAAAAAAACGGGGGTGAATTTTTAATGTCGCATTCCGTGTGACCTCACTCAAGCCCTCTCCAAAGGCGAGGGCTGAAGAGCTTCGCTAAAGGGTTTCTCCTTATTCAGGAATTTCATTTAAGCGACAATTTGAAATGCAATCCAGCACGCCTGGTATGGATTGGTTGTTCTTTAGGGTAAATTTAGCCACAGTTTGGGAAGAAATTTATTTTTGATCTGCTACGTTTTAGATTGCCCTAAGGCCTTTGGATGCAATGAATTGTCTTGATCGCAACAAAACTTTTTGAATAAACAAGTAACTAAAAAAACGCTCATCGAATCGGCACTTCATTTGTAAACTATACAAAAACTATATTATGGAAAAAAGAGTATTGGGTATTATTTTAACACTGTTGGGAATTGTTGGGCTGATCGCCGCGGCCTTTTATTTTATGAATGGGGGACAAGGCACACGCAACATAAAAGGAATTGTAATTTTCGCCATATTAGGCGGGGTGTTCTTTGCAGCGGGTATCGGGCTTATTCAAAATACCAAAGACAAGGCGACGTAGAAATAATGGTTGTATCCCGTGCGAAATTTGGGGCAATTACAAGTTAAATGTTTACCTGGTTTGGCAATGCAAAGCCAGTACAATTTAATGGCAAATAAAAAATGGCTCACTAAAGAGCCATTTTTGAGATGTATGTTGAGTTATTATAGCTAACACAATTAACTGTAAGATGGAGAAGTCCTATGTACGCCTTCGGCAAATTCTTCAATCATCTTATTATTAAAGGCAGGCAAATCCTTAGGACTGCGGCTTGTAACCAAACCATTGTCTACTACTACTTCTTTATCATACCAGCTTGCACCCGCATTAATGAGATCTGTTTTAATGGATGGATAAGAAGTTAATTCCCGCCCGGAAAGTTGCCCGGTTTCTATCAGTAATTGTGGCCCGTGACAAATAGCCGCAACCGGTTTCCCTGTCTCCAGGAATTCCCTTGTAAATGTAACATACTCACTGCTCAGCCGCATCTTATCCGGATTGATTACGCCACCCGGTATCATTAACCCATCATAGTTATCGCTGTTAGCAGCCGTCAAATGAACATCCACCGGAACTTCAATTGTCCAGTGATCATGGTTCCATGCTTTAACCACTTCCTTTTGCAAAGAAATTATGTGAACAGTGGCACCGGCATCCTCCAGTGCTTGTTTGGGGCTTGTCAATTCTACTTCTTCAAAACCATTGTCAGTAAGTATTGCTATGGTTTTATTTTGTAACGTTGTCATAATAAATGATTTAAATTGATAATACTGGGAGCTGATCCAAAATTATACCACCGTACATGAACGGTGATCCACCTTGATTGGAGGGGGTTTCTGTTGAGAATATTCTACGACATGGAAATATTTGGATTGAATGAAATTCCAGGCTTAAAAATGCACACTAAGAAAAAATTATCACAACTTTAAAATATTGGAAGTCACCATTCGTCTGCATCATTATACATGGATAATGTACTGACCATACCGACAGCAATGAGCGCCGAACGCAATAAAAATATTACTACTACCATTAAAGGAATGAGCAAGCGGCTGTTTGGTTTTATTAAGCAGCGTGTAGCCAGTACAGAGGATGCCGAAGACATTCTGCAGGATGTTTTTTACCAGTTTGCCGGAAACACCGAACCAATAGAGCAAGTGGGTAGTTGGTTGTACCGGGTAGCCCGCAATAAAATTACAGACAACTATCGCAAACAAAAATTACCACTGGCAGATGATGTGCTGAGCAATATAGAAACTGATGAAGCGATGATGGATTGGAAAGAAATATTACTTCCATCAGATACCAATCCCGAAACTGAATATTTACGCAACCTTTTTTGGGATGCTTTGCAACTGGCCCTTGATGAATTGCCTGCCGAGCAAAGTGCAGCATTTGTACAAAACGAGATAGATGGTATTCCTTTCAAAGATATGGAGCAACAGACCGGTGTAAGTGTGGCCACACTCATCAGCCGCAAGCGGTATGCAGTATTGCATTTAAGAGACAGGTTAAGTGTATTAAAAAACGAATTATTAAATTACTAACAGTCACCAAACACCGAAAATGTGAGTACAGTGAGAAAGCAATTATCACGCTGTTGAGGATGTGGTGACACAAAAATATATACAATGAAAAAAATGTGGATCAAAAAAGGAATAATGATTTTTATAATGGCAATAGCCGCCACTTTATTATTTACGTTGATAGTGATGGGATTGTGGAATGCTATTTTGCCTGCTGTGTTAGGGGTAAAATCCATCTCATTTATCCAGGCGCTGGGGATATTGGTGTTAAGTAAAATTTTGTTTGGTGGATTTAGAGGAGGATGGGGTGGAGGCCGTGGCCATGAATGGAAACAAAAGATGAAGGATAAGTGGGATACCATGACACCTGAGCAAAGAGACAAGTTCAAGTCGGAGTGGAAAAACCGATGTGGGCACCGCTGGGGCATGAGGCCTCAGGACGATAGCTCGCACGCTGGTACCGGGAATTAATTATTAGTGGAAATTATGCAAGTGTAAAAAATATTATTAAAACTTTATTTATGGAAATACTTGTTTTTAAAACCAACCTTACGGATGCAGGACGCATCAGTGATATGGAGCCTTCGCTCGACATGCATCCGAACATATTTAAATGGAACGTGGATCTGCATGACCATGATAATATTTTAAGGATTATGGCCAATGATATTGAGCCAACAGAAGTAGAGAATATGTTGCTGAATGCCGGCTATTATTGCGAAGAGCTGAAGTAAAAAAATATCCGATGGTAAAATAATTTGCTGTTACAATATTGTAAATATTAAAAGCTTTTATTGTTCAAAGTTCAAAAAGAAAAAAACGGCCTTCGCTATGAAGGCCGTTTTTGATTGAATTATTTCGGCGTAGTTATGCGCAAGGCTACATCGCAGCCCTCAAAATATGACAGCTTTCCATTACCTGTTACTTTTAGTAAATTTACAATGTGAGACAAAGACTTTATTTAGATACATCTGTTTTTGGCGGGTACTTTGATGAGGAGTTTGCTGAATTTACCATTCCATTATTTGAAAGACTTGATAGAGGAGAATTTATATTGCTTTTTTCATCAGTAACTCAGGATGAACTTGAGGATGCCCCTAAAAATGTTCGTGATCTTGTGACGAGAATAAAAAAGGAAAACACTGAGTTTATTGAAGCCACTGATGAAGCAGTAAATTTAGCGACAAAATATATTCAAGAAAAAGTAGTAGGGCAAACCAGTTATGCGGACTGCTTGCTATTGCTTTAGCAACTACAACCAGAGCGGATTATTTAATAAGTTGGAATTTTAAACATATAGTAAATGTGCAAAGAATTATAGGTTATAATTCAATCAATATAAAAAATGGGTATAAGCAATTAGAAATTCGTTCACTAAGAGATTTTATGAATTATGAAGACAAAGACTGAAAAACAATTTGACGCAGTGCAATTTATGCGTCAGCAAAGAGAAAAATTAAGTGAAAAGATGTCTAAGATGACAAATTCTGAAATAGTGGAGTATTTTAGACAAAAGAAATTGCAGGCCCCAACAAAGCCCAGCGCATGACAAAAAGTATTTGCAAAAGCTGGGCGGACTGAAGCCGTGGTGCAACATTCTCTACATCAGTGGTCAGTTGTTCTTGACAAGTAACTGAACAAAAATCTATTCCCGAGCCTTAGCAAATACCTGACCTGGTCGTTAGCCACTACCGCGCCATTGTCCTACATATTTCTCCGATATTGGCCGCCGACAGCATAGAGGGCATTGGTGATCTGGCCAAGCGAACAGTATTTTACTGTTTCCATTAGCTCCGCAAATAAATTGCCCTTATTGATTGCTACCTGCTGCAAGTGGGTAAGCATAGCCGCAGACCGATCAGCATGGCGCTGATGAAATGCTTCCAGGGTTTTTATTTGAAATTCCTTTTCTTCCGTTGTGCTCCGTATCACTTCCGTTGGCAAAATAGTTGGGCTCCCTTTTTTATTCAAAAATGTATTTACACCTACGATAGGAAATTCACCGGTATGTTTCAATGTTTCGTAATACAAACTTTCCTCCTGTATCTTATTGCGTTGATACATCCGTTCCATTGCACCCAGCACTCCTCCCCGTTCCGTGAGGCGATGAAATTCTTCCATTACCGCATCTTCCACCAAATCAGTTAATTCTTCTATTAGGAAAGAACCCTGGTTTGGATTTTCGTTTTTCGCCGTGCCCAATTCACGGTTGATGATCAACTGGATGGCCATGGCCCTGCGTACACTTTCTTCAGTGGGCGTGGTGATCGCTTCATCATACGCATTCGTATGCAAAGAATTGCAATTATCATAAACAGCATACAATGCCTGCAGTGTAGTGCGGATATCGTTAAAATCTATTTCCTGGGCATGAAGGCTTCTTCCGCTGGTTTGTATATGGTATTTTAATTTTTGGCTGCGGCTGTTGGCTTTGTATTTATACTTCATTGCCTTGGCCCATATTCTACGGGCCACCCTCCCAATCACACAATACTCCGAATCCATGCCATTGCTGAAAAAGAAAGAAAGGTTGGGGGCGAAGTCATCAATATTCATTCCCCTGCTCAGGTAGTACTCCACATAGGTAAATCCATTGGCCAGTGTAAATGCCAACTGGCTGATGGGATTGGCTCCCGCTTCAGCAATATGATAGCCACTGATGCTTACGCTATAAAAATTTTGTACTTTATGCAGGATAAAATATTCCTGTACATCACCCATTAATTTCAGCGCAAACTCTGTGGAAAAAATACAGGTGTTCTGTGCCTGGTCCTCTTTTAAAATATCGGCTTGCACCGTGCCCCTAACCGTGGACAATGTTTTGGCTTTAATTTTTTCATATACTTCTTTTGGTAAAACATCTTCCCCACTCAAACCAAGTAGCCGCAAACCTAACCCGTCATTCCCTTGTGGTAACGCTCCCCTGCCCCCCAAGGGAGGTTCTTTTTGTACTTTCGAAATTGATATATTCTCACCATCTTGTGGATTGGTGCCTATATATTTTGGTAAGGCATCGATATCGTATTTTGCTTCAATTAATTTGTTTACTTCTTCCCTTAAATTATTTTCAATGATATATTTTTCACATTGCTGATCAATGGCCGCATTCATAAAAAATGCCAGTAGCATCGGTGCCGGCCCGTTGATGGTCATGCTTACAGATGTCCTGGCATCGCAGAGATCAAAACCGCTGTACAATTTTTTGGCATCATCCACCGTAGCAATACTTACGCCGCTGTTGCCTACTTTTCCATAAATATCGGGGCGTGGTGCAGGATCTTCTCCGTACAATGTTACGCTGTCAAAGGCGGTGGATAACCTTTTAGCTGGCTGGCCAAAACTTACGTAATGGAATCTCCTGTTAGTTCTTTCAGGGCCACCTTCTCCTGCAAACATTCTTGTAGGATCTTCTTCCACTCTTTTTAAAGGAAACACGCCTGCCGTGTAAGGAAACTTGCCGGGAAAATTTTCCTGTATCCGCCAGTGCAAAATATCTCCCCAATCTTTAAAGCGGGGTACAGCAATTTTAGGAATGCGGGTATGTGATAAGGATTGAAAATATAGTGGCTGTTTAATGACTTTCCCCCTTACATCATATTCAAAAAATTCTTTTGTGTAACGTGCTTTTGTTTGCTCCCATTCATCTACCAGCTTTTTGCATATTGGAAACAATTGCTTTTCAAGCTGGGTTATAGCAGTAGATACTTTCTCAAATTCAGCGTTGTTTTCGCTGGCATTACTGTTTTCCTTTAAAATTTTCAATGCACCTTTCAACTGGTAGAGTTTAGTGGCAATTGCTGCCTGCTCATTTCCCAACCTGTTATATTGTTCAATCTCTTCGGCTATTTCCGCCAGGTACCTCACCCGTTTGGGAGGTATAATGGTGGACTGGCTACTCGTGTCTTTGAAGTGGGCATGACGGGTAATGTTGTCATCAAATTGCTGCCCGGTTTTTTCCAGCACTTTCTCCATCAACCGTTCAAATAATTCATTTATTCCGGCATCATTGAACTGTGCAGCAATCGTACCGACGATCGGCAATTCATCGTCTTTTGCAGTCCATAAACTATGATTGCGTTTGTATTGTTTGCGTACATCATGCAATGCATCAAGTGCGCCGGCTTTATCAAACTTATTGATACAAACCAGATCAGCATAATCAAGCATATTGATCTTTTCGAGTTGTGAGGCGGCTCCATACTCAGGCGTCATAACGTACATGCTTACATCTACATAATTCAAAATCGATGCATCGCTTTGACCCACACCAGCGCTTTCCAAAATGATAAAATCAAATCCTGCGGCTTTGCAAATGTCAATTGCCTGCTGAACATATTTACTTAAAGCAATATTACTTTCCCTTGTTGCGAGGCTCCGCATATACGCCCTGGGGGAAGAGATCGCATTCATCCTAATACGGTCGCCCAGTAAAGCACCGCCTGTTTTCTTCTTGCTTGGGTCAACAGAAATAACAGCAATTGTTTTATCAGTATAATTATTTAAAAACCGGCGCACGACCTCATCGGTAACGGAGGATTTACCGGCGCCGCCTGTGCCGGTAATGCCGAGGACAGCCCCCCTGCCCACCGAAGGGGGGGTCTGGGAAGAGTTTGGTATACCTGGGGCAATTTTTAATCCGTTTAGAAGGGTTGTATAATCCTCTCCATTTTCCGCAAGCGTAATGGCTTTTGCTATTTTTTGTACGTCCTTCCATTCGCCTAAGGAAAAAAGATTCTTTTTATTATCCGGTTTCAAGAACCCCGCCTCGGGCGGCAGGCGGGTAGTTCTTTCCATCAGATCCTCTATCATTCCTTCTAATCCCATATGCCTTCCGTCATCCGGTGAATAAATCCTCGTAATACCGTACTGGTGCAACTCATCAATTTCATTGGGCAAAATGGTACCGCCTCCACCACCAAAAATTTTTATATGCCCGCCTCCGTTGGCATTCAGCAGGTCTTGCATGTATTTAAAAAACTCCACATGGCCGCCCTGGTAACTTGTAATAGCAATAGCGTGGGCATCTTCTTCAATAGCACATTCCACTATTTCATGAGCGCTTCTGTTGTGGCCTAAATGAATGACCTCCGCAGCTTTTGATTGAAGGATACGGCGCATGATATTAATGGCAGCGTCATGGCCATCAAATAAGGCGGCTGCCGTTACGATACGAACTTTATTTTCAGAAGTGAAACTCATACTGGCATAGATTTAAATACTGGTTTGTAGTATTACAAGAGATTTTTTGAAGCCGGCAAATAGTAAATGCAATGATGTTTATGGGTGATGTCCGGTAAGATTGATGTTGAAATCGGATCATCTCTAGAGCATACCGTATCACCTTAGTTATACGTACAATAAGCAGGTAATCTTGTGTCAAAAATACAAATAAGGAAATGGAAAAGTTAACGGTTGTTAGTTTTTTTCGCCAGCCTGGGCAGGTTTGAATAGTTTGGAAACGTCTAGCAGCATACCCACTGAAAAATTAAATGAACGGTGGTCAATAAATGGCTCGCTTATACGCAAAGCAGCAAGGATTTGATACTGAAATTTTACACCGGGCAGCTTATTAAAACCAAAGGTATTGGTGAAGGCTGGTTCGAAAAAAACATGCGAACCATAATCAAGGTGCCTTAAACGGTAGTCATCCAATTGTAACACGGTATAATCTGTTTGGATATTGCTGAATTTAATGATGCTAAAACGTGTAGAAACCGACAGGCCAAAATTTTCTCTTACACGGAAAATAAAAGCTGGTTGAAAATAGATCTTAAAAACATCTGCGCTATGATGCTTTGTTACAAGTGGGCTAGTGAAATCAGTGACCTGGTCGGTAAAACTAAATGCACCTTTCCCTACACCCCCAAAAATTTGGAACATCACTTTGTCACGGCGATGCATTGAATTAAAATATCCGATACCAATTTCCGTAAGCTCTCTTTTATAATTGATGCCTGAGTTTTTGGGATTTTCTCTGTCGGTATAATCTCGTTCCCTGCGATTGAAATAGTTGGCCTGAATTGCAAAATTATTGGTGAGAGCAACTGCACCCTGCAGATCCAATCCCTCGTTTTTATTATATGTGCCATTAGATGAAGTGCCAAACGGGCTGCCCGTAAAATCAGTTGAGTAATTGGCGGAAAGTTTACTGTCACCCTGCTTCACCAACACCGGCACATTCTGCGCAGATGGACTATACATGTAACGGGGCACGGTACAGGAAGCTAAAAAAATAGCGAGCATGGAAAAAAAATATACTGATTTCATCTTCATGGATTTAACTCATACGAAATGTAAGTGCAGCAAAGTCCTCCACGCTTAATGCTTCGGCACGCTTATTAAAAAGTTCGTCCTGTAATACCTCTGCTGTAAACAGGCTTTTAACGGCGTTCCGCAATGTTTTACGGCGTTGATTGAATGCAGTTTTTACCAACACTCGAAACGCTCTTTCGCTTTTAACTGTGAGTTCCGTCGTTTTTCTTCTTAGTTTAATTACACCGCTTTGTACTTTGGGTGGCGGGTTAAATGATTGGTTACTTACATCAAATAAATATTCTACATCATAAAAAGCCTGTATTAAAACACTTAATACGCCATATACTTTACTACCCTCTTTGGAGGCGGCCCGCAGTGCTACTTCTTTTTGAAACATACCAATTACTACCGGCACTTTCTCTTTCCAATCCAGCACTTTGAACAAAATTTGCGTAGAAATATTATAAGGAAAGTTGCCAATCACTGTAAAAGGCCCATCAAATGGCTCGTCAATATCTAAAAAGCTTTGCCCGATGATCTTGTCTGTTAATATTGGAAAGGTTTTTAAAAGGTAAGCAGTTTTTTCATCATCGAGTTCCACCGCTTTAAAATTAATATCCGGGATTTTTACCAGGTGTTTGGTTAATGCTCCACCGCCGGGCCCCACTTCAAGTAAATTTGTAAAAGGATCTTCTTTGAGGGCATCCACTATTTTTTGAATAATGATTTCATCTTTTAAAAAATGCTGGCCTAACGATTTTTTTATCTTAAACATTACAACAAAAGTAAGGAGAACATTTGAGCAACCTGACCTCACCCAAACCCTCTCCAAAGGAGAGGGCTTAAAAACCTTCGGAGCCTTGTTTGCTTTGGCATAGAGATTTCGACGGTAACGGCCCCGGTGGTCGTCAATAAAGAAAGGCGGGGGCCTCGCTTTAAGCCGTAAGTAAATTGATTACAACAAGAAATCGTATTTTTACTTTTTAATACTTATTATATGAGCTTATCATCTGAAAACAAACCTGTTATTGGCATTTCCTGCGGCGATATCAATGGCATTGGCCTCGAAATAATCATTAAAACTATTGGCGATACCCGGCTGCTCGATATATGCACACCTGTTTTATTTGCCAGCAATAAATCCTTAAACTTTTATCGCAAATCCCTCCCGGATATTAATTTCAATTTTTCCAGTATTAAAGATTCGAGCCGTATTAATCATAAGCAGGTAAACCTTTTTAATTGTTGGGAAGAAGAGATCGCTATCACACCAGGCATATTAAATGAGCTTGGAGGCAAGTATGCAGTATTAAGTTTGGTAACAGCTGCCCAGGCGCTAAAAGAAGGGAAAATTGATGGCTTGGTAACGGCTCCCATCCATAAAAAAAATACGCAATCTGAGGCCTTCAATTTTACCGGCCATACACCTTACCTAAAAAATTTGTTTGGGGTTAAGGATGTGGTAATGTTTATGGTTGCTGAAAACATGAGAGTGGCCTTAGTTACAGAACATGTTGCGGTAAACGAGATTGCGCCTTTCATTACCCGTGAAAATATCTTAAGTAAGTTGCAGATAATGAACAGCTCACTAAAAAAAGACTTTGGCATTGATAAACCCCGGATAGCCGTATTGGGCTTAAACCCTCACGCAGGCGATGAAGGGCTGGTGGGCAGAGAGGAAGAAGAAATAATAAAACCTGTGATCAAAGAGGCAAAACAGAGAGATATTTTTTGTTTCGGCCCTTATAGTGCGGATGCTTTTTTTGCCAGAGGCAGCCATGAAAAATTTGATGCGGTATTGGCCATGTACCACGACCAGGGACTGATTCCTTTTAAATCGCTTGCTCTGGGTGAGGGAATAAATTACACGGCCGGACTCGATGGTGTACGTACATCACCAGACCACGGCGTGGCTTTTGATATTGCCGGTAAAAATAAAGCGGATGAAGCCTCTTTCCGCGAAGCCATTTTTAAATGCATTGATATTATCAAAGGCCGTAAAGAATATGAAACACAAAGACTGAATCCGCTAAAGAAAATAAGCAAGGCCATTGTTGCCAATGCAGTAGATGAAAAGATCACTGAGGTACCGGAGTAGTTGATAATGGTAAATAAAGCAGCCTAAAACACGTCATCAGAAACCCCCTTATTAATGGTGTAAGAATAGAAAGTAATCTCAGCCATTCCCTGGTTCTTTTTTAAAGAATCCGGCGTTGTTTTCTTCACCTCCTTCCCATCATCAAAGTCGAATGTAACACCCTTGGGCAGTTTATAATCTTTAGTGTTGAAGGTAAAGATGATCTTATCAGGCAGCCCATAGGCTGTGTATTTACTGTAAGTCATTTCCAATTGATAGCTGCCATTTTCCCTGGTAGTTGTTTTTGCTTTTCTTATTATTTGCTTGGCCTCGTCAATATACACAGTGGACAATACAACGTCTGCATTATCATCTTCGGGTAATAATTTTACCACTCTTACAACCGTGTTACCGATCTTATCAGTACCTGCGTCCAAAGCTGTGTACTTGCCCCCGTTAATGATGTTGCTCAGGTTGATGCTGACTGCACCTTTTGGCACAAAAGAAATTCCCTTTTCATTTTTTATTTTCAGCTTATTCGGTTTTTTAAAATAGATCTTTACAACTGATTCCGGCACCTTTAAAAACGTAACATTCGTTTTCATTTTACCGCTGGCCTCATAATTATTTACCTTATCTATTTTAGCACTTACTTTTTTTATAAGTGCATTTACATCTTCCTGGGCTGTACCGGACAAGGCGCTGAAAACGCAACAGGTAAACAATATGTATTTTAACCACTTTTGCATAAATAATTTTTTAAGATAAAATATCTTTCTTTTTAAAAACAAGCACGGACGTTGCCACCAATACACCGATGTGAAACAAAAGGATCAACAAGCTTCTCCTGATTGCGGGCCAATTTTCAAGGCTCCCTTTTATAGGAACGCCTTCATCATTGGTTGCAATATAAAAAAACCCTTTCCACCCCACCAGGTAGGAAGTAAATAAAAAAGGCTTAACATTTTTGTCAATGATCGGTACGTTAATGTTCGATATGATGGTGCATACGATCACAATGCATACGGTGGCAATAATGGGGCCGATAGAATTTTCGGCAAAAATGGATAAGAATAAAGAGAGCGCTGCAATAACTGTAAGTGCAACTGTGGCATAGGCAAATGCTGCAAGGTAACGCCACACTACATCATCTTTGGTGATAAGCAATATCTGCGACTCGTCCCCTTTGGAACGAAAGATGAGCATATCATCTGCACCAAATATTACCAGGCTAAAAAGTAAAGATGTGACGGCCATCCACAGCAAAAGCAGGAGAGTAAAAATGGTAGCGGCTGCAAATTTTACCAATATCAATTGAGTGCGGCTGATGGGTTTAGAAATAAGTAACCGCAATGTCCCCATATTAGCTTCTCCTGAAATGGAATCAGCAGCAATTAATGTTACCAGGATGGGAACCTGTATCAACAAAGTGTTCAGGATTATGTAGCACATAAAATAACCATTGATGGCCCTCACCCTTTCAAACTCAAAAGTATCCTTTACGCTCTGCAGCATGAGGTTCATATAACTCTCGCCGTCTGCTTTAAATGCAAATTGAAAAATAAACACAATGGCTGCGATAGCTGCAAACGCTATATAAGTTCGGGGCCGCCTGGAAATTTTGAATAACTCAATTTGCAAAAGGTTCCACATATCCAGGCAGGGTTGTAAGTGATAAAAAATAATTCTCTAAAGAATGGCTTGAGTTAACGGACAGCATTTGTACATTCAATGCAGCCAGGTCGCTGATCAATTGCGGTACTTCTTCCTTGTTCATCGTCAACTTCAATTGCTTATCATTCTGTAAAAAAGAAACCCATTTTGTTTGGCGTATTTTTTCCTTTGCTTCCGCATTATTAAGTGTTTCAATCTGAATGAGGGAGTGAGCGGGATCAAGCAATTCTGCCACAGTGCCTTCTACCATTTTTTTCCCCTTATGGATAATGATCATCCTGTTGGCGATCAGTTCAATTTCGCTTAGCAGGTGGGATGATATTAAAATAGTTTTACCCCTTTCAGTACTTAGCTTTAAAATAAGGTTTCGCATATCTGCAATACCCTGCGGATCTAGTCCATTGGTGGGTTCATCCAGCACAATTAAAGAAGGGTCATGCACCAGTGCCACAGCAATGCCTAAACGCTGCTTCATTCCCTGACTAAATGTCCTTACTTTACTGGTGGCCCTTTCTTCCAGTCCCACCATTTGCAATTGTTTCATTAGCAGCTGCCGGTTAACCTTTATACCACTCATTCGGGCAAATATAGAAAGGTTGTCATATGCCGAAAGGTATTTATATAGATCAGGCTTTTCAATTACAGCACCTACCCGGCGCAGTATTTCTGAGCGATGGGTGCTTAATTTTTTTTCAAAAATATTTATTTCGCCGCCTGAGGGTGCTACCAGGCTCAGCAGCATACGTATGGTTGTGGATTTTCCTGCGCCATTCTGGCCCAGAAAACCATACACATCTCCTTCATTTACAGTAAATGAAAGATTATCGACTGCCCTGGTGTCCTTAAATTGTTTGGAGAGATTACTAACCCTGATTATTGATGGCATGTATTTTAATATTCACAAAGTTAAAACGGATATAACAACTAATTGTTCATTTATAAAAAAGCCACCAATCAATATTTTTCAAAAAAAAGAATCAAGTTAAAATTAAAACCTTAGTTTTACGTACGGATACTGCTTACCACATATTCCCTCAATGACCAACCACAACTTTCCGCTTAATTGCAGTGAAAAGTTTATCTCAATCCTTCAGAAAGACATTACCTACTTCCATTTTTACTGTGTATAAACTTTCGATTAATCAATCGCATTTGTTTACTTACCATAATTTCAAAAAATCACAGTATGAAAAAAATTTTTACATTAACAGCACTTGTTGTTTTCGGTTTAACAGTTCAGCCAGCTTACAGTGCATCCTTCACTAAGAATAATTTTAGCAAAAATAAAGATGACGGGGGCAAGAAAAAGGAAATAAGCATCGGATCTGACCGGGCTTCTGGTGCTATGGTCCTACACTTTACGGCCAGCAAGGCCGGCGAAGCTTCCATTACGGTACTAAATAAAATGGGCAAAATTGTGATGCAACAGACCAACCAGGTTACCAACAGAGCCAATACAATCGCTCTTAAAAAAGCGACAGCACTTCCAGAAGGCCGCTACACAGTGCAACTAACTTCAAATAACAAAACACTTACCGCTGATTTTCTTATGTGGAAATAAGGACCCGCAGTGCTCAATAGTGGGGGGTATATTTAAACTATAACAAGATTGTTATTATAAACTGACATATAAAAACCAGGCACGATAAAAATGCTCTTCCATAATGGAAGAGTTTTTTGTTTTCAGGTCTTATGGGTTCATGTACGACTGTAGCGCATTGACATATGCTTCAAATGCATCAATGCCTTTTTTAGTAATCGTACAGATGGTTTGAGGATAGTTTTCTTTGAATTGTTTTAGCACATCAATATAGCCTGCTTCCTTCAGCTTATTAATCTGCACACTAATGTTACCAGCCGTTGCATTTGTTTTTTCTTTCAAAAAAGTAAACTCAGCTTCCCTTACTCCGATGAGTAAACTCATTATTGCTAACCGTAACTGTGAGTGCAATATGGGATCTAATTCTTTAAACATTTTTTCGGTTTGCCTTTTATAAAACGATAAAACATTCCTGCCGTGTAGATCTTTATCGCGTAATCGTTAACAGTCTTTCACTTGATCCTGCACTATTGCATCATTTTACACTCATTGCAAACTCTTTTTTTGACGTCTTATTATATTTCAACAAATAACCTGGTATAAGATAACTGACCAGGATAGCGGCCGCAGTAAGCAAAATTTGATTTTGATAACTTGCAAAGCTGGCTGCCACAGCTAATCCCCAGCACACAATGCCGCCCACCTGCAGCGGCCTGAATTGAAGAAGGCCGCCACTTATAAAGGTACCGGTAGCATAAAAAAGAATATAGATCGGAAAAGCATAGTTCCAACCTATCTGACTTAACACAAACCAAAGCACCATAAAAGAAATTGCCATACCGGTCCACAATATTCCCATGCTCTCGCTTATATACGTTTTTACATTTCGTTTACGCTTGTGCTTTACACTATAAGTAATTGAGAAAACAATACCGATTAGAATAATGAACCAGGCATAATAATGATGTGGGTATTTTATAACGACCAGTAAAATATATTGTAAAATGCAGCCAGTAAAAACCAACCATCCCCACATCAAAAAATAAATGCTGCTGGCACTGAGGTCGGTTTTTGTTTTATCAATCATCGATTGAATAAACTGTAAACTATCCTGAGGAGAAAAATTTTCCTCTTTCATAAAATATATTTGTCGGTAATTATCATTTCAGCTTGCTTATAATCTTTAGTGTTATTATTGGCACTCTTTTAATAATCTCTCCACCAGCTCTTTTCCCCAGTTTGGATAGAGTTCACTTCCAGGCTTAAAGGCATTGTATTTATCCATTGCTTTTTGTAGTTCAGCTTTTGCTGTTTTGCAACCGCCGCCAAATTGCTCCGGCGTGTATTTTAATCCCTGGCCTTTTAAAAAATGCGGACGTGGATTGGTGGCATCCTGTGCGATGGCTGCATCCAGGTTACTGCTACTCACCGGGCCATACTCCTGCCACCGTTGCATTGGATCAACCATCATGTGGCAACTGGCGATCATGCTTTTGATACAGGATATCTCAGAATTATTGGGTGACAATGAATCTGCTTTGGCAATCAGTTCATTTGCCTTGTCGGCATATGCATCGGTCTTGGTTTTATCCTGTTCCATAAAGCCATAATTTACCTGGCTAAATGCCGCATAATAATAGGGAAGCCATTGGTTCTTCTCGGCTATCGCAATTCGTTCAAAATTGTTGGCCACCGTTAACAGGTTGGATGGATTTTTAAAACTGGTATCCAGCGCAGCCAGGTTTTTTTTCATAGCTGCTGTAAATTTTTCGCTTTGTGCAAATACCAGGGTAGAAACCAATAAGATAATTACAGATAAGATTGTCTTTTTCATTATGTATGTTTTTGTTGTTTTATTTTAAAATAGATTAATGGCATTATTTTATAAACTACTCTTCTGTTTGTTCTTGTTAAATTGCTTTTACAAATTATTATTTATGGCATCCTGTGTTCTGTCTATTCCAAAACTGAGGAAGCAACCTATAAACACAAAACGCTTACTGGGTGGAGTTACTGCTTCTTTGCGGCTGCCGTTATTGCTGTAGTTGTAGCTGTAAATTTGTTTTTGTCCCAATACATTATTGATGCCTAATACCCATACAGCAAAAGTTTTTGCGTTTGTTTTTCCAAGATTAGGCAGGTAGTTTATACTAAAGCTCATACTATTGTAATTGATCGTTTTGCCCTGGTCAGCAATGGTATATTTGCCTTGGGCATTATCGTAAGCAATGTTATAGTATGGCCTTCCCGTGGCAAAGTTATAACTCAGGTTGAACCCTGTTTTCCAGGGTAAGACAAATCTTTTAAAAACAAAAGCGGCTGTATGATTGGCTGCAAACGAAGGTTGTATCGCTGCGGGATAATTCAAGAAGTTTCTTTTGGTATCAAGGTATGAATAGGAAAACCAGTAATCCACATTTTTAATCGTCTTTCTGTCACGCCAAAAAAACTCTATGCCTTTTGCTTTACCGAAGCCATTGTTATTAGCGGCCAATTCTCTTCCATTTATGCCTGAGGCTGTTTTGTACAGATCATCATAACCCTTATAAAACAATTCAGTCCTCAGCGTATATTCCTTGGTTTGCATTGTGTACTGAAAAATATAATGGGTTGCCTTGGAATAATCGATTCCCGCAGTTCCCGGAAGCAATCTTCTTTCGGGGTTTTGGTAAAAGATACCATATGCAAATGAGGCCTGGCTTTTGGGTGCAAGCTGGTAAGCCAAAGAAATCCTTGGCGCTATATTCCATTTACCGATGATCGCAGAATGCTCCAGGCGGCTCCCGATCTTGGCGGCCAGGCTATTGGTGAGATAGATATCCGTTTCTGCAAAAGCTGCGTACAAATGATCGATTAGTTTTTCATCATACTTTGTACCGTTAAATAAAGTATAGGTAGTTTTTTCGTTGCTGTAAAAATAATCGCTGCCAAAGCGGATCGCCGTTAATCCTTTGATTTTTTTCTCCAATACAAACCTGGCTTGTGCATACCTTGCCAGATTCAACAACGAAAAGTTTTTGAACGTGTAAAAGGCCGGGCTGCTAATAGTGACCTCCTGATTGGCTCCATTTTGTAATTCATTATCGATATCGTCCTTATTGGTGCTAAAACTAATGCCGGTATTGATCTTCCATCCCTTTCCAAGCCTTTCTTTCAGGTTTATATTTTGGTAAGTGTTGATATTGGAAATGGAAAATGCATTCTTTAACGAAGAAGAATCAATATCGGAGCTTCTGAAACCGGTTTTATTGGTACTTAGGTACCCGTAATATTTCACAAAGCCACCATTTTTTGTTTTGATCCTAAAATTAGCATCTGCCTGTTTTGCCACCGGCACTTGAAAAAAATCCTGCTTTTGTTTGATTACATTAAATGCAAGCCAAAGATGGGTATAATTGACAGAAACTCCCCAGGATGATTTTTTATCCTTTGCCAAATGCTGAATACCGCCCCCGGCACCAATAACGGATACACCGAGATCTGCCTGGGTCCTTTCAGGTAAATCATTGCTTTCTAATATCAGAACTGAGGAAAGGGCCTGTCCATACAATGCGGAATAGCCTCCGGTACTAAAGACAGTTCCTTTGAATAAAAAGGGATTAAAACGGCCCCTTGTAGCAATACCTGGCGTGCTGGAGTAAAAGAAGTTATTTACCAGGTTGCCATCCATGTATATTTTACTTTCCGTAGCACTCCCACCTCTCACAAACAATCCTTCGCTTTCCCCCACTTGTTGGGTTCCGGGCAATGATTTGAAGGCACTTGTGATATCTCCATTGGCACTGGGAGTTGTTACGATATCAATAGAACTAAGTACGGCGCCTTTACTTTTATCACTCGCTTCAAATGAACCCGCCGATATCACCACGGCCTTTAATTCCGTAATTTGTTCTTTTAAGGAAAGGTCTTGTTTAATAGGGAAAGTACTTATATTGATATTTTGCGATGCGGCATTATAGCCTGAAATGGTAGCTTCTAATTGCTGGACACCTTTTTCGGTGGTAATAAAAGAATATTTGCCTGCAGAATCGCTGGTTGCACCATCATACGTTCCCTTTATCGCTATGCTTACTCCTAAAATTGGCTTATTCTTATTATCTGTAATACGTCCTGAGATTGTAACCTGTGCCTTTATTGATAAAAAGACCAGTAATAATACAATAGTTAAAAACTGCTTCATCGATTATAAATAAGACACAAATATAAAATAGTTTATTTTATAAACCAAATATTTTTGTGTGTAAATTTTATTTTTAAACAGCAATATCACCTTATTTCGCTTTAAAAATATTAAAGTAAATAGCTAATAATCATGTAGTTAACCTAATTAACAACTAGGTAGAGGATGTCTCTTTGGAGGTATAAACTTATTCACATCCCAAAAAATTTATTTTTTTATGTGAGGGCAATTTGTAATTTAGCAATAGAATTTAATGGGTTAGTAAGTACAAAGGGTTAGCAGAAATGCTGACCCTTTTACTTTAAAGGGAGTACTGAACCAACGTTCAATCGCTCATTTTATTTGATAAAAATCTTGCCGGTTCATTTCGCTATATCCAATTGAGTGCAAATCACCCCAAAAGAATAATCCTTTTATTGTCTGATTTTCTAGTTGCTATATTTTCATTTTCAGAAGATTTATTACACTCCTTTAGATTCACTATTCCAAATTTGTCAATTTCCATTTTTCACATTTTCTCATTTACTTTTACAACATGAGTAAAACAAAGTCAGCATTCTTTTGCCAAAATTGTGGTTATGAAAGTGCTAAGTGGGTTGGTAAATGTCCGGGCTGTGATAGTTGGAATACATTCGTCGAAGAAGTCATCATAAAAGGAAATGATAAAAAAGAAAACAACGAATGGAAGGAATATAACGGGATAGGAAAATTAAAAACCATTTCGATCAATGACGTAAGCAGTGCCGAAGAAAAGAGGATCATCACAAAAGATGCAGAAGTAAACCGGGTGCTGGGCGGAGGCATTGTAATGGGCAGTATTATATTGGTGGCTGGTGAGCCCGGTATTGGCAAGTCAACTTTATTTTTACAAATAGGACTGCAACTAAAGGATGTTGTTACGCTATATATAAGTGGCGAGGAAAGCGAACAACAGATAAAGATGCGTGCTGACAGGGTAGGTATCAAAAGCGAGTCGTTTTATTTACTAACGGAAACCAACACACAAACAATTTTCCAGGAGATAAAAAAACTTAAGCCACAATTGGTGATCGTAGATTCAATACAAACATTGCAATCCCCTTTTGTAGAGAGTGGCCCGGGCAGTGTTAGCCAGATACGTGAATGCGCTGCAGAACTGCAGCGCTTTGCAAAAGAAACACACACCCCCGTTTTTTTAATTGGCCATATTACCAAGGATGGCAATATCGCCGGCCCGAAAATACTGGAGCATATGGTAGATACAGTCTTGCAGTTTGAAGGGGACCGGCACTATGCTTACCGTATTTTACGCACCCTTAAAAATAGGTTCGGTTCTACATCGGAATTAGGTATTTACGAAATGACGAGCGAAGGGATGCGGGCAGTAAGTAACCCTTCAGAAATTTTAATTACACAAAAAGAAGAACAGCTTAGTGGCATTGCCATTGCAGCAACCATAGAAGGAATGCGGCCATTGTTAATAGAAGGCCAGGCACTGGTAACACAAAGTGTTTACGGCACACCTCAGCGAACCGTGACCGGTTTCGATCTTCGTCGCCTGCAACTGTTACTGGCAGTACTTGAGAAGCGTGGCGGGTTCCATTTTGGAGTGAAAGATGTATTCGTAAATATAGCGGGGGGTATAAAGGTGGAAGATCCATCTATTGACCTGGCAATAGTTTGCGCCTTGCTGAGTAGCTTTGAAGATGTTCCTGTCAATCAGCACTATTGCTTCGCAGGCGAAGTGGGCCTTAGCGGTGAGATCAGGGCCGTAAACAGAATTGAACAAAGGATAGCGGAAGCAGAAAAATTGGGTTTCGAAAAGATTATCGTCAGCAAGTACAATACCAAATCCCTGGGAAAGCTTAAGTTTAATATTGAAGTAGTGCCGCTGGCAAAAGTGGAAGAATTGTACCAATACTTATTTTAACGTTGCATTGAATGGGAAGTTAGCTTTCAGGCATTTTAAAATTTATATTTACCAATGCGATTGCTCAAATCAATTTTATCTGATACCCTGCATCTTTTTTATCCTCATTTATGTGCAGGCTGTGGAAGCGATCTGTTACAGGAAGCTCAGTTAATTTGTCTAAAGTGCATTTCCAATTTACCTCATACCAACTTTGCCAGACACGCTAATAATCCCATTGAAAAAATCTTCTGGGGAAGAGTTCCAGTGGTTGCGGGCCACAGTGAGTTTTATTTTGCCAAAGAATCTTTAGTACAGCAATTAATTCATGTATTTAAATACAAAGGCAATCAGGAAGTTGGTATCTACCTGGGTAATTTGATGGGACGTAGTTTATTAGATAGTAACCGTTTTGATAAGATTGATTACTTAATTCCTCTCCCTTTATACCCTGATAAGGAAAGAAAAAGAGGATTTAACCAGGCAGCGATTATTTGTAATGGCGTGTCTGCCATAATGAATGTGCCAGTACTAACCGATGCTGTGGCCAGGCATCGTTTCACTGAAACGCAAACAAAAAAACACCGCGGGGAACGCTGGGAAAATGTAGCCGGGAGTTTTGTGGTTAAAGAGGAAAAACTAGTTGGTAAAAACATATTGCTGGTAGATGATGTGGTAACCACCGGAGCAACTTTAGAAGCATGTGGCCAATCAATAATGCAGGCAACGGATGTGAAACTGAGTATAGCTACTTTGTGCATGGCTACTAAATAATTATACTTGCGATTATCAACAAAAAAAAATCAATATCCTTTTCTACATTAAGGGTAGCGAAATGCAAGCTTACCTATCAATAAATTAAATTTAATTTTGGCAAATGACGCAAACAAGTATGACCTATTTTAAAAAAATGTACTTTGGTTCTTGCCTGTTGCCTGTTGCTATCTGCCTTTTAGTTTCTTCCTGTAAAAAGGATTCCTTTATTACCAGTGCTGATGCCCGCATAGCTACCAGTATTGACAGCTTAAAATACGATACAGTTTTTACCAGCAGTGGTTCCATTACTCAATCCTTTAAGATCAGCAACCCTAACAGCCAAAAGTTGCTTTTAAACAAGGTGAAATTAATGGGTGCCTCGTCTTCGGCATTTAAGATAAATGTAAATGGTATATCAGCCGTGGAGGTAAATGATATTGAAATAGCTGCCAATGACAGCATTTATGTATTTGTTACTGTAAACATTAATCCCAATGCGGCCAACCTGCCTTTCATAGTTAGAGACAGTGTTCAAATAAGTTACAATGGCAATACAAGGTTTGTCCAATTGGAGGCCTTTGGACAAAATGCTAATTTTTTACGCAGCCGAATCATTAAAGGAAACATTACCTGGAACAACAATTTGCCTTATATAATTTTAGGAAGCATACAGTTAGATACACTTGCTTCACTCACGATACAGGCAGGTTGTAAAATATACTTGCATGCAAATGCTCCGTTTATTGTAGATGGCACACTGATTACGAATGGCACCAGGCAAGATAAAGTGACTTTCACGGGCGACCGGCTGGATGAAGATTACAGGGACCTGCCGGCAAGCTGGCCCGGCATTTATTTCAGGGGTAGTAGTAAGAATAGTGTATTAACACATACAATTGTAAAAAACGCTTACCAGGCAATAGTGACAGAAAAGCCCTCCATCAATTCAAATCCCAAACTGGTCTTACACCAATGCGTAGTTGAAAACGCGTTTGATGCCGGCATACTTTGTGTTAATAGCAGCTTGCTGGCGGATAACACCTTAATAAGTAATTGTGGTAAAAACGTCCATATTATTTATGGAGGGGATTACTCGTTTACACATTGCACCGTGGCATCCTTTTCTTCTTATATTAACCATAAAAGTCCCGTACTGACTGCGAATAATTTCGCCTCGCAGAATGGAACTGCCTTAACGGCTAACCTGAATGCAAATTTTCGCAATTGTATATTCTGGGGTGAAAGCGGAACGGTGGACGATGAGGTAAGTATAAGTAAACAGGGGAGCAATAATTTTAATGTCGCTTTTGACAAGTGCTTATTTAAGTCGAAAAATGATCCGGCCAACAGCACTTTTGCCAATTCTATTAAAAACCAGGATCCTTTATTCGACAGTATTGATGTGTCAAAACATTATTACGATTTTCACATCTCTAAAAATCCCCAGGCGCCGGGTGTTAATAAAGGTACTGTTACCGGTTTTCTAATGGATCTTGATGGTAATAACCGCAATAACGGATTGCCCGATATGGGCTGTTATGAAAAACAATAAGCGGTTCTTTCCAATTTCATCAACAAAAAGCATTGTTCATTCGTTACTATAAAAAACACATTTATGTTAAAATTATTTGTAATCTCCACGGTATTTGTTTCCTGTATGACACAAATCAGCAGCCCATCATTAGTCAATAAAGATTCCACTGAAACTAAGGTTGCTGCTACGTCCATCTATGATTTTAAGGTAGAGGGCCTTGAAGGAGGGATGATTGACTTTGCTCAATTTAAAGGTAAAAAAATATTAATTGTAAACACTGCCTCTAAATGTGGCTATACACCACAGTATGAAGGGCTGGAAGCATTATATAAAAAATATAAAAACAAACTGGTGGTGGTAGGCTTTCCGGCAAATAATTTTGGCGGCCAGGAACCGGGGCTGAATACAGAAATAATAGATTTTTGCAAAAAAAACTATGGCGTTACTTTTCCCATGGCAGCTAAAATTTCCGTTAAGGGAGAAGACATTGCCCCTATCTACAAATGGCTTTGCAACAAAAGTGAAAACGGTGTGCTGGATGCAGAGATTAAATGGAACTTCAATAAATTTTTATTAGATGAAAATGGAAAGATCATCGCCAAATTTGACAGCAAAGTGACACCGTTGAGTGAAGAACTGGTCAGTAAGTTATAAATTATAAATCGCATCGGAAGGCATCCTCGTTTTTAAACAGCGTTGGATGTCTTTTTTATTTTAATTTGTGCCGTGCAATTCGAAAAAGTTATAGGACAAACGGAAACCAAGCAACAATTGGTACAAATGGTACAGCACAACAGGCTGAGCCATGCGTTATTATTTTTGGGTAAAGAAGGAAGCGGTGCGCTTTCTTTAGCCTTAGCCTTTGCTCAATATATTGTTTGTGAAAAGGTAAACGGCAAAATAAAAAATTCACCAGAACCTGTTTCTCTGTTTGGCGACGCAGAACCTGTTACTGCTACTACAACAGACACCACCATTGATTCCTGCGGCATTTGCAATGCCTGTATTAAGGCCAACCGGCTCGTACATCCGGATATTCATTTTAGTTACCCTGTAATTTCCAAAAAAGCCGGCCATACGCCGATCAGCACGGATTTTATTACGGAATGGCGTGAGTTTGTTTCCCGGCATCCTTATGGAAATACATACGATTGGCTGCAATTTATTGGCGCTGAAAACAAACAGGGCAATATTACGTCGGAAGAATGCAACGACATTACGAGGAAAATCAGCTTGAAAAGCTTTGAGAGTGAGTACAAAATTTTAATAATCTGGATGCCGGAATATTTGACCAAGAACGGCAATAAGCTTTTGAAACTGATAGAAGAGCCTCCTCCTTATACACTGTTTGTATTGGTCGCAGAAAACGAGGACCTGGTTTTGCCTACCATTTTATCACGAACCCAATTGGTGAAAATCCCCACCCTTAGCAATAATGAGGTTCAATCGGCCCTGGTAACCAACGCAAATGTACCTGTTGAAAAAGCAGGCCAGATAGCTGCTTTAAGTGAAGGTAATTATAGAGAAGGCTTGCAATTGTTACAAAACCTGGAAGATGACTGGCAGGCAACTTTGAGAGAGTGGCTAAATATGATCTCAAAAAAGAACCTGGCAGGGCAGGTAAAATGGGTGGATGATATGAGTAAGCAGGGTAGGGAAAGACAAAAGCAATTTCTGAAGTATTTTACTCACTTACTTGAACAGGCTGTCCGGCTAAGGGTATTGCATGAAGACGCGGCGGGGTTCTCTATCGCAGCCAATGAAAAGGATTTTGCCTTGCGGCTAAACAAACTATGCAATATCAATCAGCAGGAAGCAATTGTACAGGAACTGGATAAAGCATCATACTATATCGAACGTAATGCTAACGGTAAAATGCTCTTTCATGCACTCTCTATTAAGTTGTACCACATTATTACCAACAATTCGCTAATTTTGATGAGTTGAAAAAAATGGCTTGTGGTGAGAGGAATGGGATAAGGTGTTTGCTTTATGAAATGTCTTTCCCGCTATATAATGTTGTTGCCTGCGCTCCGTTTATTGGGATAATTTATACTAAGACCTTTACTTAACAGATTTAGTCGTCTATATTGTAAAATGTATAAATAATAAACACTTTGATCAGCCAGCAAGCTGGAATTATACGAGAGTTCATCCCAAATCTGGCGTGGTTCTACAAATATAGCAGGCATACTTGCCGTTCCTTTTAATTGGATTTTATTCCTTCTGCCTGCCCGTTTTCTACTTTTAACATAATTTTTTTACTTTTTAACTTAAGCTAAATATGGCATGTGGTAGTTGTGGATCTGGAAGCACCCCGGGCGGTTGCCAAAGCCATGGAAGTTGTGCAAGCGGCAGTTGTAACAGGATGAATGTGCATGATTGGCTGGCCAATCTTCCGTTTAGTGATCCCGAAAGTGGTTGTAGAATAGTGGAGGTTAGTTTTAATAACGGTAGCCGAAAAGATTATTTTAAAAATACTACGACCCTCTTTTTCGAGAAAGGCGATATGATCGCAGTGGAAGGCGTGAGTGGATTTGATGTCGGTACTGTAAATATGACTGGAGAACTTGTAAGGTTACAGTTGAAAAAAAATAACATCAAAGAAGAAAGTGCTGATATCAAGAAAATTTTACGAAAGGCAACCGACGCTGATCTATCTAAGCGCAATGAAACAAAAGCCCGTGAAAAAGAAGTCATGATCAGGAGCCGTGCCATCGCTAAGCAATTAAACCTTGATATGAAAATAGCCGAGGTGGAAATCCAGGCAGATGGACGGAAAGCGACTTTCTTCTATATCGCAGATGATAGAGTGGATTTTAGGGAACTGATAAAAATATACGCAGGCGAGTTTAAGGTAAAAGTGGAAATGAAGCAGATCGGTGCCCGGCAGGAAGCGGGCAAGGTAGGTGGTATTGGCAGTTGTGGTAGAGAGCTTTGCTGTAGCACCTGGCTCACTGATTTTAAAAGTGTGAATACCAATGCGGCCCGATATCAGAATTTAAGCATCAACCAAACCAAACTTAGTGGCCAGTGCGGCAGGCTAAAGTGTTGTTTAAATTATGAACTGGATACTTACCTTGATGCGTTGCAAGGCTTCCCGGATGATTGTGACATGATCGAAGTTGCTAAAAGCCGTGCGTTCCTGGTAAAGAAAGATATCTTCAGGAACCTGATGTGGTACACAATGCCTGATAGCAATAAGCAATATCCGTTAACCATTGCAAGTGTCCAAAAGATTAAAGCCCTTAACCGCCAGGGTATTAAGCCAGAGGAATTAGAAACGGTAGAGGTCGTAAGCAAAAAACCAATAGAAATTGAACCCACTTATGTCGATGTAGTTGGCCAAATCAGCTTAAAGAACCTGGAAAAAACGAGCCGTAAGAGAAGGGATAATGAGCGTGGCCAGCAACCGGGACGTACACAAGGGAACAGAAGCGAAGGAAATGAATCAAGAGGCCAAAACCAACAGGGTGGTAACCAAAACCGGCCACAACAACAAAGGCCGCAACCAAACCGGGATGGCCAGGGGCAACAGAGGCCTCCTCAAAATAGAGGTGGGCAGGGACAGCAAAGAGCTCCCCAAAACCGGGAAGGGCAAAACCAACAACGTCCCCCACAAAACCGGGAAGGCCAGCCGCAACAAAGACCCAATCAACCGGCTGGAAACAGACAACAAGGACAACCACAAAGGCCACCACAAAACCGGGGCAATCAACCTAACAGGCCGAAACAAGCACCGGATAGTAGTGAAGAAAAAAATATAACTAATTAAAATTAGGCGCCAGGTGTTTTTATCTGGCGCTTTTTGTTTTTGAATAATCATTTTCCATGTCGATCATAGTTAGCAATCTCTCTAAAACGTATGGCACCCAAAAAGCTGTAAACAATATTTCCTTTTCCATTAATAAAGGCGAGATCGTTGGCTTTTTAGGGCCTAACGGAGCAGGTAAAAGCACTACCATGAAAATGATCACTGGCTATTTAGAGATCGATGCCGGTTCAGCAATAGTGGCAGGGATAAAGGTTAGCACCAACTCTGCAGCAACCAAATCAAAAATTGGCTATTTGCCGGAGGCTAATCCCTTATACTTTGAGATGTATGTAAGAGAATACCTTGAATTTATTTCAGGCATTCATAAAGTAGCAAGGCCCAAGGAAGTTATAGAGCGGGTAATACAAACAACAGGTTTAACGATCGAAGCCAATAAAAAAATAGGGCAGTTGAGCAAGGGCTATAAACAACGGGTGGGGTTAGCCGCAGCTTTAATACACGATCCTGAAGTATTGATTTTAGACGAACCCACCTCGGGGCTTGATCCGAACCAGATAGTAGAAATAAGGGAAGTAATTAAAAACCTAGGGCAAAATAAAACCGTCCTTTTTTCATCACACATATTACAGGAAGTACAAGCCATTTGTGATAGGGTAATAATAATTAACAAAGGAACGATTGTAGCTGATGATCAGCTAAGCAATTTACAAAAAGGCAGTAAAGACAGCTCCGTGGTAATGGTTGCTTTTAAAGGAAAGGTAAACCTGCAATTGCTAAGTACCCTCAATCATGTGACCGAAGCAGAGGAAATTAAAATTCCTGCAGAAAGGCAGGATGGCCAGGTGCAAACAAATTATAAATTACAAACCTCCGATCCGGATAGTGTAAGAAAGCAGTTAATGGAATTGAGTTTGAAAAACAACCTGAACATTGTTTCTTTGCAAAACCAGGGCAACAGCCTTGAAGATATTTTTAGAAGCTTAACAACAACAACGCATACTATTTAATCAATAAAACAACCAATCATGAGTTACATTGCAAGCATTTATGCCCGGCAAATTTTAGACAGCCGGGGAAATCCAACTGTGGAAGTAGACGTATTAACGGAAAATGAAAACCTGGGCCGTGCCGCTGTACCGAGTGGTGCAAGCACGGGAATACACGAAGCTGTTGAATTACGGGACAACAATAAGAAATTATTTGGTGGAAAGAGTGTGTTAAAAGCAGTAAAGAATGTAAACACCATTTTAGCAGAAAACTTGTTGGGATGGGATGTAGCCGACCAAACGGGCATAGATGCGATGATGATCTCCCTTGATGGTACCGCAAACAAAAGCAAGTTAGGCGCCAATGCAATGCTGGCCGTTAGTTTGGCTGTAGCAAAAGCTGCGGCACTGGAAGCTAATCTTCCTTTATATCGTTATATAGGCGGCACCAATGCAAGGGTTTTACCAATACCCATGATGAATATTTTGAATGGTGGTGCACATGCCGACAATAAAATAGATTTCCAGGAATTTATGGTGATGCCCGTAGGTGCTTCGTCATTCAGCGAAGGATTAAGATGGGGAGTTGAAATTTTTCACACACTGAAAATTGTATTGAAGAAAAAAGGATACAGCACCAACGTAGGTGACGAAGGCGGATTTGCTCCTGAAATTCAGAGTAACGATGAAGCCATCGAAACTGTTATGACTGCCATTACACAGGCGGGATTCAAACCGGGTGAGCAGGTATCGATCGCACTTGATCCGGCTGTGAGTGAAATGTATGATGCAAAGACTAAAGTTTATCATTTTCATAAATCAGACGGAAGAAAACTTGCCGCAGATAAAATGGTAGATTTCTGGGCAGGCTGGGCCAGGCAATACCCAATCGTTTCCATCGAAGATGGTATGGCCGAAGATGATTGGGAAGGCTGGAAATTGCTGACCGACACACTTGGTAAAACTATTCAGTTAGTGGGCGACGACCTTTTTGTTACCAATGTGAAAAGATTACAGGAAGGTATCGACAAGGGTGTAGCTAACGGTTTGCTGGTAAAAGTGAACCAGATCGGAACTTTAACCGAAACCATTGAAGCTGTTTCACTGGCACAAAGGAATGGCTACAACACCATTATGAGCCACAGGAGCGGTGAAACTGAGGATACCACTATTGCAGACCTTGCCGTTGCACTGAACTGCGGACAGATCAAAACAGGCTCTGCATCACGTACCGATCGTATAGCCAAATACAACCAGTTGATAAGAATTGAAGAAATGCTGGGCACAAATGGTGTTTATTTGCAGGGAAAAATTAAATTTGGAAAGTAATACCACTGAATGATACCAGTTTGGCTGAAAAATAAATATATCCTGACCGCGGGCCTCTTTGCGGTCTGGATGCTTTTCTTTGATACCCGCGATGTGATTACTACCTATTTTAAGCAACGAGGTGAGCTGAACAGGCTGCATGAAAGTAAATCCTACTATCAGCAGGAGATCGATAAAACCCAAAAAGAGCTTGAGCAACTTAAATCTGATCCGCGAATTCTGGAAAAATATGCCAGGGAGAAATACCGTATGAAGAGGGACAACGAGGACCTCTACGTGATTTCTCAGCATCCAATACAATAAGATCAACCTCAAATGCGTTTATAATCACGGACGGACTCCGAAACTGACTCTTTCGGATTTATTGGACTAAAAAGGATTGCACATGACTTTACTCTTTACACCAGAGGAACTTATACAGTATTTGTATAAAGAAACCTCCCCTGCAAGGACTGCCCAGATCGAAGAAACACTACAAAACGACTGGTCGCTCCGCGAAAAACTCGAAGTGCTGCAGAATTCAATGCAGATTCTAGACAGGCCCCTGGAATCTCCCAGAACAGAAGCTGTTATCAATGTATTGAACTATGCCCGTGAAACGGTAACCGAATCGGTTCAGCACTGAACAATTCTCCTGAATTTACTTATGCGTACATTAGCAGCATTCAAGCTGTTGAATGACCCGAAAAGAACGATTTAGGTTTGTTATTGAATACTTTCAGCAACACAATCCCTCAGCAGAAACAGAACTTATTTACGGCGATCCTTATCAGCTGCTAGTAGCCGTAATTCTTTCGGCACAGTGTACAGATAAGAGGGTAAACATGACGACACCTGCTATCTTTGAAAAGTACCCCGACGCATTTACACTGTCGGAGGCCACTTACGATGATATTTTTGCACTCATAAAAAGTATATCTTATCCCGGTAATAAGTCGAGGCACCTGCTGGGCATGGCTAAAATGCTGGTTGAACAATTTAAAGGAATGGTTCCCATGAGCGTAAAAGAGCTGATACAATTGCCCGGAGTTGGCCGTAAAACAGCCAATGTTATTACCTCAGTGGTTGACCAGCAGCCTAACCTTGCGGTAGATACCCATGTTTTCAGGGTTTCAGCACGGATACGACTCACCGAGGGCGCCAAAACACCTCTGGCCACTGAAAACCAGCTTATAAAATATATACCGCCCGGACTGGTACATAAATTTCATCATTGGATTATACTGCATGGAAGATACATATGTGTGGCACGTACGCCGAAATGCGGAGAGTGCGGTCTGAAGCTGGTTTGCAAATACTATCATAAAAATTTCCCATTTGGAAGCATTAAATAATATCAAAACCCATCTGCTGGAGTTCGAGTCTTTCGACGATGTGGATACATTCAGCAAACTGCAGGAAGAGATCCGGAATCTTATTGGCCAGCCGGGCATCAGTATTGGTATCACTCCATTTTATTATATCAATA
>JBDSAA010000093.1:0-12917 GCA_039922375.1 Ferruginibacter sp.
TAAAACAAAAAGCCTCCTGAAGCTTGAAGCAAAATCAAACGGGTTGCAAACCGGCTCCATACTTACTGGTACCATTCAAAAGGGAGAAGTGCCTTTAACGGCTGTTGTTAAAAACCCCGATTAATAATAATGGATAATATTTAGACAGGAACCTCCCATAAAAAAATAAGCCCTCCTGTAGAAACAGGAGGACTTTAACGATTGCTTGCTATATGAAAATCTTAAATGCTTTAAATTATTTTAATGTTATGTTGCTAACCATTATATTTGCCCCCGCTAGCGATTGATTGTCCATTTCTACTACCTGATTCTTTTCTTAAGCCCCTCTTGCACTGTAAAGGTAAGAAGGGCTTTATTATGTCAGCTAACAATTAATAAGTCTTTTTATGATGCTAAAACAGCTGATAAATTTGCAAACCCTTGTTACCACTGCATTTCAATGGATGCTATTAATGACCTTCAATGCGTATATCGTACATGTTATTCGGGTAAATACCTTAGATAGAAAGCAGGAATGACCGATACAAGCATACGCAACTCCCAATATTGGTTAATTGAAATGTTCCTCGATTCACAAAATGATCTCCTTTTTGCAAGTCCTTGTTTAGATAAACTGCAGCAGTCGCCAGAGAATTAGCAGGGTAGTGTGCAACCGCGGAATTGGTCACTTAATATTCAAATTCCCCATCCTGTAACGAGCTTGTAAATAATTTCCTACACATTGATTATCAAATGATCTACAGCTCAACTTATGCAAACAAACTACTTTGTTGATCTGTTCGGTATTATCAAAGTACCTTATATTATAGGTAAGCTTTAGATCGACCATAATCGCTTTAATCAACTGGCCCAACACACCTAAACATACCAATGAAAAATTGCAAATCTGTTAACCTACTTTTTCAATATGCCCTTTGCTGTACCATTGTGATTTTATTTGTACAATCAAAAAGTTACTGCCAGTCAGATTCAGTAAAAGCTTCTCAATACGAAGATTTGAGTTTGAAAGAACTGTTAAGTGTAAAAATTGTTTCTGTTTCAAAAAAATCTGAGTCTTTATTTGATGCTCCTTTGTCAGCATCGGTGGTAACAAAAGAGGACATACGAAAAACAGGCTGCACCTCAATAATGGAGGCATTAAGGCTTGTTCCGGGCATGATTGTGAGAGAGCAGACAAATGGCAACTACGACATCTACCTGAGAGGAATGGACAATGTGCCACCAGACGGGCCCTTTGAAGGTAACTCTACTACCACCCTTGTAATGATCGACAATCGCCCCATATACAATTATTTGAAAGGAGGTACTTTTTGGGAAACCCTGCCTGTTGATTTGAATGATGTAGAAAAAATTGAGGTAATACGTGGGCCGGCCGCAGCTTTGTATGGCCCTAATGCAGTAAACGGCGTAATAAACATCATAACCAGACAAATTCAAAAAGATGGATTGTACCTGGTAGCCAATGCGAAACAAGGCAGCTATAATACATTTATAAACAATGTGTCGGCTGGCTACAGAGGAAAAAAGTATAGTGTAATTGCCTCAGGCAATTACCAGGGCCGTGAACGTACCCAAACTTCGTATTACGAACTATTTGGTAACAGGTGGCTGAATCAGTCTGATTACTTTGTTAATATTGTAGGCGATACTTCACGCAATGTAAATGAACAGTATCCTAACCCGCAACAGGCTATGGAAAAATATGCGGGCAATGTTTTTTTTAATTATGACTTATCTGATAAGGTGAAGTTTGACTTAAGAACGGGTATACAACATTCCATGGTGCAGAAGGTTTCTACCGACAATGGCAGCACTCCGTTAAGCACCGTTGCATCCGATAGCAGGTATGCTGATTTACGGGCCACTGTAAAAGGATTGTCTACCCAGTTTTCGTATAATGAGGGCACACAAATCACAGGTTTTCCGGGCAATAAATATGATTTTAAAACCATCGATGCAAGCGCAGAATATAATTATACCAAAGGCAATCTCACCATTAAACCCGGTGCAGGTTACCGGGATGCTGTTTATGATGACACGAAATATTCAGACATTATCAACAAGACCGGGATATTTAATGCTAAAGGGCGAATCACTACACTAACAGCTTCGCTTAGGGCCGAATACAAAATGTTTGATAATAAATTAAGACTGGTGGCGGCATTGGCCGCCAATAAATTCAACTATCCAGATACGACCTACCTTTCTACACAGTTTGCAGCTACGTATAAAATAAGTAAGCGTCATTTAGTAAGGGCGGTTTATTCAAAATCGCCGCGATCATCAACTGTGTATGATACATATGTTAATCAACGGGCGAGCTACTTTGCTTCAGGCTATCGCAATTTTATTATGTTGGCACTTGAAGGAAATAAAAATCTGCAATTGCTTACAGCGGGAATGCTGGAAATTGGATATCGTGGCAATATCATTCCGGGGCTAAATATTGACATTGAAATATTCAATATCAATTCCAAAAATTATAACAGCCTGGTCACACATGCACCTTATAGAAAGCTTGCCGGTAACGATACAATAACTGTGATTCCGCTTATCCCTACCAACCTTCCGGTTACGCTGCGACAACAGGGAATCACTTTATCATTGGTGTATAGTTCAAAAAAACTGGCGGTAAAACCCTTCATAACATTTCAGCAATCACGAACTAAAAATTATGCACCGTTCCCTAATTCCCCCAACGCTGCACCCAGCGCAATACAAAATGATCCGGCTCATAATAATATTTTTTCGGGTATGGGCACCACGGCAAAACTTACCAGCACGCCTGCTGTATTTGGCGGTGCTTCCTTCGATTACAAGCTTAATTCAAAATTTAATATAGATGTGAGTACCTATTATTATTCGGCTCAAACTTATTACCATGTAACCAATATAATTTTCAAGGACGGGGTTAGGGGTGTTGATCATATAAAAGCAAAATTGATACTAAACGCAAACGTATCATACCAGGCCGTTAAAGGCCTGAATATTTTCTGTAGTGGAAAAAATATCCTGAACAACAAGTCAAGGGAATTCTTCCGGTCGGACCGGGTGCCATTTATGTTGGTAGGTGGATTAAATTTTGAATTATAAGCAAGGGGAGTAACCCGGCCCCATTTCTCTTCTGTCATTGATGAAATTACATATCAAGGTCACCCATTATATAACCCTGTTTGTATGAGAAGAAAGACACAAGTAGCATTTGCAAAAGTGGCTAGCCCAAATTGCGATTGATATGTCATTAGCCATTGCTCCAGTTCATATTCAATCCAATCCAAAAACATACTGCGGCTTGTATCTATTGCCGCCACCTCCTTATGTTTAAGCTCCGTTGATGATCTGTATCGTTTGAAGATCTTTTACTCCTTTAAAAAACTTGTCTAAAACCTGCTGAAACACCGGATCAGTATTATTAACAAGGGAGAACAGGGTCATAGAAGATTTCAATTTTGCATTATCAGGACTTCCAAATATGGCGTAAGCATCATTGCCTGGGAGGGCCAGCAGTGCTGTACAAATTTCAATCAACCTGCTACCTAAAAGTGGATGTTCCAAAAAGGCTTCTGCTTCCGAAAGGTCTTTGATGGCGTATCGTTTTGACATATCACTAAGACCTAAACCTTGTATTTGAGGAAAGATATACCACATCCAATGACTCTGCTTCCTTCCACTTTTAATTTCTGCTAATGCAAGCGGGTATTTTGTTTCCTGCGCATCTATAAATCTTTTCATATTGTCACATTGTAACTTTTATTATACCTCCCATGAAAAATATCAATTAAGGGCTAAATTTCTTTCCAAATAGTGCCTGAAAATAATCAACGGAAGTGCCCGGCTTTGCAACCAGTACAATAACAACGTAATAAATTTCAGTCGGGGCCATCTTTCCAAATATTTTTAATGAGCCATTCCTTTTCCTGTTTTATCTAACGCAACCCTTAATCCCCTGGCCAGTTTTTCAGCAGGGCCAACACCCCAATAATGCAGAAAGAAAACTTTTGGTTCTTCATGTACCATATGATTATGAACTGCGACCACTTCAATGCCATTTTCAATGAGTACTTTTATTACCGGTTGCACTTCATCCATCAACATGGTGAAATCTCCTGCCACTGCGGCTTTCTCCGGCGTACCCTGCCATGCAGCCCATGTGTTGAATCCCATAAAACTGCTGATGGGGACGCCATGCTCCCTGAGCATTACATCCGGCCTGCCAATGGTATATTTGTATACGCCCTTACTCATTTCTCCCTTATGCCCCATCAAAGAATCAAGCATTGGGATGTTTAAAGTATTCACTACACTATCGCCTTTCGCAGCTTTTGGGTCTGCACCTCTTACCTGCGTTATTTTTTCGAGAATAGCTTTTGCATTGGCTGCAAGTGTTGATACGTTGCCAAAACCATCAATGTGCATGTACATCACATTGGGCCTGTTTCGTACAAAATGATTGTGAATGGCAGTGATAGAAAGGCCCTGCCTGATTACTTCCTGCTGTACCGGCGCTACATCATTTTCAGATAAGATAATATCACCCATCATCATTACACTATCTCCGCAGGGAGTAAATGCAATCCATGTACCCAACCCCATGGGTGGAATTATTTTAAAACCATCCACTACAATATGGAGATCGTTTTGCGGAACGGTGATTTTATATTCGCCATTTTTAGCAGTGCCTTTCATGCCGGTTATTTCTGCAATCTTAGCTGTATCCAGTTTGCTGCTTTCCGGCGAACAGGCGATAGTGTCTTTTTTATCGTCAGCGGTAACGGCTGCCTTTTTATCATCATTGCAGGAAGGTAAACTTGCAAGAACAATGACGTACAGGGAAACTATTTTTATTAAATGGTTCATTTTGTTTTTTTTAATTAGTACCAATTGCCATACCAGTTTAATCGCACCGCTGTTTCGTTGAATCAGTTTTCAGAACAGGTGCCATCTGCAAGAAAGCAATATCTCTATTTTAAAGATTTTGCAAAAGCAAGGATGGATGATATTTTTAAACAGCAAGAAGGGCAGGATTCTTTTTTACGTTTGCAGTGCAATGAAGCTCGTTCCTGCTGGTTTGAGAATAGAGGAGATGGGAAATTTTCAAAACATCCACTTCCAGTAGAGACACAGTTTGCACCTGTTAATTCAATTGTTTGTACAGATATTGATAATGATGGTAAAATGGATTTGTTATTAGGAGGCAATGAATACCAGGCAGAAGTAATGACAGGAAGATATGACGCTTCTTACGGATGCTATCTGAAAGGAGATGGAAAGGGGAATTTTTTGGTAATTAAACCTGCTCTAAGCGGATTTGTTTTGAAAGGAGATATAAAGGATATGAAAATGATAAACATTTCTAACAATAAATTAATATTGGTTGCAGCTATTAACAATGATTTGATGAAAGCCCTGGGTTTAACAAATTAATTATCTTACCAAACCCGAAGGCTCAATGAATGCAATGGGCGTTTGCCCGGGGTTGTTATGGACTCGTTCTGAATGGAATCAAGGTGTATCTTTGTTAGCACTCATCATGATTAATAATTCCTTTAAATAATATGCGTAAAACTATAATAACTATTTTACTGATTCAATTGACTGTTATCGCACATGCTCAATATCAAACCACGGCGAATGAAAAGGGTGATGGCTTTTATATGAACCCGATTTTTGCAGGTGATTATGCAGATCCCAGTTTATTACGTGATGGTGATAATTATTACATGGTTCATTCATCTTTCGAATATTATCCAGGCTTGTTGATTTGGCATTCAAAGGATTTGATTAACTGGAACCCGGTAACAAATGCTTTACATAAATACATTGGCTCTGTGTGGGCTCCTGATTTAGTAAAATATAAAAATAAGTACTACATCTATTTTCCGGCAAATAATACAAACTATGTTGTGACGGCCGATTCAATAAATGGCCAATGGAGCGATCCTATTGACCTGAAAGTTGGCAATATAGACCCTGGGCATATTTCAGATGAAAGTGGAAACAGGTATTTATTTTTTAGTAATGGCGGATTTGTTCCTTTATCTAAAGATGGACTTTCCGTTACAGGAGAACATAAAAGTTCATACAGTGGATGGCCGATACCCCGCGAATGGTCGATTGAGTGCTTTTGCATGGAAAGCCCTAAGCTGATAAAGCGGGGTGAATACTATTACCTAACAGTTGCCGAAGGTGGAACTGCAGGCCCTATCACGGGCCACATGATTATTTCTGCACGTTCAAAATCGCTGTTTGGACCTTGGGAAAATTCTCCTTATAATCCAATTATCCGAACAAAAACCAACACTGAAAGATGGCGCTCAAGAGGGCACGGTACAATATTCGAAGATGCAAAAGGAAAATGGTGGGTAGTGTTTCATGCATATGAGAAAGAATTTTATAATAAAGGACGCCAGACCTTGCTCCAACCAATTGAATGGACAAAAGATGGCTGGTACAAACTGCCGGATGGTGTAAGCGATAACAAACCAATTAGAAGACCAGATGTAGTTGCTTCAAAATCTAACTTTACATTAAACGATAATTTTGAAGGCAGTCATTTAAAAGCCCAGTGGAAATTTTTTGGAGAGTATGATACAAACAGGTTTCGATTAGCTGATAATAGTATCATAATTAAGGCAAAAGGAAATAATGTGGGTAATTCTTCACCGTTACTTTGTATTCCATCCGGCCACTCATATACCGCCGATGTGGAATTATTGATAGAAGGCAAAGCAACCGGAGGATTGGTACTGTTTTACAACAACAGTGCGTTTTCAGGTATCCTGGCAGATAATGAAAATATATTGGCAAATCTTCATGGCTGGCAGTTCCCCACAGAAAAAAACGTAATAAAAAACCACGTATTTCTTCGCTTGAAAAATATCAACAACACTGTTGACATGTATTATAGTACAGACGGTACTAAATGGAACAAAATTGAGAACTCATTGGAAGTTTCTGCAATGCACCATAATGTACTAAGTGGATTTTTAAGTTTACAAATAGGGCTTTGTTCAATAGGGGATGGCAAAGTAACTTTTAAGAATTTTAAATATAAATCAATTAAATAAACGCAGGCTATTTAGCCAGATAGGAGTTAGATACTTTCCAAAATGGTTGACGATAGATAAAAAATGTATTACTTCAAAAACGCATAGATGCCGGCAATGTGTATCCTCCGATAGGGTTTAACGGAACCACGAATTTTGACCATGTCTTGAATAGAAATTCAGGAGATAATTTTTGTTTAAGAAAAAAATTGAATCGGTGATTTGAAAACTGCCAATCACTTTGTAATTTTCAATTTAGCGACCGGTATTCATTCGGCGATTGCCCAACCCGTTGTTTAAACAAACGGGTAAAATGTTGGGGATACTTAAAGCCCAATTCATAAGCAATTTGGCTAACTGATTTGCTATGGTCGAATATTTTTTCTTTCGCCACATCAATCAACTTCTCTTGTATATAATCCTGCGCTGTTTTTCCTGTTTCCTTTTTGATTAGGTCACCAAAATAGCTAGCTGATAAATTCAATTCACCTGCACACCAGGCTACCGAAGGTAAGCCAAGCGAATGTGGCTTGTCTGACAGGAAATACCCGTTCAATACATGCTCAAATCTTTCTAATACTCCCTTGTGTATATTTTCACGGGTAATGAATTGACGGTCGTAAAAGCGAATGCAATAGTTCAGGAGTATTTCAATATTGGATACAATCAGTCTTTTGCTGTGTTTGTCAATGGCATGTTCCAGTTCATATTCAATCTTCGAAAAGCAATCTAAAACAATCTTCCTTTCACGTTCCGACAAATGGAGCGCTTCATTCGATTCATAGCTGAAGAAACTGTACTCCTGCATATGGCGCCCGAGCGAAGTGCCATGTATCAGGTCGGGATGAAAGACCAGCGCAAATCCTTTCGGTTGATACGTTTCTCCTTTGTTCTCAACGCCAACCACCTGCCCTGGTGCGATAAATACCAGCGTCCCTTCCTGGTAGTCGTAGGTGTGCCGGCCATAGCGCAGGTCACCGCAATTAACGTCTTTTAAGAACACGGTATAAATACCAAAAAACATATTGGAGGCTTGCCTTGGATCAGCCTTCGACAAATCAATTACGCTTACCAGCGGGTGTAGCGTTTCAGTATTATTAAATGCGTTGTAATCGCTGATTGTTTCAAACCGTAGCACCATATCCATACCGTATTTTTTATCATTCAAAATTATCGCATTATTCTGCGGTTCCTGAATGCCCGTGCAGTAATCAGCAATAATGGTAGCAGAAACCGTAATCTGTATACAAGGTAGCCGGAAAAAAGCGGGGAACTTCGTGAAGTGCCAGGCAAAAAATTGTTTAGCAACAAGAGAAGTTTAAGGCTTTACAATTTTTTGGACGGCATAAAAAAAGAGTGCAATTGTTGTTATCCTAATGATGATGGTATGGTATTGGAACAGTTTTATCGCTGTAGAGTTATGTTTAAACAATAAAATGCCTCATGGATTTACTACCGCGGGCGCACAGAGTACGTTAACCATCATAGGTAAAAATGAAATCTTAACAAAGACAACCACCAAAGCAAAACGATGGGCGGAGAAAATTGAAATGATGAAAAATGCCAAATAGTATTTTATAACTTTAGATGAAGATTAAAATTTAATTATCGATCAAAATAAATTGCCGACAATGACACATCTAAAAACTTCCATTAGCAGACGATCCTTTCTAAAATCCTCAGCCCTTGCCGGTGGCGGACTGATGATAAGTTTTACATGGTTGTCAGCATTCAAACTTCCCGGTAAAACAGGCGATCCTGATCCTTCCAAAGAATGGATCGAGATAAATGGGTATATAAAAATCACGCCTGATAATATCATAAAAATCCTGAACCCTAATCCTGAATTCGGACAAAATGTAATGACTTCACTGCCGATGATTGTGGCCGAAGAGCTCGAGGCAGATTGGGAAAAAATACTGGTAGAAATGGGGCCGCACGATAATGTGAAATTAGGACCTCAATTTACCGGGGGAAGCAATTCGGTGAGGATGTATTGGAAACCACTCCGTGAAGCAGGGGCGGCCGCACGCCATATGCTGATGGAAGCTGCGGCACAAACATGGGGGGTGCCTGTAGAAGAAGTGACAACTAAATCAGGAATGCTTTATCATAACAAAAGCGGTAAATCAGAAACCTATGGAAAGTTTGCTTCAAAGGCTTCGGGCATTCCCATTCCCAAAGGAGTAAAGCTAAAAGAGCCAAAGAATTTTAATGTAGTACGAAGCTCAAAGAAAAATGTAGAAGGTTTAAAAATAGTATCCGGTAAACCGCTTTTTGGATTGGATTATCAGCAGGAAGGAATGCTGATCGCCATGATTGAACATCCACCTGCTTTCGGGATGAGACTTAAATCTTTTGATGCATCCGAAGCCTTGAAAATGCCGGGCATTAAAGATATTTTTAGCCAGAAATTATATGAAGATGGTTTTGAACAGGGCGGTTTTGATACACGAACATTCAATGATTTACTGGTAGTGGTGGGCAAAACCACCTGGGAAGTGATGAAGGCCCGTAAAAAATTAAAAGTAAACTGGGAGCCTATTGGCGAATTCAAAGATACCGTTGCAGGCAGGAATGGAAAAAGAGAGGTTATCGTTCCGGGAGTGCTTGAAAGTACGGACGCCCAACATAAACAAATGCGGGAATATGCAAACAAACCAGCCCAACAATTAAGAAAGGATGGCGACCCCGAAACAGCTTTTAAAAATGCGGCCCAGGTTATTGAACGGACCTATAACGCACCATTTTTGGCGCATAACTGCCTGGAGCCTATGAATTTCTTCGCACATGTTACGGATGAAAAAGCTTTAGTGGTTGGGCCCCAGCAAGCACCAGGGTGGTCAGAGCCAACGCTGGCAAAACTTTTAAATTTGCCAGTCGATAAAATTGAAATTCAGATGACCCGGATGGGTGGTGGTTTTGGTCGCAGAGCGTATGCACATTATCTCTATGAGGCAGCGCTTATTTCTAAAAAAGTAAAAGCTCCCGTCAAATTGATATACACCCGTGAAGATGATATGACCTATGGTATTTATCGCCCTATGTACACGGCCACTTACCGGGCCGCCCTGGATGCAAATAAAAACCTGATCGCATTTCATGTAAAAGGCGGCGGCATTCCTGAACATCCAATTCATGCAAACAGGTTTCCTGCCGGTGCGGTTGATAATTACCTTGCTGAAGGTTGGCAGATACCATCCAATATTACGATTGGTGCTTTCAGGGCGCCACGGTCAAACTTTAATGCGGCTGCGGAGCAATCTTTTTTAGACGAACTGGCAGAAGTGATGGGGAAAGATCCAATCGACTTTAGATTGGAATTGTTGAAAAGAGCCAAAGAAAATCCCGTAGGTAAAAACAATGAATACGATGCTGACCGCTATGCAGGTGTATTGAAATTGGTGAAAGAAAAATCAGGATGGAATAAAGCGGAAAATAAGAAATACAGCAGGGGAGTAGCTGCTTACTTCTGCCATAATTCTTATGCGGCTCATGTGGTGGATTTGACAATGAAAGACGGACAACCTTATGTGGAGAGCGTGTTTAGTGCCATTGATTGTGGCATTGTAATAAACCCTGATGCTGCAACTAATATGGTTCAGGGTGCGGTTGTTGATGGAATTGGAAACGCCCTTTACGGAGGGTTAACGCATAAAGATGGGGCGGTAGAACAAAATAATTTTCACAGCTACAGAATTATTCGAATGCACGAAGCGCCAAAAAAGATAGAGGTTCATTTTGTGCAGAATGATATTGATCCTACAGGTTTAGGTGAGCCGCCTTTTCCGCCTGTGTTTGGGGCGGTAGCAAATGCATTGTACAAGGCTGCCGGCAAACGGCTTTACCAACAGCCATATGGTTCACAAGCAATATCGCATAAAATACCAGGTACGAAAAGAAAATCATTCAAGGCAAAATCTGTATTGAATCCCCATCGTGCCCTTTAATCAAATACTTTTTCATCATCATTTATATCTTAGTTATGATCACATTAAATATTAATAAGAAATCCTACAACGTAGAAGTAGATCCGGATACTCCTTTGCTTTGGGTGCTTAGAGATACACTTGGTCTTGTAGGAACAAAATATGGCTGCGGGGTGGCGCAATGTGGCGCATGTGTAGTACACCTCAATGGCGAAGCAGTACGCTCCTGTGTTACAAAAGTGAGCTGGGCGGCTGAACAAAAAGTTGTTACCATTGAAGGCCTGGCAGAAAAACACGATCATCCTTTACAGAAAGCCTGGCAGGAAGTGGATGTGCCTCAATGTGGATATTGTCAATCGGGCCAGATCATGTCAGCCGCGGTACTTCTTAGAGAAAATAAAAATCCAACTGACCAGGATATTGATGCCGCCATGTCCGGTAACATTTGCCGTTGCGGTACCTACCTCAGGATACGTAGTGCTATTAAATTAGCGGCGGAGATACAACGTAAAGCAATATAGATTTGACAGAACCATTTTTGATACAATAATTTCATTTTTTATGAATAAAAATATGCAACGATACTTACTGCCTGGAAAGACAATGGCGGTTTTAGCCATACTCATATCAGTAGTTGGATTCATGAGTTTTAGTTTTAAAAATGAATCAGCCTTTAGCAATGCGAAGCATGGCGCCATCAAGGATAGCCTTGAATCGGTGAGGGCTTTTATGGATGTATATAATGTTTTGATGAGTCCCCGTTGTATGAATTGCCATCCTTCAGGTGATGTGCCATTACAGGGAGACGACAGTCACCAGCATACCATGTTGCCACGCCGGGGTAAAGATGGTAAAGGAATTTATGCGATGAAATGTTCCAACTGTCATCAGCCTACAAACCTTGAAGGTTTAAATACACCCCCGGGCCATCCAAACTGGCACTTGCCTCCGGCAAATATGAAAATGGTTTTCCAGGGAAAAACACCTGCTCAACTGGCCAGGCAATTAGTGAATCCAAAGACAAATGGCAATAAAAATTTAAAACAATTAATTGAGCATGCTGATGATGGTTTGGTGAAGGCAGGATGGGATATGGGCGAAGGACGTACGCCGCCACCAATGAGTCATGCGGAATTTAAAAAAGCATGGGTTACATGGATAGAGAAAGGGGCTTACGCTCCGAAAGGGAAGTAGTTAGGTACGAATCAATTCTTCTGTTAACTGAATATCTTTGCTTTCCAACATAGCAAACGTTGAAATTCTTTTATAAACTATCGGAGATAACTACAGCTACCATTAGAGCTAATGTCATCAATTTCCTTAAAACACAATTGAAGCAGGTAATAAGATTCTTCCCATTTCTATATTCAGCGAATCAGCGATGTTGGTAGATAAAACAGTAATCTGTATACGATATAAGCCAATTAATGGCAGCACCTTTGCTGAGATAATCTATGCAAAAAACAAAAACGAACAATGATACAAAATTTCGTTCCATTTGAATTGAATGCAGAAGAAATGAGTCACATTGTGAAACATCACACCAGAAGACAATCCTTTTTTTTCACAATCGTCGTCCTGCAATGGTAAAATGGATTGGTACAAACACCGTTAATATTTAATTCACTCAAAAAAAAAATCATGCAAAAAAGAATATTAGGTAAGAACGGCTTAGAAGTATCAGCTCTTGGTTTAGGTTGTATGGGGCTAAGCTTTGCTTATGGTCCGCCAACAGAAAAAGAGGAGGCGATCAGGCTTATTCGGGCGGCTTATGATAAGGGTGTTACCTTCTTTGATACCGCCGAAGTATATGGGCCTTTTACAAATGAAGAACTGCTTGGTGAGGCATTAGAGCCTTTTCGTAAACAGGTGGTAATTGCAACCAAGTTTGGTTTTAAACTGGAAGATGGTAAAACAACAGGAGTCGACAGTCGTCCGGAAA